>NZ_JBIRNE010000014.1:127592-217303 GCF_044331465.1 Streptomyces sp. NPDC017225 | reverse complement strand
CTACCTGCTCTCCCTGCTCCCGCAGAACAACCGGGAGAACCCGCCCCGCCACGAGTGCGGCGACCCCGCCGACCGCCGCGGCGACACCCTCCTCGACCTGGTCCCCGCCGACGGCAACCGCCCGTACGACATGACCAAGGTCATCGAGGAACTCGTCGACGACGGCGAGTACCTCGAAATCCACGAACGCTGGGCCCGCAACATCATCTGCGCGCTGGCCCGCCTGGACGGGCAGGTCGTCGGCATCGTCGCCAACCAGCCCCAGGCCCTGGCCGGCGTCCTGGACATCGAGGCCAGCGAGAAGGCCGCCCGCTTCGTCCAGATGTGCGACGCCTTCAACATCCCGATCATCACCCTCCTGGACGTACCCGGCTTCCTGCCCGGCGTCGACCAGGAACACGGCGGCATCATCCGCCACGGCGCCAAACTGCTGTACGCCTACTGCAATGCCACCGTGCCGCGCATCTCGCTCATCCTGCGCAAGGCGTACGGAGGTGCTTACATCGTCATGGACAGTCAGTCCATCGGCGCCGACCTCACCTACGCCTGGCCGACCAACGAGATCGCCGTGATGGGCGCCGAGGGCGCCGCCAACGTCATCTTCCGCCGGCAGATCGCCGACGCCGAGGACCCCGAGGCCATGCGGGCCCGCATGGTCAAGGAGTACAAGGCCGAACTGATGCACCCCTACTACGCGGCCGAACGCGGCCTGGTCGACGACGTCATCGACCCCGCCGAGACCCGCGAGGTGCTCATCAAGTCCCTGGCGATGCTCCACACCAAGCACGCCGATCTGCCCTCCCGCAAGCACGGCAACCCGCCGCAGTGACCCGAGGAGCCACGTCCATGTCCACTGCCGACATCCGCGTCGAGAAGGGCCACGCCGAGCCCGAGGAAGTCGCCGCCATCACGGCCCTCCTCCTGGCCCGCGCCGCCGCCCGCCCCGTCGAGATCGCCCCCACCCACGGCGGCGGCCGCGTCCGCGCGGGCTGGCGCCGCCTGGAACGCGAGCCGGGCTTCCGCGCGCCGCACAGCTGGCGCTGACCCGAGCAACCCGAAGAGGCCCCCTCCTTGCGGAGGGGGCCTCTTCGGGTTGCTCGGGTCTGTGCCCATGTGCGGCTCCACCGCGTGGGCGCGACCGGCTGCGAAAGCCAGCAGCCGCACCCGGCGACGAAACCGCCCCGCGCGGCCGGCTAGCGCAGCCGCGCCATCAGCGCGTGCTCCACGAGCGTGATCAGCGCACTCTTCGCGTCGGCGCGGTGCCGGGCGTCGGTCGTGATGATCGGGGTGTCCGGCCCGATCTGCAGCGCCTCGCGGACCTCGTCCGGGTTGTACGGCTGCTGCCCGTCGAAGCCGTTGAGGGCGATGACGAAGGGCAGGCCCGAGTTCTCGAAGTAGTCGACGGCCGGGAAGCAGTCGGCGAGCCGCCTCGTGTCGACCAGCACGATCGCGCCGATGGCGCCGCGCACCAGGTCGTCCCACATGAACCAGAAGCGGTCCTGGCCGGGCGTACCGAAGAGGTACAGGATCAGGTCCTGGTCGAGCGTGATACGTCCGAAGTCCATGGCGACCGTCGTGGTCGTCTTGTCCCCCGTGTGGGTGAGGTCGTCGATGCCCGCGGACGCGGATGTCATCACGGCCTCGGTGCGCAGCGGGTTGATCTCCGAGACGGCGCCGACGAACGTCGTCTTGCCCACGCCGAATCCGCCCGCCACCACGATCTTCGCGGAAGTGGTGGAGCGGGAAGGCCCTCCGCTAGAGCTTGCGAAGTCCACTGAGCACCCTTTCGAGCAGTGTCACGTCTGGCTGGCCGCCGGCGTTCTCGTCGCCGCCGGGCTGATGGATGGCGACCAGGCCCGCCTCCGCCAAGTCGGCGACGAGGATCCTGGCCACACCGAGAGGGATCGTCAGCAGGGCCGAGACCTCGGCCACCGACTTGATCTCCCGGCAGAGGTTGCAGATCCGCTGATGCTCGGGCAGCTGGCCCTGCATCTGGTGCGGCTGCGCGGTGGTGTGCACCAGTGCCTCGATGGCGAGCTGGTAGCGCGGCCTGGTGCGACCGCCCGTCATGGCGTACGGGCGCACCAGGGGGTTGTTCGACGCCCCGGCGGGCGCCGGCTCAGGGGTGCGGCGCTGCGGCTGCACAGGCTGGACGCGTGGAGCGTGCGGCTGGTCGTACGGCGAAGGACCGGGGCCCTGCGGAGCGTACGGCTGCCGGTGGCTCGGCACGGAGGGGTAGCCGTATCCGTTCGCCGAGCCGTCGCCTTGGCCCTGGCCAGGGCCGTACGACCAGTTGCCCGAAGACGGACCGCCTGGGGGTGTTGCCACTTTTCCTCCTCCGACTGTGCCTGGCATCCATCACTGTGGAGCCGCGTCCCGAAACTTTACGGCCACGGGACGCCAAAACGCACCGTCTGTCCTTTAGTTGAGAAGGCTCCCTTGGAGCTCCGCCCGCAGATCGGGCGTCAGAACCGTGCCCGCACGGTCCACCAGAAGGGCCATCTCGTACCCAATGAGGCCGATGTCCGCCTCCGGGTGTGCGAGAACCGCGAGGGACGAGCCGTCGGAGATGGACATGATGAAGAGGAATCCCCGCTCCATCTCCACAACCGTCTGGTTCACGCTGCCGCCCTCGAAGATGCGCGAGGCACCGGCGGTCAGCGAGGTCAGACCGGAGGCGACGGCCGCGAGCTGATCGGCACGGTCGCGCGGAAACCCTTCGGACATCGCCAGAAGGAGTCCGTCGGCGGAGACCACCACCGTGTGGGACACCCCCGGGGTGTTTTCCACGAAGTTGGTGATCAACCAGTTCAGGTTCTGCGCCGCCTGGCTCATCGGGCTCACACTAACGCTCCTGGTTGTAGGTGCTGTCAGGACCACGGTGTTCGTTCCTTGTGTCCTGGCCGTTCGTTTCACTGCCCGCGCTGCGGCCTCGTTCGACGCCGCGTCGCAGGTTGCTCAGTCTGCCCCGGACGTCCTCCGGGGCGCGGGAGACCTGGGGGCCTCCCTGGGGAGTGGTTTCGGCGGCGCCCTCGACCAGGTTGGCCTTGGGTACCCGTCGCGGCAGACCCGAGGAGGTCACCCCGCCCGCCTTGGGCTTGCGCAGCGTCGAGGCCTGCTGCCAGCGGTCGTCGTTGGCCGACCGCCAGTTGTCCGTGGCGGTCGCACCCGGTGCGGCCGCCGGCGCCTCGTGGTCCGCGCGCCCCGCGTCGCCCGTGCCGCTCGTGGTGGATCCGCGGCGGGGAAGACCCGCGTCGGTCATCTCGTGGGTCGCGGAGGGGGTCGGACCCGGACGGTCGAAGCCTACGCGGTCCGCCTCGGTCACGTCAGCGGCCTGGGCGGATTGCGCCTCGGGCGCACCCGGGGAGTACTGGTCCGGGTAGCCGTTCCGCAGACCGTCCTGCTGGGGCCAGTCGTCCTGGTAACGCCGCTGGTCGAAGGCCGAGTAGTTCTCCGGGGCGCCGGAGCCCGCCGGCTGGTGCCCGTTCTGGCCCGGCTCCGCGTAGGAGGGGTCCTGGTAACCGCCGCCCGCCGGGTAGCCCTCGCCCTGCGGCATGCCACCGTCCGGCGCGTAGTACTGCTCACCGTACGACGTCTGCCGCTGATCGGGGTACGCCGACTGCTGGTCGTACCCGCCGCCCTGCCCGTTCTGCTGCTGGGGGTAGCCGCTTTGGCCCTGGTCGTACACCGGCTGCCCGCCGGTGAACTGGTCCTGGTACCCGGGTGTCCCGGGCTCCTCGCGGCCGCCGTGCTCCACCGGGCCGTTCGGCTCGGGGTGCGACTGGGCCTCCAGGGCCGCGCGGCGCCCCTCGCGCATCAGCGAGCGGCCGACCGGGTCGAGCTCGCGTATGTCGTCGGGGACCTCGGAGTACCGGCTGTCGTCGAAGCCCAGCTCGGCGGCGGTCCGCATGGGCTGACCGACCTGACCGAAGCTCTCGCCGCCCTGGACGTTCTGCTCCGGGATGATCTGCGAGACCGTGAACTCGTCGCGCGACTGGTGCTCGCCGCCGCCACCGTGGGTGATGGCGTCCGGGAGCATGACCAGCGAGGTGGTGCCCGCCTGCTCGCCGGAGGGGCGCAGCTGCACGCGGATGCCGTGCCGGTCGGACAGCCGGCCGACCACGAACAGGCCCATGCGCTGCGAGATCGCGGCGTCCACGGTCGGCGGGTTGGCCAGCTTGTGGTTGATGTCCGCGAAGTCCTCGGCGGTCAGGCCGATGCCCTTGTCGTGGATCTCGACCATCACACGGCCGTCGGGAAGACGGGTCGCGGTGACGCGGACCTTGGTCTGCGGGGAGGAGAACGTGGTGGCGTTCTCCAGGAGCTCGGCGAGCAGGTGCACGAGGTCGGTCACGGCCCGGCCGTGGATCTCGGCCTCCGGTACACCGGACAGCTCGACGCGCTCGTACTGCTCCACCTCGGAGGAGGCGGCGCGCAGCACGTCGACCAGGGGGACCGGCTGGTCCCAGCGGCGGCCGGGCTCCTCACCGGCGAGGACCAGGAGGTTCTCGCCGTTGCGGCGCATACGGGTGGCCAGGTGGTCCAGCCGGAAGAGGTTCTCCAGCTGGTCCGGGTCGGCCTCGTTGTTCTCCAGGTCGGTGATCAGGCTCAGCTGGCCCTCGATCAGCGACTGGTTGCGGCGCGACAGGTTGGTGAAGATCGCGTTGATGTTGCCCCGCAGCAGGGCCTGCTCGGCGGCGAGCCGGACGGCCTCGCGGTGCACCTGGTCGAAGGCGCGGGCGACTTCGCCGATCTCGTCGGTGGAGGTGATCGGGATCGGCTGGACCCGGGTGTCGACCCGGCCGGGGTCGGTACGGGAGAGCTGGTCGACCAGCATCGGCAGACGCTGCTCGGCGATGCCGAAGGCGGCGTTGCGCAGCTGGCGCATGGAGCGGCTCATCTGGCGGGCCACCATGCCGGCCAGGATGAACGCCGCCAGCAGCGCGACCACGACCGCGGCACCCGTGATGTAGGCGTCCCGCTCGGCGTCGTCGGCGATCGTGGACGCCTCGGACACCGCCTTGTCGGCCAGATCCGTCTCGATCTTGCCGTACGCGTCGAACTTGAGGGTGTTGACCGCCCACCAGTTGTCCGGCGTGATGCCCTGCTCGGCCAGGTCGGCCCGCTCACTGGTGTCGGTGGACTCCAGCCGCGCCAGCTCCGAGACCATCGTGGTCGGGTTGGCCGGCGGCGGCACGTAGTCCGGGTCCGCGGCCTTGGCCTCCTCGGCCATGGCCGCGCCGTCCGACTTCAGCCGCGCCTGGGCGTCCTCGAGCTTCTGCGCGTCCGCCTCGGTACCGCCGCCGATGTACTCCTCGATGGCGATCCGCTCCAGGTACGCGTACGACGAGAGCGCGACGCGCTGGCTGGCGAGGTGGCTGGGGTCCGGACCCGGCTTGACCAGCATGTGCATGCCGATGGAGCGCTCCAGGGAGAGCGCCGCCTTGGTCAGGGAGATCGCGTAGACGGTACGGCCGTAGGAGGTGATGTTGCCGGTGCCCAGACCGAGCTCGTTGGCGAACTCCATCAGCGGGTGGGCGACCCCGGTGTAGCCCTCCTCGGTCTCCACGCCCTTGAGCTTGGAGGTGTACGCGGCCGCGCGCAGCGTCTGGAGCTTGGGCTCCTGCTCGCGGAACACGTTCAGCCGGCGCTCCAGACCCGCCTTGCCGGGCATGTCCTGGGCCGCCTCGTCGAACGCGTCGGCCGCCTGGTCGGTCGCCCGGCGGGCCTTGGTGACGGTCGCGTCCTCCTGGCCCTTGCCCTGCAGCAGCGGGGCGGCCGTGAGGTCGCGCTCGTTGTAGAGGGCGTTGGCGTAACCGAGGGAGGCCCGCACCAGACGCGCGGTGCTCTCGGCGTCCTCCGCGTCCTGCCAGGTGTCGATCGAGCTCTTCACCTGGATGCCGCCCATGACGAGGCCGACCAGCACGGGTATGAGCAGGATCGCGTTCAGCCGGGTGGTCACCCGCCAGTTGCGCGGGGAGAAACGGCCATTGCTCGGGGCGGGCGTGGCCTTGGGTTCCGCAGCGGGCTCGGGGGCGGGCGCCGCTGTGCGCGGCGGCGGGGTGAAGTTGCCCCGGGCCGATGGCTCGGGACTGTTCTTGCTTCGCCTCACTCGACCAACAACCTCTCGGCGGTCGGCACCTATGTCGTGCCGCTGTGTCTCAGAGCCCAGTCCGTCATCGAGTACGCGCTACTGCTGAGTACGTCTTTGACCATTGGGCAGTTCTGGCATTCCAGCACGGCGACCAGCGCTCTTCCAAACAGCCGAACGCGAGGGCTGTACGTGATGTAAGCCCCACGTAAAACGGTCATAAAGAGCGAGGCCCGTCAAAAGACGGGGCGTTCATGCGCACAGCGAGACCAGTTGACCGCGTCGCGTGTTGGTACCACCCGATTCCTCTGCCGAAACGTTATGAACGGCGGAGCCGACCGTGTCAAAGGACACAGTCGGCTCCAAACCGCCTACGACAAGTGCCGTAGAACCTCTGCCGACTTGGCTGAGACCGCCCGCGGGCCTACCGGAGGCGGGCCATCAGCGCGTGTTCCACCAGCGTGATCAGCGCACTCTTCGCGTCGGCGCGGTGCCGGGCGTCGGTCGTGATGATCGGAGTGTCCGGCCCGATCTGCAACGCCTCGCGGACCTCGTCCGGGTTGTACGGCTGCTGCCCGTCGAAGCCGTTGAGCGCGACGACGAACGGCAGCCCGCTGTTCTCGAAGTAGTCCACCGCCGGGAAGCAGTCGGCCAGCCGGCGGGTGTCGCACAGCACGATCGCGCCGATGGCGCCGCGCACCAGGTCGTCCCACATGAACCAGAAACGGTCCTGGCCGGGCGTGCCGAACAGGTACAGGATCAGGTCCTGGTCGAGCGTGATACGTCCGAAGTCCATGGCGACCGTGGTGGTCGTCTTGTCCCCGGCGTGTGTGAGGTCGTCGATCCCCGCGCTGGCAGAGGTCATCACGGCCTCGGTGCGCAACGGGTTGATCTCGGAGACGGCGCCCACGAACGTGGTCTTGCCGACGCCGAAGCCGCCGGCCACCACGATCTTCGCGGAGGTGGTCGCCCGACCTCCGTCAGAGCTTTCGAAGTCCACTGAGCACCCTTTCGAGCAGTGTCACGTCAGGCGCACCGCCGTTGTTCTCATCGCCGCCAGGCTGGTGAATCGCGACAAGCCCGGCTTCCGCGAGGTCCGCGACGAGGATCCGGGCCACGCCGAGCGGCATCGCCAGCAGGGCCGACACCTCGGCCACCGATTTCACCTCGCGGCACAGATGACAGATGCGCTGGTGCTCGGGGAGCAGCCCCATGAGCGCTGCCGGGTCTGCCGTCGTACTGATCAGCGCCTCGATGGCGAGCTGATAGCGCGGCCGCGTCCGGCCGCCGGTCATCGCGTACGGACGTACCAGCGGCTGGTCGCCCTCGTCCTCGTACGGCTCCGCGTACGGATCATGAGAGGCGGTGGGCGGGGTCATGAATCCTCCGGGCGGGACAGCAGTTGGTCAGTCGTGCCGTCTGACGAGGCCGGTGGGGGGATTGTGGCGGCCGGACGGTGATTTGGTAACACGGGTGGTGCCGGGACCCTTCAGTGGAGCAGACTTCCTTGTAGCTCAGCGCGCAGGTCGGGCGTGAGTACCGCCCCCGCGCGGTCGACCAGGAGTGCCATCTCGTAGCCGACGAGGCCGATGTCGCACTCCGGGTGGGCGAGGACGGCGAGGGACGAGCCGTCGGAGACGGACATGAGGAAAAGGAACCCGCGTTCCATCTCCACGACCGTCTGTGCCACGTTGCCGCCCTCGAAGATCCGGGATGCCCCGGCGGTCAGCGAGGTCAGCCCCGAGGCGACGGCCGCGAGCTGATCGGCGCGGTCGCGCGGAAAGCCCTCCGACATCGCCAGGAGGAGTCCGTCGGCGGACACGACGACGGTGTGGGACACCCCCGGGGTGTTGTCCACGAAATTCGTGATCAACCAGTTGAGGTTCTGTGCCGCCTGGCTCATCGGGCTCAACTAACGCTCCTGCTGGTGAGTGGGCCGCGGATAGCTGCCGGTCTGGTTGGTACCGGCCTGACGGCCCTGTGCGATTCCCCGACGGAGATTGGTCAGCCGGCCGCGCACTTCGTCGGGCGCACGCGATACCTGCGGACCGCTCTGTTGCGACTGCTGCTGAGCCGTGCCCGGGACGAGGTTGGCCCGGGGCACCCGGCGAGGCAGGCCGGAAGTGGTGATTCCGCCCGCGGCCGGCTGCCGGACGCGCTCGGCCTGCCGGACGAGGTCGTCGTTCGGCGAGCTGCGCCAGGCGGAGGTGGCGGGCCGCTGGGGGGCCGCCGGGGTCTGGGGCTGGGCGGCCTGCGGCTCCGGGTCCGCGGCCGACGCGTCGTGCTGCGCCCTGGCCTCGCGGTCGCCGTGGAACCAGTTGGTCTCCAGCGTGTCGAACAGTGGCGTACGTCCGTCACCGGGTCCGGCGGCCGGGGGCAGGGCCCATCCGTCACCGGGCTGCTGGGCGGCGGTGCCGCCCGAGTTCCCGTTGGCGTTCGTGCCGGCGGGCTCCTGGTGGGCGGGACGCTGCGCCGGCGCCGGTGGACGCGGGGCGCCGAAGTCGTTGCCGCTCTGCGCGCCGTTGAGCTGCGGACGCTCGAACTGGCCGGTGGCGGCCGGGTTCTGCCGGTCGGGCAGGCGGTGCTGGCCGGTCGAGCCGTTGTCGAAGTCCTGGGCGCCGGTGAACGGTCCGGTCCGGTCCGGGTCGTTCGGGCCCGTCTGACCGGGCCGGCCCGTCTGGTTTCCCTGACCGGGCTGGCTGCCGAAGACGTCCGAGCGGACGAAGGACCCGCCGTCCTGCTGCGGGGCGGCCTGCTCGGGCCGCGCGAACTGGTCGTTCTGCGGGGCGCTCGTGCCGCCCTGGCCGTACTGACCCTGACCGTACTGGTCCTGTCCGTACTGACCCTGGCCGTACTGCTCCTGGCCCTGCTGGTTCTGACCGTACTGCTCCTGGCCCTGCTGGTTCTGACCGTACTGGTTCTGGCCGTACTGGTCCCCGCCGAGCTGGGGGAACTGGCCCGTGTTCTGCGGATCGTCCTGGCGAGGGGCCGGCGCGTCGAAGTCCGGACGGCCGAACTCGGCCGCGGCGGCGGGGCCCTGCGACTCATCGAGCCGCGGGACCGCCGGCATCTCGGTGGTCGAGCCGGGACCCTGCCGGTCGTCGAAGCGCGGCGTGCGGTCCGTACGGGAGCTGTCCGGCTCCTCGTGGCCGCGCGGGGCGTCCAGCGAGGCACGCGGCACCGGCGGCTGGGCGTTCTCGTCGCTCCAGCTGGGCGTACGGGGCTGCGGGTTGCCGCCCGGCAGTTCGGCCCGCGGGCCGCCGCGCGGCGGCAGCTGCGGACGACGGCCCTGCTCGGCGTCGCCGTTCCCGTTGCCGCGGCGCTTGCCGCGCTGCGGGGGAGTGGAGGGACCGCGCCCACCGCCGAAGACGGAGGAGTCCTGGCCCTGCGGGGCGTTCATGCCCGCGGCCTGCAGGCCCTGCGGAGCACCCGGTGCCTGACCGGCACCGGCACCCGCGCCGGCCGGAGCCGGGCGGTTCTGCTGGTTCGGTCCTGCCGGGGCCTGGGGCCCGCGCGCGCCACCCGGCGCACCGGGACGACCGCCCGTGTCCCGCCCGGGCAGTGCGGCCCGAGGGCCCTGACCGGCACCGAGGGCACCGCCGCCCGGCGCACCCGCGCCGAGGGCACCGCCACCGAAGGCACCGCCGCTTCCGAACGCGCCGCCGCCCTGGCCGCCACCACGCCGGGCCGCCGCGACACCGGCCGCGGCCTGCGCGGCGGCCGGACCGCCGTTGCCCGAGGAGGGCTGGCCCTGCTTGGGCAACGGCTTGCGGCCGCCCTGGGCGACATCGACGGGCAGCATGACCAGCGCGGTCGTACCACCGGAGTCGGACGGACGCAGCTGGATACGGATGCCGTGGCGCTGCGAGAGGCGGCCGACCACGAACAGGCCCATGCGGCGGGAGACGGAGACGTCCACGGTGGGCGGCGAGGCGAGCCGCTCGTTGATCGCGGCCAGGTCCTCCGGGGAGAGGCCGATACCGGTGTCGTGGATCTCGATCAGCACGCGGCCGTCGGGCAGGGCGTGACCGGTGACCTTGACCTTGGTCTGCGGGGAGGAGAACGAGGTCGCGTTCTCCAGCAGCTCGGCGAGCAGGTGCACGAGGTCGTTGACCACGCGGCCGGCGACCTCGGTGGTCGGCACCGAGGACAGCTCGATGCGCTCGTACTGCTCCACCTCGGAGGCGGCGGCACGGAGCACGTCGACCAGCGGGACCGGACGGGTCCAGCGACGGCCGGGCTCCTCACCGGCGAGGACGAGCAGGTTCTCACCGTTACGGCGCATACGCGTCGCGAGGTGGTCGAGCTTGAACAGCGAGGACAGCTGGTCCGGGTCGGCCTCGCGGGACTCCAGTTCGGAGATCAGCGAGAGCTGGCGCTGGATCAGACCCTGGGAACGGCGCGAGAGGTTGGTGAACATCGCGTTGACGTTGCCCCGCAGCAGGGCCTGCTCGGCGGCGAGGCGGACCGCCTCGCGGTGCACGTCGTCGAAGGCGGAGGCCACTCGGCCGATCTCGTCCCGGGAGTGCACACCGACCGACTCCACCGAGGTGTCGACGTCCTGCGGGTCGGTCTCGGAGAGCTGCTTGACCAGCTCGGGCAGGCGGTCCTGGGCGACCCTGGTCGCGGTGTCCTCCAGGCGGCGCAGCGAGCGGATCATGGAGCGGGCCACGACGAACGCGCCGACCAGGGAGACACCGAGCACCAGCAGGATCACCACACCCGAGATGATCGCTTCGCGCTCCGACTCGCTGCGCAGCTCGCGGGCCTGCTGCTCCATGTCCTCCAGCAGCTTGAGCTCGATGTTCTTCATCTGCTGGATCTTGGTGGAGCTGTCGTCCAGCCAGTCCTGGTAGGACCGCTTGTTCAGGCCGCCGATGGCGCCCTTCTTGGCGAGCGCGCGACCGGCGTACTCGTCGGACGACTCGATGACCGCGTTGCCCTCGGAGATCGGCTTGAGGAGGTCCTCGGCACCGTCGCCGTAAATGCTGGTGAAGCTGCGGATGTCGGACTTCTGGCTCTGCAGCGCGGACTCGGCGTAGAGCCGGTCGTTCTCGGAGAGGTCGGGCTTCGTCGTGTTGCTCGCCGGAAGGGCGGCCGCGAGGACGGCACGCTGGATGGACGCGTACTCCTTGGCCGACGAGAAGGCCGACAGCGCGCGCGTGCGCTGGATCATGTCGGGGTTGCTGGTCGCCTCCGCCATGTCCTGCGAGAGGTCGAGCAGGTGGGTGATCAGACGGTGGTAGGCCTCGACCGTCTGGGTCGAGTTGTCCTCGGCCTGGTAGGCGCTGGTCCGGATCTGCTCGAGGTCGTTCAGGTCGCCGGCGAGGCCGACGAGGCTGTCGCGGACGCCGACGAGGTTGCCGTCCTTGCTGGCGGCGTCGATCGCCTCGGAGCTGTCGAGGAAGTTCTTCCGGGCGCGGTCGGTCTTCTCCCGGTCGCCCTTGACGGAGATCGCGCTGGACGTCGAGCCGTGGGCCAGCGGACCGGCGGACTGGTCGCGCTCCTCCTGGAGCGCGGCGGCCAGCTCCGTGGCCTGCTTGGTCATCTCGGTCAGCAGCTTCATGTTGTCGAGCTGCTGGATGTCGTCCATCGACTGGTTGATCCGCAGCGCGCCCAGCGAGGTGGCGGCGACCACCGGGAGCGCGAGCAGCGAGACCAGACGGGTGGAGATCCGCCAGTTGCGCAGGGCTATTCGTGGGCCGGGCCCGGTCGAGGCCTTGGCCGGCTTGGCGGGCGGCTTCTGGTCGGGAGCGGACGAGGCCGCCGCCTGACCGGAGCGTCCGGCGCGGTCCCCACTGTCGCCGGACTGGTCCTGGCCCTGGCTCTGGGCGTGCTGGGGCGAGGAACCGACGGCCTTGGGGCCGGTCCCGCCCTGCGGCTCCGGCTCCGCCGAAGCGCTGCCATCCCTCTTGAAACGTCCCTGCACTAGCGTCGCAACCTCTGGACCAGGCGCCCCTCCGCGTGAACGGACGGGCACGGTGTCGGCGTCATAGGGGCGCCCTGAATACGCCCCCGTGGCGGTCGTGAGTGACCGGCGCTGGTTCCCCCTTCTCGCCGCCGCTCGGCGCTGGTGTGCGCCCCCTGTGCGCCGGCTCGATCCCGCAGCGGTCCGTGGAATTGCAGCACAGTGCAGGATCTCCAACAAGGCCCGTGGGTCAGCCCGTGACGTACGTGACAGCACGTGAGGGACGAGTCACCGGACGTAGAAAATGATCACCCGCAAAACGGATATACATCCGCGAGTCGCCGGTGTGTCGACGGTGTCCCAGTCGACATGATCAGCAGCGGAATGATGGCTTCAGGTGGGCAATGTCGGTTTCGTCGGGGTGGCGGACGAGCCGGAATTGACCGCTTTGCCCCTGGTTAAGTGAGCAAACTCACACGGAGATCATGGACCTCGCTCGGGTTGGCGGGGAATCGCATGTTTAGCCTGACGCTTTACAGAGAAGGCAAAACCGACAACCCGCGCCTTCGCAGGGGTTCCCGCAGCCCTCGGCGCCCGGACACGACAGGGTCTCGTTCAACCGTGAAGACGACGACGATGTTCCACAAGATCGCCAACCCGCGACGCACCACGCTGGCGCACCTCGACGCCGCCACCGAGCTGCGGACGCCGGATCAGCCCGAGCACGCCGTCGAGCTCCCCACCCAGACCGCCAACCCCCGGCGCACCATCCTGATGGAGATGCCGGTCGCGGCCTCCGCCGCACAGTAGTAGTACGCCGCCCGGCCGCCGACCGTTCAGCCGGCCGTACGGGCCCCCGGGCGCCCGCGCGACGAACCACCGCCCCTGGGGCCTGTCCGGCGGATCATGCCGCAGACGCGGGGTCCGGCACGCCCACCTGCGGCGTTGTCGTCGGTTGCCGACTCCCCCACGCTCGGCTTCGCTCGCGCGGGGGGACCCCCATCGTGTCGACGCCCTCCTCCGCCTTGCGTCTGGACGCACCAGACCCCGCTCACCGGCGCTGATCAGGCGCAGCCCTTTCTGCGACCTGATCCGCCGGACAGGACCTGGGCGGGCGGCCACGGCACGTCCCGCGCGAGGCGCCCGCCCAGTGGACCGTCCCCGCCGCGTTAGCCTGGAGCGTCAGACTCCAGCCAGCTCAGTCAAGGGGCCAAGCAACCCGTGCGCATCGCCAGGTTCTCCATCGACGGGAACGTCGCCTTCGGCGCGGTCGAGGGCGACCAGCCGGACCAGCTCGTCCTCGACATCATCAAGGGCATCCCGTTCGCGGACTTCGAGCTCTCCGGCACCAAGGTGCCCCTGAGCAAGGTGCGGCTCCTGCCGCCCGTACTCCCCAACAAGGTCGTCGCCTTCGGCCGCAACTACGCCGAGCACGCCCGCGAACTCGGCCACGAGGTGCCCGACGCCCCGTTCGCCTTCTTCAAGCCGTCCACCTCGGTCATCGGCCCCGGCGACGCGATCCAGTACCCCTCCTTCTCCGAGGAACTGCACCACGAGGCCGAGCTCGCCGTCGTCATCGGCCGCATGTGCCGCGAGGTCCCGCGCGAACGCGTCAAGGACGTCGTCCTCGGCTACACCTGCGCCAACGACGTCACCGCCCGCGACGTGCAGCGCCGCGAGAAGCAGTGGGCCAGGGCCAAGGGCTTCGACTCCTCCTGCCCGCTGGGCCCCTGGGTGGAGACCGACCTGGACCCGAGCGATCTCACCATCCAGCTCACGGTCAACGGCGGCCAGCGCCAGCTCGGCCGCACCAGCGAGATGATCCACTCCATCGAGGATCTGATCGTCAACATCTCCGAGGCGATGACGCTCCTCCCCGGCGACGTGATTCTCACGGGCACCCCGGCCGGCGTCGGCCCCCTCAACGTCGGCGACGAGGTCGCCGTCACCATCGAAGGCATCGGCACTCTCACCAACAAGGTTGTCAAGCGTGGCTAGCGCACCCGGCTCCCCCGTACGCGTCCGTTTCTGTCCGTCCCCCACCGGCAACCCCCACGTGGGCCTGGTCCGCACCGCCCTGTTCAACTGGGCGTTCGCCCGGCACCACCAGGGCACGCTGGTCTTCCGCATCGAGGACACCGACGCGGCCCGCGACTCCGAGGAGTCGTACGAACAGCTCCTGGACTCGATGCGCTGGCTGGGCTTCGACTGGGACGAGGGCCCCGAGGTCGGCGGCCCTCACGCGCCGTACCGCCAGTCGCAGCGCATGGACATCTACAAGGACGTCGCCGCCAGGCTCCTCGACGCCGGCCACGCCTACCGCTGCTACTGCTCCCAGGAGGAGCTGGACACCCGCCGCGAGGCCGCCCGCGCCGCCGGCAAGCCCTCCGGCTACGACGGCCACTGCCGCGCGCTGAGCGACGCCCAGGTCGAGGAGTACGTGGCGCAGGGCCGCGAGCCCATCGTCCGCTTCCGGATGCCCCACGAGACGATCACCTTCACGGACCTGGTCCGCGGCGAGATCACCTACCTCCCGGAGAACGTCCCGGACTACGGCATCGTCCGCGCGAACGGCGCCCCCCTCTACACGCTCGTCAACCCGGTCGACGACGCGATGATGGAGATCACCCACGTCCTGCGCGGCGAGGACCTGCTCTCCTCCACCCCGCGCCAGATCGCCCTGTACAAGGCGCTGATCGAGCTGGGTGTCGCCAAGGAGATCCCCGCCTTCGGACACCTGCCGTACGTCATGGGCGAGGGGAACAAGAAGCTCTCCAAGCGCGACCCCCAGTCGAGCCTGAACCTCTACCGGGAGCGCGGCTTCCTCCCCGAGGGCCTGCTCAACTACCTCTCCCTGCTCGGCTGGTCGCTCTCCGCCGACCAGGACATCTTCACGATCGAGGAGATGGTCGCGGCCTTCGACGTCTCCGACGTCCAGCCCAACCCGGCCCGCTTCGACCTGAAGAAGTGCGAGGCGATCAACGCCGACCACATCCGCCTGCTCGAGGTGAAGGACTTCACCGAGCGCTGCCGCCCGTGGCTGAAGGCCCCCGTCGCCCCCTGGGCGCCCCAGGACTTCGACGAGGCCAAGTGGCAGGCGATCGCGCCGCACGCGCAGACCCGTCTGAAGGTCCTCTCCGAGATCACGGACAACGTCGACTTCCTGTTCCTGCCGGAGCCGGCCGTCGACGAGGCCTCCTGGACGAAGGCGATGAAGGAGGGCTCCGACGCCCTGCTGCGCACCGCCCGGGAGAAGCTGGACGCGGCCGACTGGGCGTCCCCGGAGTCCCTCAAGGAGGCCGTCCTGGCCGCCGGCGAGGCCCACGGCCTCAAGCTCGGCAAGGCCCAGGCCCCCGTCCGCGTCGCCGTCACCGGCCGCACGGTGGGTCTGCCCCTCTTCGAGTCCCTGGAGGTCCTGGGCAAGGAGAAGGCGCTGACCCGGATCGACGCGGCCCTGGCGAGGCTCACGGCGGCGTAGACGGCATCCGGCATACGCGAACAGGGCGGCAGCGCGAAAGCTGCCGCCCTGTCGTCACCTAGTCACTTCCTCACTGTGCTCAGGCACGCCCGGAGTAGGGGAGACCGCACAGGGTGGTGTCTCCCTTGACGGCGCAGAGCTGGATGTACACCTTGGTGCCCTCGGCGAGGTTCCCCGACTTCCACGAGCTGGTGTAGGGGGCGTTGTGCCCGCGTGTGGTGGCTTTGCGTCCGGTCGAGGGGCTGATCATCGTGGCTTCCAGGCCCCAGCCGTCGGCGAGCCGGTCCAGAACCCTGAACGCGTCTCCGGGGGTGCTGCCGGACGGGTCGGCGTTCCACTGCATGGCGCCCGCGAAGTTGCCGTTGTTGAAGGCGGTGATGTTGAAGTCGCCGTCCGAGCTGACCGAACCCTTCTCGAACGTCCACTGGGCCGCCGCCGCCTCGGTCGCTCCGATCGTGACGGACGTGCCGAGTATCAGTGCGCTGCTGGCGAAGAGCGTGCCGACGCGCTTCGTGAACCGACCATTCACTGTGAATCCCCCTCGAAACCGACTGGTTGACAAGCCGGAGCGATCATTCAGGCAAGGGTTGGAACTGTCAACGGTTTTGTGGCCGGGCGGTAGCGGTGGGTGTTGGGTACGGTCGGTGGCATGCCGATCCGAGCCGTTGTCTGGGACGTCGACGACACCCTCTTCGACTACACCACCGCCGACCGCGAGGGCATGCGCGCCCATCTCGTGGCGGAAGGGCTCCTCGCGGGGTACGGGTCGGCCGAGGAGGCCCTCGTGCGCTGGCGGGAGATCACCGACCGGCAGTGGGCCCGCTTCGCGGCCGGTGAGGTCGACTTCGTCACACAGCGGCGCGACCGCACCCGGGTCTTCCTGGGCCGGCCGGAGCTGACGGACGCCGAGGCCGACGACTGGTTTCAGCGGTACGTCACGCACTACGAGGCCGCCTGGTCCCTCTTCCCGGACGTCCTGCCCGTCCTGGACGCACTCGCCGGCAGCCACCGGCACGCCGTGCTCTCGAACTCCAGCCTGACCGTCCAGGACCGCAAGCTGCGCGTCCTCGGCGTGCACGACCGGTTCGAGGCCATCCTGTGCGCCGCCGAGCTGGGCGTCTCCAAGCCCGAGCCCGGCGCCTTCCTGGCCGCCTGCGACGCCCTCGGCCTCACCCCGCCCGAGGTCGCCTACGTCGGCGATCACCCGGAGATCGACGGACGCGGTGCCGCGGACGCCGGACTGCTGTCGGTGTGGATCGACCGCGGCGGTGTGTACGCGACCGTCGATCCGCCCGTCGGACCTCGCCGTATCGCGTCCCTCTCCGAACTCCCCGCGCTCCTCGGCGCCGATACCCGTTTTGGAGCCCCGTCCACCTTCGGGTAATGTTCTTCCTGCGCCGCCGAGGAGCGGGCCGAAAGGGCCGGGAACCGGAAGCGCAACGCTAGAACAAGATCCCCCAGGGGCTTGCGTTCCAGTGGCCTATGGTGTAATTGGCAGCACGACTGATTCTGGTTCAGTTAGTCTAGGTTCGAGTCCTGGTAGGCCAGCTCGCAGAGCTTATCTGCGCCGTGGAGATCAACTCCACAAAGCCCCCGTTGTGTAGCGGCCTAGCACGCCGCCCTCTCAAGGCGGTAGCGCCGGTTCGAATCCGGTCGGGGGTACAGATCCTTCCCGCGGGAACAGTCCGGGTCGCACCCATTGTTCTCGATGCAGGATCGCTAGGGCCCCCGTTGTGTAGCGGCCTAGCACGCCGCCCTCTCAAGGCGGTAGCGCCGGTTCGAATCCGGTCGGGGGTACGAACTGGTCTAAACCACATTGGTCTATGGTGTAATTGGCAGCACGACTGATTCTGGTTCAGTTAGTCTAGGTTCGAGTCCTGGTAGACCAGCTCGGATCTGCGGCGATGTAGCATTAAGCGCTTGCAAGATCCACGCCCCCGTTGTGTAGCGGCCTAGCACGCCGCCCTCTCAAGGCGGTAGCGCCGGTTCGAATCCGGTCGGGGGTACAACAAGGTTCGGTGGCCCTTCGCTTCGGCGGAGGGCCACCGGCGTTTTCCGCCCCCGCCAACTCCCCGTACGGTGCCATCGCGTCGGGGGAGGGCCCGCCGCGGCGTTGAGGCGGGCCCGTTCCCATCGCGTGTCCAGGTCGGCGAGGTCAGCCCGTGCGGCGCAGGGCCTCGGAGAGGCGGCCGGCGGCGTCGATGATCGCCTGGGCGTGCATACGGCCCGGGTGGCGGCTGAGGCGCTCGATGGGGCCGGAGACGGACACGGCGGCCACCACGCGGTTGGAGGGACCGCGCACGGGCGCGGAGACGGACGCCACGCCCGGCTCCCGCTCGCCGATGGACTGCGCCCAGCCCCGCCGCCGCACACCGGACAGGGCCGTCGCCGTGAATCGGGCGCCCTGAAGACCGCGGTGGAGACGCTCGGGCTCCTCCCAGGCCATGAGGATCTGCGCCGACGAACCGGCCTTCATGGTGAGCGTGGAACCGACCGGGACGGTGTCCCTGAGGCCCGACAGCCGCTCGGCCGCGGCCACGCAGATCCGCATGTCGCCCTGGCGGCGGTAGAGCTGAGCGCTCTCGCCCGTGATGTCACGGAGGTGGGTGAGCACCGGCCCCGCCGTGGCGAGCAGGCGGTCCTCGCCGGCCGCCGCGGCCAGTTCGGCCAGGCGCGGGCCGAGAATGAAACGGCCCTGCATGTCACGCGCCACCATACGGTGGTGTTCCAGCGCCACGGCCAGGCGGTGGGCCGTGGGTCGTGCCAGTCCGGTCGCAGCGACCAAACCCGCGAGGGTGGCCGGGCCGGACTCCAGAGCGCTCAGGACGAGGGCCGCCTTGTCCAGAACGCCGACGCCGCTACTGTTGTCCATGCAACGATACTCCCGTCTCACTCTGTGAAACGCAAGTTCAATTTTCCATGGAACCCGCCACTCTGGACGGCAGGAAGTCACAACGGCCCGTGACGCACGGGCCTGGTGGCGGTTGCCCGGAATCACAGGGGTGCGGGCACCGCTTCCCCAAGATCTCTAGTTGGGTCGGCGCTTCGTCGCCGGCCGGAGGGAAAGCGATGGGTAGGACACTCGCGGAGAAGGTCTGGGACGACCACGTCGTCCGGCGCGCCGAAGGCGAGCCCGACCTCCTCTTCATCGATCTGCACCTGCTGCACGAGGTGACCAGCCCGCAGGCCTTCGACGGCCTCCGCAAGAGCGGCCGCCCGGTGCGCCGACTCGACCTGACCATCGCCACCGAGGACCACAACACCCCCACCCTCGACATCGACAAGCCCATCGCGGACCCGGTCTCCCGGGTCCAGCTGGAGACGCTGCGCAAGAACTGCGCGGACTTCGGCGTCCGGCTGCACCCGCTGGGCGACGTCGAGCAGGGCGTCGTACACGTCGTCGGCCCGCAGCTGGGCCTGACCCAGCCCGGCACCACCGTGGTCTGCGGCGACTCGCACACCTCCACGCACGGCGCCTTCGGCGCGCTGGCGTTCGGCATCGGCACCTCCCAGGTCGAGCACGTGCTGGCCACCCAGACGCTGCCCATGGCCCGCCCGAAGACCATGGCGATCACCGTCAACGGCGAACTGCCCGACGGTGTCACGGCCAAGGACCTGATCCTCGCGATCATCGCGAAGATCGGTACCGGCGGCGGCCAGGGATACATCCTGGAGTACCGCGGCGAGGCCATCGAGAAGCTCTCGATGGAGGCCCGCATGACCATCTGCAACATGTCGATCGAGGCCGGTGCCCGCGCGGGCATGATCGCCCCCGACGAGACCACCTTCGCCTACCTCCGGGGGCGCGCCCACGCCCCCGAGGGCGAGGACTGGGACGCGGCGGTGGAGTACTGGAAGACGCTGCGCACGGACGACGGCGCCGAGTTCGACGCCGAGGTCGTCATCGAGGCAGCCGAGCTGTCGCCGTTCGTCACCTGGGGCACCAACCCGGGCCAGGGCGCGCCGCTTTCCGCGGACGTCCCCGACCCGGCCTCGTACGAAGACGCCTCGGAGCGCTTCGCCGCGGAAAAGGCCCTGGAGTACATGGGGTTGGAGGCCGGGCAGTCGCTGCGCTCCATCAAGGTGGACACCGTCTTCGTAGGTTCCTGCACCAACGGCCGCATCGAGGACCTGCGCGCCGCCGCCGAGATCGTGCGGGACCGCAAAGTCGCCGACGGCGTACGGATGCTGGTCGTCCCGGGCTCCGCGCGGGTGGGTCTGCAGGCCGTTTCGGAGGGCCTGGACGTGGTCTTCAAGGAGGCCGGCGCCGAGTGGCGGCACGCGGGCTGCTCGATGTGTCTGGGCATGAACCCGGACCAGCTGGCCCCCGGTGAGCGCTCCGCGTCCACCTCCAACCGCAACTTCGAGGGACGGCAGGGCAAGGGCGGCCGCACCCATCTGGTGTCGCCGCAGGTCGCGGCCGCGACGGCGGTCCTGGGCCACCTGGCCTCCCCGGCCGACCTGTCCGCCGCCGACGTCCCCACGCCCGCAGGAGTCTGAGAGTCATGGAAGCGTTCACCACCCACACCGGCCGGGCCGTCCCGCTGCGCCGCAGCAACGTCGACACCGACCAGATCATCCCCGCCCACTGGCTCAAGAAGGTGACCCGGGACGGGTTCGAGGACGGGCTGTTCGAGGCCTGGCGCAAGGACCCGGAGTTCGTGCTCAACCGGCCCGAGCGCGAGGGCGCCACGGTGCTGGTGGCCGGCCCCGACTTCGGCACCGGCTCCTCCCGTGAGCACGCCGTCTGGGCGCTGCAGAACTACGGCTTCAAGACCGTGATCTCCTCCCGGTTCGCCGACATCTTCCGCGGTAACTCGCTGAAGAACGGCCTGCTCACGGTGGTCCTGGACCAAAAGACCGTGGACGCCCTGTGGGAGCTCACCCAGAACGACCCGCAGGCCGAGATCACGGTCGACCTCGAGACCCGCGAGGTTCGCGCCGAGGGCGTCACCGCCTCCTTCGAGCTGGACGAGAACTCCCGCTGGCGGCTGCTGAACGGGCTGGACGACATCTCGATCACCCTCCAGAACGAGGCGGACATCGCCGCGTACGAGGCGAAGCGCCCGTCGTTCAAGCCGCAGACCATCCAGGTCTGACCCCGGGAGGCCTCGCAGGCCCACCACAAGGTCGAGTTTCGGCCACCCCAACACCCCGGCTGTACCCCCGATCGGCCCGATCGGGGGTACAGCCTTTTCTGCTGCCGACGGCACCCGCGTGTTGCGGACGGTTCGCTCAACTTCCCACGTTAGAGGCGTGGTTGCAGGGGTACGCGAGTCATGGAAGCGCGGCTTCCGGGTGGGTCCGGAAGGCCGTCCGAGGCGGCAGTTGCCCCCTGCGCAGGCGACAACTCGCCCCAGATGGCACAATCTGTGCATGGAACACGACGGCCAACTCGAGCTCTATGCGGCGGTCGCGGTCCGGCTCAAAGAAGCGCACACAAGAGTGCGCGCACTGCAAGTCCCGGAGGGCGTACGGATGGCGCTGACCCGGAAGCTGCTGGTCATTACGGCCGCGGCCAAACACGATCTCGCCGGTGCGGCAAGGCGTCTGGAGCGGTTCACCGCGGACCTCGACGAGGGTCGATTTCCCGAAGAGGAAGGCTGAACAGGCCGGGAGAGCCCGAGTCCGTTGCGGCACAAGGGTGATTAGCCCGTTTCGTGTTTGATTTGCGGTATATATCTGCCTAACGTGCGAAAAAGCTTGAACACTTTCGTTCTGGCGATGTCTCCGAAGGGGAAGACGTGAACAAGGCGCAGCTCGTAGAAGCGATTGCCGACAAACTGGGCGGCCGACAGCAGGCCGCCGACGCGGTCGACGCGGTCCTGGACGCCCTCGTCCGTGCAGTGGTCTCGGGCGACCGGGTCTCGGTCACCGGCTTCGGCTCCTTCGAGAAGGTCGACCGCCCGGCCCGCTACGCCCGCAACCCTCAGACGGGTGAGCGGGTTCGGGTCAAGAAGACCTCCGTGCCCCGCTTCCGCGCGGGTCAGGGCTTCAAGGACCTGGTGAGCGGCTCGAAGAAGCTCCCGAAGAACGACATCGCGGTCAAGAAGGCCCCCAAGGGCAGCCTGTCCGGCCCGCCGCCCACCATCTCCAAGGCCGCGGGCAAGAAGGCCGCCGCCAAGAAGGCCACGGGCGCCGCGAAGAAGGCCACGGGCGCAGCCAAGAAGACGACCGCGGCGGCGAAGAAGGCGACCGCGAAGAAGACCGCCGGCGCGGCGAAGACGGCGACGCCGGCGGCGACGGCGAAGAAGGCGCCCGCCAAGAAGTCCACCGCCAAGACCACCACGGCGGCGGCGAAGAAGACCACGGCCAAGAAGGCCCCCGCGAAGAAGGCGACGGCCAAGAAGGCTCCGGCCAAGAAGTCGACCGCCCGCACCACCACCGCCAAGAAGGCCACCGCCCGCAAGAAGTAGCAGGCAGCCGCAGGAAGCAGCAGGCGAACAGGCACAGGGGCACTCACGCGCCGGGCCGGACTCCCTCTCGGAGTCCGGCCCGCGGCGTGTCCGGGGTCCGACGGGGCTCCGGCAGGCGCCCCACGGGGGAGCGGCGGTGCCGGCGGTACGGCGGTGTCGGTGGTGTCGGTGGTACGGGCGGGAACTTCGAGGTCAGAACGTCTGGAGCGTCACCAGCGTGATCCGGCGCTCCGTACCCGCGCCGTCGGTCTCGATCCGCACCCGCTGTCCGGGCCGCAGCAGTCTCAGGCCCCCGGCGTCGAACGCCGCCGCGTCGAAGGGCACGGGCGTGCCGTCGTCCAGCAGCACCTGCCCGCTGCGGCTTTCCGGGTCGTACGTGTATGCGGTCGCCTGCATGTCGGCAGCCTACTGCCCGAGGATCAGCAGCCGCGCCGCCACCGCGGCCGTACGGGGCCCCACCCCCAGCGCCAGCGCGGTGCGCAGATCGCCGCCGGTGTCGACGTCCTGCCGTACGGAATCCACCGCGTCCAGCCGCAGTTCCACCGCCCCGGACGCACGGTGACGGGCTCGGGAATCCGTACCGAAAGCGGGGGCCAATTCACGGCCCGGAGCCGCGGTCAGCAGGGTCGTGCCGATTCCGGCGGCGTCCGGGAGAAAAGCACGCGGGAATTGTGTGGCCGCCGCCAGTACCAGCGCCAATTCCGTCGGCCGCAGCGCGGGGAGATCGGCGTTGAGCGCGGCCACCGGACTTTCGGGCCGAGCCGCCCGTACCGCGGCCGCCCCGTGCAGCAGGGCGGCGTTCAGGCCGCCGCCGGGCTCCCCGGCCACGATCCCCGCGCCCAGCGCCGCCAGCTCGCGTCCGGCCCGCGCGTCGTCCGTGACTACTGCCACATCGGCCACCGCCGGGCAGGCCAGCGCGGCCGCCACGGTGTCCTGGGCGAACGCCAGCGCGAGGCCCGGCCGCACCCCGTCGTCCGCGGTGTCCGACAGCCTGCTCTTGGCCCGGGCAAGGGGCTTCACGGGTACGACCAAGGTCCACTGCACGAGCGTTCCGTCCTTCTCTCGTCGCTGTCATTGTCACCTGGGGGACCTGGAGGTTCACTCTCCGGGGCGTACGGTGTTCTCGACAGACGGGCGGCCCGGGGCGACACTTGTCCGGCCCCAGGCCCTGGAGGAAAGGTGTCAGCGTGCCCCGCCGCAGAATCGGCTTCTGGTACCGCTTCGCCGCGGTGCTCTGCAAACCGCCGCTCATGGTTCTGATCAAGCGGGACTGGCGGGGAATGGACAACATTCCGGTCGACGGTGGTTTTATCACCGCCGTGAACCACAATTCGCACGTGGATCCCTTCGCGTACGCGCACTATCAGTACAACACCGGGCGCGTCCCGCGATTCCTGGCGAAGAGCGGCCTTTTCCGGAAGGGATTCGTCGGTGCCGCGATGCGGGGCACCGGGCAGATCCCCGTCTACCGCGAGAGCACGGACGCGCTGAGCGCCTTCCGGGCCGCGATCGACGCCGTGGAGCGCGGCGAGTGCGTCGCCTTCTACCCGGAGGGCACCCTCACCCGGGACCCGGACGGCTGGCCGATGACCGCCAAGACCGGTGCCGCGCGCGTCGCGCTGCAGACCAGGTGCCCCGTGATCCCGGTCGCCCAGTGGGGCTGCAACGAACTGCTGCCGCCGTACGCCAGGAAGCCCAGCGTCCTCCCGCGCAAGACCCATCGGGTGCTGGCGGGCCCGCCGGTCGACCTGTCGCGGTTCTACGGCCAGGAGATGACCGCGGAGGTGCTGAAGGAGGCCACCGAGGTCATCATGGCCGCCGTCACCCGCCAGCTGGAGGAGATCCGCGGCGAGAAGGCGCCGGAAACCCCCTACGACCCGCGCCGGGAGCGGATCGAGCAGCGGCGCCGGACGCAGGCGCAGACACCGACACGGACGACGCGGGCGCACACGCAGGGACCGCAGGCAGAAGGGCAGAGCACGTGAGCAAGCCCGTCAAGGCGGCAGTCTTCGGCACCGGATCATGGGGTACGGCCTTCGGCGCGGTCCTCGCCGACGCGGGGTGCGACGTCACCCTGTGGGGGCGCCGCGCCGCGCTCGCCGACGCCGTCAACTCCACCCGGACCAACCCGGACTACCTGCCCGGCGTCGAACTCCCCGCGAACCTGCGGGCCACCACCGACGCCGCCGAGGCCGCGCGGGACGCCGACTTCACCGTCCTCGCCGTCCCGTCGCAGACGCTGCGCGCCAACCTCGCCGACTGGACGCCGCTGCTGGCGCCCGGCACGGTCCTGGTGTCGCTGATGAAGGGCGTCGAACTCGGCTCCGCGATGCGGATGAGCGAGGTGGTCGACGACGTCGCCAAGGTCGGTGCCGAGCGCATCGCCGTGGTCACCGGGCCCAACCTGGCCCGGGAGATCGCCGCCCGCATGCCGGCCGCCGCCGTGGTCGCCTGCCCCGACGAATCCGTCGCCCAGCGCCTCCAGACCGCCTGCCACACGCCGTACTTCCGCCCGTACACCAACACGGACGTCATCGGCTGCGAACTCGGCGGCGCCGTCAAGAACGTGATCGGGCTGGCCGTGGGCATCGCGGACGGCATGGGCCTCGGTGACAACGCCAAGGGGTCCCTCATCACGCGCGGCCTCGCCGAGACCACGCGTCTCGGGGTCGCCCTGGGCGCCGACCCGCTGA
Organism: Streptomyces sp. NPDC017225; assembly: GCF_044331465.1. Taxonomy (NCBI): domain Bacteria; kingdom Bacillati; phylum Actinomycetota; class Actinomycetes; order Kitasatosporales; family Streptomycetaceae; genus Streptomyces; species Streptomyces sp. NPDC017225. The sequence continues at coordinate 192,717 of NZ_JBIRNE010000014.1, read as the reverse complement.
CCTTCTCCGGACTGGCCGGTCTCGGCGACCTGGTGGCGACCTGCTCCTCGCCGCTGTCCCGCAACCACACCTTCGGCACCAACCTCGGCAAGGGTATGACCCTCCAGGAGACCATCGCGGTCACCAGGCAGACCGCCGAGGGCGTCAAGTCCTGCGAGTCCGTGCTGGATCTGGCCCGCAGGCACGGCGTCGACATGCCGATCACCGAGACGGTCGTCGGCATCGTGCACGAGGGCAAGCCCCCGGTGGTCGCGCTCAAGGAGCTGATGTCGCGCAGCGCGAAGCCGGAACGACGCTGAGCGACGCCGAGCGGCGCCGGAACGGAACCTGGAGGCCGACCCGCGCCACGCGGCCCCGGGGACGCTGTGTCGGGGCCCTACGGGCGGGTACCCTCGACGCGATATGAGCACCGAGAACCTCCCCCAGAGCCCCGAGCAGCCGCCTCGCAGACCGCGTGTGGCCGTCGTGTTCGGCGGGCGCAGTTCCGAACACGGGATCTCCGTGGTCACGGCCGGCGCCGTCCTCGCGGCCATCGACCGGACGAAGTACGACGTCCTGCCGATCGGCATCACCCGGGACGGCCGCTGGGCCCTCACCGCCGACGAACCGGAACGCATGGCGATCACCGATCGCCGCACACCCGACGTCGAGGAGCTGGCCGAGTCGACCGAGGGCGGCGTGGTGCTGCCCGTCGACCCCGGCAACCGCGAGGTCGTCTACAGCGAACCCGGCTCGGTACCCAAGGCGCTGGGCGAGGTCGACGTCGTCTTCCCCGTGCTGCACGGCCCCTACGGCGAGGACGGCACCCTCCAGGGCCTGCTGGAGCTGTCCGGTGTGCCCTACGTCGGCGCGGGCGTGCTCGCCTCGGCCGTCGGCCAGGACAAGGAGTACATGAAGGCGGTGTTCACCTCCTACGGGCTGAAGGTCGGCCCGTACGTGGTGATCCGCCCCCGCGAGTGGGAGCAGGACCGTTCCGGCGCCCGGGAGAAGATCGTCGGTTTCGCCGGCGAGCACGGCTGGCCGCTGTTCGTGAAGCCCGCGCGCGCCGGCTCCTCGATCGGCATCACCAAGGTCGAGGACCTCTCCGGACTCGACGAGGCGATCGAGGAGGCCCGGCGCCACGACCCGAAGATCCTTGTCGAGGCGGCTCTGCGCGGCCGGGAGATCGAGTGCGGGGTGCTGGAGTTCGAGGACGGCCCCCGCGCCTCCGTCCCCGCGGAGATTCCGCCGCCCTCGGAGCACGCGTACTACGACTTCGAGGCCAAGTACATCGACTCCACCCCCGGCATCGTCCCCGCCCCGCTGACGCCACAGGAGACCGCCAGGATCCAGCGGCTGGCCGTGGCGGCGTTCGACGCGGCCTCCTGCGAGGGGCTGGTGCGCGCGGACTTCTTCCTCACCGAGGACGGCGAGTTCGTCATCAACGAGATCAACACCATGCCCGGCTTCACGCCGATCTCCATGTACCCGCAGATGTGGCAGGCGAGCGGCGTGAGCTACCCGGAGCTGGTGGACCGGCTGGTCCGGGCGGCGCTGCGCAGGCCCACGGGTCTGCGCTGACGGTCCGCCCGGCGCACCACGACGAAGGCGATCCCCCTCGGGGATCGCCTTCGTCACGACCGGTGGGAACCCACACCTCCTCCGAGGGTCCCCGCGCCCCGCAGCGCAGTATGATCAGCGGGTTTCCCCAGCCCGCCTCCTGCCGGCGGCAGCGCCGTGTCCGGGTTCGGCGACAGCTTCGTGACCTCGCGTCCGGGCCGGAACCGTCGCCGACTCGCTGTCGTCTGCTGAGGGAGCAGCCTGCGGCGGCGGTCAGCAGTGCGAGTGCGAGTGGGCGGAAGGGGGCTAGAGATGAACGACCGGGCAGGTCAGAGTGCGGGTGATGCCGTCCACTTGCTGGACCTTGGCGACCACCATGCGCCCCAGGTCGTCGACGGTGTCGGACTGGGCGCGGACGATGACATCGTAGGGTCCTGTCACGTCCTCGGCCTGGATCACTCCAGGGATCTTGCTGATCGTCTCGGCGACGGTCGACGCTTTGCCGACCTCCGTCTGGATCAGGATGTACGCCTGTACCACGGAACCTCCAGAGCGGCCACGAGGATCATGTGGGGAAAAGGAACGCCACGGTATCGCGTCGCCGCTCTCCACGGGGAGACCCGCGGGACACGGGCCTCGCGTGCCGGGGTGCCGCGATGACCGAGTCGACGATCACGCCGGCCGTGGCGACGGTCACCTCGACCGCAACGGCGACGGTCGTTTCGACCGTAACGAGGACAGAGATGACGCGCGACCGGGCACGGACAGGGACAGAAGGGGAGCCAAGTCGATGAAGGGCACTGTTGGTGAGCTCGGGGAGTTCGGGCTCATCAGGGAGCTCACCTCCCGTCTCACCACCACCCCGGCGGTCCGGGTCGGCCCCGGTGACGACGCCGCCGTGGTCGCCGCGCCCGACCGCAGGGTGGTGGCCAGCACCGACATCCTGGTGGAGGGGCGGCACTTCCGTCGTGACTGGTCCACCGCGTACGACGTGGGCCGCAAGGCGGCGGCGCAGAACCTGGCAGACATCGCGGCCATGGGCGCCGTACCGACCGCACTGCTGCTCGGCCTGGTCGTGCCGGCCGAACTGCCGGTGGCCTGGCCGACCGAGCTGATGGACGGGCTGCGCGACGAGTGCCAGGTCGCGGGTGCCTCGGTGGTCGGCGGCGACGTGGTGCGCGGCGACACGATCACCGTCTCCATCACCGCGCTGGGCGACCTGCGCAACCAGGAGCCCGTCACCCGCGGCGGCGCCCGGCCCGGCGACCTGGTCGCGGTGACCGGCTGGCTCGGCTGGTCTGCGGCCGGGTTCGCCGTGCTGTCCCGGGGCTTCCGCTCGCCGCGTGCCTTCGTCGAGGCCCACCGCCGCCCGGAGCCGCCGTACCACGCGGGGCCGGCCGCCGCGGGCCTCGGCGCCACCGCGATGTGCGACGTGAGCGACGGGCTGATCGCCGACCTGAGCCACATCGCCGAGGCCAGCAAGGTCAGGATCGACATCCGCTCCGGGCAGATCGACATCCCGTCCCAGATGAACGACATCGGTCAGGCCGTCGGCGTCGACCCCATGCAGTGGGTGCTCACCGGGGGAGAGGACCACGCGATCGTGGCCACCTTCCCGCCCGACGTGAAGCTGCCCGCCCGCTGGAAGGTCATCGGCGAGGTCCTCAACCCCTCGGCCCTGCCCCAGGTGACCGTCGACGGGGCGCCCTGGACCAGCAAGGGCGGCTGGGACCACTTCGGCGGGGACGTGGAGTCATGAGCCTGCCCTCCCCCCTCCCCCTGGTCCTCACCGTGGCCGGCTCCGACTCCGGCGGCGGCGCCGGCATCCAGGCCGACCTGAAGACGATGCTCGCCCTCGGCACGCACGGCATGAGCGTGCTCACCGCGGTGACCGCGCAGAACTCCCTCGGTGTGCAGGGCGCCTGGGAACTGCCCGTGGAGGCGGTGCGGGCCCAGTACCGCAGCGTCGTGGACGACATCGGCGTCCAGGCGGTCAAGACCGGGATGCTCTCCTCGGCGGAACTGGTCGAGACGGTCGCCGAATTGATCGGCGGCACCGACGCCCCGGCCGTCGTCGACCCGGTCGGCGTCTCCAAGCACGGGGACGCGCTGCTCGCCGCGTCCGCGCTGGACTCCGTACGCACCAAGCTGCTGCCGGTGGCGACCGTCGCCACACCGAACCTCGACGAGGTCGGGCAACTCACCGGCGTACGGGTCGAGTCCGACACCGATCTGCGCCGCGCGGCGGCGGCCGTGCTGGAGTACGGGCCGCGCTGGGTCCTGATCAAGGGCGGCCACCTGCGCGGCGACGCCGTGGACCTGCTCACCGACGGCTCCGAGGAGCACTGGCTGCGCGCCCCGCGTCTGGACAACCGGCACACCCACGGCACGGGCTGCACCCTCGCGTCGGCCGTCGCCTGCGGACTGGCGAAGGGGCGGTCGGTGCCGGAGGCGGTCGCGGCTGCCAAGGAGTACGTCACCGGAGCGATCGCGGCCGGGTTCGCGCTCGGCGGCGGTATCGGCCCGGTGGACCACGGCTGGGCGCTCGGGCGGGACCGCGGCTGAGCGCCCGGGGGGAGTGGCGCGGCGCGGGCGGGACCGCCCGCCGCGCCGGGTTCGCGGCACGGCAAAAAGCCGGCCCACCCGAGGTGGACCGGCTTAGTGCAGCGGACCAGGCAGTGGCCGCGCGCTCAGCTGACGCGTCAGCGCGAGACCTTCCCGGCCTTGATGCACGAGGTGCAAGCGTTCACGCGCTTCGGCGTCCCGCCGACCACGGTACGCACACGCTGGATGTTCGGGTTCCAGCGACGGGACGTACGGCGGTGCGAGTGCGAGATGTTGTTGCCGAAGCTCGGCCCCTTGCCACAGACGTCGCAGTTGGCAGCCACGGGTCACTCCAAAGACTTCAGATGCACTTACGGTTGACCCCGGCATGCCGGGATCAAGGTTCCGGAGCCGCGAACGGTCCGGGGTCTGAGTGGCGGTGCCAGGGGGAAGAGAGCCCGATCGGGATCGGGCAACCGGAGCAGCATACAACGGCTGCTCCCGTACAACGAAACTACCACGGCAGCTCAGGGGCCCGCCCCGGGCCCTCTTCCGGTGGGCACCCTCCCAAGGTCTACGCTGCCTGCCACGTCCAGCAGCTCAGGGAGGCGCAGGTGGCGCAGGTGCCGCAGAGGTTCTTCGACGCTCTGGCGGTGCGCACCTGGTGCGGTCTGTCGCTGCGCGCGCTGGGGCGGGCGCGCGAGGAGATCGACGCGATCAACGTCTATCCGGTCGCGGACGGGGACACCGGCACGAACCTGTATCTGACCGTCGAGTCGGCCGTCGCGGCGGTGGAGGCGGTGTTCGCGGCGCACACGGTGGGCGGTGAGCCGGACGGCGGCGAGGGTCCTTCGCTGGCCGACGCCGTGGGCGCCATGGCGCACGGCGCGCTGATCGGCGCGCGGGGCAACTCCGGGACGATCCTCGCGCAGCTGCTGCGCGGCATGGCCCAGGTGCTCGCCGCCGGGGGTGAACCCGCTCACACCGATGGCGCGGGCCTGAGGCTGGCGCTGCGGCACGCGGCCGACTCCGCCCGGCAGGCCGTGGCCCACCCGGTCGAGGGCACCGTCCTGACCGTCGCCTCGGCCGCCGCCGACGCGGCCGCGAGGACGGCCGACGACGCCGAGGACACGGAGGGCGACTGCGCGGCGGTGGCCCGCGCGGCCTACGAGGGAGCCCGCGAGGCACTCGCCGCGACCCCGGACCGGCTGCCCGTCCTGGAGCGCGCCGGAGTGGTCGACGCCGGCGGACAGGGCCTGGTGACGGTGCTCGCGGCCCTGGTGGAGACGTTCACGGGCCGTGCGGAGACGTTCACGGGCCACTCGTCGGCGCCGGGGGCGATCGCCGTGCGCCGCGCGCGCGGGGAGCGCGGCGGCGAGGCCCCCGCGGAGAAGTGCGCCGCGGAGGAGGGCGACGACAGCGGCCCCGCCTTCGAGGTGATCTACCTCCTGGAGGCCGAGGACGCGGCCGTGGCACGGCTGCGGCAGCGGCTCGACGCCCTCGGGGACTCGCTCGTCGTGGTCGGCGGCGACGGACTGTGGAACGTCCACGTGCACGTCGACGACGCGGGCGCGGCCGTGGAGGCGGGCGTCGAGGCGGGGCGGCCGTACCGGATCCGCATCACCCACTTCGGCCACGGCGACGCGCACACCACCGCGGCCGAGCGCCCGCCCCGTGAACGCGCTCAGCGTGCCGTGGTGGCCGTCGTGCCGGGGGAGGGGCTGGCCGGGCTGTACACCGGGGCCGGCGCGACCACCGTGCTCGCACGCCCCGGGGAGCCGCCCGCGAGCGGGGAACTCGTCCAGGCCGTACGGCGGGCGCACGCGCGCGAGGTCGTGCTGCTGCCCAACGACGCGGAACTGCGCCACACCGCCGCCGCGGCGGCCGAGCAGGCCCGCACCGAGGGTGTCCGGGTCGCCCTGATCCCGACCCGCTCGGCGGTCCAGGGCATCGCCGCCCTCGCCGTGCACGAACCCGAGCGGCGCTTCGACGAGGACGTGGTCGCGATGACCTCGGCGGCCGGCGCGACCCGCCACGCCGAGGTCACCGTCGCCGAGCGTCAGTCCTGGACCACGGCCGGCATCTGCCAGGCCGGCGACGTGCTCGGCCTCGTCGACGGCGACGTGGCCGTGATCGGCGCGGACGTCACGCAGGTCGCCGAGACCGTCCTGGACCGCATGCTCGCGGCCGGCGGCGAGCTGGTCACCCTCGTCCTCGGCGACGGGGCCCCCGAGACCGTCGCCGCCCACCTGGAGGCCCGCGTCCGCGAGGCGTACCTCGCCGTCGACACGGTGGTCTACCAGGGCGGCCGGCAGGGCGCGCTGCTGCTGATCGGCGTGGAGTAGCGCGCGGCCGGTACCGCCGGTTGCCCGGGAGGTGTGCGGCCGGTACCGCCGGTTTCCGGGGAGGTATGGGGCCATTGTCAGTGGCGTGGTGTGCAATGGATCTCGTGCCCGCACTGCGAGAACCCCTGAAGAAGGTGCTCGGCCCCGCCACCGCGAAGGTGATGGCCGAGCATCTCGGCCTGCACACGGTCGGCGACCTCCTCCACCACTACCCCCGTGGATACGAGGAGCGCGGCCAGCTCACCCACCTCGCCGACCTGCCCATGGACGAGCACGTCACGGTGGTGGCCCAGGTCGCCGACGCCCGCCTGCACACCTTCGCCTCGCCGAAGGCCCCACGCGGCAAGGGCCAGCGGCTCGAAGTGACCATCACGGACGGCAGCGGCCGCCTCCAGCTGGTCTTCTTCGGCCATGGCGTCCACAAGCCCCACAAGGAGCTCCTGCCGGGCACCCGCGCGATGTTCGCGGGCAAGGTCTCCGTCTTCAACCGCCGACTCCAACTGGCCCACCCGGCGTACGAGTTGCTGCGCGGCAGTGATGACGACGACGGGACCGAGAGCGTCGAGTCCTGGGCGGGCGCCCTCATCCCCCTCTACCCGGCCACCGCCAAGCTGGAGTCCTGGAAGATCGGCAAGGCGATCCAGACGGTGCTGCCCAGCGCGCAGGAGGCCGTCGACCCCCTGCCCGGCTCCCTGCGCGAGGGCCGCGGCCTGGTCTCCCTCCCCGAGGCCCTCCTGAAGATCCACCGTCCGCACACCAAGGCGGACATCGAGGACGCCCGCGCCCGCCTGAAGTGGGACGAGGCCTTCGTCCTCCAGGTCGCCCTCGCCCGCCGCCGCCACGCCGAGACCCAACTCCCCGCCGTCCCGAGGAAACCGAGCCCGGACGGCCTGCTCACGGCCTTCGACGACCGTCTCCCCTTCACCCTCACCGAGGGCCAGCAGAAGGTCTCCCGGGAGATCTTCGACGACCTCGCCACCGACCACCCGATGCACCGGCTGCTCCAGGGAGAGGTCGGCAGCGGCAAGACGATGGTGGCCCTGCGCGCCATGCTCGCCGTCGTCGACGCGGGCGGGCAGGCCGTGATGCTGGCGCCCACCGAGGTGCTCGCCCAGCAGCACCACCGGTCGGTCGTCGAGATGATGGGGGAGCTGGCCGAGGGAGGGACGCTGGGCGGCACCGAACACGCCACCAAGGTGGTGCTGCTCACCGGCTCGATGGGCGCCGCCGCCCGCCGCCACGCCCTGCTCGACCTGGCCACCGGCGAGGCCGGCATCGTCATCGGCACGCACGCGCTGATCGAGGACAAGGTGCGGTTCCACGACCTCGGCCTGGTCGTCGTCGACGAACAGCACCGCTTCGGAGTCGAACAGCGCGACGCCCTGCGCGGCAAGGGAAAGCAGCCGCCGCATCTGCTCGTCATGACCGCCACGCCCATCCCGCGCACCGTCGCCATGACCGTCTTCGGCGACCTGGAGACCTCCGTCCTGGACCAGCTCCCGGCCGGCCGGTCCCCGATCGCCAGCCATGTCGTCCCGGTCGCCGACAAACCGCACTTCCTCGCCCGGGCCTGGGAACGGGTCCGCGAGGAGGTGTCCAACGGCCACCAGGCGTACGTCGTCTGCCCGCGCATCGGCGACGAGGACGACGCCCCGAAGAAGGGGTCCCGGAAGCCCCCCGAGGGCGACGCGGAGAAGCGGCCCCCGCTGGCCGTCCTCGACGTCGCCGGGCAACTGGCGAAGGGCCCGCTCCAGGGCCTCAGGGTCGAGGTCCTGCACGGCCGTATGCAGCCCGACGACAAGGACGGCGTCATGCGCCGCTTCACCGCCGGGGAGACCGACGTCCTGGTCGCCACGACCGTCATCGAGGTGGGCGTCAACGTCCCCAACGCCACCGCGATGGTGATCATGGACGCCGACCGCTTCGGCGTCTCCCAGCTCCACCAGCTGCGCGGCCGCGTCGGCCGGGGCTCCGCCCCCGGCCTGTGCCTGCTGGTCTCCGAGATGCCCGAGGCGAGCGCGGCACGGCAGCGGCTCAACTCCGTCGCCGGCACCCTCGACGGCTTCGAGCTCTCCCGCATCGACCTCGAACAGCGCCGCGAGGGCGACGTCCTGGGCCAGGCCCAGTCCGGTGCCCGCACCTCCCTGCGCGTCCTCGCCGTCATCGAGGACGAGGAGATCATCGCCGAGGCACGTCAGGAGGCGGCGGCGGTGGTGGCAGCCGACCCGGAGCTGGCCGGCCTGCCCGGTCTGCGGACGGCCCTGGACGCCCTCCTGGACGAGGAGAGGGAGCAGTACCTGGAGAAGGGCTGAGACACTGGGAACGGACACCGTCCGTCCATCCCGAGCACGCCGAGCACACCGACAAGGACCCCGAGATGACCCGCGTGATCGCCGGCAAGGCCGGCGGACGCCGCCTCACCGTCCCGCCAGGGACCGGCACCCGCCCCACCTCCGACCGCGCGCGCGAGGGCCTGTTCTCCACCTGGCAGTCCCTGCTCGGCGGCCCGCTGAACGGCGAGCGGGTCCTCGACCTGTACGCCGGCTCCGGCGCCGTCGGACTGGAGGCGCTGTCCCGGGGCGCGGGGCACGTCCTGCTCGTCGAGGCCGACGCCCGCGCCGCCCGTACGGTCCGGGAGAACGTCAAGGCCCTCGGCCTGCCCGGCGCCGAGGTCCGGGCGGGCAAAGCGGAACAGATCATCCGTACCCCGGCACCGGCCGAGCCGTACGACATCGTCTTCCTGGACCCGCCGTACGCCGTCACGGACGACGATCTTCGGGAGATCCTGCTCACACTCCGCACGGAGGGGTGGCTCACCGGGGAAGCGCTCGTCACCGTGGAGCGCAGCACCAGGGGCGGCGACTTCCGTTGGCCGCACGGCTTCGACGCGATCCGGTCCCGTCGCTACGGCGAGGGAACGTTTTGGTACGGTCACGCCGCCTCTACGTGCGAAGACGCACGATGACCGGACCGGAGAGCGAGGGAACTCAAGTGCGCCGCGCCGTCTGTCCCGGGTCGTTCGACCCGATCACCAACGGACATCTCGACATCATCGCCCGGGCCTCCAGTCTCTATGACGAGGTCTACGTCGCCGTGATGATCAACCAGGCCAAGAAGGGCCTGTTCGAGATCGAGGAGCGGATCGACCTCATCCGCCAGGTCACCGCCGAGTACGGGAACGTGCGCGTGGAGTCCTTCCACGGCCTCCTCGTCGACTTCTGCAAGCAGCGCGAGATCCCGGCCATCGTCAAGGGCCTGCGCGCGGTGAGCGACTTCGACTACGAGCTGCAGATGGCCCAGATGAACAACGGCCTCTCGGGCGTCGAGACCCTGTTCATCCCGACCAACCCCACCTACAGCTTCCTGTCGTCCTCCCTGGTCAAAGAGGTCGCGACCTGGGGAGGCGACGTCTCCCACCTGGTGCCGCCGCTGGTCCTCGACGTCCTCTCCGAGCGCCTGAAGCAGGACTGAGCCCACCCCGTTCCCACCCCACCGCCGCCCTCGCGCGCACCCCGCGCGGCTCCCGGAGGCTGACAATCCGTCACCCGGTGTCCCCCGGACACCCCAGGGTCGTACAGTCGTCCCGTCCGTCTCCAACACAGCTGTAGAGAGTGGCGAGCACACGGTGGACGTGCAGAAGAAGCTCGACGAGATCACCGCGATGGTCTCCGGCGCCCGCGCCATGCCCATGTCGGCCTCGTGCGTGATCAACCGCGCCGATCTGCTCTCGATGCTGGAAGAGCTGCGTACCGAACTGCCCGGTTCCCTCGCCCAGGCCCAGGAGCTGATCGGCGACCGGGAGCAGATGGTCGCGCAGGCCCGCCAGGAGGCCGACCGGATCATCGAGGGCGCGCACGCCGAGCGCGGTTCCCTGATCGCCGACACCGAGGTCGCCCGCCGCTCCCAGGCCGAGGCCGACCGGATCCTCACCGAGGCCCGCCAGGAGGCCGAGGAGGTCCGCGCCGAGGCCGACGACTACGTCGACTCCAAGCTCGCCAACTTCGAGGTCGTCCTCACCAAGACCCTCGGCTCGGTCGGCCGGGGCCGCGAGAAGCTCCTAGGCACCGGACCCGGCCTCGACGAGAACGGCTACGAGGACGAGGACGCCCCCGAGCGCAGCCACGACCCGGAGACCCTGCGCCGCGACGCCGACACCTACGTCGACTCCAAGCTCGGCGCCTTCGAGGCCGTGCTGGCCAAGACCCTGGACGCGGTCGGCCGGGGCCGCCAGAAGCTGCACGGCCGGATCGCCACCGACGACCTCGGCGCCCTCGCGGACGACCTGAGCACCGTCCAGCACTCCAGCGACGAGGACTACCTCGCGGGCCTCTCCGACGCCCCCGCCGGACAGCCCCGGCAGCGGGAGTACGGCGAGCAGCGGCCGGCGGTGGCACAGGTGCCGGCACAGGCACCGGCGCAGCCACCGGCCCAGGCGGTGCCGGAGATGCCGTCGCAGCAGCCGGCCTACGGCTACGCCCAGCAGCAGCCGGACCCCTACGCCGCCTACCAGCAGGCCTACGGCGGCGGTCAGCAGGAGCCGTACGGCTACCAGCAGCAGACCGCGGACCCGTACGCCTACCAGTACGACCCCCGGCAGCAGGCGTACGACGGCGCCGGGCAGGACTACGCACAGCCCCAGCAGCCCCAGCAGCCCCAGCAGCCGCCACAGCCCCCGCAGGCCCCGCCGCAGGCACTCGACGAGACCAGCCTCTTCGACACCGGCATGATCAGTGCCGAGCAGCTGAGGGCCTACGAACAGGGGCGCGGTCTCTGACCCGCGCACCGCTCCCGGGCCGGATTGGGCCGAGAGCGAATGGTCCAGTATCCTGGCTCTTCGGTCGCGTGTACGTCCGCGATCGCCGCTGCCCGGGAACACCGGAGGGCGGCACCCCCAAGTTACGAAAGACCGAAAGCAGGAATGGTTCTGAACGCGCGCCTCGACCACCGAAACCCCCTCGTGTTCGACACACACGAGCTGGGACGGCGGCCCGGTGCGCTGCAGCGCCTGACCCGCACGGTCGACGCTCCCAAGGACTTCGGTATCCAGGGAGTCATCGGAGTGCCGGAAGGCGCCCCGGTGGAACTCGATCTCCGGCTCGAGTCGGTCATGGAAGGTGTGCTCGTCACAGGCACCGCCCGTGCCAAGGCCAAGGGGGAGTGCGTAAGGTGTCTGGAGCCGCTCGAGCAGCAGCTTGTGGCGGACTTCCAGGAGATGTTCTCGTACCCTGACGCCGACGACCGGGGCCGCCCTGTGGCGGAACCGGGCGACGACGCCGAGGACGACGAGGACAGGCTCTTCGTCGAGGACGGACTGATCGGCCTCGAACCCGTGCTGCGCGACGCGGTGGTGCTCGCACTGCCGATGCAGCCGGTGTGCCAGGAAGACTGCCCGGGTCTGTGCTCCGAGTGCGGAGTACGCCTGGCGGACGACCCGGACCACCACCACGACGCCGTCGACATTCGTTGGGCGGCTTTGCAGGGACTCGCCGGTTCACTCGGAGACGGCGAGAAGGACGAGATGAGCGGCGCCGAACCTGGCGTCGACGAGAAGCAGGAGAAGTAGCCGTGGCTGTTCCGAAGCGGAAGATGTCGCGCAGCAACACGCGCCACCGCCGGTCGCAGTGGAAGGCTGCGGTCCCCACCCTGGTTGCGTGCGAGCGCTGCCACGAGCCCAAGCAGCAGCACATCGCGTGCCCGTCTTGCGGCACTTACAACAAGCGCCAGGTCCTCGAGGTCTGAGCGGCTGGTGAGAGGCACTGTGTCAGTCCCCAAGAAGGCGGAAGTCGCCAAGGCGGACCCACCCGCCAAGAAGAAGGCGGACACCCAGGCCTCGTCCCACACGCTTCTGGAAGGGCGGCTCGGCTATCAGCTCGAGTCCGCCCTTCTGGTGCGCGCACTGACCCACCGTTCCTACGCGTACGAGAACGGCGGTCTGCCGACGAACGAGCGGCTGGAGTTCCTCGGAGACTCCGTCCTCGGCCTCGTCGTCACGGACACGCTGTACCGAACCCACCCCGACCTGCCCGAAGGCCAGCTGGCCAAGTTGCGGGCCGCGGTGGTCAACTCGCGTGCGCTGGCTCAGGTGGGCCGTGGGCTCGACCTCGGCTCCTTCATCCGGCTCGGCCGCGGTGAAGAGGGCACAGGGGGCCGGGACAAGGCGTCCATCCTCGCCGACACCCTTGAAGCGGTGATCGGCGCGGTCTATCTCGACCAGGGCCTCGACGCGGCCTCCGAACTGGTACACCGCCTGTTCGACCCGCTGATCGAGAAGTCCTCGAACCTCGGTGCCGGCCTGGACTGGAAGACCAGTCTCCAGGAACTCACCGCGACCGAAGGGCTCGGTGTCCCCGAGTACCTGGTCACGGAGACCGGCCCGGATCACGAGAAGACCTTCACTGCTGCCGCCCGCGTCGGAGGCGTCTCGTACGGCACCGGCACCGGCCGCAGCAAGAAGGAAGCGGAGCAGCAGGCCGCGGAATCCGCGTGGCGGTCCATCCGGGCCGCGGCGGACGAGCGGGCCAAGGTGCCCGCAGCCGAAGCGACGGCCCAGCCGGCCGCCGAAGCGGCGGTCACGCCGAGCGCCGACGCCCCGTCGGCCTCTGCCTGATCCGTCGATCCGCCGGCTCCGTCGGTCCACCCGACCGTCGGAGCCGTCTGATTCATCGCACGTTCCGAACGCCCGTCCCACTCCCGGGGCGGGCGTTCGGCTCGTCCACCGGCCCACCCGAGGGAATGCCATGCCCGAGTTGCCCGAGGTCGAGGTCGTCCGGCGCGGCCTGGAGCGCTGGGTCGCCCACCGGACCGTCGCCGACGCCGAGGTGCTGCACCCGCGCGCGGTACGCCGGCACCTCGCCGGCCCCGACGACTTCGCCCACCGCCTGAAGGGCCACCGCATCGGCACGCCCAGCCGCCGCGGCAAGTACCTGTGGCTGCCGCTGGAGGACACCGGTCAGGCGATCCTGGCGCACCTCGGCATGAGCGGCCAGCTACTGGTCCAGCCGCACGAGGCACCGGCCGAGAAACACCTGCGTGTGCGCGTCCGCTTCACCGACGACCGGTCCACCGAACTGCGCTTCGTGGACCAGCGCACCTTCGGCGGCCTGTCCCTGCACGACACCACCCCCGACGGACTGCCCGACGTCATCGCGCACATCGCCCGCGACCCCCTCGACCCGCTCTTCGACGACGCGGCGTTCCACCTCGCGCTGCGCCGCAAACGCACCACGGTCAAACGGGCCCTGCTCGACCAGTCACTGATCAGCGGCGTGGGCAACATCTACGCGGACGAGGCCCTGTGGCGCTCCCGCCTGCACTACGAACGCCCCACGGCGACCTTCACCCGCCCCCGCACCGCCGAACTCCTCGGCCACGTCCGCGACGTGATGAACGCGGCCCTCGCCGTGGGCGGCACCAGCTTCGACAGCCTCTACGTCAACGTGAACGGCGAGTCGGGCTACTTCGACCGGTCGCTCGACGCGTACGGCCGGGAAGGTCTGCCCTGCCGCCGCTGTGCCACGCCGATGCGCCGCCGGCCCTGGATGAACCGCTCCAGCTACTTCTGCCCGAAGTGCCAGCGGACGCCGAGGATCACACCGTAGGTGCACGCCGCGCGTCGTACCGCTCGCGCGACGCCAGCACCTCGTCCATCCGCCCCTGGACGCACTGGATGAGGGCGGCCAGCCGCCCGGCCACCTCGCGTCCCAGGGCCGTGAGCTCGTAGTCCACGCGGGGCGGGTTGGTGGGCTGGGCCTCGCGGTGCACCAGGCCGTCGCGCTCCAGCGCGTGCAGCGTCTGGGCCAGCATCTTCTCGCTGACGCCGTCGACGCGCCGCCGCAGCTCGTTGAACCGGAACGAACTCTCGTACAGCGCGCCGAGAGTCAGCGCACCCCAGCGCCCGGTGACGTGCTCCAGGGTGCCGCGCGAGGGGCAGGCCCGGGAGAACACGTCGTACGGGAGGTCCTGCTCCTCCGTGCGCTCCTGCGTGGTCGACATACATCCAGCGTACGTGAGCGCAGCGCCGCGCCGAAGGCAGCGCCGCCCGAGGGCCCGCGCTGCCCGGAGGGGTGTGGCTAGTAGCCGAAATTCTGGGTCCACCAGGGGCCGCCGGAGCCGAAGTGGACGCCGACGCCCAGGGTCTGGAAGTCGCAGTTCAGGATGTTGGCCTTGTGGCCCGGGCTGTCCATCCAGGCGTCCATCACGGCCTGGGCGTCGGCCTGACCGCGGGCTATGTTCTCGCCCCCGAGACCGCTTATGCCGGCCGCCTCGGCCCGGTCCCAGGGCGTCGCGCCGCTGGGGTCGGTGTGGTCGAAGAAGCCCTCGGCGGCCATCGCCTCGCTGAAGTCCTCGGCCAGTTCGCGCAGCGCGCTGTTCGCGGCCAGCGGGCTGCAGCCCACCTTGGCACGCTCGTCGTTGACGAGCTTGAGAACCTGGGCCTGGGCGACGGCCTGCTCCGACGCGGCGGCGGGCGCGCCGGGCCGCTGGGGCTCCTCGGCGGCCGGACGCGACGGCGTGGGCTTCGGCTCGGCGCTCGGAGCCTTCTCGGGCTTCTCCGTCTTCGACGGGGTCTCGGCCTCAGCGGCGGGCTTCGACGCCGATGCCGAGGGGGAGGACGCGGACGGCGAGGGGGAGGAGGAGCCGGACGAGGAGGACTCGGAGGCCCCCGAGCGGTCGGAGGAGCCGGCGGGCGAGGACGACCGGTCGGTGCCGCGGCTCGCGGGGGCCTCGCCGCCGTGACCGGCCTCGGCGCTGCCGGAGGTGCCGCCCTGTTCGGACGGGATGTTCGACGGGGCGTCCTGGGACTGCACTCGGTCACCGCCGCCACCGCCGCCGCCGCCGAGCCGGTAGTTGTCGAGGCCGGGCACCGCTCCGGTGGCCACCGCCACGGTGCCGATGGCGACCGCTGCGGAGACACCGAGCAGACCCGTGCGGACGGGAGTGGCGGCCCTCTTCCTGCGGCGGCGGCGTGTTCCCGAGGGGCTCGCGGGCCGCGGACCGTCGTCGGGGGTGAAGCCGCCACTGGGGAAGGCGACCGTTCGTCCGGCCTGGGGGCGGCCGTCGGCCCCGTCGCCGTCCGGGCCGTCCGGCGCGAACAGGTACGCGTCGCTCTTCGCCCGGACCTCGGCGTACGCCTCGGGGTTCAGATAGGGCGCGATCCCCATCGTGGGTCGGTCACCCGCGTCCGGCGACCGCGGGTCGCGGTCCCGGCCGGTCGCACCGTCCGTCTGATGGCCCCCCGCGGCGCGGCCCGTGGCGGCGCGGCCGGCGGCGGAGCGTCGGTGGCGTCCCATGTTCTGGCCTTCCTCGTCCTCGTCCTCGCGCTGGACGTGTCCTCGCGGTCGATGTGTCCTCAAGATCGACACGGAACTCACACGATGGAGTGAGTTTCAGGTGAGTTTCATTGGGTGGGGACGGTACCGCATGGTGCAAGGGGGTGAAGTGCCCGGCGAGACATTGACTGGTTAGGTTGCAGTCATGAGCGAGGATGTACGGCTGGTCGCGTGGGTGCGCGGACAGGTCCAGGGAGTGGGTTTCCGCTGGTTCACGCGGGCCAGGGCGCTGGAGCTCGGCGGGATGAGTGGTTTTGCTCTCAATCTGGCCGACGGGCGGGTCCAGGTCGTCGCGGAGGGCCCGCGCGAGCGCTGCGAAGGGCTGCTCGACTGGCTGCGCGGTGACGACACGCCCGGACGTGTGGACGGCGTGACCGAGATCTGGGACACACCTCGCGGGGGTTACGAGGGCTTCGCCATCCGCTGACGCCGGGCCGTGCCGAAGGCCCCCGGCGCCCGGTGCGACCGTCTCCGGAAGGGTGTCCGCAGCGGAAACGGGCAGGTGGTTGCCAAGAACGGCCTGTCGTGGCAGGCTCCGCACGCAGGATGATCGCCACGCCCCCAGGGGCCCGCAGGAATCGCCGCGTCGCCGTTCCCAGGCCGCGTGCGCCCGGGTGCCCGCCGATACGGGGCGTGATCGTGTTGACCGTCAAACTTTTTGGTGAGACGCTGAAAGCCCCGCGCACCTTAGCTGTTTGGCATGGTTGAACGGCAGGAAAAACTCCAAAGTGCCAAGCACCGCGGGTGCGATTCCCTCACGACCCACACCGCTTCGGTCGGTCACTCATTGTGGAGGACCATCCATCATGGCAAAGGCGCTTCTCGGTTACGTCGGCGGCTCCGACCCTCGACTCCTCGCCGAGATGCGACGGCTCCAGCAGCGCGTCCAGGACCTGGAATCCGAACTCGGACGAATCCAGGCGGAGAACGACGCGTTGGCGGCTGCCGCTTCTCACGACAGGATCATGGAGAGCATGGAGAGCGTTGACGCACACCAGGCGGAGCCTGCGCTCACCTGATCACTGCTGATCGATCTGATCACTGCATCGCTCCACGACGGCACGGCAGTGGTTGGGCACGCCCGTACAACCGCTCAGGTGTCAGAGTCTGCAAGGGACGCTTCGGCGTCCCTTCTTTCTTGCCCCCGCCTTCGCCCGTGTCCGCCGCCCCGCCCGCCTTTTCCTCCCCCGCGCATCCTTTCACCCTCTTCAACGTCTGATGTGCCCTGCGCGTTCACCGGTGAAACCGCGGCGGTTCACCGGTTCATGGAGTGAGACACCCGTGAAAGGTAGAGTCCGACGGCGTGCACCTGAAGGCCCTGACCCTCCGCGGATTCAAGTCGTTCGCCTCGGCGACCACGCTCCGGTTCGAGCCCGGCATCACCTGCGTCGTCGGCCCGAACGGCTCGGGCAAGTCCAACGTCGTCGACGCGCTCAGCTGGGTCATGGGTGAACAGGGCGCCAAGTCGCTGCGCGGCGGCAAGATGGAGGACGTCATCTTCGCCGGCACCACCGGCCGCCCGCCGCTCGGCCGGGCCGAGGTGTCGCTGACCATCGACAACTCCGACGGGGCGCTGCCCATCGAGTACGCCGAGGTCACCATCACGCGGATCATGTTCCGCAACGGCGGCAGCGAGTACCAGCTCAACGGCGACACCTGCCGCCTCCTCGACATCCAGGAACTGCTCTCCGACTCCGGCATCGGCCGAGAGATGCACGTCATCGTCGGTCAGGGCCAGCTCGACTCCGTCCTGCACGCCGACCCCATGGGGCGCCGCGCCTTCATCGAGGAGGCCGCCGGCGTCCTCAAGCACCGCAAGCGCAAGGAGAAGGCGCTCAGGAAACTGGACGCGATGCAGGCCAACCTCGCGCGCGTGCAGGACCTGACGGACGAACTGCGGCGCCAGCTGAAGCCGCTGGGGCGTCAGGCGGCGGTGGCCAGGCGCGCCGCCGTCATCCAGGCCGACCTGCGGGACGCGCGGCTGAGGCTCCTCGCCGACGACCTCGTACGGCTGCGCGAGGCGCTCCAGGCCGAGATCGCCGACGAGGCCGCGCTCAAGGAACGCAAGGACGCCGCCGAGGCCGAGCTGGGCAGGGCGCTGCGCCGCGAGGCGGACCTGGAGGACGAGGTGCGCCGGCTCACCCCGCGCCTCCAGCGGGCCCAGCAGACCTGGTACGAGCTGTCCCAGCTCGCCGAACGGATGCGCGGCACGATCTCGCTGGCCGACGCGCGCGTGAAGAGCGCCACCTCCGCGCCCCCCGAGGAGCGGCGCGGCCGCGATCCCGAGGACCTGGAGCGCGAGGCCGCCCGCGTCCGCGAACAGGAGGCCGAACTCGAAGCGGCCCTGGAGGCGGCCGAGTACGCCCTGGAGGACACGGTCGCCCACCGCGCCGACCTCGAACGCGAACTGGCTCTGGAGGACCGCCGGCTCAAGGACGTCGCCCGCGCCATCGCCGACCGCCGCGAGGGGCTGGCCCGGCTCAGCGGCCAGGTCGGCACCGCCCGCTCCCGCGCCGCCTCGGCCCAGGCCGAGATCGAGCGGCTGGCCGAGGCGCGGGACGAGTCCCGGGAGCGGGCCGCCGCCGCGCAGGAGGAGTACGAGGTGCTCCAGGCAGAGGTCGACGGCCTCGACGCCGACGACCAGGAACTCGCCGAACGGCACGAGGCCGCCAAGCGCTCACTGGCCGAGGCGGAGGCCGCCCTGAGCGCCGCCCGGGAGGCGGCCACCGCGGCGGAACGCGAGCGCGCGGCGACACACGCCCGCCGCGAGGCCCTCGCGCTCGGACTGCGCCGCAAGGACGGTACCGGCGCCCTGCTCGCCGCGAAGGACCGGCTCGCCGGCCTGCTCGGTCCGGCGGCCGGGCTCCTCACCGTGTCGCCCGGCCACGAGGCCGCCCTGTCCACGGCCTTCGGTGCCGCAGCAGACGCCCTCGCGGTGACCTCCCCGTCGGCGGCCGCCGACGCCATCCGCCTGCTGCGCAAGCAGGACGCCGGCCGCGCCGCCCTGCTGCTCGCCGGTGCCCCCGACGACGTAGGGCCGGGGCCGCGTGGTGACGTGGCGCCGGGGTCGCGTGGCGACGTGACGCGGGAGCCGGGTGGCGAGGTGGCGCGGGAGCCGCGTGGCGCCGGGTCGCCGTACGCCGCCGATCTCGTCCGTGGGCCGGCCGACCTGATGCCCGCCGTACGGCGGCTGCTGCGCGGGATCGTGGTCGTCGCCACCCTGGAGGACGCCGAGGACCTGGTCTACGCCCACCCGGAGCTGACCGCCGTCACCGCCGAGGGCGATCTGCTGGGCGCGCACTTCGCGCGGGGCGGCTCCGCCGGTGCGCCCAGCCTGCTGGAGGTACAGGCGTCCGTGGACCAGGCCGCCGCCGAGCTGGAGGAGCTGGGCGCGCGGTGCGAGG
The DNA here is from genome assembly GCF_044331465.1 of Streptomyces sp. NPDC017225. Classification (NCBI taxonomy): domain Bacteria; kingdom Bacillati; phylum Actinomycetota; class Actinomycetes; order Kitasatosporales; family Streptomycetaceae; genus Streptomyces; species Streptomyces sp. NPDC017225. Next base: position 173,559 of record NZ_JBIRNE010000014.1, on the reverse strand, counting down.
AACTCGCGAAGGCGCAGGAGGTGGCCGTCGGGCGGCGCCGGGAGGGCGCGGCACTCGTCGAGGAGCTGGGGGAGCGGCGCCGGTCCGCCGACCGCGAGAAGTCGGCCGTGGCCCAGCAGCTGGGCCGGCTCGCGGGACAGGCGCGGGGCGCGGCGGGGGAGGCCGAGCGGTCGGCCGCCGCGGCGGCCCGGGCGCAGGAGGCGCTGGACAAGGCGCTGACGGACGTCGAGGAACTGGCGGAGCGGCTCGCCGTCGCCGAGGAGATGCCCGTCGAGGAAGAGCCCGACACCTCCGCCCGCGACCGGCTCGCCGCCGACGGCGCCAACGCCCGGCAGACCGAGATGGAGGCCCGCCTCCAGGTCCGTACCCACGAGGAGCGGGTCAAGGGGATGGCCGGGCGGGCCGACTCCCTGGACCGGGCGGCCCGCGCGGAGCGCGAGGCACGCGCGCGTGCGGAACAGCGGCGGGCCAGGATGCGGCACGAGGCGGCAGTGGCCGAGGCGGTCGCCGCCGGCGCCCGGCAGCTGCTCGCGCACGTGGAGGTCTCCCTGACCCGCGCCGACCAGGAGCGCACCGCCGCAGAGGCCGCCAAAGCCCGGCGCGAACAGGAGCTGGCCGCCGCGCGCACCGCCGGGCGCGACCTCAAGGCCGAGCTCGACAAGTTGACGGATTCAGTCCACCGGGGCGAGGTACTCGGCGCCGAGAAGCGGCTGCGCATCGAGCAGCTGGAGACCAAGGCGCTGGAGGAACTCGGTGTGGAACCGGCGGGGCTCGCGGCCGAGTACGGCCCCCATCAAGAGGTGCCGCCCTCGCCCCCCGCCGAGGGCGAGGAGCTCCCGGCGGACCCGGAGCACCCGCGCAACCGCCCCCGGCCCTTCGTACGCTCCGAGCAGGAGAAGCGGCTGAAGGCCGCCGAACGCGCCTACCAGCAGCTCGGCAAGGTCAACCCGCTGGCCCTGGAGGAGTTCGCGGCGCTGGAGGAACGGCACCAGTTCCTCAGCGAGCAGCTCGAGGACCTGAAGAAGACCCGCGCCGACCTGCTCCAGGTCGTCAAGGAGGTCGACGAGCGCGTCGAGCAGGTCTTCACCGAGGCCTTCCGGGACACCGCAAGGGAGTTCGAAGGCGTCTTCGGCAGGCTGTTCCCGGGCGGTGAGGGGCGGCTCGTGCTGACCGAGCCCGACAACATGCTCACCACGGGCGTGGACGTCGAGGCCCGGCCGCCGGGCAAGAAGGTCAAGCGGCTCTCGCTGCTGTCGGGCGGGGAGCGCTCGCTGACCGCCGTGGCGATGCTGGTGTCGATCTTCAAGGCGCGGCCCAGCCCGTTCTACGTCATGGACGAGGTCGAGGCGGCGCTCGACGACACCAACCTGCAGCGGCTGATCCGGATCATGCAGGAGCTGCAGGAGGCCTCGCAGCTGATCGTCATCACGCACCAGAAGCGGACGATGGAGGTCGCCGACGCACTGTACGGCGTGTCCATGCAGGGTGACGGCGTGTCGAAGGTCATCAGTCAGCGGCTGCGTTAGTTGAGAGCACGCTAGCTTCAACTCTTGAACACATAAGCCTCCACATCGCCGTCACGCATCTCCAAACTCACATCTCTCGACCTATTGACTTCGACACTTGAAGGCATAGTCTCTGCAACGTTGCTTTTACCTTCAGGTCCCTTTCAGTGGTATCTCGAAGGCGAACCACCCCGGCAGCGTTGCCGGTAGCCCGAGGAGTACACGTGGCCAGCACATCGCAGGCGCCCAATTCAGGAGCCAGGACGGCTCATCCCGATCATCTCGGGCACGTCATCTTCATCGCGGCGGCGGCCGCGATGGGCGGTTTCCTGTTCGGCTACGACAGTTCCGTGATCAACGGTGCCGTCGAGGCCATCCGGGACCGTTACGACGTCGGCTCCGCGGTACTGGCCCAGGTCATCGCCATCGCGCTGATCGGCTGCGCCATCGGCGCCGCGACCGCCGGCCGCATCGCCGACCGCATCGGCCGCATCCGCTGCATGCAGATCGCGGCGGTCCTCTTCACCGTCAGCGCCATCGGCTCCGCACTGCCCTTCGCGCTGTGGGACCTCGCCATGTGGCGCGTCGTCGGCGGCTTCGCCATCGGCATGGCCTCGGTGATCGGCCCCGCCTACATCGCCGAGGTCTCCCCGCCCGCCTACCGCGGCCGGCTCGGCTCCTTCCAGCAGGCCGCGATCGTCGTCGGCATCGCGGTCTCGCAGCTGGTCAACTGGGGTCTGCTGAACGCCGCCGGCGGTGACCAGCGCGGTGAGCTGATGGGCCTGGAGGCCTGGCAGGTCATGCTCGGCGTCATGGTCATCCCGGCCGTCCTCTACGGCCTGCTGTCCTTCGCCATCCCGGAGTCCCCGCGCTTCCTGGTCTCCGTCGGCAAGCACGAGCGCGCCAAGCAGATCCTCCAGGAGGTCGAGGGCAAGGACGTCGACTTCGACGCCCGCGTCGCCGAGATCGAGCACGCCATGCACCGTGAGGAGAAGTCCTCCTTCAAGGACCTGCTCGGCGGCAGCTTCTTCTTCAAGCCGATCGTCTGGATCGGTATCGGCCTCTCGGTCTTCCAGCAGTTCGTCGGCATCAACGTCGCGTTCTACTACTCCTCGACGCTGTGGCAGTCGGTCGGCGTCGACCCGACCCAGTCGTTCTTCTACTCGTTCACGACGTCGATCATCAACATCGTCGGCACCGTGATCGCGATGATCTTCGTGGACCGGGTCGGCCGCAAGCCGCTCGCCCTCATCGGCTCGGTCGGCATGGTGATCGGCCTGGCGCTGGAGGCCTGGGCGTTCTCCTTCGACCTGGTCGACGGCAAGCTCCCGGCCACGCAGGGCTGGGTCGCCCTGATCGCCGCCCACCTGTTCGTCCTCTTCTTCGCCCTGTCCTGGGGTGTGGTCGTCTGGGTCTTCCTCGGCGAGATGTTCCCGAACCGGCTCCGCGCCGCGGCCCTGGGTGTGGCCGCCGCCGCGCAGTGGATCGCCAACTGGGCCATCACCGCGAGCTTCCCGTCGCTGGCCGAGTGGAACCTCTCCGGTACCTACGTGATCTACACGATCTTCGCCGCGCTCTCCATCCCCTTCGTCCTGAAGTTCGTGAAGGAGACGAAGGGCAAGGCCCTGGAGGAGATGGGCTGACCGCCCCACCCCCGAATCCGGGGAGAAGGGCCAAGTCCCCGCCGCCCCTCTCCCCGTACCGTCCGCCGCCCCCGTCCCGGCCAACCGCCCGGGCCGGGGGCGGCGGTGTCGTACGTCCGGACCCGGCGGCCGGCTCACCAGATGACGACTCCGCCGCCGATCTTAAGGGCCTGCCGGGCGGACTCGTCGATGATGCGCAGACGGTCCTCGATCCGACCCCGGTGTTCCCGCACCGGCCGAGGATGGCCGGTGCCGGTCGCTATCCGGTCGAGTTGGGACCGCGACAGGGCGACCTCGCGCAACAGGTCCGGCACCTGCTCGTGCTCCACCTCCAGATCCCGTTCGGCCGGGACCTGGCAGGAGACGGGCGCCCAGCGAACGAATCAGGTCCGACCCCGCACCGTGGCGCGCCAGGACTCGAAACCGCCGGAGTCGTAGGCGTCCTCGTCCGGGAAACGCCTGGAACCGTCCGGTTCCCGGACGAAGACATCCACCAGCAGACTCATGGACGCGGGCAACCACCCCGGGACGGGACGGGCAACGGGTTGTCACCGTTGGGACGGGGTGTACGGGCAAGCGGGACGCACGACGCCCCCCGCCCCACCCCGCGCCGCTCGAGAAGCAGTCCTCGGTGCCGGATGGAGAAGGGGGCGTCGGCCGCGTACGTCAGACGGTCGCCGCCTCGTGCCGCCCGGCCCCGTCCGAGGCCGCCGACGCGGGAACGACCACGGCGGGCTTCGGCAGCACCGCGTACAGCAGACCGGAGATCACGACCGTGGCCACCCAGCCGAGGCCGTACTCGCCGATGACGTTGTTCGCGGCGAGGGGGCCGGTGAACCAGTCGGACGTCGTGAACATCAGGCCCGCGGCCAGCCCCACCGCCCACGCGGCGACGGCGGCGGGGGAGAAGCCTCCGCGGTACCAGTAGGCGCTGGTGCGGCCGGTGTCGGCGAGGGCCTCGCCGTCGTACTCCTTGCGGCGCAGCATGTCCGCGCCGAAGACGCCGACCCAGGCGGAGAAGGCGACCGCGAGCAGCGAAAGGAAGGCGATGAAGGAGCCCATGAAGCTGGTCGCCACCAGCATCAGCACCCCGCCGAAGACCAGCGAGATCACGGCGTTGACCGAGACCGCCCAGTGCCGCGGGACCTTGATGCCCAGGGTCTGCGCGGTGAAGCCGGCCGAGTACATCGACATCGAGTTGATCAGCAGCATGCCGATCAGCGCGATCAGCAGGTACGGCACCGCGATCCAGGTCGGCAGGATCTCGCCGAGGAAGGAGACCGGGTCCGCGGCCGAGGCCAGGTCCGGCGTGGAGACGGCCATGACCATACCCATCAGCACCATGGGCAGTACGACGATGCCGGCGCCGCCGATGGTCACGCCCACGATGCCCTTCGAGGATGCCGTGCGCGGCAGGTACCGGGTGAAGTCCGGGGCGGACGGGATCCAGCTGACACCACCGGCCGCGATCAGACCGACACCGGTGATCATCGCCGCCACCGAACCGGCGGACCGGTCGAAGACCGCCGACCAGTCGGTGTCGACGACCAGGTAGCCGAGGACCAGCACCGAGAAGGCGCCGAAGAGGTACGCCGCGTACTTGTTGCACTTCTGCACGGCGTTGATCCCCAGCCCGGAGATCGCGAACGTCGCCACGACGAAGGCGAGCAGCGTGACCATGTCCAGCACGCTGTTGGCCCGGATGCCGAACACGATGTCCAGCACGGTGAGCAGGGCGTAGGCGCCGGTCACCGCGTTGATCGTCTCCCAGCCCCAGCGGGCGACCCAGATCAGCGAACCCGGCAGCAGATTGCCCCGCTGGCCGAAGACCGCCCGGGACAGCGCCATCCCGGGCGCACCCCCGCGCTTGCCCGCGATACCGATCAGCCCGACCAGGCCGTACGACACCACCGGCGCGGCGGCCGCGACGACGAGCGCCTGCCAGAAGTTGAGCCGGTACGCCACGACGAGGCTCGCGCCCATCGTGAGCAGCAGCACGCTGATGTTGGCACCGACCCAGGTCGGGAAAAGCTCGCGGGTCCGGGCGGTGCGCTCCTGGTCGGGCACCTGCTCGATGCCGCGGGTTTCCAGGGCGCCTTCGGTCTCGGAGGTCTTGCTCATGTGGGGGGTCCGTGCCTCGATCGTGGGAGAAGAGGGGGCGGTCGGGACTCTACGCGCGTTGACGTGGCCTCTTCCATCGTACTTTGATCCGACTCCTTCCCTCCAGGGGCCTTTGTCCTTTGGAGGAAGCCACAGTGATGAGAACGGCGCGGCACGGTTCCCCGCATGAGCCACGCAAGCCGTGACTCCGCCCGAACGGGCTTCCTGCCGGCCATGAGCCAGGCGGACGCCCGGCCCGGCCCGGGGGCACGCCCGCCCCGCTGACCAATGAAGGGCCGGGGCAGGGGTCACGCATACTGGAGCCGTTATGGAAATCGTCATCCTTGCTGTAGTCATCGCCGTGGTCGTGATCGGCGCGCTCGGCGGGCTGATCGTAGGCAGTCGCCGCAAGAAGCAGCTGCCTCCGCCGCCTCCCGCCACGCCCGACATCACCGCCCCTCCGGCCGAGCCGCACGTCGGCGAAGAGGCCGAGACACCGCGCGACGAACCGCGCCGGACGATAGAGGAGGTCGACCTTCCGGACGGCGGCACCGCTCCCGCCACCGTCGAGGAGCCGCCCGTCGTCGAAGAGCTCGAGATCCCGCGGATCGAGGTTCCCGAGCCCACCGCCGGCCGTCTGGTCCGGCTCCGTGCCCGTCTCTCCCGCTCGCAGAACGCCCTCGGCAAGGGCCTGCTCACCCTGCTCTCCCGGGAGCACCTCGACGAGGACACCTGGGAGGAGATCGAGGACACGCTGCTCACCGCCGACGTCGGCGTGCAGCCCACCCAGGAACTGGTCGACCGGCTCCGCGAGCGGGTGAAGGTGCTCGGCACCCGCACGCCCGACGAACTGCGGACGCTGCTGCGCGAGGAGCTGATCACCCTCCTCGGCCCCGACATGGACCGCGAGGTCAAGACCGAGCCGGCGAACACCAAGCCCGGCATCGTGATGGTCGTCGGCGTCAACGGCACCGGCAAGACCACCACCACCGGCAAGCTCGCCCGTGTCCTGGTCGCCGACGGCCGCAGCGTCGTCCTCGGCGCCGCCGACACCTTCCGTGCCGCCGCCGCCGACCAGCTCCAGACCTGGGGCGATCGGGTCGGCGCCCACACCGTGCGCGGCCCGGAGGGCGGCGACCCGGCCTCCGTGGCCTTCGACGCGGTCAAGGAGGGCAAGGAGATGGGCTCGGACGTCGTGCTCATCGACACCGCCGGCCGCCTGCACACCAAGACCGGCCTCATGGACGAGCTCGGCAAGGTCAAGCGCGTCGTGGAGAAGCACGCGCCGCTGGACGAGGTGCTGCTCGTCCTCGACGCCACCACCGGTCAGAACGGCCTGATCCAGGCCCGGGTCTTCGCCGAGGTCGTCGACATCAGCGGCATCGTGCTCACCAAGCTGGACGGTACGGCCAAGGGCGGCATCGTGGTCGCCGTGCAGCGCGAGCTGGGCGTGCCGGTCAAGCTGATCGGACTCGGCGAGGGCGCGGACGACCTGGCGCCGTTCGAGCCCGCGGCGTTCGTGGACGCCCTCATCGGCGAGTGACGCCGGCGCGCGTGCCCCCGGGGCACGCGTCCCCGTACGAAGAAGCGCCCGCCTCCCGTGACCGGGGGACGGGCGCTTCGCCGTGCCCGGCCGGGCGGGTGGGCGCCGGGCCCGGTGCCCGTGCGAGGGGAGGGCACTTCGCTGTGACCGCAACCCGGGTGGGTGGGCGTCGGTCCGGTCGGCCCTACGCCCGCGACCGGTGGGCCACGTACGCCAGTGTCCCCAGCAGCAGCCGGGCCGTCGGCGGCCTGGTCGCGGAGTCGAGGGCCGGCGGCCGCAGCCAGCGCACCGGGCCCAGGCCGCCGCGGTCACAGGGCGGGGCCGTGATGTACGTACCCGGGCCGAGGCCGCGCAGGTCCAGGGCGGACGGGTCGTCCCAGCCCAGGCGGTAGAGCAGCCGGGGCAGCTCGGCGGCGGCGCCCGGGGCGACGAAGAAGTGGGCGCGGCCCTGCGGCGTCGCCGTGACCGGGCCGAGCGGGAGGCCCATGCGCTCCAGCCGGGCCAGTGCCCGCAGTCCGGCGGGCTCGGCCACCTCGATGACGTCGAAGGACCGCCCGACCGGCAGCATCGCGGCGGCGCCCGGCACCTGGGCCCAGGCCTCGCCGGCCTCGTCCAGCGTCGCGCCCGCGGGCACCTCGGGCGCGAGGTCCAGCGGATGCGCGCCCGGCGCCGGGCAGTCGCGCCGGCCGCAGGAGCAGACGCCCGCGGCGGCCCGGGCCCCCGGCACCACGGCCCAGCCCCACAGCCCGGTGAACTCGGCCACGACGGTGCACGCCGACGCGCGGCCCCGGCGACGTGTGCCGGACCGGGTGACGCGCGCGCCCCGACTGCTGCCGATGCCGATCGTGAAGCCCATGCCCCCTCCAACGGGTCCGACGCAGCGGCGGTTACGCAGCGGACGTGCGACGTGACTCTCTGCTTGCAACTCCCCAGTCCGGCGCGGTTCACGCGGCGCCCGGAAGCAGTTCGGGTGGTGCGCCAGACCGCGCACGCCCCGGTGTGCACCGTTGCGCCGACTCGCGGTTGGCCTATGTCAAGTGAATCGTGTGCGGGCCACTGGGAGTTCACCCGAAGGGGTGGCGAATGGTGGCGATTCCGCAATCGCCATGGCTGGACCGTGATCACGGGATTACTTTGTGTGCATGGAGCCTTGGGGCACATGCACTTGTGGGTATGCCGGAGGCAACTCGGCTTCCCGTTCGAAGGGTGGCATCCGCCGGACGGACGACCGTGAACACCGGCATTCTGATAGGGCTTGGCGCACTCGGCGACAGGTGGTCTCAGGGATGGGGGCGTTCCAGTGAGTGGCAACGGCGGAAGCGGTACGGGCGCGGGAAGCGCGTCGCCCGCTGAAAAGCGCCCCAACGAGCTGCTCACCTCCTGGTTCGCCCGCAGCGGCTGGTCCAAGGGCGAGCTGGCCCGCCAGGTCAACCGCCGGGCACGCCAGCTGGGCGCCAACCACATCTCCACGGACACCTCACGCGTGCGCCGCTGGCTCGACGGCGAGAACCCGCGCGAGCCGATCCCGCGGATCCTGTCCGAGCTGTTCTCCGAGCGCTTCGGCGTCGTCGTCTCCGTCGAGGACCTGGGCCTGCGCTCCACCCGCCCGACGCCCTCCGCGACCGGCGTCGACCTGCCCTGGACGGGCCCGCAGACCGTGGCCCTGCTCAGCGAGTTCTCGCGCAGCGACCTGATGCTCGCCCGGCGCGGCTTCCTCGGTAGCTCGCTGGCCCTCTCCGCGGGCCCGTCCCTCATCGAGCCCATGCAGCGCTGGCTCGTCCCCGCGCCCCCGGCCACCGCGTCCGGACGCGAGCCCGCGCCCACCACGCGCGCGCGTGGCCGCCTGTCCGGGCCGGAGCTGGACCTGCTGGAGTCCACCGCCGTGATGTTCCGCCGCTGGGACGCCCAGTGCGGCGGCGGCCTGCGCCGCAAGGCGGTGGTCGGCCAGCTGCACGAGGTGACCGACCTGCTTCAGGAGCCCCAGACGGACGCCACCCGGTCCATGCTGTTCAAGGTCGCCGCCGAACTCGCCGAGCTGGCCGGCTGGATGTCGTACGACGTGGGACTACAGCCCACCGCGCAGAAGTACTTCGTCCTCGCCCTGCACGCCGCCAAGGAAGCCGGCGACCGGCCGCTCGGCTCGTACGTCCTCTCCAGCATGAGCCGCCAGATGATCCACCTCGGCCGGCCCGACGACGCCCTGGAGCTGATCCACCTCGCGCAGTACGGCAGCCGGGACTGCGCGAGCCCCCGCACCCAGTCGATGCTGTACGCGATGGAGGCCCGCGCCTACGCCAACATGGGCCAGCCCGGCCGCTGCAAGCGGGCGGTGCGCATGGCCGAGGACACCTTCGCCGAAGCCGACGAGTGGGACGAGCCGGACCCCGACTGGATCCGTTTCTTCTCCGAGGCCGAGCTGCACGGGGAGAACAGCCACTCCTTCCGCGACCTCGCCTACGTCGCCGGCCGCAGCCCCGCCTACGCCTCGCTGGCCGAGCCGCTGATGCGCCGCGCGGTCGAGCTGTTCGCCAAGGACGACGAGCACCAGCGCTCCTACGCGCTGAACCTGATCGGCATGGCCACCGTGCACCTGCTGCGCCGCGAGCCCGAGGAGAGCACCGGCCTGGCCGTCGAGGCCATGAGAATCGCCAAGAAGGTCCGCTCCGAACGAGTCAACACCCGCATCCGCAAGACCGTCGACACGGCCGTACGCGATTTCGGCGACCTCGGCGAGGTCGTCGACCTCACCGAACGGCTCGCCGTCGAGCTCCCGGAGACCGCCGAAGCGGTCTGACCCCACCAGCCCCGGCCGCGGCCGGCCCTCCCGAACTGCCCGACTCGGCTCCCCCATGCCAGGTCACTCGGAGGCCGCCGCGGCCGGCTCGTGTCCCCGGCCGGGACGCCGCGTCACGACGGCGATCGCGCGGCCCCGCATCCGGCAGTTCACCGACGCGTAACACGCACGGCGCCTTCGTCACGGCGGCGAAACAACGAGGGGCGTCCACCGAAACCGCGCTGCGCCAATCTCATGGCGCATAACCGGCCCACCCCTCACAGCCCGCTCAGGCTTCGCCCGCACGGGGCCGTACCAACGACGAGGAGACGCCGATGGCTCCAGCCATCACGCTCGCCGCAGAGACGGAGCTCTCTGCCGCCAACACGGGCTTCATGCTCATCTGCTCCGCCCTGGTGATGCTCATGACCCCGGCCCTGGCCTTCTTCTACGGAGGCATGGTCCGCGTCAAGAGCACCCTGAACATGCTGATGATGAGCTTCATCAGCCTCGGCATCGTCACCGTCCTGTGGGTGCTGTACGGCTTCTCCATGGCGTTCGGCACCGACACCGGCAGCGTCATCGGCTGGAACTCCGACTGGGTCGGGCTCAGCGACATCGGCCTGACCGAGCTGTGGGACGGCTACACCATCCCCGTCTTCGTCTTCCTGGTCTTCCAGCTGATGTTCGCCGTCCTCACGCCCGCCCTGATCAGCGGCGCCCTCGCGGACCGGGTGAAGTTCACGGCCTGGGCGCTGTTCATCACCCTGTGGGCCACGATCGTCTACTTCCCGGTCGCCCACTGGGTGTGGGGCGCGGGCGGCTGGGCCTTCGAACTCGGCGTCATCGACTTCGCCGGCGGTACGGCCGTGCACATCAACGCCGGTGCCGCCGCGCTCGGCGTGATCCTGGTCATCGGCAAGCGGGTCGGCTTCAAGAAGGACCCGATGCGCCCGCACAGCCTGCCGCTGGTCATGCTCGGCGCCGGCCTGCTGTGGTTCGGCTGGTTCGGCTTCAACGCCGGCTCCTGGCTCGGCAACGACGACGGCGTGGGCGCGCTGATGTTCGTCAACACCCAGGTCGCCACCGGCGCGGCCGTCCTCGGCTGGCTCGCCTACGAGAAGATCCGCCACGGCGCCTTCACCACCCTGGGCGCCGCCTCCGGTGCCGTCTCCGGCCTGGTCGCCATCACCCCGGCCGGCGGCGCGGTCTCCCCGCTCGGCGCCATCGCCGTCGGTGTCGTCGCCGGTGTGCTCTGCGCCATGGCGGTCGGCCTGAAGTACCGGTTCGGCTACGACGACTCCCTCGACGTCGTCGGCGTCCACCTCGTCGGCGGCATCCTCGGCTCCCTGCTCGTCGGCTTCCTCGCCACCGGCAAGGGCCAGTCCGACGTCGAGGGCCTCTTCTACGGCGGCGGCCTGGACCAGTTCTGGAAGCAGTGCGCCGGTGTCTTCGGCGTCCTCGCCTACTCCCTGGTCGTCTCCGCGATCCTCGCCTTCATCCTGCACAGGACGATCGGCATGCGGGTGCCGGAGGACGACGAGGTGGCCGGCATCGACCAGGCCGAGCACGCCGAGACCGCGTACGACTTCAGCGGCGCCGGCGGCGGCGCCGCCCGGACGACCGCCACGCCGGCCGCCTCCACGGCCGCGACGGCCCAGAGCAAGAAGGTGGACGCATGAAACTCATCACCGCCGTCGTCAAGCCGCACCGGCTCGACGAGATCAAGGAGGCCCTCCAGGCCTTCGGGGTCCACGGCCTGACCGTCACCGAGGCCAGCGGCTACGGCCGCCAGCGCGGCCACACCGAGGTCTACCGGGGCGCCGAGTACACCGTCGACCTGGTGCCCAAGATCCGAATCGAGGTGCTGGTCGAGGACGACGACGCCGAGCAGCTGATCGAGGTCGTGGTCAAGGCGGCCCGCACCGGCAAGATCGGCGACGGCAAGGTCTGGTCGGTCCCGGTCGACACGGCCGTACGGGTCCGGACCGGCGAACGCGGCCCCGACGCCCTCTGACACGACGGACGAACAGGAGTCGCCGGGTGACGAGTACGGACGTGACGAAAGAAGCGGAGGACTCCGGACCCGGCGGCTACGCGGCGGCCCGGCTGCGCCTCCTCACCGAGGGGGCGCGGTCCGGGCCGCCGCGCCGTACGGCCCTCGCCGAACTGACGGACGACTGGCTGTCGGACCTCTTCGCCGCGGCGAGCCCCCCGCCCCGGGGCGTCTGTCTGATCGCCGTCGGCGGTTACGGGCGCGGCGAACTCTCCCCGCGCAGCGACCTGGACCTGCTCCTGCTCCACGACGGCAGCGACGACAAGGCGGTCGCCGCCCTCGCCGACCGTCTCTGGTACCCCGTCTGGGACCTCGGCCTCGCCCTCGACCACTCCGTCCGCACAGCGGCTCAGGCCCGGAAGACCGCGGGCGAGGACCTGAAAGTCCAGCTCGGCCTCCTGGACGCCCGCCACCTCGCCGGCGACCTGGGACTGACCGCCTCACTGCGCACCACCGTCCTCGCCGACTGGCGCAACCAGGCACCCAGACGCCTCCCCGAACTCCAGGAACTCTGCGCCGGGCGCGCCGAACGCCAGGGCGAATTCCAGTACCTGCTGGAACCCGACCTCAAGGAGGCGCGGGGCGGCCTGCGCGACGCCACCGCCCTGCGCGCCGTCGCCGCCTCCTGGCTGGCCGACGCCCCGCGCGAGGGCCTCGCCGACGCCCGGCGCCGACTGCTCGACGTACGCGACGCGCTCCACCTGGCCACGGGCCGGGCGACCGACCGGCTGGCGTTGCAGGAGCAGGACCAGGTGGCGGCCGAGCTGGGCCTGCTGGACGCCGACACACTGCTGCGGCAGGTCTACGAGGCCGCGCGCGTCATCTCGTACGCCGGCGACGTCACCTGGCGCGAGGTGGGGCGCGTACTGCGGGCGCGCTCCGTGCGGCCGAGGCTGCGCGCCCTGCTGGGCGGCGGCGGGAAACCGGTCGCCGAACGCTCCCCGCTCGCCGAGGGCGTCGTCGAGCAGGACGGCGAAGTGGTGCTCGCCCGAACCGCGCGCCCCGAACGCGACCCCGTTCTCCCGCTGCGGGCCGCGGCCGCCGCCGCGCAGGCCGGGCTCCCGCTCTCCCTGCACGCCGTGCGGCGCCTGGCCGCCTCCGTCCGTCCGCTGCCCGCGCCCTGGCCCGCCGAGGCGCGGGAACAGCTGGTGACCCTGCTGGGCTCGGGCCGGCCCACCGTGGAGGTCTGGGAGGCGTTGGAGGCCGAGGGGCTGATCACCCGGCTCCTGCCCGACTGGGAGCGGGTGCGCTGCCGCCCGCAGCGCAACGCCGTCCACCTGTGGACCGTCGACCGGCACCTGATCGAGACCGCCGTGCGCGCCTCCGGGTTCACCCGCCGCGTCCACCGGCCCGACCTGCTCCTGGTCGCCGCGCTGCTGCACGACATCGGCAAGGGCTGGCCGGGCGACCACTCCGTGGTCGGTGAGACCATCGCCCGGGACGTGGCCGCCCGCATCGGCTTCGACCGCGCGGACGTGGGTGTCGTCGCCACCCTCGTACGCCACCACCTGCTGCTCGTCGAGACGGCCACCCGGCGCGACCTCGACGACCCGGCCACCGTGCGCGCGGTCGCCGAAGCGGTCGGCACGGAGCACACCCTGGAGCTGCTGCACGCCCTGACCGAGGCGGACGCGCTGGCCACCGGGCCGGCCGCCTGGTCGTCCTGGCGCGGCTCCCTCGTCGCCGACCTGGTGAAACGGGTCTCGGCGGTGCTCGCGGGGGACCGGCCGGCGGAGCCCGAGGCCGCCACGCCCACCGCGGAACAGGAGCGGCTCGCCGTCGAGGCGTTCCGTACCGGCGGACCGGTGCTGGCGCTGCGCGCGCAGACCGAGCCGTCGGCCGGTCCCCACCGGGCCGCGGACCCGAGGCAGGCCGCGGCCGCGGAGCGGGCCGCCGATCCGGAGCCGCTCGGCGTGGAGCTGCTGATCGCCGTACCCGACCAGGCGGGCGTGCTTCCGGCGGTGGCCGGGGTGCTGGCCATGCACCGGCTGACCGTCCGCACCGCCGAGCTGCGGTCCCTTCCGCTGCCGGACGGTGTCGAGGGCTCGGTCCTGCTGCTGGACTGGCGGGTCGCCGCCGAATACGGCTCCCTGCCCCAGGCCACCCGCCTGCGTGCCGACCTGGTCAGGGCCCTGGACGGCAGCCTGGACATCGCCGGCCGGCTCGCCGAACGGGACGCCGCCTACCCACGGCGCAGGGGCGTGGAGCCGCCGCCGCCCCGCGTGACGGTCGCGCCGGCCGCCTCCCGGCTGGCCACGGTGATCGAGGTCCGAGCCCAGGACGCGCCGGGGCTGCTGTTCCGGCTCGGGCGGGCACTGGAGGGGGCGGGGGTGCGGGTGCGGAGCGCGCATGTGTCGACGCTGGGGGCGAACGCGGTCGACGCCTTCTACGTGACGCGGGGCGAGGGTGCGCCGTTGCCGGGCGACGATGCGGCGTTCGTGGCCAGGGAGCTGGAGGAGTCGCTGCGGGCGTGACCTTGTGGCCGAGTCCCGCGTTGTCGGGTGTGCTCCGCGCCGATCCTGCTCCGCGCACACGCGGGGCACCAGTCCCCGCCCGCTCTCCGTAACGGGCAGGGACACTTTGCTTGCCGGGCCGGATACCCTGGAGGGCGACCCACACCAACGCCGACGCGAGGACCTACGCCGCCGTGTTCGATACTCTCTCCGACCGCCTGTCAGCCACCTTCAAATCCCTGCGGGGCAAAGGACGGCTGACCGAGGCGGACATCGACGCCACGGCCCGCGAGATCCGCATCGCGCTCCTCGAAGCCGACGTCGCCCTGCCCGTCGTGCGCGCCTTCATCAAGAAGGTCAAGGAGCGCTCCCTGGGCGCCGAGGTCTCCAAGGCTCTCAATCCAGCCCAACAGATCGTCAAGATCGTCAACGAGGAGCTGGTCGGCATCCTCGGCGGCGAGACCCGCCGCCTGCGCTTCGCCAAGCAGCCCCCGACCGTGATCATGCTGGCCGGTCTCCAGGGTGCCGGTAAGACCACCCTCGCGGGCAAGCTGGGCCGGTGGCTCAAGGAGCAGGGCCACTCGCCGCTCCTGGTCGCCTGTGACCTCCAGCGCCCCAACGCCGTCAACCAGCTGAGCGTCGTCGCCGAGCGCGCCGGCGTCGCGGTCTACGCACCCGAGCCGGGCAACGGCGTCGGTGACCCGGTCAAGGTCGCCAAGGACTCCATCGAGTTCGCCAAGTCCAAGGTCCACGACCTGGTCATCGTCGACACCGCCGGCCGTCTGGGTATCGACCAGGAGCTGATGCGGCAGGCCGCGGACATCCGCGACGCCGTCTCCCCGGACGAGATCCTCTTCGTCGTCGACGCGATGATCGGCCAGGACGCCGTCAACACCGCCGAGGCCTTCCGCGACGGCGTCGGCTTCGACGGCGTGGTGCTCTCCAAGCTCGACGGCGACGCACGCGGCGGCGCGGCCCTGTCGATCGCCTCGGTGACCGGCAAGCCGATCATGTTCGCGTCCAACGGCGAGAAGCTCACGGACTTCGACGCGTTCCACCCTGACCGGATGGCCTCCCGCATCCTCGACATGGGTGACCTGCTCACCCTGATCGAGCAGGCGGAGAAGACGTTCAGCCAGGAAGAGGCCGAGAAGATGGCCTCCAAGCTGGCGTCCAAGAAGGGCCAGGACTTCACCCTGGACGACTTCCTGGCCCAGATGGAGCAAGTCCGGAAAATGGGCTCCATCAGCAAGCTGCTCGGCATGCTGCCGGGCATGGGCCAGATGAAGGACCAGATCAACAACCTCGACGAGCGCGACGTCGACCGCACGGCCGCCATCATCAAGTCGATGACCCCGGCCGAGCGCCAGGAGCCGACGCTCATCAACGGCTCCCGCCGCGCCCGTATCGCCAAGGGCTCCGGCGTCGACGTCAGCGCGGTCAAGTCGCTCGTGGAGCGGTTCTTCGAGGCCCGCAAGATGATGTCCCGCATGGCCCAGGGCGGCGGCATGCCGGGCATGCCGGGCGTCCCGGGCATGGGCGGCGGACCCGGCCGGCAGAAGAAGCAGCAGAAGAAGGCCAAGGGCAAGCAGCGCTCCGGCAACCCGATGAAGCGCAAGCAGCAGGAGCAGGAGGAGGCCGACCGCCGCGCCGCCGCCGCGCAGAACGGGGGCGCCTTCGGACTGCCCCAGCAGGGCGACCAGAACTTCGAGCTGCCGGACGAGTTCAAGAAGTTCATGGGCTGACCGCCCGACCGGTTCGCAGGACAGGACCGTACGGCGCTGGGGGCGCCCCTCACCGGAGGGGCGCCCCCAGCGCCGTACACCCACATGCCCGGACGGCTTTCCTGTCGTAACGTCCGGATATGACCAACCCGTCCCCGCCGCGCAAGGCCCCCGAGCCGCCCTGGCGCACCGAGGGCACGCCCGACGAGCCCCCCAAGCCGCCGCCCGGCGGCAGAAGGCCGCGTGGCGGCTGGTGGAACCTGGTCCTGGCCGCGCTGATCGTCTTCCTCATCGCCAACCTCGTGCTCTCCTTCTTCAACGAGGGCGACGAGCCGACCATCTCCTACACGGAGTTCAGCAAACAGGTCGACGAGGACAACGTCAGCAAGATCTATGCCAAGGGCGACGCGATCCAGGGCCAGCTGAAGAAGGCCCGGGACAATCCCGAGGGTGACGGGACGTACACCAAGTTCATGACCGAGCGGCCGACCTTCGCGGACGACCAGCTCTGGAACGACCTGACCGAGCACGACGTCACCGTCACGGCCGAGCCGGTCGTCCAGCAGCGCAGTCTCCTGGTCAACCTGCTGATCTCGCTGGCCCCGATGCTGCTCCTGGTGGTGCTGTGGGTCGTCGTCGCGCGGCGTATGCGGGGCGCCCTGGGTGGCGGGGCCGGCGGCATGCTCGGCCGCAAGGCACCGCCCAGGCCGGTCGAGCTGGAAGCCGGCGAGCCGCGCACCACGTTCGCCGACGTGGCCGGGATCGACGAGGTGGAGGGCGAGCTCAGCGACGTCGTCGACTTCCTGAAGAACCCCGACGCGTATCGCCGCATGGGCGCCAAGATGCCCCGCGGGGTCCTGCTGTCCGGTCCGCCCGGCACCGGAAAGACGCTCCTCGCGCGCGCGGTCGCCGGCGAGGCGGGCGTGCCGTTCTTCTCGGCGTCCGCGTCCGAGTTCATCGAGATGATCGTGGGCGTGGGCGCCTCCCGGGTGCGGGAGCTGTTCGCCGAGGCCCGGAAGGTGGCGCCGTCGATCATCTTCATCGACGAGATCGACACCATCGGCCGGGCCCGTGGCGGCGGCTCCGGGATGGGCGGCCACGACGAGCGAGAACAGACGCTGAACCAGATCCTCACGGAGATGGACGGCTTCTCCGGCGCCGAGGGCGTGATCGTCATCGCCGCCACCAACCGCGCCGACATCCTGGACCCGGCGCTGACCCGCCCCGGCCGTTTCGACCGGGTGGTCACCGTCTCGCCGCCGGACCGGGGCGGCCGGAAGGCGATCCTGGAGATCCACACCCGCGAGATCCCGCTCGCCCCGGACGTCGACCTCGCCCAGGTCGCCCGTACGACCCCGGGCATGACCGGCGCCGAACTCGCCAACCTCGCCAACGAGGCCGCGCTGCTCGCGGTCAAGCGGAAGCAGGACCGGGTGACGCAGGCGAACCTCTCCGAGGCCATGGAGAAGGTCCAGCTGGGCGCCGAACGCCCGCTGGTGATGCCCGAGGAGGAGCGCCGGCGCACCGCCTACCACGAGAGCGGGCACGCCCTGCTGGGCATGCTGCGGCCGGGCGCCGACCCCGTCCGCAAGATCACGATCGTGCCGCGCGGGCGGGCGCTCGGGGTGACGCTGTCGACGCCGGACGCGGACAAGTACGCGTACACGGAGGAGTACCTGCGCGGCCGGATCATCGGCGCGCTCGGCGGCATGGCGGCCGAGCAGGTGGTGTACGACGTCATCACCACCGGCTCGGAGAGCGACCTCGAACAGGTCACCCGGATCGCGCGCGGCATGGTCGGCCGCTGGGGCATGAGCGAGCGGGTCGGCCGGCTCTCCGCCCTCCCCGGCGACGCCCAGCAGGCCTACGGGCCGGCCGCCGCCCCGGGGACCCTCGACGCCATCGACGGGGAGATGCGGCGGGTCGTCGACGAGTGCTACGCGGAGGCCGTCCGCAAGCTGACCGACCACCGGGGGCAGCTCGACGCGCTGGCCGAGGCGCTGCTGGCGAACGAGACGCTGGAGGAGGCGGACGCGTACCGGATCGCCGGGATCACCCGGCCGGCGAAGGACGCCCGGGAGACGTGAGCACCGCTCCTACCTCCGCGAGTACCTCCAGACGTAGGGCTCGCCGTCCCGCTCCTCCCAGTGCACCTCCACGCTCGTGGCGTCCGCGGGGACCAGGTACGTCTCGCAGAAGACATGGCTCTCGCCCTGCTTCCAGCTCCGCACGTCGTACGGGTCCTCGCAGCCCGGAGCGTCGTCCGAGGCGCCGCCGACGAGGACGCCGCCGCGCTGCCCGTCGGCGAAGACCGTGGTGCCGTCGTGCACGTCGGAGCCCTCGGTGAGGGCCGGGCCGCCCTTGTGGGTGTACTCGACGTGAGCGACGGCCAGCACCCTGCCCTCGGCGTCCGCCGCGTCCGCCACAGCCTTCGCGGCCTCCGCCTCCGTGCCGACCTCCACCTTCCGGGCCACGACCTCGTAGGTGACCTCTCCGGGGCCCTCCGCGACCTTGCCCGTCGCGCTCTCGCCCGTCGCCAGGTCGCCGCCCGAGGCCGCCCGGGAGGGAGCGGCGGACACCCCGGGGCTCGCCGGGCCCGTCGCGCCGGCGTCGTCTCCGCCCCCGCACGCGGTGAGGGCCAGGGCGAGGACGGCGACGGGCGCGGCGAGACGCGGCGCGGTCTTGAGGTGCGGCACTACAGGGCTCCCGTACGCAGCTGTGTCTGTTCCCCCGAACGGTGGATCAGATTAGAGGGCCAGGATCCACCGGGAGAAACCCCGCGCACACCCGATCGGAACCGGTCGTCAGGGAAGACGGGCGATCAGGTACCGGAACACGTTCGGCATCCACACGGTCCCGTCCGGCCGCTGGTGCGGATGCAGGGCCTCCGCCAGCTCCTTGTCGACCTGTTCCTGGCCGGTCGCCGCGATGGCCGCGTCGAACAGCCCGGTCGACAGCAGCCCGCGCACCGCGCTGCCGGCGTCGGCGTATCCGAACGGGCACGCCACCCGTCCCGAACCGTCCGGCCTGAGGCCGGCCCGCTGGGCGACCTCCTCCAGGTCGTCGCGCAGGGCGGGGCGCCAGCTGCCCGCGCCGCGCAGCGGGTCCGCGAGTCTGGTGGCCACCCGCAGCACCGACGTCGTGGCGCACCGTTCCGGAGGGCCCCACCCCGCCAGCACCACGGCGGCCCCGCGCCCGGCGAGCGGCGTCGCCTGGGCGAGCAGCTCGCCCAGCCCCTCCGAGTCGCCCGCGAGGCACCCGATGGGCTCGAAGGCGGTCACCAGGTCGAAGGCCGGGGCCGACGGGTCCGCCGCGTCCCGGGGCCTGCCTTCGACGACCCGTGCCCCGTCCGCCCGTGCCCCGTCCGCCCGTGCGCCGTCCACCTGTACGCCGTCCACGCGCGCGCGTGTGTCCCGCGTGTCGGGCGACACGGGATCGCCGGACACTGCGGGAAGCAGCCGTTGCCGCGCCAGGGGCAGGCGTTCCGGGAAGCGGGAGTCGACCCCGGTCACCGCGGCGCCCCGCGAGGCGGCCATCAGCAGGGCCAGGCCGGAACCGCAGCCCAGACCCAGCATCCGTGTGCCGCCGCCCACGTCCAGTCGCTCGTAGACGGCCTCGTAGAGCGGTACGAGCATCCGCTCCTGGATTTCGGACCAGTCACGCGCGCGTGCACCTGGGTCCACACGAGGCGTCGTCCCCGAGTGGGATGAGTGCTGCCGCACGAGCGTAGGTGTCATAGGAAAGCGCCCCAATCGCCGAGTGTTGCCGCTGTGCCCGATTCCGTGGCCCCCGTGCAGTGCGCTCGTACTTCCCCCGTATGCCAGGAAACTCCGGGCTCGCCGTGGCGTCCAGTGGTAGCGGGGGCCGGTTTGCCCGGACCCCGTCCCCGTGGCGAGATTTCACTTCCCGGCAACGTGCGCCTGGCCGCGTGGTACCCCCGGTAGCCCCGTCCCGGCCCCTCCGGCGGATGGCCTGATCGCGCCCCTCGGTGATGACAGCGGGTGGCGGTGGCGCCGACGAGGCGGTTCCGGCCATGGTCGGCGAGCCCGGCGGTGGCCCCGCGGGGACGGGGGCCGACAGGCGGCGGGGCGGTGCCGCACGCCGGCGGTACACCCGGTAACGTCGCACCCGTCGACGCGCCCGATCGGGTGGCGTGCTTCCGGGCGGACGGCGGCCGAAACGCCCCTTGCGCACCCGCGGGTCACACGCCTCCCGGCGCGTGGACAGGGCCTACGCGCCGGCGCGTACGTCGGACTACGCACCAGCTTGGTATGAGCTGTGAGGCTTCTCCGCAGATCAGCGCACCCGCCCTCGTCGGGACGCATCAGCGGCAACTGACGGGTACGTGCAAATTATTTGGGATGCCCCGGAATAGGAACACAGCGGTACTCCGGCTCGTTGTCATTACGTGAGCACGACACCACCTGTTCTCGCCGCAGAGCTGGCGCAGGCGTGGGCCGACATTCAGCGGCACCACACCGAGCTGCCCGATCTTGCCGCGCCCGAGTCCCTGATCGGAGAGTCGTCGTCCGCCTGCGGGCACGAGCTCTCCTTCGAGCGACTGCTCCATGAGGCAGTCCACGGCATCGCCGCCGCGCGTGGAGTACGCGACACCTCCCGCGCGGGGCGCTACCACAACCGACGATTCCTCGCGATCGCCGAGGAGCTGGGCCTCGACCACCCCGAGGAGCCGCATCCGAGCAGCGGCTTCTCACTGGTCACGCTCACTCCCGAGGCGAAGCGCCGCTACCGCCCGACGATGGAACGCCTTCAGCGCGCGCTGAAGGCCCACACCGCCGCGACCGCGACCGACTCCGTCCGGAGTTTCCGCGGTCCGGCCGCCCGGCACGGCTCCTCCGGGGGAGGGGTGCGCGTGAAGGCGGTGTGCGACTGCGGACGCAACGTACGGGTCGTCCCGTCGGTCCTGGCCCAGGCACCGATCATGTGCGGCGGCTGCGGCAAGCCGTTCCGGATTCCGGAGGTGGTCGGCGCGGCGGCGAGCTGACGGTCCGGCTGCTCGTGGCAGCCGGACCCGGGCGCGGTGCCCTCGGTCCGCCGGTCCGCCTCCGGGAGGGCCTCGGTCTGAGGGGCCCGCCCGCGTGTGGCACAATGGCTAGCTGTACTCGACAGTCGCACAGGACCCCTCTCTCCTCCGGCTGACGCGTCCATCGGGCACTCGGGTACCGCAACCCCACGCGGCTCTCTCGCCGTGCCCAATCACGTCAAAACCAGGAGAACCCACTCCAGTGGCAGTCAAGATCAAGCTGAAGCGTCTGGGCAAGATCCGTTCGCCTCACTACCGCATCGTCGTCGCCGACTCCCGT
This sequence comes from Streptomyces sp. NPDC017225, assembly GCF_044331465.1. Taxonomy (NCBI): domain Bacteria; kingdom Bacillati; phylum Actinomycetota; class Actinomycetes; order Kitasatosporales; family Streptomycetaceae; genus Streptomyces; species Streptomyces sp. NPDC017225. The sequence continues at coordinate 152,438 of NZ_JBIRNE010000014.1, read as the reverse complement.
ACCCGCCGTGACGGCCGGGCCATCGAGGAGATCGGCAAGTACCACCCGACGTACAACCCGTCGGTGATGGAGGTCGACGCCGAGCGTGTCGCGTACTGGCTGCGTGTCGGCGCCCAGCCGACCGAGCCCGTGCTCGCCATCCTGAAGAAGACCGGCGACTGGCAGAAGTTCAAGGGCGAGCCCGCCCCGGCGCCGCTGCTGCAGCCGGCCGAGAAGTCGGCCCGTCCGACCTTCGAGGCGATCGGTGGCGACGACGAGGGCAAGGGTGAGGCGATCACCCAGAAGAAGAAGGCCGACAAGAAGGACGAGGCTGCCGCCGAGTCCGAGTCGACCGAGGCCTGAGCATGCTCGAGGAGGCTCTCGAGCACCTCGTGAAGGGCATCGTCGACAATCCTGACGATGTGCAGGTCGCCTCGCGCAACCTGCGTCGCGGGCGTGTGCTCGAGGTCCGGGTCCACCCGGACGACCTCGGCAAGGTGATCGGCCGCAACGGCCGCACCGCACGCGCTCTGCGCACCGTCGTGGGCGCCATCGGCGGCCGTGGTGTTCGCGTCGACCTCGTCGACGTGGACCACGTCCGCTGACGCCGAACGCAGCACCGGCTCGGGCCGGGGAGGGCCACTGGGCCGTCCCCGGCCCGTAGTCGTACAGCCGTGACCGTAGGCGTATGCGCGGGGAGCCGGCGCGGTATGCGTCGTGAGCGGGCGTCGCGTGCGTCGTGAATCGGTGTCGTGTGTGCGCCATGACCGGTGTCGTACGTGCCGTGACCGGTGTCGCACGAGCCATGACCGGCGTTGTACGAGCCGTGACCGGTTCGTCGTAGTTCCGACAGGAGATCAAGCACAGTGCAGTTGGTAGTCGCGCGTATCGGCCGCGCCCACGGGATCAAGGGCGAGGTGACCGTCGAGGTCCGCACCGACGAGCCGGAGCTGCGGCTCGGGCCCGGTGCCGTACTGGCCACCGACCCCGCCTCCACCGGGCCGCTCACCATCGAGACCGGCCGGGTCCACAGCGGCCGTCTCCTGCTGCGCTTCGCCGGTGTCCACGACCGCACCGGAGCCGAGGCGCTGCGCAACACCCTCCTGATCGCCGACGTCGACCCGGACGAGCGTCCCGAGGACGACGACGAGTACTACGACCACCAGCTGATCGACCTCGACGTGGTGACCAAGGACGGTGAGGAGGTCGGCCGGATCACCGAGATCTCCCACCTGCCCACGCAGGACCTCTTCGTGGTGGAGCGCCCCGACGGCAGCGAGGTCTACGTGCCGTTCGTGTCGGAGATCGTCACCGAGATCGACCTGGACGAGCAGCGCGCGGTCATCGACCCGCCGCCCGGGCTGATCGACGACCGGGCCGAGATCGCCTCCGCGCGGGACTCCTCGGCGGACGCCCCCGCGGGATCGTCGGAGGAAGAGGCGTGATGCGGCTCGACGTCGTCACGATCTTCCCCGAGTACCTGGAACCGCTGAACGTCTCCCTCGTCGGCAAGGCACGCGCGCGTGGACAGCTGAACGTGCACGTGCACGACCTGCGCTCCTGGACCTACGACCGGCACAACACCGTCGACGACACGCCCTACGGCGGCGGCCCCGGCATGGTGATGAAGACCGAGCCGTGGGGCGACGCGCTGGACTCCGTCCTGGCCGACGGCTACGAGACGGGCTCCGGCGAGCCCGCCCTCATCGTGCCCACGCCCAGCGGCCGGCCCTTCACCCAGGAACTCGCCGTCCAGCTCTCCGAGCGGCCCTGGCTGGTCTTCACGCCCGCCCGCTACGAGGGCATCGACCGCCGTGTCATCGACGAGTACGCGACCCGGATGCCCGTGTACGAGGTGTCCATCGGTGACTACGTCCTGGCCGGCGGCGAGGCGGCCGTACTCGTCGTGACCGAGGCCGTGGCGCGGCTGCTGCCCGGCGTCCTCGGCAACGCCGAGTCCCACCGGGACGACTCCTTCGCCCCCGGCGTCATGGCCAACCTGCTGGAGGGGCCCGTCCACACCAAGCCGCCGCGGTGGCGCGGCCGCGGCATCCCGGACGTACTGCTCAGCGGCCACCACGGGAAGATCGCCCGCTGGCGCCGCGACGAGGCCCTGCGGCGTACGACGGCCAACCGGCCCGACCTGATCGAGCGGTGCGACCCCGGTGCCTTCGACAAGAAGGACCGCGAGATGCTCTCCATCCTGGGCTGGGAACCCGACCCGGAGGGGGAGCCGTACGGCCGGTTTTGGCGTAGGACGCCGGGCGTGGAAGAATAGGGCGCTGTTGTGCGTCCGTCCGGAGCGCGCCCCTGCCACAGGGGGAAACGACGCCCGTCCCGACCCGCACGTCCCAGATTCCGAAACACCTAGTTTCCGTTGATGACCTGTGGCATCAGCGAGGAAAGCAGACGAAATGTCTCACCTGCTCGACTCCGTCGACTCCGCGTCGCTGCGCAGTGACGTCCCGGCCTTCCGCCCCGGCGACACCGTCAACGTCCACGTCCGCGTCATCGAGGGCAACCGCTCCCGTGTGCAGCAGTTCAAGGGCGTAGTCATCCGCCGCCAGGGTGCCGGCGTGCGCGAGACCTTCACGGTCCGCAAGGTCTCCTTCTCCGTCGGCGTCGAGCGCACCTTCCCGGTGCACACCCCGATCGTGGAGAAGATCGAGCTCGTCACCCGCGGTGACGTCCGTCGCGCCAAGCTCTACTACCTGCGCGAGCTGCGCGGCAAGGCCGCGAAGATCAAGGAGAAGCGCGACAACTGAGCGCGCTGAGAGGTCCACGCCGGGGCCGGATAGCATCTGGCCCCGATGGACACCGAAGCACAGCCCACGGAGCGCGACCGCTCCTCCCGCCCTTCCGGCTCCGAGCACCCCTCGGACACGGAGGGCCCGGAGGAACGGTCGCGTTCCGCGTTTGCGGGGCGGATCACGGACTGGGTGCCGGGCGGCCGGATCACCGTGACCCTCCTGACCCTGCTGCTGTTCCTGCTGTTGCTCAGTACCTTCGTGCTACAGCCCTTCCAGATTCCCAGCGGATCCATGGAGCGGGGATTGAGGATCGGCGACCGGGTTCTCGTAAACAAGTTGGCGTACCGTTTCGGTGACCGGCCGCAGCGGGGCGACATCGTCGTGTTCGACGGCACCGGGCTCTTCGGGCAGGGCGACTACATCAAGCGCGTTGTCGGTGTGGGCGGCGACCATGTGGTGTGCTGCGACAGGGAGGGGAGGGTCCGGGTGAACGGCCAGTCGGTCGACGAGTCCGCCTTCCTGTACCCGGGTGACCGCCCGTCCACGGTGCGCTTCGACGTCGTCGTTCCCGACGGCACCCTCTTCGTCCTCGGCGACCACCGGGCCAACTCCAGCGACTCCCGCGACCACCTGGGCTCGCCGGGTGGCGGCATGATCCCCGTGGACGAGGTGATCGGCCGCGCCGACTGGATCGTCTGGCCCTTCGACCACGCGACCCACCTCGACCGGCCCGACGCCTACGCGCGCGTGCCGGACACGGGCGCGGATGCGGACACGGGCCGGCCGGCCGACGTCGCGGACGAACCGACTGCGGTGGCCGAACCGACTGCGGTGGCCGAACCGACTGCGGTGGCCGAACCGACCGTGGCGGCCGAACCCACGGTGGCGGACAGACCGGCCGCGGCGGACGGGCCGGCCGCTGACGCGCACCGGCCCGGGCACGCCGAGGGCGCCGATGGGTAGCCGGGGCAAACCGCGCGGGGCGCCCAGCAGCCCCACGGAGAACCTGCTGCCCACCGGCTCACGGCGCACCGGCGGCGCGTCGTCCGGAGGCCGGTCCCGTGCCGAGCGGCGCAAGCTGCAGCGCAAGGTCAAACGGCGCCGCAGACGCGGCGCGGTCAAGGAGATACCTCTCCTCGTCGGCGTCGCCGTCCTGATAGCGCTGGTGCTGAAGACCTTCCTCGTCCAGGCGTTCGTGATCCCGTCGGGCTCCATGGAGCAGACCATCCAGATCGGTGACCGGGTCCTGGTGGACAAGCTCACCCCCTGGTTCGGCTCCGAGCCGCAGCGCGGGGACGTCATCGTCTTCCGCGACCCCGGCGGCTGGCTGCAGGGCGAGCAGGCCGCCGAGAAGGACGATCCCGTTGTCGTCAAGCAGGTCAAGGAAGGCCTCTCCTTCATCGGCCTGCTGCCGTCCGACGACGAGAAGGACCTCATCAAGCGGGTCGTCGGCGTGGGTGGGGACCGGGTCAAGTGCTGTGACACCCGGGGCCGGGTCACCGTCAACGGCGTACCCCTGACCGAGGACTACCTCCATCCCGGCGACGCCCCGTCCAGGACGCCGTTCGACGTCACGGTCCCCGAGGGACGGCTGTGGGTGATGGGCGACCACCGGTCCAACTCCGCCGACTCCCGCTCCCACCAGCAGACCGACTTCGGCACGGTCTCCGAGGACGAGGTGGTCGGCCGGGCCATGGTGATCGCCTGGCCGTTCGGGCACTGGACCACCCTGGACGAACCGAAAACGTATGCGTCCGTGTCCGACTCGGCCTCCGGTTCGACTGCCGCCCCCCGGCTGTCGCATAGGGTTGCCCCCTACGATCCGAACACGATGATTCGACTCCCGACCCCTGCGGAACTCCCGCTCGTTATGGGAGTGGTGGGCCTGCACCGCGTACGGGGCAGGCGGCGGCAGAAAGTAAGGAGTTGGCGTGGGGGATGTGGCGGTTGGCGCACGGTCCGGACACGACGGCGAGGAGAACCGCGGACGCCCCGTGGAGAGGGCCGGCCCGGCGGCGGACGGCGCACCGGCCTCCGGGCACGACTCCGGGACCGAGGACGGCAGGGTGACGGACGAACAGAGCGGAACGCAGGACGAGGGAGTGGGCGGGACGCCCCCGGCGGCACCTCCCGCGGCCAAGAAGCCGCGCTCCTTCTGGAAGGAGCTGCCGATCCTGATCGGCATCGCGCTGGTACTCGCGCTGCTGATCAAGACGTTCCTGGTCCAGGCGTTCTCGATTCCGTCCGCCTCGATGCAGAACACCCTCACGATCGGTGACCGTGTCCTGGTCGACAAGCTCACGCCCTGGTTCGGCTCGGAACCCGAGCGCGGTGAGATCGTCGTCTTCCACGACCCGGACGACTGGCTGGCCGGCGAGCCGACGCCCGACCCGAACGCGTTGCAGACGGTCCTCAGCTGGATCGGCCTGATGCCGTCCGCGGACGAGAAGGACCTCATCAAGCGCGTCGTCGGAGTCGGCGGCGACACCGTCGAGTGCAAGGGGACCGGCCCCCTCAAGGTCAACGGCAAGGCGCTGAACGAGCAGGACTACGTCTACCCCAACAACACGCCGTGCAGCGTCGACGACCAGGGCGGCCAGTTCAAGGTCGAGGTCCCCGAGGGCTCCATCTGGGTCATGGGCGACCACCGGCAGAACTCCCGGGACTCCCGCTACAACCAGTCGGACGAGCACGGCGGCATGGTCCCGGTGAAGGAGGTCGTCGGCCGTGCCATCGTGATCGCCTGGCCGATGAACCGCTGGGACAACCTGCCGGTCCCCGACACCTTCGACCAGGAGAGCCTGCAGGCCCAGTCGTCGGCCGCCGCCGCGCTGTCGGTCGCGCCCCAGGGGCTCGCCCTCGCCGGGATCGTCCCGGTCGTCTGGTGGCGCCGCAGGCGCGTCGCACCCGCCGAAACCCGCTGAGCGGCTCGGGACCGTACGCCCCCTCCTGAGAAGCAGCCCTTCCAGCCCCTCCCGGGCCAGGCCTCCGGGAGGGGCTGCCCCGTTCGGGTACTGCCGGGTAAGGTGCGGATCCATGGGTGGCGAGAGCACGACACGTACGGCCCCGCCCGGCGGCGGCACGGACAAGGGCCCGGCGGGCAGCCGGGCCGGGCAGCGACTGTCCGGTCTCGCCGTGGCGCTGGGGCTGGCTCTGTTCCTCGGAGGCTTCGCCTGGGGAGCGGTGGTCTACCGCCCCTACACCGTGCCGACCAGCTCGATGGCGCCGTCGATCGACGCGGGCGACCGGGTGCTGGCCCAGCGCATCGACGGCGGGGACGTCCGCCGCGGTGACGTCGTCGTCTTCGAGGACGAGGCCTGGGCCAACGCCCCGATGGTCAAGCGCGTGGTCGCGGTCGGCGGGGACACCGTCTCCTGCTGCCAGGAGGGCCGGCTCAAGGTCAACGGCAAGGACGTCGACGAGACGTACCTGCCCGACGGAACGCCGGCCCAGCTCAGCGGCTTCCCGACCGTGACCGTCCCCGAGGGCCGCCTGTTCCTGCTCGGCGACCAGCGCGACACCTCCCTGGACTCCACCGCCCACCTCGCCGACGCCGCCGGCGGCACCGTGTCGCGCGGGGCCGTGGACGCCCGTGTCGACGCCGTGGTCTGGCCCATGAACGGCATGCTGGAGCGGCCGACCGGTTTCGAGACGCTGGGCGGTCTCTCCTCGCCGGGACCGCTGCGGACGGTCGTTGCGCTGGTGATCGCCGGGGCCGTGCTGATACTCGGCGGCGCGGCCTACGGTCCCTTCGCCAAGCGGGCCGCCGCCTCCCGCGCCCGGACCGGGACAGGGGCCACCGGTGCCCGCTGAGCCGACGCGGGCGGGGCAGGACTCCTACGCGGGCGGGCTGCGCAGGGTGGCACGGGTGGTGCTGCTCGACCCCGACGACCGCATCCTGCTGCTGCACGGGCACGAACCGGACGATCCGGCCGACGACTGGTGGTTCACCCCCGGCGGTGGCGTGGAGGGCGACGAGACCCGTGAGGAGGCCGCCAGGCGGGAACTCGTCGAGGAGACCGGCATCACCGACATCGAACTCGGCCCGGTGCTGTGGCGGCGCAGGTGCTCCTTCCCCTTCGCGGGGCGCCGCTGGGACCAGGACGAGTGGTACTACCTGGCCCGTACGACCCAGACCTCGACCGAGGCCGCGGGCCTGACCGAGCTGGAGCGGCGCAGTGTCGCCGGATCGCGCTGGTGGACGTGTCAGGAACTGACCCGGGCACATGAGACGGTGTATCCGACCAGACTCGCCGGGCTGCTGCGCAAGCTGCTCGACGAAGGGCCCCCGGCCGGGCCGGTGACCCTGGACACCGAAATCGTCTAGGGGTACACGGGACTGGCGCACAATGGTGGGACCGCACGGCTGAAGGGGAACATGCCATGAGCGCCGAGGACCTCGAGAAGTACGAGACCGAGATGGAGCTCAAGCTCTACCGGGAGTACCGCGATGTCGTCGGTCTGTTCAAGTACGTGATCGAGACCGAGCGGCGCTTCTACCTCACCAACGACTACGAGATGCAGGTGCACTCGGTCCAGGGCGAGGTGTTCTTCGAGGTTTCCATGGCCGACGCCTGGGTCTGGGACATGTACCGGCCGGCCCGGTTCGTGAAGCAGGTGCGGGTGTTGACGTTCAAGGACGTGAACATCGAGGAGTTGAACAAGAGCGACCTGGAGCTTCCCAGCGGCTGACAGGCAACAGGTTTCACTCGTGTGGGTGACGGGCTTGTCCACAGCCGTCTGATCGTCCACCAAGATCCAATAGCTCGCTGAGCTGCCCTCATCGTTGGCGCCGGAGGTGGTGCCGACATGAACGCACGAGGTGCGATGGGCAAGTACGGCGAGACACTCGCCGCCCGCCGGCTGGCCGAGGCCGGGATGGCGGTCCTGGAGCGCAACTGGCGCTGCGGCCGGACCGGCGAGATCGACATCGTCGCCCGGGACGGCGACGCCCTGGTCGTCTGCGAGGTCAAGACCCGCAGGGGCGGCTCCTTCGAGCACCCGATGGCCGCGGTGACCCCCGAGAAGGCGGAGCGGCTGCGAAGGCTCGCCGAACGCTGGATCCAGACCCACGGCGGGGCCCCGCCCGGTGGCGTCCGCATCGACCTGGTCGGTGTGCTCCTCCCGCAGCGCGGTGCACCCGTGGTCGAGCACGCGCGGGGGGTGGCGTGATGGGGTTCGCGCGTACGTGCTCCGTGGCGCTCGTCGGCGTCGAGGGCGTGGTGGTCGAGGTGCAGGCCGACCTCGAACCCGGAGTGGCGGCCTTCACGCTGGTGGGGCTGCCGGACAAGAGCCTGACCGAGAGCCGCGACCGGGTGCGGGCGGCGGTGGTCAACTCGGGTGCGGAGTGGCCGCAGAAGAAGCTGACGGTGGGACTCAGCCCGGCGTCGGTGCCCAAGAGCGGCAGCGGATTCGATCTTGCCGTCGCCGCGTCGGTCCTCGGCGCCGCCGAGCGCATCGACCCCCGGGTGCTCGCCGACATCGTGATGATCGGGGAGCTGGGCCTGGACGGACGGGTGCGACCGGTGCGCGGCATCCTGCCGGCGGTGCTGGCAGCGGCGGAGGCAGGTTACGAGCAGGTCGTCGTCCCGGAGTGCGCAGCGGCCGAGGCGTCCCTGGTGCCCGGTGTGTCGGTGCTCGGCGTACGCAGTCTGCGCCAGCTCATCGCGATCCTCGCCGACGAGCCCGTGCCGGAGGAGGAACCGGACCAGGAGGGCCGGCCCGACCCGCTCCTCGCCGGCCTGCGCATGCCCGGTACGGGCGCCGCCACCGGGATGCGCGGCACGGGAGCGACGCACCACGACCACGGCCACGACCTCGCCGACGTCGTGGGCCAGGAGCCGGCACGCACGGCGGTGGAGATCGCCGCGGCCGGCGGCCACCACCTGTTCCTGGAGGGGCCACCCGGCGCCGGGAAGACCATGCTCGCCGAACGGCTGCCCGCCGTCCTGCCCAGGCTCTGCCGGGCGGAGTCGCTGGAGGTCACCGCGGTGCACTCGGTGGCGGGTCTGTTGCCGCCGGGCAAGCCACTGATCGACGCGGCTCCCTACTGCGCGCCGCACCACTCCGCCACGATGCAGGCCCTGGTCGGCGGTGGTCCCGGCATCGGACGGCCGGGCGCCGTGTCGCTGGCCCACCGAGGTGTGCTCTTTCTGGACGAAACGCCAGAATTCAGCAGCCGCACGCTGGATGCCCTGCGTCAGCCGCTGGAGTCCGGGCACGTCGTCATCGCGCGCAGTGCGGGCGTCGTGCGGTTCCCGGCACGGTTCCTGATGGTGCTGGCCGCCAATCCCTGTCCCTGTGGACGGTTCTCGCGGAAGGAGGACCTGTGCGAGTGCCCGTCCTCGGCGATCCGCCGCTACCAGGCGAGGCTGTCCGGCCCGCTTCTCGACCGGGTCGACCTCCGGGTCGAGGTGGACCGGGTCACCCGCAGCCAGCTGGCCGATACGGCTGTCCGGGGCGACACCACCGCGACGGTCGCCGACCGGGTGCGGGCGGCCCGGGACCGGGCGGCCGCGCGCCTCGCGGACACCCCGTGGCGCTCCAACAGCGAGGTGCCCGGACGGGAGCTCCGCAGCCGCTGGCGCGCCGCGCCCGGTGCGCTGGAGGACGCGGAGAGCAGCCTGGAGCGGGGCGTGCTCACCGCCCGCGGCCTCGACCGGGTCCTGCGTGTCGCCTGGACCGTCGCGGATCTCGTCGGCCACGACCGGCCCGACGCGAGAGATGTCGCCCTGGCGCTGCAACTGCGCACGGGGGTACCGAGGGGCGTCCCCATGGTCCTCGGAGCGCTGACGTGACCGGGGCGGAGGCGGTACCCGAGGACGACGCCATGGCCGAGGGAGGCCGCACTGTCTCCCAGGACGACGATCCGGCCGCGCACGGCGCCGCCCGCGGGGGTGACACCGCTTCCCGCCTGGACACCGTGTCGGGGCGTGATGCCGTGCCCCGGGGCGACGCCTCCCCCCGAAGCGGCGGCGCCGCCCGAGGAGACGCCGTGCCCCGGGAGGTCGACCCCCGAGGTGGGAGCGCGACCCGGGGCGGGGGCGACGGGCCGGGCGACGGCGACGGAGAGGTGTCGGGCGGGCAGGCGGACGACGAGTCGCTCGGCCGGGTCTTTCTCACCCGGGTGCTCGAGCCCGGCGACGAGACCGGCGGGCGGTGGGTGCGGGAGCGCGGCGTCGCGGAGGTGGTGCGGAGGCTGCGCGAGGGCGGCCGGGCCCTGCCGGGGGTGAGCGAGAAGCGGTGGGCCGGGCTGTGCGCCCGGGCGGGCCGGGCCGAGCCGCGCCGGGACCTCGCCGTCGCCCGGACCGCGGGAGTGCGGTTCGTCGCCCCCGGGGCGGCCGAGTGGCCGCGGCAGCTCGACGACCTGGGGGACGCCAGGCCCCTCGGGCTGTGGGTGCGCGGCGGGCCCAGTCTGCGTGTGTGGGCGCTGAGGTCGGTGGCCGTCGTCGGCGCCCGGGCCTGCACCGACTACGGCGCCCACATGGCGGCCACCCTCGCCGCCGGACTCGCCGAACGCGGCTGGGTCGTCGTGTCCGGCGGCGCCTACGGGGTCGACGGCGCCGCGCACCGGGGCGCCCTGGGCGCGGGCGGCGCCACCGCCGCCGTCCTCGCCTGTGGCGTCGACCGCCCCTACCCACCCGGACACAGCGGTCTGATCACCCGGATCGCGGAGCAGGGACTGGTCGTCGGGGAGCTGCCGCCGGGCGATCACCCGACGCCGAGCAGGTTCATCCTGCGCAACCGTGTGATCGCCGCGCTCACCCGGGGCACCGTGGTCGTCGAGGCCGCCTACCGCAGTGGCTCGCTGGTCACGGCACGGGCCGCCCAGCGCCTGGGCCGGCACACGATGGGCGTGCCAGGACCGGCCACCAGCGCGCTGTCGGCGGGGGTGCACGAGCTGCTGCGCGGCGACGCGGTGCTCGTCAACGACGCGGCCGAGGTCGTCGAACTGGTCGGCGACATGGGCGAGCTGCCCCCGGACCGGCGCGGGCCGGTGCTCCCCACCGACCTGCTGGAACCCCGCACTCGCCAGGTACTGGCCGGGCTCCCCGCACGCGGGGTGGCGGCGGCGGCCGAGGTGGCGCGCCGCGCACAGACCACGCGGGACGACGCCATCGCGAGACTGTACGAGCTTCGAGCGCTTGGATACGTCGAACGACACGGCGACGGCTGGAAGTTGACACGCCAGATGATGATGTCGGTCCGCGACGGCCGCGCTCCGTACTGACCCAGCGTGTTCGGCCGTCCGGGGGAACCCCGACGCCCTTGGGAACAGTGGCAGTTGAGGTACTCGAGTGATCACGTAGAGCGATCATCGTGTCCCCTGTGGAGCGTTCAGCGGAACGTATCTGCGTACGGTCCCGCCCCGCTCTTCGCGCACCGCGACAGTCCAGTCACGCTACGCTCACGATGACCCCCACGTAGACAGCAGACCGGCGGCCTCACCCAGGCACACCACATCACGGCAGAACGGCACAAGGCGACGAATGCCCCAGCACACCTCCGGGTCCGACCGGGCGGCGCTCCCCCCAGCCGCCCGCGACGGTGGCAGCGTGCGACCGCCCGCCCCCTCGACGCTCGACGAGCTGTGGCGGTCGTACAAGGCGACGGGGGACGAGCGGCTGCGGGAACAGCTGATCCTGCACTACTCGCCCCTGGTGAAATACGTGGCGGGCAGGGTGAGCGTGGGACTGCCGCCCAACGTCGAGCAGGCGGACTTCGTCTCCTCGGGCGTGTTCGGACTGATCGACGCGATCGAGAAGTTCGACGTCGACCGGGAGATCAAGTTCGAGACGTACGCGATCACCCGGATCCGGGGCGCGATGATCGACGAGCTGCGGGCGCTGGACTGGATCCCGCGTTCGGTCCGGCAGAAGGCGCGGAACGTGGAGCGCGCGTACGCGACGCTGGAGGCACGGCTGCGCCGCACCCCCTCGGAGAGCGAGGTGGCCGTCGAGATGGGGATCGCGGTGGAGGACCTCCACGCGGTGTTCAGCCAGTTGTCGCTGGCCAACGTGGTGGCGCTGGAGGAGTTGCTGCACGCCGGGGGCGAGGGCGGAGGCCGGCTCAGCCTCATGGACACGCTGGAGGACACCGCCGCCGACAATCCGGTGGAGGTCGCCGAGGACCGGGAACTGCGGCGGTTCCTGGCGCGCGCCATCAACACGCTGCCCGAGCGGGAGAAGACCGTCGTCACGCTGTACTACTACGAGGGCCTCACACTCGCCGAGATCGGGAACGTGCTGGGTGTGACGGAGAGCAGGGTCAGCCAGATTCACACCAAGTCGGTGTTGCAGCTGCGGGCGAAGCTGGCGAGTTTCGGCCGCTGACCTGGTGTTATGGCTCGCGGTCGGCCCCACTGGTGACACAGTCGGCGGTCGTGCGGTCGGGTGAGTGACTCCCGTCCCGGGCGGTGCGTCCGTAAAGTGGTGGCGTGCCAAGGATTCGAGCGGCCTCCGTGGCCGAGCACCGGTCGATGCAGCGTGCCGCCCTGCTGGACGCGGCACGCTCCCTGTTGTCCGACGGCGGGACGGAGGCGCTGACCTTCCCGGCCCTCGCCGAACGGACGGGTCTTGCCCGGTCGTCCGTCTACGAGTACTTCCGGTCGCGGGCGGCGGTCGTCGAGGAGTTGTGCGCCGTCGACTTCCCGGTCTGGGCCGCGGAGGTCGAGGCGGCGATGGAGCGCGAGGCGACCCCCGAGGGCAAGGTCGAGGCGTATGTGCGCAAGCAGCTCGACCTGGTAGGGGACCGGCGGCACCGGGCCGTCGTGGCCATCTCCGCCAGCGAGCTCGACGCCGGCGCGCGGGAGAAGATCCGGGCGGCGCACGGCGGGCTGATCGCGATGATCGTCGAGGCGCTGGGGGAGAAGGGGCACGCCCAGCCGCGGCTGGCGGCGATGCTGCTCCAGGGAGTCGTGGACGCGGCCGTGCGCCGGATCGAGCTGGGCGCGGCGGAGGAGCCGACGGCCATCACGGAGGCGGCGGTCTCCATGGCGTTGCGGGGCGTGCGGGGCTGACCGCCCGGGCGGACGGGGCCTCGGGATCACCGTGCCGACCGTGAAGGTGCGGCCAGGCCGTCAGGGCGCCGGGGAAGCCGTCCGTGCCCGCGTGGGGGCGGGCAGGGGGACTCCCAGGACCGGCAGCAGCCTCGACGGGCCCCCGGCGAGCAGCCACGGTGGGAGCACCCGCAGGGGGTTCAGGTAGACGTCGCCCCGCAGCAGGCCCCAGTGCAGGCAGGCCGCGCAGTGGGAGCCCGTCGGTTCCACCGTGCCGAGCACCTCGCCCGCCGCCACCTCGTCGCCCTTCCTCACCGCCACCTCGACCGGCTCGTACGTCGTCCGCAGGGGCGGGTCACCCGTTCCCGTCAGCTCCACCGAGACGACGCCCCGCCCCGCCACCCGCCCCGCGAACGACACCTTCCCCGCCGCCACCGCCCGTACCGGGGCACCGTCCGCCGCGGCGAGGTCCACGCCGCGGTGGCCCGGGCCGTACGGGGTCGCCGGAGGCTCCCAGCCCCGCAGGACCGGGGGCCGGCCGCCGACCGGCCAGTGGCGGGCCACCGTCGGCACCACCGGGCCCGGGCCCGGGACCGGCCCGGCGTCCGCCGCCACCGCCCCCGGTGCCGACACGGCCGACACGGCCGACACGGCCGGTGTCGGTCCCGGGGCCAGGACGGCCAGCAGCACGATCACCCACATACACGCACCCGCACATCGCCTCGCTCGCATGCGAGAACCGTCCCGCGCCGGCACCGATCGCGCCCGGACCTGTGCACCGTTCCCCACTTGTGGACAGCCGCGTCACCCGGTACCCCGTGGGTCCCGTACACTTCTGATGGCGATCCGGGTCACCGGGTCGACTTCGCACGCCCCGACACGAGGCCCGTCCAGGCTGGTGTCAGCGCCCCTCGGTCCTTTGCGGCAGGCGCATCGCGGGCGTCAGGCGCGGGAGCCGTCCGGCTTCCGCGGCACAACCGAGAACTCGAGGAGATACGGCCATGGCCGTCGTCACGATGCGGGAGCTGCTGGAAAGCGGCGTCCACTTCGGTCACCAGACCCGTCGTTGGAACCCGAAGATGAAGCGGTTCATCTTCACGGAGCGCAACGGCATCTACATCATCGACCTGCTCCAGTCGCTGTCGTACATCGACCGCGCCTACGAGTTCGTCAAGGAGACCGTCGCCCACGGCGGCACGGTCATGTTCGTCGGCACGAAGAAGCAGGCGCAGGAGGCCATCGCCGAGCAGGCCACCCGCGTCGGCATGCCCTACGTCAACCAGCGCTGGCTGGGCGGCATGCTCACCAACTTCTCGACCGTCTACAAGCGCCTGCAGCGCCTGAAGGAGCTCGAGCAGATCGACTTCGAGGACGTGGCCGCCTCCGGCCTCACCAAGAAGGAGCTGCTCGTCCTCTCCCGCGAGAAGGCCAAGCTGGAGAAGACCCTCGGCGGTATCCGCGAGATGTCCAAGGTGCCCAGCGCCGTCTGGATCGTGGACACCAAGAAGGAGCACATCGCGGTCGGCGAGGCCCGGAAGCTCAACATCCCGGTCGTCGCCATCCTCGACACCAACTGCGACCCCGACGAGGTCGACTACAAGATCCCGGGCAACGACGACGCGATCCGCTCCGTCACCCTGCTCACCCGCGTGATCGCCGACGCCGTCGCCGAGGGCCTCATCGCCCGCTCCGGCGCCGCTGCCGGCGACAAGGGTGACAAGGCCGCCGGCGAGCCGCTCGCCGCGTGGGAGCGCGACCTGCTCGAGGGCGAGAAGGCCGAGAAGACGGCCGACGCCGAGACCGCCGAGAAGCCCGCCGAGGCTCCGGCCGCCGAGGCCGCCCCCGCCGAGGCCGCCCCCGCCGAGGAGGCCCCCGCCACCGAGGCCGCGGCCACCGAGGCTCCGGCCGAAGAGGCGCCCGCCGCCGAGGCTCCGGCCGCCGAGGGCGAGCAGGCCTGACCGTCCCGTCGGAGTGGACGGCGGGAGCGGTGACATCGAAACCGCTCCCGCCGTCCACCCGTAGGTCGGTGGAAGGTCATGGACCCGCAGCTCCACGCGCAGGTCCGTGATCCCGCAGATCTTCGATCTTCCACACTTCCAGAAAGATTCACAGACTCATGGCGAACTACACCGCCGCCGACGTCAAGAAGCTTCGTGAGCTCACCGGCGCCGGCATGATGGACTGCAAGAAGGCACTGGACGAGGCCGAGGGCAGCGTCGAGAAGGCCGTCGAGGCGCTCCGCATCAAGGGTCAGAAGGGCGTCGCCAAGCGCGAGGGCCGCTCTGCCGAGAACGGCGCCGTCGTCTCGATCATCGCCGACGACAACACCTCCGGTGTCCTCGTCGAGCTGAAGTGCGAGACGGACTTCGTCGCCAAGGGCGACAAGTTCCAGAACGTCGCCAAGGCCATCGCCGAGCACGTCGCCAAGGCCGCCCCGGCCGACCTCGAGGCGCTGCTCGCCTCCGAGATCGAGCCCGGCAAGACCGTCCAGGCGTTCGTGGACGAGGCCAACGCCAACCTCGGCGAGAAGATCGTCCTGGACCGCTTCGCGCAGTTCTCCGGCGGCTTCGTGACCGCGTACATGCACCGCACGATGCCCGACCTGCCCCCGCAGATCGGTGTCCTCGTCGAGCTGGACAAGCCGAACGCCGAGATCGCCAAGGGCGTCGCCCAGCACATCGCCGCCTTCGCGCCGAAGTACCTCTCCAAGGAGGACGTCCCGGCCGAGGTCGTCGAGTCCGAGCGTCGCGTCGCCGAGGAGACCACCCGCGCCGAGGGCAAGCCCGAGGCCGCCCTGCCGAAGATCGTCGAGGGTCGCCTCAACGGCTTCTTCAAGGACGCCACGCTGCTGGGCCAGCCCTACGCGCTCGACAACAAGAAGTCCGTCCAGAAGGTTCTGGACGAGGCCGGTGTCTCCCTGAAGCGCTTCTCGCGCATCAAGGTCGGCATCTGAGTCCGTACCGCGACGGACGTGCGACCCCGGTAGGGTCGACAGCAGTCGTCGGCGCCGTTCGCGTACGCCTTCGGGTACGCGCGTGTGGCGCCGGGCGACAGCAGATCTGACGAGGAGGCCATTGCCGCGTATGGGATGCGAATCACGCCCCACCGGCAGTGGCCTTCTTCGTGTGTGACCCACGTAAAAGAGGCGAGATCTCCATGACCACCACCAAGGCCGAGAAGAGCGACGACGGCAAAGTACGCGGCCGTTTCATGCTGAAGCTGTCCGGAGAGGCCTTCTCCGGCGGTGGGGGCCTGGGCGTCGACCCCGACGTGGTGCACGCCATCGCCCGCGAGATCGCGGCTGTCGTCCGGGACGGCGCGCAGGTCGCGATCGTCATCGGCGGCGGCAACTTCTTCCGTGGCGCCGAGCTGCAGGTACGCGGCATGGACCGCGCCCGCTCCGACTACATGGGCATGCTCGGCACCGTGATGAACTGCCTGGCCCTCCAGGACTTCCTGGAGAAGGAGGGCGTCGACTGCCGCGTGCAGACCGCCATCACCATGGGCCAGGTCGCCGAGCCGTACATCCCGCTGCGCGCCGTGCGTCACCTGGAGAAGGGCCGCGTGGTCATCTTCGGCGCCGGCATGGGCATGCCCTACTTCTCCACCGACACCACCGCCGCCCAGCGCGCTCTCGAGATCGACGCCGAGGCCCTGCTCATGGGCAAGAACGGCGTGGACGGGGTCTACGACTCCGACCCGAAGACCAACCCCGACGCCGTGAAGTTCGACGCGCTCGGCTACGGCGAGGTCATCACCCGCGACCTGAAGGTCGCCGACGCCACGGCCGTCACGCTCTGCCGCGACAACAGCCTCCCGATCGTGGTCTTCGAGCTCCTGAAGGAGGGCAATATCGCCCGCGCCGTCAAGGGTGAGAAGATCGGCACGCTTGTGGGTGACCAAAGCAGCCGGGACTGACCGGCGAACCACCCCCCGTCCGCGGACGCCACCTGTCCGGGGGACGGACGGGACGGGGCCGGGCCGGGGGATGGACAATGTCCCGACGGTCGGGAACCGTGCAGGAAGAACGCGACGCAGCCGGCCGCCGCCCCGACAGGGAACCGCAGCCGGGCCTACTCAAGACACGCAGGAGCAAGTGGTGATCGAAGAGACCCTCCTCGAGGCCGAGGAGAAGATGGAGAAGGCCGTCGTGGTCGCCAAGGAGGACTTCGCCGCGATCCGCACCGGCCGTGCGCACCCGGCGATGTTCAACAAGATCGTGGCCGACTACTACGGCGCGCTGACGCCGATCAACCAGCTGGCCTCGTTCTCCGTGCCCGAGCCGCGCATGGCCGTGGTGACCCCCTTCGACAAGAGCGCCCTGCGCAACATCGAACAGGCGATCCGCGACTCCGACCTGGGCGTCAACCCGAGCAACGACGGAAACATCATCCGGGTGGTGTTCCCCGAGCTCACCGAGGAGCGCCGCCGCGACTACATCAAGGTCGCCAAGAGCAAGGCCGAGGACGCCAAGGTCTCCATCCGCTCCGTGCGCCGCAAGGCCAAGGACACCATCGACAAGATGGTCAAGGACGGCGACGTCGGCGAGGACGAGGGCCGCCGCGCGGAGAAGGAACTCGACGACACCACCGCCAAGTACGTCGCCCAGGTGGACGAGCTCCTGAAGCACAAGGAAGCGGAGCTGCTCGAGGTCTGATGAACGACTCTTCCTGGGGAGCGCCGCCGCCACAAGCCGGGTACTGGGGGCCGTCCGACCAGGGACCTGTCCGGGGCGCTGCCCCGGCGGGTCCCACGTACGACGCGCACTACGCGCAGCAGACTCGCCCCATGCCCATCGTGCCCGGCGTACCTGAACACGGCGGAGACCAGGACGACGACCAGGGGACCGCTCGGCTGAGCGGTCCCCTGTTCCGAGACGAGCCGCCGCGCGACGACGCGTACCGCGGTGAGAATCCGTCGGCGCGGCCGTATGCGGCGGTGCCGCAGAATCCGGAGCCCATGCCCGACGCCCCCCAGCCGGCGCAGCCGCAGCCGCAGCCGCAGAAGAAGACCGCGGGGCGTGACCTGGGTGCCGCGATAGGGGTCGGCCTCGGACTGGCCGCCGTGATCGTGGCGTCGCTGTTCGTCGTCAAGGCCGTCTTCGTCGGCGTGATCGTGGTCGCCGTCGTGGTGGGCCTGTGGGAGCTGACCAAGCGGCTCCAGGAGCGCAAGGGCATCAAGGCACCCCTCGTGCCGCTCGCGATCGGCGGCGCGGCGATGGTGGTCGCCGGGTACGTCCGGGGCTCCGAGGGCGCGTGGGTCGCCATGGCGCTCACGGCACTCGCGGTCCTCGTATGGCGGATGACCGAGCCGCCGGAGGGCTACCTCAGGGACGTCACGGCAGGCCTCTTCGCGGCGTTCTACGTGCCCTTCCTGGCCACGTTCGTCGCGATGATGCTCATGGCGGACGACGGCGCATGGCGTGTCCTCGTCTTCCTGATACTGACGGTCGTCAGCGACACCGGCGCCTACGCCGTCGGCTGGCGCTTCGGCAGGACCAAGCTCGCCCCGCGCATCAGCCCCGGCAAGACCCGGGAGGGCCTGCTCGGCGCGGTCGCGTTCGCGATGGTGGCGGGCGCGCTGTGCATGCAGTTCCTGATCGACGGCGGCACCTGGTGGCAGGGCCTGCTGCTCGGCCTCGTCGTCGCCGTCAGCGCCACGCTGGGCGACCTCGGCGAGTCCATGATCAAGCGGGACCTCGGCATCAAGGACATGGGCACGCTGCTCCCGGGCCACGGCGGCATCATGGACCGCCTGGACTCGCTGCTGCCCACGGCGCCGGTGGTGTGGCTGCTGCTGGTGATCTTCGTCGGATCGGGTTGACAGCGTTCAGGTAGTCTGGAAGGGCCCGCACGGTCGCGGGCCCTTTCGTGTTTCCCCGCCCACGCGGGGGTTGTCCGGTGAGGTCTCCTGGCTTCGGCATGGCTCTGCCGTCGTCCCCGCGTGAGCGGGGATTCGCCACAGGCCCGTCGTCATGAGGAGTTGTCCAACCGTGGCCCGTCCCGCCCCAGGTGAGCTCACCTTCGTCGCGCCCCGCGCAGCGAAGCGGCCGCCTCGGCACCTCGCCGACCTCACGCCCGCGGAGCGCAAGGAGGCCGTCGCCGCGATCGGCGAGAAGCCGTTCCGCGCCAAGCAGCTCTCGCAGCACTACTTCGCGCGGTACGCGCACGACCCCCAGCAGTGGACCGACATCCCGGCCGGCGCGCGCCAGGGCCTCCAGGAGGCGCTGCTGCCCGAGCTGATGACGGTCGTGCGGCATCTGTCGACCGACCAGGGCACCACGCGCAAGACGCTGTGGAAGCTGTTCGACGGGACGCTCGTCGAGTCCGTCCTCATGCGTTACCCGGACCGGGTGACCATGTGCATCAGCTCCCAGGCCGGCTGCGGCATGAACTGCCCGTTCTGCGCCACCGGACAGGCCGGCCTGGACCGGAACCTGTCGACGGCCGAGATCGTGCACCAGATCGTGGACGGCATGCGGGCGCTCAGGGACGGCGAGGTCCCGGGGGGACCGGCCCGGCTCAGCAACATCGTGTTCATGGGCATGGGCGAGCCCCTCGCCAACTACAACCGGGTCGTCGGTTCCATCCGCCGCCTCACCGACCCCGAGCCCGACGGGCTGGGCCTCTCCCAGCGCGGCATCACCGTCTCCACCGTCGGTCTCGTCCCGGCCATCCACCGCTTCACCGGCGAGGGATTCAAGTGCCGCCTCGCCATCTCGCTGCACGCGCCCGACGACGAGCTGCGCGACACCCTCGTCCCCGTCAACACGCGCTGGAAGGTGCGTGAGGTGCTGGACGCCGGGTTCGAGTACGCGGCCACGTCCGGACGCCGGCTGTCGATCGAGTACGCGCTGATCCGGGACATCAACGACCAGGCGTGGCGTGGCGACCGGCTCGGGCGGCTGCTCAAGGGCAGGCCCGTGCACGTCAACCTCATCCCGCTCAACCCCACGCCGGGCTCGAAGTGGACCGCGTCGCGGCCCGAGGACGAGAAGGCGTTCGTGGAGGCGATCGCGGCGCATGGTGTGCCGGTGACGATCCGGGACACCCGTGGGCAGGAGATCGACGGGGCGTGTGGTCAGCTCGCCGCGAGCGAGCGGTAACCTGACCGACGTCAGCACCTCGTCGTACGACAGCTGCGTACGTCATACAGAACCACATCTTCATATTCCGACAGGGGAGCGCCACAGCGCTGAGAGTGCGGCACCGGGCCGCAGACCCTCCGAACCTGGCCCAGGTCATTCTGGGTAGGGAGATCGGTCACCACTCGAGCTGTTGCGCCCTGCCCGGGACCCTCGCCAGGGGTCCCGGGCGGGGCCGCGTCTTCTCCTGGTCTCCCAGGAGGAATTCAGTGAGCATCACCAAGAAGGCCACCGTCCTGGCCGTCGGCCTCGGCATGGTCGCCGGCCTGTCCGCGTGCGGATCGTCGTCCGGCGGCGACAGCCGGGGCGCCGGCGACTCCGAGACCGTGACCCTGGTCAGCCACAACTCGTGGGCCGTGTCGAAGGACGTCATCGCCGCCTTCGAGCAGAGCTCCGGCTACAAGGTCCAGGTCCTGGAGGACGGCGACGCCGGGCAGGCCGTCAACAAGGCGGTCCTCACCAAGGACAACCCGCAGGGCGACGTCTTCTTCGGCGTCGACAACACACTGCTCTCCCGCGCCCTCGACAACGGGCTGTTCCAGCCGTACGAGGCGAAGGGCTCCGACCTGGTCCTCCCCGAGTACCGGGCCGACCAGGACGAGCACCGGGTCACCCCCGTCACCACCGGCGACGTCTGCGTCAACTACGACAAGGCGTACTTCAGCGAGCACGGGCTGACCCCGCCGGACTCCTTCGACGACCTGGTCGAGCCCGAGTACGAGGACCTGCTCGTCACCGAGAACGCGGGCAGTTCCTCGCCCGGCCTCGGCTTCCTGCTCGGCACCGCCGCCGAGTACGGCGACGAGGGCTGGCAGGACTACTGGAAGAAGCTGAAGGCGAACGGCGTCAAGGTCGTCGACAGCTGGGAGCAGGCCTACAACGAGGAGTTCTCCGGCTCGTCCGGCGGCAAGAAGGCCAAGGGCGACCGCCCGCTCGTCGTCTCCTACGCCTCGTCCCCGCCCGCCGAGGTCATCTACGCCGATCCGCAGCCGGCCACGGCGCCGACGGGTGTCGCCACCGGCACCTGCTTCCGCCAGGTCGAGTACGCGGGTCTGCTGAGCAACGCCGGGAACCCCGAGGGCGGCAAGGCACTCCTCGACTTCCTGCTCGGCAAGGAGTTCCAGGACGACATGCCGCTGAACATGTTCGTCTACCCGGTGCGGGAGGGCGCGGAGATCCCCGAGGCGTTCCGGAAGTTCGGGCCGCAGGCCGAGGACCCGCGGACCATGGACCCGGCGAAGATCGCCGACAACCGCGACCAGTGGGTCAAGTCGTGGACCTCACTCGTACTCAAGTAGCCGGGCGCCGGCGACGCACGGGGAACGCGGCGCGGCTGGCCCTGATGGCCGTGCCCGTCGCGTTCTTCGCGGTGTTCTTCGCCTACCCCGTCGCCGCGATCGTCGCGCGCGGACTGGAGATCGACGGCACCTGGCGGTTCGGGCGGATCGGGGAGGTGCTCGCGCAGTCCGACGTGCGGCACGTGCTGTGGTTCACCACCTGGCAGGCGCTGGCCTCCACCGCGCTCACCCTGCTGATCGCCCTGCCGGGTGCCTACGTCCTCGCCCGCTTCGACTTCCCCGGCAAGCAGGTGCTGCGGGCGGTGGTGACCGTGCCGTTCGTGCTGCCGACGGTCGTCGTCGGTACGGCCTTCCTGGCGCTGGTGGGGCGTGGCGGACTGCTCGACGAGCTGTGGGGCGTACGGCTGGACACCACCGTGTGGGCGATCCTGCTCGCGCACGTCTTCTTCAACTACGCCGTCGTCGTACGCACCGTCGGCGGCCTCTGGTCGCAACTCGACCCGCGGCAGGAGGAGGCCGCGCGGATGCTCGGCGCCTCGCGGCTGAGAGCCTGGCGGCAGGTGACACTGCCCGCGCTCGCACCGGCCGTGGCCGCCGCCGCGCTGATGGTGTTCCTGTTCACCTTCACCTCCTTCGGCGTGGTCCAGATCCTCGGCGGACCGGCCTTCTCCACCCTGGAGGTGGAGATCTACCGGCAGACCTCCCAGATCTTCGATCTGTCCACGGCCGCCGTGCTGACGCTGATCCAGTTCGCCGCGGTGGCCGCCGTCCTCGCCGTGCACGCCTGGACGGTTCGGCGGCGGGAGACGGCCCTGAGGCTGGTGGACGCGGCCGCGACCGCGCGCCGGCCGCGCGGGACGGGGCAGTGGGCCCTGCTGGCCGGGGTCCTGGTCACCATCGCCGTGCTACTGGTGCTGCCGCTCGCCGTGCTGGTCGAGCGGTCGCTGGGCGCACCCGGCTTCGGCTACTACCGGGCGCTGACCCGCGAGGACGGCGGCACCTTCCTCGTCCCGCCCATCGAGGCGATCGGCAACTCCCTCCAGTACGCTGCCGCCGCCACCGCCATCGCCGTGGTGATCGGCGCGCTGGCCGCCACCGCGCTCACCCGCCGCGACGCGGGCCGCTTCGTACGCGGCTTCGACGCGCTGCTGATGCTGCCGCTCGGGGTGTCCGCGGTGACCGTCGGCTTCGGGTTCCTGATCGCGCTGGACGAACCCCCGCTGGACCTCCGGTCGTCCTGGTTCCTGGTGCCGCTCGCGCAGGCGCTGGTCGGCGTCCCCTTCGTCGTACGGACCATGCTGCCGGTGCTGCGGGCGGTGGACGCACGGCTGCGGGAGGCGGCGTCCGTGCTCGGGGCGTCGCCGTGGCGGGTGTGGCGGGAGGTCGACCTGCCGATGGTGCGGCGGGCGCTGCTGGTCGCGGCCGGGTTCGCCTTCGCGGTGTCGCTCGGGGAGTTCGGGGCGACCGTGTTCATCGCGCGGCCCGACAACCCGACGCTGCCGGTGGCCGTGGCGCGGCTGCTGGGGCGGCCCGGTGACATGAACTACGGCCAGGCCATGGCCCTTTCGACGATTCTGATGCTGGTGTGCGCGGTGGCCCTGGTGGTGCTGGAGCGGCTGCGGACCGACCGGAGCGGGGAGTTCTAGGGATGCGGGAGTTTCTGGAAGTGCGGGAGTGCTGGGAATGCTGCTGAGCCTTGAGGGCGCGACCGTCCGTTTCGGCGGGCGGGCCGTGCTCGACGCCGTCGACCTCGGTGTCGCCCAGCACGAGGTGGTGTGCGTGCTCGGACCCAGCGGCAGCGGCAAGTCGACCCTGTTGCGGGCGGTCGCCGGGCTCCAGCCGCTGGACGCCGGACGGGTGACGCTGGACGGACGGGACCAGTCCGGGGTGCCCGCGCACAAGCGCGAGGTCGGGCTGATGTTCCAGGACCACCAGCTCTTCCCGCAGCGGGACGTGGCCGGAAACATCGCTTTCGGGCCGCGGATGCGTGGCGCGTCCCGTACCGAACAGCGTGATCGGGTCGGGGAGTTGCTGGAACTGGTCGGGCTGCCGGGTGCCGCTCACCGGTCCGTCGCCGCGCTCTCCGGCGGTGAGCAGCAACGGGTGGCGCTGGCTCGCGCCCTCGCGCCCCGGCCCCGGCTGCTGATGCTGGACGAGCCGCTGGGGCAGCTCGACCGCTCGCTGCGGGAGCGGCTCGTGGTGGAGCTGCGGGAGCTGTTCGGGCGACTGGGCACCACCGTGCTCGCCGTGACCCACGACCAGGGCGAGGCCTTCGCGCTCGCCGACCGGGTCGTCGTGATGCGGGACGGGCGGATCGCCCAGTCGGGGACACCGCTCGAGGTGTGGCAGCGGCCGGTCGACGCCTTCGTGGCCCGCTTCCTCGGCTTCGACAACGTCGTCGAGGCGACCGTCGCCGGGCAGGCCGCGGACACCCCGTGGGGCAAGGTGCCGGTCCCCGACGACGCCCCGCAGGGCACGCACGCCCTGCTCGTACGGCCCGCCGGGGTCCGGCTGGTGCCCGCCGACGAGGGCCTGCGCTGCACGGTCACCGCCCGCACCTTCCGGGGCACCCACGTCGCCGTCCACCTCCAGCCCGAGCACGCGCCGCGCCTGGAGGCGGCGTGCGCGCTGCGGGCGGCGCCGGAGGTCGGGGACGCCGTCGGGGTGGAGTTCGACGCGGCGGAAATCGCCGTGCTCCAGGGATCGTCCCGCTCGTAGGGTGACGGGCATGACACTCCTCGCCCATGACCGCTACTGCGACGAGATCGCCTGTCAGGTAGCCCGGTTCGGGTCCGTGCTGTCCTCCGGCGCCGACCTGTCCGCCACCGTGCCGACCTGCCCGGAGTGGACCCTGGAGGACCTGGTGCGGCACGTCGGCCGGGCCCTGCGCTGGACGGAACTGATCGTCCGCACCCGTGCCGGGGAGGAGGTCCCGTTGGACCGGGCGCCGGGCTCGGAAGGACCCGGGACGCGGGGGGACGCGGCCGCGCTGGAGGCATGGCTGGGGGAGTCCGGCGAGGCGGTCGTGCGCGCGCTGCGCGAGGCCGGGCCGGACGGGCGGGCGTGGTCGTGGTCCGGGAACCACACCGCGGGCTTCTGGGCCCGCCGGACGACCCACGAACTCGTCGTCCACGGGGCGGACGCGGCACTCGCGGCGGACCGGCCCTTCGAAGCCGTCGCGGCCGACGTGGCGGCGGACGCGATCGACGAGTGGCTGGACATCGTGCGGTTCGTGCAGCGGGTCCTTCCGGACGGGCCGACGAGGGAACTGCGGGCGCCGGGCCGGAGTATCCACCTGCACGCCACGGACACCGCGGCCGACCTGAACGCGGAGTGGCTGGTCGAGCTTCCGGAGGACGGCGTCATCTGGCGCCGCGGCCACGAGAAGGCGACCGTGGCACTGCGCGGGCCGCTCACGGACGTGCTACTGGCCTTCTACCGCAGGCTTCCGCCGGACGCCCCCGGACTCCAGGTGCTCGGCGACCGCGAGCTGCTGGAACTCTGGCTGGAGAAGGCGACGTTCGGCTGACCCGAGAGGACGCGAGGAGACCACGACGCGGTGGTGGGGCGGCCCCCCGGGGGGGGGGGGGCCCCCCCCCCCGGGGGCGGCCGCCGGGGGGGGGGGGGGGGCGGGGGGGGTGGCCCCCGCGCCGCCCCCCCCCCAAAAAACCCCGGCCC
>NZ_JBIRNE010000014.1:0-127582 GCF_044331465.1 Streptomyces sp. NPDC017225 | reverse complement strand
CGCCCCCGCTCGTCGTGGTCTACCTCGTCTCTTCCTGCCGCCGCCCGCCCCCCCCCCCCCCCCGCCCGCGCCCGCCCGGGGGGGGGGGGGGGCGGGGGGGGGGCCCCCCCCCCCCCACCGCCGTTGACCGGGCGCCGGTGTGCGGGGCGTCAGCGGTCGCTGTTCGCTCCGCGGCGGCGCAGGCCGAAGAAGACCGCGGCGCCACCGAGGGCGACCAGGGCCGCCGCGATGCCGACGATCATGCCGGTGTTCGAGTTGGCGCCGGTCTCGGCGAGGTTGGACTCACCGGCCGCCGGGGAGGGGGCGTTGCTCGGCACGGCCGCCGGTGCGGTGCTCTCGCTCGCCGACGGCGTTGACGTGGACGGTGCCGACGTGGAGGGCGCCGGTGCGGGCGTCTCGGTCTCCTCGGCCGGGGAGGAGGAGCTCTCCGACGGGGTCGGGGCCGGGGTGTCCTCCGTCTCGCAGGGGGTCGACGGGGTCACGAGGTTCGGCTTGATGTCCTCGTCGACGTAGCTGTCGGCCTTGACGTGGACGCGGTACTCGGCGTTCGGCTTCCAGTCCGCGGGGAAGGTGATGGTGCTGCCTTCGCGCGAGCCCTTGACCACCTGCTCGCCGATCTTCTCGGCGTCGGCACCGTTGTTCTGCAGGTACACGGTGACGGTGGCGGGGATGCCGGCGGGGTCCACGTCGGTGACGGTGATGACACCCTTGTCGCCCTCGCACTCGGCGGCGGCGGAGAACTCGCTGATGTCGCAGGCGAGGGCGCTGCCGGCGGCGCCGAGGGCCAGGGCCACCGAGGCGGAGGCGACGCCGAGGGCGCGGACGCCGCGACGTGATGCCGTACGACTGATTATGGACAGGACTGCCACGTTTGTCCTTTACGGGAGCGCAGATGCGGGGGGTGAAGAGGGTGCTGACGCGTGAATGACGTGGCATCAGCACACCTACGAGCCTCACTGGTCTATAAGCGGTGCATAAGCAGTGTCAACGCATATGCCGGTCAAGGGCGTTGGCTTTGCCGTGTTATTAACCGCCGTGACGTTTCAGCGTCTGCCGCCCGACCCGTTCAAGACCTTCTCGGCCTCTGCGCCCGCCATCCGTCCACCGGCCGGGAGCTGTGCCTGTGGCCGGGACCCGGGCTGGGCGGGTGTGGGATCCACCCGCCCATGCTGTGGCGCGTGTCCTGCTCAGCCCTCGACCGCCGCCGGGTCCATCCACACGACCTCGAAGGTGTGGCCGTCGAGGTCGTCGAAGGCGCGGCCGTACATGAAGCCGTGGTCCTGGGTCTCGCCGGAGACCGAGCCGCCGGCGGCGACCGCCTTCTCCACCAGCTCGTCGACCTTCTCGCGGCTCTCGGCGCTCAGCGCGATCAGCACCTCGCTGGACTTCGTCGAGTCCACGATCTCCTTCTTCGTGAACTGCCGGTACTTCTCCGGCGTGTGCACCATCACCACGATGGCCTCGCTCAGCGGGATCGAGGCGGTGGTGTCGTCGCTGAACTGGGCGTTGATCTCGTAACCGAGCTCGGTGAAGAACTTCTTCGAGGCGTCCAGGTTGCCGGTGGCCAGGTTCACGAAGATCATCTGCTGGTACATGGGGGCCTCTCCCGTCGGTGTCCTGCTGTGGTCATGCCGTTCGAAGGGCTAGACGCGACGGGCTCGCGAAACTCATCGCTGGTTCGCGGATTTCTTCGAGAAACTTTTACCGGCAGCGCAGGGGCAGGGCAGGGGCAGGGCAGGGGCAGCGCGGAGGCGGGGCAGCGCGGTGGCCGCCGCGGCGCTCAGCGGGCCAGCGGCAGCGATGCCAGCCCCGCGACGATCAGGGTCAGCGGGCCGAACAGGGCGAGCAGGGCGCCGCCGCGGACCGCCGCGGCGGCGCGCAGGGTCGCGGGGGGCGCCCCCAGCCGCAGCAGGGCGTCGGTGGTGTCGGTGCGGGCGTGTTTGGCCTCGACGGCCGCGGTGAGCAGGGTGGCCACCGTGCAGCCGGCCACGAGCAGGGCGCCGAGGGTGCTGAGCGGGCCGAAGGCCGGTCCGTCGCCGTCGTACAGGGTGGCGGCGACGTAGGCCGCCGAGGCCACGGCGCAGACGACGCCGAGGGGGCGGCCGATGCGGCGCGACTCCTCCATGAGCACTCGGCCGGCCAAAAGACGCAGGGCGCCGGGGCGGGCCGCCTGGAGCAGGCGGCCGCAGAGATGGGTGAGGCCGGGGCCGGCCAGGGCGAGGCCCAGGGCGGTGACGGCCCAGCCGACGAGGACGCCGGCGGAAGGGGTGGTGTCGGGGGCGAGGGAGGCGCTGTTGCCGGCGTACGTCTCGACGGCGAGGCCCGCGGTGAGCACGGCGATGCCCCAGGGGAGGGCGGTGGTGTTCTGGGGACGGGGAGCGTCGGTCCCGGCCCCGGCCCCGGTCCCGGCCGGGGTCGTGGGGGCGGGTACGGCGTCCGGCGTCGGCTGCGGGAGGTCCGCCGTGGCCGGGGCGGGGGTGACGTCGGCCCGCGCTCGCAGGGTGTCTCCCGGCGCGTCCGCCGGTGCGGCGTCCACGTGCGCGGCCCCGGCGGCACGGACGGGCGCGCTGGGCGCGCTGGGCGTGACGGGGGTGGCGGTCATGTCCGCGCTCGTGTCGGCGCTCATGTCGGCGGGCCGGGTCGGCCGAGTGGCTCCGCCGCCCGCCGTCGCCGGTGCGAGGCGGGCGCCGAAGCGGCCGTACGCACCGAAGGTCTCGCGGGCCTTGCCCCAGCCGTACGCGCCGAAGCGGCCGTAGCCGCGCGAGCCGGTGGACGGGGCGCGGGGGGGGGGGGGGGGGGGGGGGGGGGGGGGGGGGGCCCCCCCCCCCCCCCCCCCCCCGCCCCCCCGCGGCCGGTACCAAGGTCAGCAGGGTCAGCGCCGCCGGGACGGGGAGGGGACGGCCGACGGCCAGGGCGTCGGCCGCGGCACCGTCGAAGGGCAGGCCCGTCAGGTCGCCGCGCAGGTGCAGGAAGACGAGCAGGGCCGCCGCCGAGCCGAGCGCGCCGGACAGGGCCGTGGTCGTCGCCGAGACGGCCATCAGCCGGCCGGGGCCCAGGCCGATCGCCGAGAGTCCCGGGCGGGGCCGGGAGCCGGGATCGGTGCGGGCCACGGCGACGGCGAGGTACACGGTGGCGGCCAGCGGAGCCGCGCACCAGGCCAGGCGGAGGGCGGAGCCGCCGGGTGTGTCCTGGTGGGTCATCGCGTGGCCGAGGGCGCACAGCAGCAGGAAGCCCGTGCCCGCCGAGGCCACCGCGACCAGCAGACGGCGCAGCTGGACGGCGAGGCGGGCGACGCGGGTCAGGCGGAGAGCGAGCACGCCGACCGGCCTTCCGTTCCGGGGGTCCCCGTGGCTTCCGTGGCCACCGCGGTCTCGGTGACCGGGGGGAGGTGCACGGTCCGCACCCGCCGTCCGTCCAGCAGCGCCACCGTGCGGTCCGCGAGGGCGGCGGTCCGCGCGTCGTGCGTCGCGAGGAGGACGGTGATGCCGTGCGAGCGGGCCGCCGTGGTGAGCGTCCGCAGGACCTGGGCGCGGTCGGCGCGGTGCAGGGGGGCCGTCGGCTCGTCGGCGAAGAGGACCGCGGGGGCGACGGCGAGCGCGCGGGCGATGCAGACGCGCTGCCGCTCGGCCTGCTGGAGTTCGTCCGGGCGCCGACGGGCCTTGTCGCCGACGTCGAGGCGCTCCAGCCACTCCAGCGCGGCGGTCTTGGCCCGGCGCCGGCCG
The DNA here is from genome assembly GCF_044331465.1 of Streptomyces sp. NPDC017225. Lineage (NCBI taxonomy): Bacteria > Bacillati > Actinomycetota > Actinomycetes > Kitasatosporales > Streptomycetaceae > Streptomyces > Streptomyces sp. NPDC017225. The sequence continues at coordinate 123,860 of NZ_JBIRNE010000014.1, read as the reverse complement.
ACGCCGCGCAGCATGAGGGGGAGGGCGGCGTTCTCCCAGGTGTTGAGCTCCGGGACGAGCGCGGGGGCGGGGTCGATCCAGCCGAAGCGGTCGCGGCGCAGTCGCTCGCGGCGGAGCGGGCCCATGGTGTGCACCGGCACGTTGCCGAACCACACCTCGCCGTCCTGTGGCCGGACCAGGCCGGACAGACACCGCAGCAGCGTGGTCTTGCCGCTGCCGCGCGGGCCGCTCACGGCGAGGATCTCGCCCTCGCGGACACCGAGCGACACGCCTTGCAGCGCGGGGGAGCCGTCGTGGTGCTGGAAGTGCAGGGCGTGGGCCCGGAGCACGTCGTGGTCCGGCGGAGCCTCCATGGGCGTACACCTCGGTTCTGATCCGTGTTTCCCCGGTCACGTCCCCCTTCCGGGGGAACGAAGAAGGGGCCGATCGGTCACAGGGCACCGTAAGGAGTCCGCACGGAGGAAGCCGTACAGCACGCGGCCCCGGGCCGCCGTTCCCACTCGAACGGACGGCACCGGGGCCGGTGATGATCATCCAGACGGATGATCGAAGTACGCCTGGACCAGATCAGAGCTTCGTCCACGCCTCCGTCAGCGTGGCGCGCAGGATCTGCTCGATCTCGTCGAAGGTCTCCTGGTTGGAGATCAGCGGCGGGGCGAGCTGGATGACCGGGTCGCCGCGGTCGTCGGCACGGCAGTACAGGCCGTTCTCGAAGAGCTTCTTGGAGAGGAAGCCGTACAGGACGCGCTCGGTCTCCTCGTCGTTGAAGGACTCCTTGGTGGCCTTGTCCTTGACCAGTTCGATGCCGTAGAAGAAGCCGTTGCCGCGGACGTCGCCGACGATCGGCAGGTCGTGCAGCTTCTCCAGGGTGGCGCGGAAGGCGCCCTCGTTGTCGAGCACGTGCTGGTTGAGTCCCTCGCGCTCGAACAGGTCGAGGTTGGCGATACCCACCGCGGCGGAGACCGGGTGGCCGCCGAAGGTGTAGCCGTGCAGGAAGGTGTTGTCGCCCTTGTAGAACGGCTCGGCCAGGCGGTCGGAGATGACGCACGCGCCGATCGGGGAGTAGCCCGAGGTCATGCCCTTGGCGCAGGTGATCATGTCCGGGACGTAGCCGAACTTGTCGCAGGCGAACGTGGTGCCCAGGCGGCCGAAGGCGCAGATGACCTCGTCCGAGACGAGCAGCACGTCGTACTGGTCGCATATCTCGCGCACCCGCTGGAAGTAGCCGGGCGGGGGCGGGAAGCAGCCGCCGGCGTTCTGCACGGGCTCCAGGAAGACGGCCGCGACGGTCTCCGGGCCCTCGAACAGGATCTGCTGTTCGATCTGGTCGGCGGCCCAGCGGCCGAACGCCTCGGGGTCGTCGCCGAAGAGCGGGGCGCGGTAGATGTTGGTGTTCGGCACCTTGTGCGCGCCCGGCACGAGCGGCTCGAAGGGGGCCTTCAGGGCGGGCAGGCCGGTGATGGACAGGGCGCCCTGCGGGGTGCCGTGGTAGGCGACCGCGCGGGAGATGACCTTGTACTTGGTCGGCTTGCCGGTCAGCTTGAAGTACTGCTTGGCGAGCTTCCAGGCGGTCTCGACCGCCTCGCCGCCACCGGTGGTGAAGAAGACCTTGTTGAGGTCGCCGGGGGCCTCGTTGGCGAGGCGCTCGGCCAGCTCCACGGCCTTGGGGTGGGCGTAGGACCACACCGGGAAGAAGGCGAGCTCCTGCGCCTGCTTGGAGGCGGTCTCGGCGAGCTCCGTGCGGCCGTGTCCGGCCTGGACCACGAACAGGCCGGCGAGACCGTCGAGGTAGCGCTTGCCCTTGTCGTCGTAGATGTGGGTGCCCTCACCGCGGACGATGGTGGGGACGGGGGCGTTCTCGTACGACGACATGCGGGTGAAGTGCATCCACAGGTGGTCGTACGCGGTCCTGCTGAGGTCCTTGTCGGTGCTCACGATTATCGGGTTCCCCACATATAGGTCTGCTTCTTGAGCTTGAGGTAGACGAAGCTCTCGGTGGAGCGCACGCCGGGGACGGCCCGGATGCGTTTGTTGATGACGTCCAGGAGGTGGTCGTCGTCCTCGCAGACGACCTCCACCATCAGGTCGAAGGAGCCCGCGGTCATCACCACGTACTCGCACTCGGACATGGCCGTCACCGCGTCGGCGACGGACTCCACGTCGCCCTCGACGCGGACGCCGACCATCGCCTGCCGGCGGAAGCCCACGGTGAGCGGGTCCGTGACGGCGACGATCTGCATCACGCCCTGGTCGAGGAGCTTCTGGACGCGCTGTCGCACGGCCGCCTCCGACAGGCCCACGGCCTTGCCGATGGCGGCGTACGGCCGGCGGCCGTCCTCCTGGAGCTGCTCGATGATGGCGAGGGAGACGGCGTCCAACTGGGGACCGCCGTTCCTGGACTCGCGGGAGTCCTTCTGGTCTGCGCTTCGACTGGCCACGGCTTCACTGTGCACGACGTATCGACAGTTTCGCAAGGTTGGATCGATGAAATCCGTCGTATGTAAGGCCCGCTGCTTCGGATTTCGCAACCCAGCCGGGGTCAGGGGTGTTGAAAACGTCAGCTCTCCGTCTAGGGTGGGTGTCTCAGTTACTGGACACCCGAACTTGGAGGGCCGGCAGTGAGCACCGAGCTGCGTCGTCTGCGCAATTACATCGACGGTGAGTTCCGGGACGCCGCCGACGGACGGACCACGGAGGTGATCAACCCCGTCACGGGCGAGGCCTACGCGACCGCCCCCCTGTCCGGTCAGGCGGACGTCGACGCCGCCATGGCGGCCGCCGCCGCGGCCTTCCCGGCCTGGCGCGACACCACCCCGGCCGAGCGGCAGAAGGCCCTGCTGAAGATCGCGGACGCGTTCGAGGAGCGGGCCGAGGAGCTGATCGCGGCCGAGGTGGAGAACACGGGCAAGCCCATCGGCCTGACCCGCTCCGAGGAGATCCCGCCGATGGTCGACCAGATCCGCTTCTTCGCGGGCGCGGCGCGGATGCTGGAGGGGCGCAGCGCCGGTGAGTACATGGAGGGCCTGACCTCCATGGTCCGCCGCGAGCCGATCGGCGTCTGCGCGCAGGTCGCGCCGTGGAACTACCCGATGATGATGGGCGTGTGGAAGTTCGCCCCGGCGCTCGCCGCGGGCAACACGGTCGTCCTCAAGCCCTCGGACACGACCCCGGCCTCCACCACCCTGATGGCCGACATCATCGGCTCGATCGTGCCCAAGGGCGTCTTCAACGTCGTCTGCGGCGACCGCGACACCGGCCGGCTGATGGTCGAGCACCACACCCCGGCGATGGCCTCCATCACCGGCTCCGTGCGGGCCGGCATGCAGGTCGCCGAGTCGGCGTCGAGGGACCTCAAGCGGGTCCACCTGGAGCTGGGCGGCAAGGCGCCGGTCGTCGTCTTCGAGGACACCGACATCCCCAAGGCCGTCGAGGACATCTCGGTCGCGGGCTTCTTCAACGCCGGCCAGGACTGCACGGCGGCCACCCGCGTGCTCGTCCACGAGGCGATCCACGACGAGTTCGTGAGCGCGCTCGCGAAGGCGGCGGCCGAGACCAAGACCGGTCAGCCGGACGACGAGGACGTGCTGTACGGACCGCTCAACAACGCCAACCAGCTCAAGCAGGTCGCCGGGTTCGTCGAGCGCCTCCCCGCCCACGCCAAGGTCGAGGCGGGCGGCCACCAGGTCGGCGAGAAGGGCTACTTCTACGCCCCGACCGTCGTCTCGGGCCTCAGGCAGGACGACGAGATCGTGCAGAAGGAGGTCTTCGGCCCGGTCATCACCGTCCAGTCCTTCCGCGACGAGGACCAGGCGGTGGAGTGGGCCAACGGCGTCGAGTACGCGCTGGCCTCCTCGGTGTGGACCAAGGACCACGGCCGCGCCATGCGGATGTCCAAGAAGCTGGACTTCGGCTGCGTGTGGATCAACACCCACATCCCGCTGGTCGCCGAGATGCCGCACGGCGGCTTCAAGAAGTCCGGTTACGGCAAGGACCTGTCGTCGTACGGCTTCGACGACTACACGCGGGTCAAGCACGTGATGACGTCGCTGGACGTGTGACGCCTGCTGGACGCCGTATTCCGGCGGCGCCGCCCCGGACGGGAACTCCGTCCGGGGCGGCGCCGTGTGAAGCGCCGGCCCGCCCCGGTCGACAGGGTGTCCGGGCTGGACGAACGCGCTCGACGCAGCGTCGATTGTTCCCGGCGGCGCGGGCGCGGCATCCTGCGGCCATGCCCCTGCTCTGGAAGACGCCCTCGTTCTCCCGTCGGTCCCTGCTGCGCGGCCTGGGCGGCTCCGCCGCGGCCGGAGCGCTGGCGGGCTGCGGCGTGCCGGCCGCGTACGTCGCGCCGGGTGACCGTGCCGCGAGGGACCGGTCCGCCACCGAACCACGGCTGACCTGGGCGAACTGGCCGCTGTACATCGACACCGACGACGAGCGTCCGAGCCGGCGGCCCACGCTGGAGGCGTTCGAGGAGCGGTCGGGCGTCTCCGTCGAGTACATCGAGGAGATCAACGACAACGACGAGTTCTTCGGCAAGCTCAGCCCGTCCCTGATGAACCACCGGCCCACCGACCGCGACCTGATCGTCATCAGCGACTGGATGTGCGGGCGCTTCGTCCGGCTCGGCTGGGTGCAGGAGATGGACCGCTCCCGTCAGCCGAACGTCACCGCGCACCTCGACCCGCTGCTGCGTTCGCCCGCCTTCGACCCGGGCCGGAGGTTCACCGTGCCCTGGCAGTCGGGCATCACCGGCATCGCGTACAACCGCCGCAGGCTCGGCCGGGAGATCCGGCACGTGTCCGAGCTGTGGGCGGGCGACCTCAAGGGCCGGGTGACCCTGCTGTCCGGCATGGACGAGGCGTTCGCGCTGCTGATGCAGGGCGACGGCGTGGACATCACCGACTGGACGGCGGACGACTTCCACGCGATGTGCGACCTGGTGGAGCGGCAGGTCGACAAGGGCCAGATCCGCCGCTTCACCGGCAACGACTACATCAAGGACCTCGCCGGCGGGGACGTCCTGGCCTGCCAGGCCTACTCCGGTGACGTGATCCAGCTCCAGGCGGACGACCCGGACATCGAGTTCGTCGTCCCCGAGGAGGGCGCCGAGCTGTGGTCGGAGTCCCTGATGATTCCCAACCTGGCCCGCCACAAGGCCAACGCCGAGCGTCTGATCGACTACTACTACCGGCCCGAGGTCGCCGCCGAGCTGGCCGCCTGGGTCAACTACGTCTGCCCCGTGCCCGCCGCGCGGGACGTGCTCGCCTCCTCCGACGACGAGGAGACCGCCGCGCTGGCCGAGGACCCGCTGATCTTCCCGGACGCGGCGATGCGTGAACGGCTCGCGATCGCGCGGGACATCGCGGCGGGGGAGCGGTCGGAGTTCGCGAAGCGGTGGAACGGGATAGTGGGCGTCTAGCGGACTGGCCGGTGTGACGAGTCCGGTGTGGTGAATCCGGTGTGGTGAATCCGGTGGGGTGATGGCCGCGGTCGTGGCCTCCGCGTCCGCCGCCGTCCGGCCGGCCGACGGCCGGCCGCCCGGCCGCGTACCGGACCGCGCTCGACGCCTTCGGGCCGCACGGCCTGGTCCACCTCGCGCAGGCGGGGCTCGTCCGCGGCTGCGCGCCCGGGTCCGCGACCTCGCCCGGGGGCTGGGTCCGGCGGGCGCGGCGACGGTCGTGTCGCACGTGGTGGCGCGCCGGCTGACGGGGGCTAGCTCAGCGCGGCCACGGTGATCGCGTCGATGACCGGGTTCGCCTCCGCGCTCTTGGCGTCCGTGGCGTTGACCGAGTGGACAAGGGTGCGGCTCAGGTCGCGGGTGCCGCCGATGAGCGCGCTGTAGCCGTAGCGGGAACCCGACTTGCCCCAGAAGATCTCGCCGCCCACCTCCTTCTTCTCCAGTCCCGCGCTGCGGACCGCGTCCGGGACGCCCGCCGGGGTCGTGAACATCTCCTCCAACTCCGGCTGCGGCACGATCCGCCCCTCGAACAGCTCCGTGAGCAGCCGCTCCAGGTCGGCCATGGTCGAGATCATGTCGCCGGCCGCCCAGCGGTCCGCGTGGTTCCACTCGGTCACGTCGACCAGCTTCACCGTCCCGTCCGGCTGCTCCACCGTCTGGTAGCCCCGGTTGTGCGGGCCGCGGATGCGGGGGTCGGTGCCCGGGAAGTACGTGTGGTGCATGCCGGCCGGGCGCAGGACCAGGCGCGTGGCCTCGGCGGCGTACGCGCGCCCTGTCACCTTCTCGATCAGCAGGCCGAGGATCGTGTAGTTGATGTTCAGGTAGTGCTGCCGCTTCCCCGGGTCGAACTCCGGTCCCTTCGCGATCGCCGACGCCGCGACCCGCTGCGGCGTGAGCGTGTCGAAGCGGTGCGCGTACACCTCCGCGAAGTCGTCACCGAGACCGTCGCCCGGCTGGATGCCGCTGGTGTGGTTCAGCAGCTGCCGGACGCTGATCGGCTCCTCGAAGTCCGGTGTGAACAGGTCGGGGAGGTAGCCCTGCGCCGGTGCGTCCAGGTCGATCCTGTCCTCGGCCGCGAGCCGCAGGACGGTGGCGGCGGTGACGACCTTCGTGACCGAACCGGCGCGGAAACGTGCGTGGGGGTGTGCGGACCGGCCACTGGCCAGGTCGCGTACGCCGGCGCTCCCACGCCAGCCGCCGTCGGTGCTGCCGACCCGCACCAGGGCGGCCGTGGCGTGCTGGTTCGGGACCCCGTCGATGGCGGCGCGCAGTGCCTTCCTGTCCAGTCCGTCGCTGGGCCGGTCGGTGGCGTGGGCGGCGACGGAGGCGGTCGGTGCGGCGAACGCCGGGGCCGCCAGCGGGCCGACGGTCAGGGCCAGGACGACGGAGGCGGCAAGGACGGAGTGGGTACGGGCACGCATCGACTGCTCCAGGGGTTGGGCGTTTGCGGCGGAAGGATCGCTGATCATCCTTGTGTGCCGCGTCCCCCGGCGGATCGTCGGTGAGGAGGGTCCCTTGCCCGGAGCCGGTCTGGGGGAAGTCCCCTACCTACGTGGGGAGTTGTACGGGATCGCCCTTACGGGAGGGGCCCGTCGCCGCGCAGGGCGCACAGCGTGCCGATGCGGTTCGTCGTGATCGAGTCGACGCCCAGGGCGAGCAGCCGGCGCATCGAGCGGCGGGTGTCGGGAGTCCAGACGGAGAGCAGGTGGCCGTCGCGGTGGACGCGCTCGGCCAGCGCCCGGTCCACCAGCCCGAACCGGTAGTTGAGCCAGCGCGGCCGTACCGCCGCCAGCAGCGCGGGCCGGGGCGGGGCCGCCGTGGTCCAGGTCAGCGCGATCTCGGCCGCCGGGTCGGCCGCGCGCACCGCGAGCATGGCGGCGGGGCCCGCGCAGTAGTACACGCGGTCCCGCGCCCCGCACTCGCGGACGACGTCCACCACGCGCCCGACCGCACGCTCACCCGGTCCGCCCGGCAGGTCGAGCATCAGCCGGCTGCCCTCGGTCGCGGCCAGCGCCTCCGCGAGCGTCGGTACCCGGCCGGCCGTGAGCCCGCGCACCTCCTGGGCCGACAGGGAACGCAGCGGCCGGTCCCGCTGCCAGAGCCGCTTCAGCGTCTCGTCGTGCAGCAGCACGGGCACGCCGTCCCGGGTGAGGCGTACGTCGGTCTCGACCGCGTCCGCGCCCCGGCCGAGGGCGGAGCGCAGTGAGTCGATCGTGTTCTCGCGGTGCAGGTACGGATCGCCGCGGTGGGCCACGGCCGTCACGTCGCGCGGGGAGGTCATGGTGCGTCCCGTCTCAGGAGGAGAGCCAGGCGGCGGTGTACGTGTCGATCTCGTCCCTGATCCGCGCCTTGCCGGGCGCGTCCAGGAACGACGCCTCGACCCCGTTCTTCGCCAGCTCGGCGAGCCCGCGCTCGTCGAGGCCGAGGAGCCGGGCGGCGACGGCGTACTCGTTGTTGAGGTCGGTGCCGAACATGGGCGGGTCGTCGGAGTTGATGGTCACCAGGACCCCGGCGCGCGTGAACTCCTTGAGCGGGTGCTCCTCCAGGGTGCGCACCGCGCGGGTGGCGATGTTGGAGGTCGGGCACACCTCCAGCGGGATGCGGTGCTCGGCGAGGTGCGCCAGCAGCTTTGGGTCCTGGGCGGAGCTGGTGCCGTGCCCGATGCGCTCGGCGCGCAGGTGGGTGAGGGCGTCCCACACCGTCTGCGGGCCGGTGGTCTCGCCGGCGTGCGGCACCGAGTGCAGCCCGGCGGCGATCGCCCGGTCGAAGTACGGCTTGAACTGCGGGCGGCCGACCCCGATCTCGGGACCGCCGAGCCCGAAGGAGACCAGCCCCTCGGGGCGCGACCGGTCGTCGGTGGCGAGCCGTGTCGTCTCCTCGGCGGACTCCAGACCTGCCTCGCCGGGGATGTCGAAGCACCAGCGCAGCACGGTCCCGAACTCGGCCTCGGCCGCCTTGCGGGCGTCCTCGATCGCCGCCATGAAGGCGCCCTCGTCGATGCCCCGCCGGGTGGAGGAGTACGGGGTGATGGTCAGCTCGGCGTACCGCACCTGCTGCCGGGCCATGTCCCGGGCCACCTCGTACGTCAGCAGCCGGACGTCCTCCGGGGTGCGGATCAGGTCGACGACGGACAGGTACACGTCGATGAAGTGCGCGAAGTCCGTGAACTGGAAGTAGTCGACCAGCGCCTCGGGGTCGGTGGGGACCTTGGAGTCGGGGTGGCGTGCGGCCAGCTCCGAGACGATGCGCGGGGAGGCGGAGCCGACGTGGTGGACGTGCAGTTCGGCCTTCGGCAGCCCCGCGATGAAGGCGTGCAGATCGCGGGGGACGTCGGGGTCGACGAGGTGCTCGGTCATGGGTTCCTCCCCAAAGCGGCGCCCAGGTCCGGCGCGGGCCGACGGGACGCGGGTGATCGGCTGATCGGTGGGTCGGGGATCATCGTAGGCCGGTCTCACGCCGGACGGCCCGGGACCGTACCATGACGGGCACGATCGACCCAGGGGGACACAGCATGACGGACGCAGCACAGCCGGGTGAGGGCTCCGCCGGCGGGCACAACCCATGGGCGCCCCCCGAGGACGGGCCCTCGCAGGCCAAGGGCCACGCCGCCGCGGGGCAGCCGCGGGAGCCGGGCCGGCCGCCCGCCGACGCCGCGCCGTTCGGGCAGCGGCAGCCGCCGTCCGTGCACGACCAGGCGACGGTCACGGGGATACCGACCGGCGGCACATCGATGCCGCCCGCCGGCTTCGCCGCTCCCGCGGACAGGGTGCCGCCTCCGCCGGTCGCGCCCGGCGGTCCGGGTGGTCCGGGCGGCCCGGGCGCCCCCGGCGGGTACGGCTACCCCGGTTATCCCCAGAGCTACGGCTGGCCCGGCCTTCCGCTGCCTCCGCAGAACGGAATGGGCACCGCGGCGATGGTGCTGGGCATCCTCGCCTGCTCCCTGTTCTGCATGTACGGCGTGGTCTCCCTGGTACTCGGCACCCTCGCCGTGGTCTTCGGTGTCAAGGGACGCCGGAGGGCGGAGCGCGGCGAGGCCAACAACCACGGTCAGGCGCAGGCCGGTTTCGTCATGGGCATCATCGGCATCATTCTGGGCGTCGCCGTGACCGCTCTGATCGCGGTCGCGATCATCGCCGCGGTCAACGACGAGTCGGAATACGACGACCCCTACTACGGCACCTACGAATCGGTGTCGGTCACCGCGGTCCGCTGACGGAGCGGGGCAGCCTCCGGGGCCGCCCCTTCAGCCGTTCTCGCGCAACCTCTGCCGTGCCGCCATCAGCGCGAACCCCAGCAGGTTCGCGCCCCGCCACCGCTCCGGGTCCGTCGCCGCCTCGTCGTCCGGGGCCAGGCCGATGCCCCACACCCGGTCCACGGGACTCGCCTCCACCAGCACCCTGCCCCCGCCGGCCAGCAGGAACGCGCGCAGCGCCGGGTCCGAGGCGAACTTGTGGACGCTGCCCTCGACGACGATCCGGAACCGCTCCCGCTCCCACACCGCCTCGTCGAAGCCGCGCACCAGCCGCCCCGCCTTCTTCGCCCCGGCGGGATGAGCGGCCGCCAGCACCCGCCGCTCGGCCTTCGCGTCCTCGAAGAGCCGGGCCTTGCCCGCCATCATCCAGTGCTCGGCCGTCGCGTACTCCACCCCGGCCACGGTGAACGGTGACGGCCACCACTGGCTCAGACAGCTCGGCCCGATCCGGCCGTCCGGGAGCGGCCGGTGTCCCCAGAACACGAGGTACTTGACCCTCGCGCCCGCCCGGACCCGCCCGATCAGGGCTTCCCTGCCGCCGACGGTCTCCGTCGCCCCCGTGGTCCTCTCTTCGGTGGGCTCCCCCGTGGTCCTCGCCCCCGTGGTCCTCTCCATGCACGCGAGTCTGGCACGCACCACTGACACTCCGTCTGTCCTTTTCCGTGGCGACTCGACACCTGGTCGACAGATTCCGTCGCGTAACCAAATGGCAACAACGGAATCACTTGTTGGAGGCCTAGTGCTCTGCCAGGATCGGCACTCACATCGAGCCAGAGCCACGCCGGCCCCCGGCACGGGGAGACCGCCACGGGGGAGACCAGGAGAGCCGACATGCACAACCCGGCCAACGCCGCCCCAGCCGCCCCGGACCGGTTCCCGGCGAAGGACCGCTTCGCGGACGGGGCCCAGTACATCGCGGGCCGTCCGGCGAAGGGGACCTCCGGGCGCACGCACACCGTCGTCGACCCGGCGACCGGCGAGGATGTCCTCACCTACGAGCTCGCCGGCGCGGACGACGTCGACGCGGCCGTCGCCGCCGCCCGGGAGGCCTTCCCCGGCTGGGCCGGCGCCACCCCGGGCGAGCGTTCCGACGCCCTGCACCGGTTCGCCGAGGTGCTCGCCGAACGTGCCGAGGACTTCGCCCGCGCCGAGTCCCTGCAGTGCGGGAAGCCGCTGAAGCTCACCCGCGAGTTCGATGTGCCGGGCACGGTCGACAACGCCTCCTTCTTCGCCGGCGCCGCCCGCCTTCTGCAGGGCCAGTCGGCGGGGGAGTACTCCGGCGACCACACCTCCTACGTCCGCCGCGAGCCGATCGGTGTCGTGGGGTCGGTCGCGCCCTGGAACTACCCCCTCCAGATGGCCGCCTGGAAGATCCTCCCGGCCATCGCCGCGGGCAACACCATCGTGCTGAAGCCCGCCGAGATCACCCCGCTGACCTCCCTGATGTTCGCCCGGGCGGCGACCGGGGCGGGCATTCCCGACGGCGTGATCAACATCGTCAGCGGCACCGGGCGGGAGGCCGGCGAGCACCTCGTCGGCCACCCCGACGTGGCGATGACCTCCTTCACCGGCTCCACCGCCGTCGGCAGGCGCGTCGCCGAGGTCGCCACCGCCACCGTCAAACGCCTGCACCTGGAGCTGGGCGGCAAGGCGCCCTTCGTCGTCTTCGACGACGCCGACCTCGACGCCGCCGTCCACGGCGCGGTCGCGGGCGCGCTCATCAACACCGGCCAGGACTGCACGGCCGCCACGCGCGCGTACGTGCAGCGGCCCCTGTACGAGGCGTTCGTCGAGAGGACCGCCGCCCTCATGGAGACCGTCCGCCTCGGCGACCCCTTCGCCCCGGGCACCGACCTCGGACCGCTGGTCAGCCACGTCCAGCGGGACCGCGTCGCCGGTTTCGTCGACCGGGCGCGCTCCTACGCGCGCGTGGTGACCGGCGGCGAGGCACCGCGGGGCGACCTGAAGGACGGCGCCTACTACCGGCCCACCCTCATCGCCGACGCCGCGCAGGACAGCGAGGTCGTCCAGTCCGAGATCTTCGGGCCGGTCCTGGTCGTCCTGCCCTTCGACACCGACGACGAGGGCATCCGGCTGGCCAACGACACGCCGTACGGACTCGCAGCCTCCGCCTGGAGCCGGGACGTGTACCGGGCCAACCGTGCCACCCGCGAGATCAAGGCGGGCTGCGTGTGGATCAACGACCACATTCCGATCATCAGCGAGATGCCGCACGGCGGGTACAAGGCGTCCGGCTTCGGCAAGGACATGTCCGCCTACTCCTTCGAGGAGTACACACAGGTCAAGCACGTCATGTTCGACAACACCGCGGTGGCGGCCAAGGACTGGCACCGCACCGTCTTCGGGGACCGATAGCCATCACGCCAGGCCGCCGACCACGGCCGACCCACCCGAAAGGGCAACCACGCGCATGGAGCAGTACGAGCCCGACCGCCTGTCCCCGGCCCGAGCGGCCGCCATGCGGCGCAGCCTCACCAGCGGCAGGGCCGCACTCACCCGCCGCTCACTGCTGCGCGCCTCCACGGGCGGCGCGCTCGCGGCCGGCGCGCTCGGCACGCTGAGCGCCTGCGGCATCCCGGCGGCCGGCAGGACCGAGGGCGGCGTCTCGGCCCAGGACCGGTCGGAGAAGGAGAAGAAGGTCTCCTTCTCCAACTGGACCGAGTACATGGACGTCGACGAGAGCGGCCGGCGGCACCCGACGCTGGAGGCGTTCACCGAGCGCACCGGCATCAAGGTCACGTACACGGAGGACATCAACGACAACAGCGAGTTCTTCGGCAAGATCCAGCCGCAGCTCGCCGCGGGCCAGGAGACCGGCCGCGACATCATCGTGCTCACCGACTGGCTGGCCGCCCGGCTGATCCGCCTCGGCTGGGTCCAGAAACTGGACCCGGCCAACCTGCCGCACGCCTTCACCAACCTGTCGCCCCAGTTCCGCGACCCCGACTGGGACCCGGGCCGCGCCTACAGCTACCCCTGGCAGGGCATCTCGGCCGTCATCGCCTGCAACAGGAAGGCGCTGGACGGCGTCGAGGTCACCTCGGTCTCCGACCTGCTCGACAACCCGAGGCTCAAGGGCCGCGTCGGCTTCCTCACCGAGATGCGCGACACCGTCGGCATGACGCTGCTCGACATGGGCAAGGACCCCGCCCGCTTCTCGGACGACGACTACGACGCGGCGATCGCCCGCCTCCAGAAGGGCGTCGACAGCGGCCAGATACGCCGCTTCACCGGCAACGACTACACCGCCGACATCAGCAAGGGCGACTTCGCGGCCTGCCTGGCCTGGGCCGGAGACGTCGTCCAGCTCAAGGCGGACAACCCGGACGTCGACTTCGTCATCCCGGACAGCGGATACATCACGTCCAGCGACAACATGCTGGTCCCCAACAAGGCGCGGCACAAGACGAACGCCGAGCGGCTCATGGACTACTACTACGAGCCGGGCCCGGCCGCGCAGCTCGCCGCCTACATCAACTTCGTCTGTCCCGTCGACGGCGTGAAGGACGAGCTTGCGAAGATCGACGAGGACGCGGCGAACAACCCGCTGATCATTCCCGACCAGGCCATGCAGGCCAAGTCCCACTCCTTCCGCTCCCTGAGCTCGAAGGAAGAGACGGCCTACGAAGAGAAGTTCGCGAAGCTCACGGGGGCGTGACGACGATGACGACGCATACGACGAAGGCCCGGACAGAGGCCACGGACCGCGGCGGCGACGTCCGCCTCGCCGGCATCAGCAAGACCTACGGCTCCTTCACCGCCGTGCACCCGCTCGACCTGACCGTGCCCCAGGGCTCCTTCTTCGCCCTGCTCGGAGCCTCCGGCTGCGGCAAGACGACGACCCTGCGCATGATCGCCGGACTGGAGGACCCCAGCGGGGGCACCGTCCACCTCGGCGACCAGGACGTGACCGCCCTCCCCCCTTACAAACGGCCGGTGAACACGGTCTTCCAGTCCTACGCCCTCTTCCCGCACCTCGACATCTTCGAGAACGTCGCCTTCGGCCTGCGCCGGCGCGGCATCAAGTCGGTCAAGAAGCAGGTCGGGGAGATGCTCGACCTCGTCCAGCTCGGCGAGCAGGCACGCAAGAAGCCGCACCAGCTCTCCGGCGGCCAGCAGCAGCGCGTCGCCCTCGCCCGCGCCCTGATCAACCACCCGAAGGTGCTGCTCCTCGACGAACCGCTCGGCGCCCTCGACCTCAAGCTGCGCCGTCAGATGCAGCTGGAGCTCAAGCGCATCCAGACCGAGGTCGGCATCACCTTCGTGCACGTCACGCACGACCAGGAGGAGGCCATGACGATGGCCGACCAGGTCGCCGTGATGAACGCGGGCCGCGTCGAGCAACTGGGCGCCCCCGCCGACCTCTACGAGAACCCGCGGACCACGTTCGTCGCCAACTTCCTGGGCAGCTCCAACCTGATCGAGGCCGAGGTCGACACCCGCGACGGCGACGACGTCGTGGTGAGGGCGGCCGGCGACAAGCTGGTCCTCCCTGGTGCCCGCTGTTCCGCGCCCGCCCGGGCGGGCGGCAGGGTACTGGTCGGCGTACGTCCGGAGAAGATCAGCCTCACCCACGCGGACGACGCCGGCTCCCTCCCCGAAGGCCGCAACCGCATCACCGGCAAGATCCGCAACACCAGTTTCATCGGCGTCTCCACGCAGTACGTGGTCGACTGCGCGGCCTGTCCCGAGTTCGAGGTGTACGCCCAGAACATCGACCGCGACGCCCGGCTGGTGACCGGCGCCGACGTCGTCCTGCACTGGAACCCGGCGCACACCTTCGGCCTGGACGCGGCCCAGGCCATCGACGCCGGTGTGGCCGAGGGCGAGGCCGCCTGATGTCCACCCTCACCGAGGCGCCACCGCCGCTCTCCCCGCCCGGGCCGGAGAAGAGGCCCCCGCGGAGGCGGGGCCGCTGGACGCCGTACTGGCTGCTGTTGCCCGGCATCCTGTGGCTGGTCGTCTTCTTCGCCGCGCCGATGATCTACCAGGCCTCCACGTCCGTCCAGACGGGCTCGCTGGAGGAGGGCTACAAGGTCACCTGGCACTTCGTCACCTACTGGGACGCGGTGTCCGAGTACTGGCCGCAGTTCCTGCGCTCGGTCGCCTACGCGGCCTCCGCGACCGTGCTGTGCCTGCTGCTCGGCTATCCGCTCGCCTACCTGATCGCCTTCCGGGCGGGCCGCTGGCGCAACCTGATCATGATCCTGGTGATCGCGCCGTTCTTCACCAGCTTCCTGATCCGCACCCTGGCCTGGAAGACGATCCTCGCGGACGGCGGACCGGTCGTCGACGTCCTCAACACGCTGCACGTCCTGGACGTCACCAGCTGGCTCGGCTGGACGGCCGGCGACCGGGTGCTCGCCACCCCGCTCGCGGTGGTCTGCGGGCTGACGTACAACTTCCTCCCCTTCATGATCCTGCCGCTGTACACCTCACTGGAGCGCATCGACGGACGGCTGCACGAGGCGGCGGGCGACCTGTACGCGAAGCCGTCCACGGTCTTCCGCAAGGTCACCTTCCCGCTGTCGATGCCGGGCGTCGTCTCCGGCACGCTGCTCACCTTCATCCCGGCGACCGGCGACTACGTCAACGCCTCCCTGCTCGGCTCGGCCGACACCGGCATGATCGGAAACGTGATCCAGTCCCAGTTCCTGCGGGTCCTCGACTATCCGACGGCGGCGGCGCTCTCCTTCGTCCTGATGGCCGCGATTCTCGCCATGGTCACCCTCTACATTCGCAAGTCCGGGACGGAGGACCTGGTTTAGATGGACACGCGACGGAGTCGCATACTCGGCACGAGCGTCAACTGGTTCAAGCGCAACCTGGTCGTGATCGCCGGTCTGCTGACGCTCGCCTATCTCCTGCTGCCCAACGTCGTCGTCACGGTGTTCTCGTTCAACAAACCGAACGGGCGCTTCAACTACGAATGGCAGCGGTTCTCCACGGACGCCTGGGAGGACCCGTGCGGCGTCGCCGGACTGTGCGGGTCCCTGTCGCTCAGCCTCCGGATCGCCTTCTGGGCGACGCTCGGCGCCACCGCGCTGGGCACCGCGATCGCCTTCGCTCTGGTCCGCTACCGCTTCCGGGCGCGCGGCGCGATCAACTCGCTGATCTTCCTGCCGATGGCGATGCCCGAGGTCGTGATGGCCGCCTCGCTGCTCACCCTGTTCCTCAACATGGGCGCCCAGCTGGGTTTCTGGACGGTCCTGATCGCCCACATCATGTTCTGCCTCAGCTTCGTCGTGACGGCGGTCAAGGCGCGTGTGCTGTCGATGGACCCGAGGCTGGAGCAGGCGGCGCAGGACCTGTACGCCGGTCCCTTCCAGACCTTCGTCCGGGTCACGCTCCCCATCGCCGCCCCCGGAATCGCCGCCGGCGCGCTGCTCGCCTTCGCGCTCTCCTTCGACGATTTCATCATCACCAATTTCAACGCCGGCTCCACCGTCACCTTCCCCATGTTCGTCTGGGGATCGGCCCAGCGTGGTACGCCCGTTCAGATCAACGTCGTCGGTACGGCCATGTTCGTGATCGCCGTGCTGTTCGTCCTGGCCTCCATGGTCATCGGCAACCGCCGAAACCGCCGCAAGGCGTAGTGCGTTTCGTACCGCATTCGTAGGGAGTTGAAATCATGGCCCCGAGCGCCATGAGCCGCAGCAACGACTGGACGAAATCCCTTTCCGACGCCCAGCCGGTCCCGTACTGGCTGGACGACCCCGGCCGCCCCCGCCCCCAGCCCGCCCTCACCGGCGCCGACACCTGCGACCTGCTGGTCGTCGGCGGCGGGTACAGCGGACTGTGGACCGCGCTGATCGCCAAGGAGCGCGACCCGGGGCGGGACGTGGTGCTGCTGGAGGGCCGCGAGGTGGGCTGGGCCGCCTCTGGCCGCAACGGCGGCTTCTGCGCCGCCTCCCTCACCCACGGCCTGTCCAACGGCCTGGCCCGGTGGCCCGACGAGATCCACCGGCTGGAGGAGCTGGGCGCCCGCAACCTCGACGAGATCGAGGCGGCGGTCGCCCGCCACGGCCTCGACTGCGACTTCGAACGCACCGGCGAGATCGACGTCGCCACCGAGCCCTACCAGGCCCGGTCGCTCAAGGACTGGTACGAGGAGATCCGCGCCGAGGGCCTCGCCGACGGCGTCGAGTACCTGGACGCCGAGGCCGTACGGGAACAGGTCGACTCCCCGACCTTCCGGGCCGGCCTGTACGACCGCAGGGGCGTGGCCATGGTCAACCCCGCCAAGCTCGCCTGGAACCTCAAGCGTGCCTGCCTCGCCCTCGGCGTCCGCGTCCACGAGAACACCCCGGCGCTCACCCTGAGGCCGTACGGCGCGGGCATGGCCGTACGCACCCCGTACGGCGGGGTCCGCGCCCGCACGGTCGCGCTCGGCACCAACATCTTCCCGAGCCTGCTCAAGCGGGTCCGCTCGTACACCGTCCCGGTCTACGACTACGCCCTGATGACCGAGCCGCTCAGCGCGGAGCAGCTGGCCTCGGTCGGCTGGCGCAACCGGCAGGGCCTCGGAGACAGCGCCAACCAGTTCCACTACTTCCGGCTCTCCGCCGACAACCGCGTCCTGTGGGGCGGCTACGACGCGATCTACCCGTACGGCGGCCGGGTGCGCGCCGAGTACGACGACCGCCCGGAGACCTACGCCAAGCTCGCCGGGCACTTCTTCACCTGCTTCCCGCAGCTGGAGGGTGTCCGCTTCACGCACGCCTGGGGCGGCGCGATCGACACCTGCTCCCGCTTCTCGGCGTTCTTCGGCACCGCGCACCAGGGGAAGGTCGCCTACGCGGCCGGGTACACCGGCCTCGGCGTGGGCGCCACCCGGTTCGGCGCCGAGGTGATGCTCGACCTGCTGTCGGGCGAGCGCACCGAGCGCACGGAACTGCGGATGGTGCGCAGGAAGCCCCTGCCGTTCCCGCCCGAGCCCTTCGCCTGGACCGGCATCGCGCTCACCAAGTGGTCTTTGGCCCGCGCGGACGCGCACGGCGGCCGGCGCAACCTGTGGCTGCGGACGATGGACAGACTGGGGCTGGGCTTCGACAGCTGAGCCGCGTGCCGCGCTCGGACGTGTGACCCAGCTCACCCGCACGGGTCCGTCAACCCGCGTAATGCCCGACGGGAGACCTCCCTCTCCTTCGTGACGACGCATCCCGCGTCCACGAGTGAGAGGGAGGTCCTCACATGCCTGGTGCGAAGACGGCGGTCGCGTGGCTGGCATCCGTCGCACCGGATCCCGAGACCTGTCTGCGGGAATGGGAGCGCGACCCGCTGGGGCTCGCCCTGCTGCCCGCCGGCAGGGCCTGGGACGTGCTGATCCTGCCGGGCAGGCTCGGCCGTACGACCCTCGACGTGCTCTGTCGCGTCCTGGACCACCCCGGCCCGGTGCTCGCCGGCTTCGGCGACGCGCGCACGGGCTTCCTGGTGCCGGCCGGCACGGCGGCACGCTGGCTGGGCACCTGCGTCCGGACGGTCGGACTCGGGACCTGGATCGTCGTGCCGTACCCGGGAGTCCCGTCGTACCCGTCGTCCCGGGCGGTCCGCTGGCTGATCCCGCCGGACGGGACCGGAACCCTCACCGACCCGTCGCTCCTGGAACTCGCGATGCACGAGGCGGCGGCGGCCCTCGCGGTGGGGGAGAACGGGGGGTGGGCCGAGCTCCGCAAGAGACGAGGGGCATTCGAGGTTGGGACGGTATGTGGCCAGGTCAGTTGGAGGAACGGCTGGTTCGGCGACAGCGGAGTCGGCCACTCGTCCGAGTGAGGTCAACCGTATCCACTGGGGGAACGGGGGAGGGCACATGAGGTCGTAGGTATGTCGCGTTTCGGATGTACCCGACGAGCGAGCAGGCGGGCGTCATGCTCGGACACTTGCCGTCAGGGACACGGTCAGTACCAATTACCCGGAAACCCTCATGCACGAGCTTCTTCCGCCGGCTCGGAGCACCGAACCCAGACGCGAACTTGGCGTTCTTGGGCCTGGCGAAATCCCGCAACGCCTGCTGCTGCACGTCCGCGTTCCCCGCTCGAAGCCACGCATTGTCCGGGCGAGCCTCAGTGAGCTGGCGGCACTGCTCCGCGAAGCCCGGCGCGGACTTCCGTCCCGGCCACCAGTGCGTGTGCTGCTCGACAGCCAGGTTCCACACGTACCGGGCGTGCGCGCGGACGGTCATCGGCATCGACCGGGGCGTGACCATCACCGCCGCCCTGTCGGACGGGCGGCAGTTTAACTGCCCGCAGCTGAGTACTCGGGAGCGCGCGCAGATCCGCAAGCACCAGCGGCGCGCGGCCCGCGCGCCCAAGGGCAGCGATCGCAGGCGAGCCGAGAACGCGAAAGTCGCCAAGCGCGACGATGCTTGCCCGCACTTACGGCTTGGTGCGGTTCGAGAAACTGAACGTCAAGAACATGACCGCTTCCGCGAAGGGGACGACTGAGCGGCCCGGCACGCACGTTCGGCAGAAGGCCGGGTTGAACCGGGTGATCCTGGCCCAGGGGTGAGGTCTGTTACGCCGTCGTACCGCTGAGAAGGCGTCTGGCCGGGTCGAGGATGTACCCGCCCCGTACACCTCTCCGCGGTGCAGCGCCTGCGGATGGATCGAGAAGAACTCGCGCCAGAGCCAAGCCGAGTTCGTCTGCGTGTCCTGCGGGTTCGCCTGCAACGCCGATGAGAACGCGGCAGTCGATGTCGCGGCAGGACAGGGTGGGATTTTCCCGCCCCCGGCGTGCAGCCGGTGCCGGAGGGGTGACAGTGGCCATCAGTCATTCGAGCGCCCGTGAACCTCAACCCACCTGGGTTGGAATCCCCCTCTTCCAAGAGGTGGAGGATGTCGCATCGCGATGACCGGCATGCTGCTCACCGGCTTCCCGGTCGCGGGCGACGCCAACAACGTCTTCCCGCCGCTGCGCCCCGAGCAGGTCGCGATCGGCATGCCCGCCTCCACCAACGCGGGCAACGGCCACGTCTCCCCGGCCGAGGTCACCAAGGCCCTGAACTGCCTGACCAGGAAGACCGACTGCGGCTCCTACGCGACCCACGGCACCTGGCCCGCCCTGCGCGGCCTGATGACGTGGTCGATCAACTGGGACCGGTACTCGGACTGGGAGTTCCAGAAGAACTTCGACGCGTACTTCCGCTGACCGGCGGGGCGCCGCGGCCGGCCGCCAGCGCGACGCCGGCCAGCAGCACCGCCCCCAGGCACCAGCTCGCCACCACGTCCAGCGGCCAGTGGTATCCCCGCCGGACCAGCCCGTAGGAGGCACCGAGGACGAGGACCGCGCAGAGCGCGACGAGCACACGGCGGACGGCCGGCGACCGCGGCAGCGAAAGGAGCAGCAGTGTCGCCGCGCCGTACGCGACGAGCGCGGTGGCGGTGTGGCCGGAGGGGTAGTAGCCGACGGCCGGAGGAACGGCCGGGGTGCCCGGGCGGTCGGTCCACGCCTTCAGCGGGGCGACCAGCACCGGCACCAGGACCATCGCCAGCGCCCCGGCGAGCGGCGGCAGCCACCAGCGGTCCACACCACGGGCGCGCCCGTGCCACGCGACGTACGCCAGCGCGACGACGAGGACGGGCACCGCCACCTGCACGTTGCCGAGGTCGGCCAGCAGCTCGGAGAGCCGGTCCGGATGGACGAGCGCCCTGCTCAGCCGCTCGTCGGCCCCGATCAGCGGGCCGTCGGCGACGACCTGCCAGGTGATCAGCGCGAAGAGGAGGACGGGCAGCCCGACGAGGACGGACAGCCCGACGGGAGCGGGGAGCGCGCGAGGAGGGGAGACCGGCATGACGCCCAGCTTCGCAGGCCCGCCGCGGAGAGACACCGAAGGGCCGGCACAAGGGGGGGAGTGTGCCGGCCCTACGGTGAACCACCGTCCCGGGTGCCGGAACGGCCGTGGTGACCTGAACGCCGCGCGCCCCGGGGGGTTTGGGGCGGGCGACCGTCCGATCGGTGAGGAGACCCGGAACCCTCGGGCTCCGGTTGTGTGCGCGAGGCACGACCAGGTCGAAGCTGGGGAAGCCCCGGCCTGAGATCCGCCCACAGTCCCCTGTGGGCGGGTGTATCTCTCATCTGCGTCGAACCTACGGCAGGGGGTGAACTCAGGACAGGGGCATCGACGTCCTGCCATCCACCCCGCACACCTTCTTCACACGCTCTGCGGTTCACCGCACCAGGCGTGCGAAACGCAGCTCATATGCGCGTTCGGGCACTCGCGCGCGTGCTCGCACGGGGGCGGGCTCAGATGCGGGTGAAGCCCTGCTCGATGATGTCGAGTCCCTCGTTCAGCAGGTCGTCGCCGATCACCAGTGGCGGCAGGAAGCGCAGCACGTTGCCGTAGGTGCCACAGGTCAGGACCAGCAGGCCCTCCTGGTGGCAGGCCTTGGCGAGCGCGGCGGTCGCCTCCGGGGCCGGCTCCTTGGTGGCGCGGTCCTTGACCAGCTCGACGGCGACCATCGCGCCCCGGCCCCGGACGTCGCCGATGACGTCGAACTTCTCGGCCATGGCGGTGAGGCGGGACTTCATGACCGCCTCGATGCTCCTCGCCCTCGCGTTGAGGTCCAGCTCCTTCATCGTCTCGATGGCGCCGAGCGCGCCCGCGCAGGCCACCGGGTTGCCGCCGTAGGTGCCGCCCAGGCCGCCGGAGTGCGCGGCGTCCATGATCTCGGCACGGCCGGTGACGGCGGCCAGCGGCAGACCGCCCGCGATGCCCTTGGCCGTGGTGATCAGGTCCGGGACGATGCCCTCGTCCTCGCAGGCGAACCACTGGCCGGTGCGGCAGAAACCGGACTGGATCTCGTCGGCGACGAACACGATGCCGTTGTCCGAGGCGAACTCGCGGATCGCCGGCAGGAAGCCCTTGGCCGGCTCGATGAAGCCGCCCTCGCCGAGCACCGGCTCGATGATGATCGCGGCCACGTTCTCCGCGCCGACCTGCTTGGCGATCTGGTCGACGGCCTGGGCGGCGGCCTCCGGACCGGCGTTCTCCGGGCCGGTCGGCCAGCGGTAGCCGTAGGCGACCGGGACGCGGTACACCTCGGGCGCGAAGGGGCCGAAGCCGTGCTTGTACGGCATGTTCTTCGAGGTCAGGGCCATCGTGAGGTTGGTCCGGCCGTGGTAACCGTGGTCGAAGACGACGACGGCCTGCCGCCTGGTGTACGCGCGGGCGATCTTGACGGCGTTCTCGACGGCCTCGGCGCCACTGTTGAACAGGGCGGACTTCTTGGCGTGGTCGCCCGGCGTCAGCTCGGCGAGGGCCTCGGCGACGGCGACGTAGCCCTCGTACGGCGTCACCATGAAACAGGTGTGGGTGAAGTCGGCGAGCTGTGCGGACGCCCTGCGTACGACGGCCTCCGCGGAGGCGCCGACGGAGGTCACGGCGATGCCGGAACCGAAGTCGATCAGACGGTTGCCGTCGACGTCCTCGATGACGCCGCCGGCGGCCCGCGAGACGAAGACCGGCAGTGTGGAGCCCACACCCTGCGCGACCACTGCCGTGCGGCGGGCCTGCAGCTCCCGCGACTTCGGGCCGGGGATGGCGGTGACGACGCGGCGCTCCTGCGGAAGGGCGGTCATGGGGGCTCCTGGGGTCTTGCGGATCTTACGGACGCTTGCCTTCTTTTCTCGCAGGCTAGGACCGGGAGAGGGGCGTCGGCATGCTCCATGTGGGCGTTGTCCGCGGAGTCGGTTGTCCGCGATGGACAGGAGGCGGACGGGGCGGCACAGGGACACCCCGACGCGGGCCCGGCCGCGTAAGCGGTGAACTCCCCCTGGGAGGGCGTTAGATTGACTCGCAGATGGTGGACGGAGCGGCTGGTCAGGGGGCAAGGGCGATGGACAGCGACGGGAACCGGGACGCGCGGGGTACGCATGCGAATCCTGTACCGCGTCCGGCGGGGCCTCCCGAGGTGCCGTCGGCGCCGTCGGCGCCACCGCGACCGGTCGGCACGCCCGGCGTGCCGGGGGCGCCGTCGATGCCGTCGATGCCGGGTGTACCGCCACTGCCCGACGGCTCCGCGTTCCTGTCCTGGCTGCGCACCCCGCGACCGGAGACGCTGCCCGGCGTGTGGCGGTTCGGACACCGGCCTCGGCCGGAGGAGGAGCCGGAGCGCGTGCCGGGACGGCAGCTGCTGAGCGGGGCGCTGATCGCCTTCCTCGTGGGCTGGCTGATCTGGTCGCTGCTGTGGAACGGCTATCTGGGCGGCTGGTGGCTGCTGCCCCTCTACGCGATGATCCCGGACTCCTGGGCCCAGCCGCACAGCTTCGCCTCGGTCGTGGTCGTCTACGCCTACTACGTCCTCGTCGCCGGCGTCATCATGGTCGGCGTCGGCCGGCTCGGCCGCTGGGGTGAGATCTGGCGGCGCTACGGCCCGCCCGCCTGGCGCCGCGCCGCCCCGGGCGGCGGCCCTCCGCCCGCCCCCGAGGAAGACCCCGCCGCCTGGCCCGCGCTACGCGCCGCCGGGGCCCACGACGCCGCCGAGCGGCTCGCCGCCGACGCGCGCTCAGGACTCATGCGGGACGTCGACCACGCCCGCATCACCCGCGCCTGGCAGGGCGTGCGGGGCGGCCGGCACAGCCTCGCCACCTTCACCGGCGCGGTGCTCACCCACGGCGCCGGCGCCTGCGCGCACCCCTCCGGCGCCCGCGACCTGCCCGCCCGGCAGGCCCGGCACGACCTGGTCACCGGGCAGGTGCGGATCGGCACGGCCGCCGACGACGCCCGCAACCCCTACGCCTACCGCGGCAGCGGTCTGGCGCTCGGCCCCGACCTGCTCGGCACCTCACTGCTCGCCGTGGGGCCGGCGGGCTCGGGCAAGACCGGCAGCGTCGTACGGCCGCTCACCGAGTCGCTGTGCCTGCACGCGCTCGCCGGACGGGCCGCGGTCGTCGTGGTCGGCGCCGCCGGCGCGGACCTCGGCCCGGCCGACGCCTACGACGTGGTCGTACGCATCGGAAACCCGGACTCCGTGTACGACCTCGACCTGTACGGCGGCACCACCGACCCGGACGAGGCCGCGGTCGTACTCGCCGAGGCCCTGGCCGGAGACCTCGCCGAACCGCACCCGGGCAGCGACACCCGCCGCTCCACCACCGTCCTCGCCCAGCTGCTGGGCCCCTTCCGCGCGGTGCACGGACGCTTCCCCGGCGTCCCGGAGCTGCGGCAACTGCTCGACGGGACGCCGGGACCGCTGGCCGAACTCCGCGAGGGTCTGCGGGCGGCCGGGCAGGACTCGCTGCTGCGCGAGCTGGACGCGCGCGAGCGGCAGATGGGTCGTCCCGGTGACGTGGGCGGCGTACTGGCCGACCGGGTGGCGCTGCTGGACCGGCCCGCCTTCGCCTCCTTCTTCGACACCTCGGGACAGTCCCGCCCGTTCTCGCTCAAGTCCCTCGACCACCCGGTGCGGGTCCGTATCGACCTGCCCCAGCGCGGCCACGCGGACGCCTCGCGCATGCTGGCCCGGCTCGTCCTCGCCCAGTTCACGGCGAGCGTCTCGGTACGGGAGGACCGTTCGCTGTTCGCCTGCCTGGTGCTGGACGACGCGAGCGGTGTGGTGACGCCGGAGGCCGTACGGGGCGTGCAGCGGCTGCGCTCCGCCGGCGCCGGGGCCGTGCTCACCCTGCGCACCCTGGACGACGTACCGCGTCCGCTGCGCGGGCCGCTGCTCGGGGCCATCGGGTGCCGGATGGCGCTGTCCGGGCTCACCCCCTGGGACGGGCAGGACTTCGCCGAGGTGTGGGGCAAGGAGTGGACCGAGGCCCGGGACGTCACCGACCGGCAGATCATCGCCGAGACACCCGCGGGCAAGGCCGTGCACATGGTGCGCCGGGTGATCACCGGGAAGGCGCCCACGGCGCGCGCGGTGACCGTGCGGCAGGTCGAGCGGGAGCGGTGGTCGGCGTCCGAGCTGGCGCACGCGGTGCCCGCCGGGCACGCGGTGCTGTCGCTGACGACCGTCAAGGGGGAGCACGCGCCGCCGCTGCTGGTGGATCTGCGCGGGTGACCTGTCCGGGGCGGGCACCCGGGGACCGTACAGTGAGGCAGAATCGACACAGGTCGTTCATACGCGACGGCCAAAAGATCACAGATGGCCCACACCTCGCACCTCTACCCCAGTAGCCGACACCTCGCGCCGCTGACGCAGATCCGAAGGCTCAAGGTCCCCATGCCGCCCACGCTCGCCTCCCTCGTCCACCACTCCGCGCTCAAACTGACCGTGCGCGCGGGCGAGGACGGCCTCGACGTGCCGGTGCGCTGGGCGCACGTCAGCGAGCTCGCCGATCCCGTGCCCTACATGGAGGGCGGGGAGCTGCTGCTGATCACCGCGCTCAAGCTGGACGCCGAGGACCCCGAGGCGATGCGGCGGTACGTCAAGCGGCTGGCGGGCGCCGGGGTGGTGGGGCTCGGGTTCGCCGTCGGGGTCAACTACGACGACATCCCCGACGCGCTGGTCGACGCGGCACGGCAGGAGGGACTGCCACTCCTGGAGGTACCGCGCCGCACCCCCTTCCTGGCCATCAGCAAGGCCGTGTCCGCCGCGATCGCCGCCGACCAGTACCGCGCGGTCACCGCGGGGTTCGCCGCCCAGCGCGAGCTGACGCGGCAGGCGCTGACCGACGGCCCGGAAGGGCTGCTGGCGGCGCTGGCCGCCCAGGTCGACGGCTGGGCGGCGCTGTACGACGCGTCGGGTGCCGTCGTCGCCACCGCACCTGAGTGGGCGGGCCGCAGGGCCGCACGGCTCACGGCGGACGTCCAGCGGCTGCGCGAGCGCCCCGCGCCGGCCTCCTCCGTCGTCGGCGGAGCGGAGAGCGCCGAGCACCCCGAGAACGCCGACCGGGTCGAACTCCACTCCCTCGGCACCTCCCGCAGGCCCCGCTCCGCACTCGCCGTCGGTACGGCCGCCGCCCTCGGCACCGCCGAGCGGTACGCCGTGCACTCCGCCATCGCCCTGCTGACCCTCACCACGGAACGCTCGCGCTCCCTGCACGAGGCGGAGCAGCGCATCGACGCGGCCGTACTGCGCATGCTGCTGGCCGGTGAACCCGACCACGCGCGCACGGTCGCCGGAGACCTGTACGGCGGCCTGCTGGACGCGCCCTTCCGGATGATCGTCGCCGAGTCGGCGTCGGCGTCCGCCGCGCGAGCGCACGCCGGCCCGCACGCGCGCGTGCCCGCCACCCGGACCAGGCCCTCCGCCGCCGCGCTGGCCGCCGCCGACACCGACGGCGACCCGCTCGGCGCGCTCGCCGAGGTAGTGGAGTCGGCCGCCGCCCGCTCCGGCGAGTCGGTGCTGGTCGTCCCCGAGGGAGAGCGACTGGTGGTACTGGCCACCGACGGGGGCGCCGCCGTCGCCGCCTGCGTCGAGTACGCCTCGGCGCTGGAGACCGACCGTCCGGCACCCGAGCCGATGGCGGGCGGCGACGAGGAGGGCCTGGTCGTCGGGCTGTCGGCGCCGTCCGGGCCCATCGCCGCGTCCGCCGCCTACAAGCAGGCCGAACAGGCCCTGTCGGTGGCCCGCCGCCGGGGACGCGTCTGCGTGGAGCACGAACACCTGGCGGCCGGATCGGTCCTCCCCCTCCTCGCGGACGACGCGGTGCGCGCCTTCGCCGACGGCCTGCTGCGGGCGCTGCGCGACCACGACGCCACCGGCCGGGGCGACCTGGTGGCGTCCCTGCGCGCCTGGCTCTCCCGCCACGGCCAGTGGGACGCGGCGGCGGCCGACCTCGGCGTCCACCGGCACACGCTGCGCTACCGGATGCGCCGGGTCGAGGAGATCCTCGGCCGCTCCCTGGACGACGCGGACGTACGCATGGAGCTGTGGCTGGCCCTGAAGGCGACGTCAACGGACTGACACCCCTTCGGGGGAGGGAGCGGCAGGGCGGCGAGGAGGCAACCCCGTCCACAACCCCGTCCGGCCGGCCTCTCCACCCGTCCGCACATGGCCACAACGTCGAACCTCGCACCCCCACCACTACGCCCCGGACAAACGCCCCCCACCGCCCTCCGCCCTACCGTGGATCCGCAAGCCACGGACACGTACACACCCCCAACGCGGAAGGGCCGGGACTCACGATGACTTCCACCCACGCCTTCTGGCTCGCCGGCCGCCAGGCCACCGGCGAGACCGCCTTCGACGTCACGTCCCCCTGGGACGGCAGCCGGGTCGGCACGGTGAGCCTGCCGACCGACGCCCAGGTCGAGGAGGCGGTGGCCGCCGCGTACGCCGTACGGGACGAGTTCGCCGCCACCCCCGCGCACATCCGCGCCGCCGCCCTGGACCACGTCAGCCGGCGCCTGGTGGAGCGCACCGAGGAGATCGCCCGTCTGATCTCCGCCGAGAACGGCAAGCCGATCAAGTGGGCCCGTGGCGAGGTCGGCCGCGCGGTGTCCGTCTTCCGCTTCGCCGCCGAGGAGGCCCGCCGTTTCAACGGCGGCGAGGCCCAGCGCCTGGACACCGACGCGGGCGGTCAGGGCCGCCTCGCCCTCACCCGCCGCTTCCCCAAGGGCGTCGTCCTCGGCATCGCGCCGTTCAACTTCCCGCTGAACCTGTGCGCCCACAAGATCGCCCCCGCGGTCGCCGCCGGCGCGCCCATCATCCTCAAGCCCGCGCCCGCCACCCCCCTCTCCGGCCTGATCCTCGGCGAGCTGCTCGCCGAGACCGGGCTGCCCGCCGGCTCGTGGAGCATCCTGCCGGTCCCGAACGACCGCATGCCCGCCCTCGTCCAGGACGAGCGCCTGCCGGTCATCTCCTTCACCGGCTCCGAGACGGTCGGCTACGCGATCATGGATTCGGTCCCGCGCAAGCACTGCACCCTGGAGCTGGGCGGCAACGGCGCGGCCGTCGTCCTCGGCGACTGGGCGAGCGACGACGACCTGGACCGGGCCGCGACGCGCATCGCGACCTTCTCCAACTACCAGGGCGGCCAGTCCTGCATCTCCGTACAGCGCGTGATCGCCGACGCGTCCGTGTACGACCGTCTCCTGCCCCGGGTCGTCGCCGCCGTCGAGGCCCAGGTCACCGGCGACCCGAACGACGAGGCGACGGACGTCGGTCCGCTGGTCAGCGAGGCCGCCGCCGAGCGCGTCGAGTCCTGGGTGCGGGAGGCCGTGGAGGCCGGCGCCACCCTCCACACCGGCGGCAAGCGCGACGGCGCCTCGTACGCGCCGACCGTCCTCACCGACCTCCCGGCCGACACCACCCTCGCCTGCGAGGAGGTCTTCGGCCCCGTTCTCAGCGTCCAGAAGGTGACCGGCGAGGCCGAGGCGTTCGCCGCCGTCAACGACTCCAAGTACGGCCTCCAGGCGGGCGTGTTCACCCACGACCTCCAGGCCGCCTTCCGCGCCCACCGCGCCCTCGAGGTCGGCGGCGTCGTCATCGGCGACGTCCCCTCCTACCGTGCCGACCAGATGCCGTACGGCGGCGCCAAGCAGTCCGGCGTGGGCCGCGAGGGCGTCAGGTTCGCGATGGACGACTACACCTACGAGCGGGTCCTGGTCCTGACGGGCCTCGCGCTCTGAGTCAACCCTGTGGGTCAGCCCCGTGGCCGACGGCCTGGCCCGGTGCGGCGGGGACACTGTCCGCGACGCGGGGACACTGCGGGCGAAAAGTCCTCGAGGGGCTCATCTGAGCGGAGGATGAACATTTCGGCGAGAAAGTTCACCTTTCCGGACACCGCCCAGTCACCCGGACACCGCCCAGTCACCCGGACACCGCCTGGTCACCCACCAGCGTGGTCACCAGGCGGTCCATGGCCGGCCGCGGGTCGGGGGCGCCCGGCCAGCTGGTCATCAGCAGGTGGTGGGCGGTGCCGACGACGGCGAGGGCCACGGTGTGCGGGTCGACGGTGGCCGGCAGTCGTCCGCCGTCCCGCTCGGACTCCAGGTAGCCGGCTATCGCCTCCTGGATCGCGGCGAAGCCCGGCCCGCCGTCCCGCATGGCCTCGCGCACGCGCGACGCCGCGGCCGGGCGGGTCATGGCCAGGCCCGACAGAGCCGGGCCGCCGCGGTCGAGGAGCGAGAGGGCGACGGAGGCGAGGTTCCCGGCCACCGTGCCCTGCCCGGCGAGTCCCCCCAGGGCCCGCGCCATCGCCGCCGTCCG
This sequence comes from Streptomyces sp. NPDC017225, assembly GCF_044331465.1. Taxonomy (NCBI): domain Bacteria; kingdom Bacillati; phylum Actinomycetota; class Actinomycetes; order Kitasatosporales; family Streptomycetaceae; genus Streptomyces; species Streptomyces sp. NPDC017225. The sequence goes on along the minus strand of NZ_JBIRNE010000014.1, from coordinate 95,032 downwards.
GGCGAAACGGTCGAGGCAGAGTTCGGCCACGAACTCGTCCAGCCCCGCGAAGTGCGTGTGCAGCAGCCCCTTGGCGCAGCCCGCCTCGGTGGTGACGGCCCGACTCGTGAGCGCGCCGGGGCCGTCCCTCTCGACGACCCGCTCGGCGGCCGCGAACAGTCGCTCGCGCACGTCCGGCGTCGCCACTCCACGGGGTGACATGGGCCCGCCTTCCTTCCGGTGTCCGGCGCCGCGCGCGGCGCGATCCCCCGGATCGTAAGGGGATTGCCACTATGGGCGCACGCCCATAGTGTTTGGGCGTGCGCCCATTCTCCGTCCCGTATCAGGAGGCACTCGTGTCCGAGATCGTCAACACCGAGCAGGCCCAGGCGTGGAACGGCCCCGAAGGAGCCCACTGGGCGCGCCACCAGGACCGGTGGAACGCCGTGAACGAGGGTTTCAACGAGCCGCTGCTCGACGCCGCCGGGCTCGCCGAGGGACACCGGATCCTCGATCTCGGCTGCGGTTCCGGGCAGACCACGCGCCTCGCCGCCCGCCGGGCATCACGGGGCAGCGCTCTGGGGCTCGACCTGTCCGGTCCCATGCTGGCCGAGGCGCGGTCCCGGGCGACGCGGGAGGGCATCGGCAACGTCACGTTCCAGCAGGGCGACGCGCAGGCGTACCCCTTCGAGCCGGGCGCCTTCGACGCGGCGATCAGCCGGTACGGGGTGATGTTCTTCTCCGACCCCGAGGCGGCGTTCCGGAACGTCGGACGGGCGCTGCGACCCGGCGGACGACTGGCGTTCGTCTGCCCCGCCGAGCCCTCGCGCAACGGCTGGGTGACGGCCATGTCAGTGCTGCGCGACGTCCTGCCGCTCGGTGACTTCGCCGCGCCGGGACGGCCCGGCATGTTCTCCCTGTCGTCGCCGGACCGGATCCGCGCCGCCCTCGTCGCCGCGGGGTTCCCCACAGTGGCCGTCGACGGGGTCGAGGCGTACGGGGCATGGGGGCACGGAGCCGATGACGCGGCGGAGTTCCTCCTGAACACGGGGCCGGGCCGGCACTTCCTGGGCCAGGTCGACCCGGCCGCGCAGGTCCGCGCCCGCCAGGTACTCACGGAGCATCTCCGTGGCCACGAGGCGGCCGACGGTACGGTCCGGCTGCGCAGCACGTCCTGGCTGGTCACGGCGGACCGCCCGGCCGGCCCGACGGCCACCACCTCCTAGGACCCCGGCGAACCGCCCGCCGGCCGGCGCAGCAGGTCCCGCAGCGTCGCGTACGAGTGGTCCCAGGTCCATTCCGTACACATCCAGTGGCGGCCCCTGCCGCCCATCTCGCGGGCGAGGTCAGGGTTGCGCAGGAGCCTGATCAGCCGGTCCGCCGTCGCGGCCACCGAGTGCCCGTCGACGACATGACCTGTCTCGCCGTCGCGTACGGCGTCCGGGGCGCCGCCCGAGTCGCCCGCCAGGACCGGGAGTCCGGACGCCGCGGCCTCCAGGTAGACGATGCCCAGGCCCTCCACCTCCAGGCCGCGCCTGCGGGAACGGCAGGGCATGGCGAAGACGTCTGCGGCGGCGTAGAAGGGCGGAAGGGCGCGGTGGGGATGGCCACCGGCGAAGACGACCGCATCCAGGACTTCCTCGTCCAGGGCCAGTTGACGCAGTCCGGTGGCGTAGGGGCCGTCGCCGACCAGGAGCAGTACGGCGTCGGGGACCGCCCTGCGGACCCAGGGCAGCGCCCTGATCAAGATGTCCTGGCCCTTGCGCGGGACCAGCCGGGCCGCGCACAGGATCACCGGGCGGTGACCCAGGCCGTACCTCGTCCGGATCGGGCCGCCGTCCAGAGCCGGGTGGAAGGCCGCGGTGTCCACGCCGGGGACCAGTCGGGCGGTCCGGGTCCCGGGCGCGAGGGCGGCCTCGACGGGACCCCGGGTGCTCGCGCCCAGCCAGGTCAGCGTGTCCACCTCCGTGCCGATACGGCGCAGCAGGCTCCGGGTGCCGGGGGCGCGGGCCCACCACACCTCATGGCCGTGGGTGGTGGCGACGGCGGTACGGATCCCGGTCGTCCGCCGGAGCGGGCCCGCCATCAGCCCGAGAGGGGCCGCCGCGCCGAACCACACCCGGTCGCAGCCGTACCGTCGCGCCACGGACGCGGCGTGCGCGGTGGCGCGGGGTGTGGGGAGGAGGGTGCGGGCCCGGTGGCGGATCACCGGGTACGGGAAGGACCCGCCGGAATCCGTCGTGGCGGTCGGGGTGGAGGTGAGGACGACCACCTCCTCGGGCGGGAAGCGGTCGGCCAGCTCCCGGACGAAGGTCTCGGCTCTTCGCCAAGCTGGAGCTGCGTGACCGGGCCCAGGCCGTGATCGTCGCCTACGAGACGGGGCTGGTCCGGGCGGGGAGCGAGTCGGGGGCCCGGCGCCGGTAGGTACCGGTGCCGGGCCCCTTCATCGCGCCGGCTTCCTCCGGACCCTCAGCCGGAGAAGCCGACGTGCGCGAGCCGCAGAGAGCCGCGCAGCCTGATGCGGAGATCGTGTACGCCCTCGGCGGTCAGCGGGGCGTCGAGCTCCGTGTAGTCGTACGGTCCCGAGCCGGGGGCCGGCCGCGACAGCACCGCCGCCGGGCCGCCGTCGAGGGCGATCTCCACGGTGCCCTCGCCGCCCGCCACCGTCACGGTCACGCCCGCGACGCCGGTGCCGAAGTCGCAGCCACGGAAGAGCAGTTCGCCCGTCCTGCCGGCGACCGGCGTCACCGCGTCGCCGGCCGCCTTCGCCCGGTCGACGATCTCCGTGCCGCTCTGCTCGTCGAAGCCGGCCGCCTCCAGCCCGCGTTCGCGGACCGGGCGCGGCGTGGCGGGTTCGCCGTCGAGGGTCACGGTCGCCGACAGGCGTACGTCCTCGCTGGAGGCGCCCACCAGCAGGGCGTACGGGCCCGGCTCCAGCCGCCAACGGCCGTGTGCCACGTCCCAGAACGCGAGGGCGGAACACGGGAGTTCGAAGGAGACGTCCGCCGTGCCGCCCGGGGCGAGGGTGAGCCGGCGGTGGGCCAGCAGCTCGCGGCGCGGACGCGGGACCGACGGGTCCTCGGCGCGGGCGTAGAGCTGGACCACCTCGTCGGCGGTGACGCTCCCGGTGTTGGTGACCGTGAAGGAGACGGACACCTTCCCGTCCCCGGTCCACGCCACCAGGTCCGCGTACGCGAAGGACGCGTACGACAGGCCGTGCCCGAAGGGGAACAGCGGCGTTCCCTCGAAGTACAGATAGGTCTGGCGGCTGCCGATCACGTCGTAGTCGAGCAGGTCCGGCAGGTCGGCGTCGTCGGCGTACCAGGTCTGCGGGAGCCGCCCGGCGGGGGAGACGTCACCGGCGAGGACCCGGGCCAGCGCGGTGCCGGCCGACTGACCGCCGTGGGCGGTCCACAGCACCGCAGGCAGCACCTCCGCGTCGACCGCGTACGGGTAGGCGGACACCAGCGCCAGGACGGTGGCCGGGTTCGCGGCGCGGGCCGCGCGCAGCAGGCGCTCCTGGTGGGCGGGGAGCCGCAGCGTCGTACGGTCCTCGGTCTCCCGGCCGTTGATGTGCGGGTCGTTGCCCGCGACCACCACGACCACGTCCGCATCCGAGGCGGCCCGCGTCACCGCGTCCTCGCCGCGTTCGGTGACGACCAGCTCGAAGACCTCGGGCGTCTCGTCGCCCGCGGGGGCGTCCGAGGCGGCAACCTTCACGCCGTCGGCGGCGACCTGGACGTGACGACCCGTTCCCAGGTGCCGGAGGAGGTGCCCGTTGCCGTGCGGTTCCAGGCGGAACGTCTCCTGCACGACCCAGCCGCCGGGCTGGTCGGCGGAGGCGCGGAGGCAGCCGTCCTCGGCGACCGAGAGGTAGCGGCCGTCGGGCGCGCGCAGGGTGAGGACGCCCTCGCCCCAGTCGACGAGCGCGAGTTCGGTGCCCTCGGCGTCGGTGGTGAGCGGCGGCAGGTCGGTGCGGCCGGCGAGCAGGGCCGGGTCGAGGGCACCCTCGGCGCCGCGCGCCTCGTCGGGGGAGTCGTCCGACGGGGGCACGTGCAGGAACGTACCGGCGGAGGTCCTGAGCCGGACCCGGTCCACGCCCTCCGCGAAGCTCACCCGCTCGGCGCCGAACCGCTCGTACAGGCCCTCCAGCGGGGTGGAGCGGTGGATGAGGGTGCCGCTGTACCAGTCGAGCTTGCACTCGTCGGCGAGCAGGCCGACGACGGCGACGCGGGTGCCGTCGGCCAGCGGCAGCACGCCGTCGTTCTTGAGCAGGACGACCGCCTGCTCGGCCGCCTCGCGTGCGAGCTCCCGGTGCTCCGGTGTGTCGAAGGCGGCGGTGTCCGCGTGGGGGTCGTGCTCCGGGTCGAACTCGCCGAGCCGGAAGCGGACCGACAGCTGCCGGCGCACGGCCGCGTCCACGTCGGCCTCGGTCAGCAGGCCCTGGTCGAGGGCGCCCCGGACCCGGGCGAGGATCTTCGAGGAGTCCGTGCCGTGGTCGGTGAAGCTGTCCACCCCGGCCCGCAGCGCGGCGGCGGTCGCCTCCTCGTGGGTGTCGAAGTAGTGCTCGGAGTCGACCAGGTTGGAGGGGGCGCCGGCGTCGGAGCAGACCAGGAGGTCGTCCTCGGTCCAGGCGCGCAGATGGCTCTCCAGGTACGGGGAGACGTGGTTGGGGCGTCCGTTGACCAGGTTGTACGCCGGCATCACCCCGGCCACCGCGCCCGCCTCGACCGTCTCGCGGAAGGCGCGCAGGTCGTACTCGTTCAGGACGCGCGGGCGCACGGACGACGAGCACGTGTCCCGGTCCGTCTCGTTGTTGTGCGCGAGCCAGTGCTTGAGGACGGGCGCGGTGCGCCAGTACGTCGGATGTTCGCCGCGCAGGCCGCGGGTGTAGGCGGTGGCGATGGCGGAGGTGAGCTTCGGGTCCTCGGAGTAGCCCTCCTCGCCCCGGCCCCACAGGGGGTGGCGCAGCAGGTTCACGGTCGGGGCCCAGACGTTCAGGCCGACCCGGTCGTCGCGGGCGCGCATCGCCCGGACCTCCTTGGACACGGCCTCACCGACCCGGCGCACCAGGTCGTCGTTCCAGGTGGCGCCAAGGCCCACGGCCTGCGGGAACACGGTCGCCGGGCCCATCCAGGCCACGCCGTGCAGCGCCTCCTGGCCGGTGCGGAAGGCGGCGATGCCGAGCCGCTCGACGGCAGGCGCGAACTGGTGCAGGAAGGCGGTCTTCTCGTCGAGCGTGAGCCGCGACATCAGGTCGTCGACGCGCTTCGCGAACGGCAGGTGCGGATCACGGAAAGGCAGCGCGGGCGGCGTAGGTGCGGTCACGTGGAGTTCCCCTTGCGATGGAGCGGCGAGACGCTTTCGAAGCGCTTCGATGCTCAGTCGCACCAGGGGTGGGTGTCAAGACACTTCGGCGCATCACCTCCGACTTCTCGTCGCCATCCAAGCGTCACATGACCCGGTTCGGCAGGCGTTACCCGCCCGATACCTCGGAGGAATTCTGGAGTCGACTCTTGTGCACCCCCAGGCGTTCACTTAACCTCGCAGCAACATCGAAGCGCTTCGACTATGAGGCTCCGACCCGGCGGCGCACCTTGAGGTGCGAAGGAAACCGGGCATTCCTCCGACGACCGCTTCAGCTCAGCCAGTTCCACTCAAGACACCGCAGCCGACGGCCACCGCCGGGTGTCCTGGTGCGCCATGAAGGGTTGACGCAATGACGCCGAACGCCGCCTCCGGTCCCAGCCGGAGAAAGTTCCTCGCCTCCACGGCCGTCGCCACCGCAGCGGTGGCGGGAGGGATGCCGCTGCTCTCCGCCTGCGGCGGTGGGTCGGACGGAGGTTCGCGGGACGGCACCACGTCGGGCAAGGACGCGAAGAAGCTGCTGCCGGCGTACGTGGCCAGCAACGTGGTCACCCCCGACATCCCCAGCAAGAACGGCTCCGCGGTCGGCTTCACCAGCAAGCTCGACCTCGCGGGCCTGAAGACCTCGGTGCCGAAGAAGCTCGGCAAGGGCGGCAAGGTCACCGTCATGTCGCCGTTCTGGGGGTCCCCGCCGAAGGAGGACAACGCCTACTACAAGGCGATGAACGACCTCATCGGCGTCGACGTGGTCTGGCAGAACCAGGACGGCAACACCTACGACCAGAAGCTCGGCGCGGTGCTCGCCTCCAGCGAGGTGCCCGACGTGGTGGTCGTGCCCGGCTGGAACATGACCGGCAGGATTCCCAGCGCCATCATCAGCAAGTTCGCCGACCTCGGCCCCTACCTCTCCGGTGACGCGGTCAAGGACTTCCCCAACCTCGCGGCCATCCCCACCGACGCCTGGCAGCGCTCCATCTTCGGCGGCAAGCTGCGCGGCCTGCCGATGCCCTCCTCGTACGTGTCCGGCATCGTGCCGCTGTACCGCCAGGACATCTTCGAGAAGGAGGGCTACGAGGTCCCCCGGTCCTGCGACGAGTTCATGGCGCTGGCCAAGGACGCCACCAACGCGAAGGCCAAGCGCTGGGGCTGCCTGGACATGAAGTGGACCGCCTTCAACGCCTTCGGCGTGCTCTCCGGCAACGAGAAGTCGCTCGGCTGGAACCAGGTCGACGGCAAGCTGATCTACCGCGCCGAGACCGACGAGTACCTCGAGGCGCTGGAGTGGACGCGCAAGCTGTTCGCCGCCGGGGTCGTGCACCCCGACGCCGCGCTGGGCAAGAGCAACGCCGCCGACCCCGGCCCCAAGTTCGCCGCCGGCGAGTTCCTCATCTACAACCAGGACACGTCCCAGTGGTGGAGCCGCACCGCGGAACAGGCCACCCAGAGCCCCGAGTTCAAGATCTGGGGCATGGACTTCTTCGGGCACGACGGCGGTGATCCCACGCTGTGGGCGCAGAACCCCGCGAGCATCTTCGCCTTCGTCAACAAGAACGCCTCCGAGTCCGTGATCCGCGACGTGCTGGCCGTCGCCAACGTCACCGCCGCGCCGTACGGCACCAAGGAGTACATGGCCACCAACTACGGCGTGGAAGGCACCCACTACGCCGTCAAGGACGGTGTGCCCACCAAGACCGACCAGGGCAACATCGACGTGATGAACGCCTACGTGATGGTGGCGAGCCCCGCCGCGACCATCGCCCACCCCGACTTCCCCGAGGTCGCCAAGGGCCAGGTCGAGTGGCAGCAGCGGATGGGGGCCTTCACCAAGAAGCCCACGTTCTACGGCATGCAGGTCACCGAACCCAACCGCTACACCAACCTGTCCAACGACTTCGAGCAGCTGGAGGACGACATCGTCCGCGGCCGCAAGAAGGTCGGCGACATGCAGCAGGCCGTCTCCGACTGGCGGAGCCAGGGCGGCGACAAACTGCGCGACTGGTACAAGAAGCTGCTCGACGAGAACGGCACGGCGGCGAGCTGACCGGTACCGAGGCAAGGAGAACGGCCGTGTCCCACAACACGGTGCCCCGGACCAGAGCCGAGGCCGACGCGACGAAGAAGACCCCGGTGGCGTCCGACGACGCCGCCGGCCCCCGCGAGACGAAGCCGCCCTCAGGGAAGCTGAGCCTCAGACTGAGGTTCCGGCGCGACCGCGTCCTGGTGCTGATGACACTGCCGGCCATCCTGCTGGTACTGCTCTTCAACTACGTACCGATCCTCGGCAACGTCGTCGCCTTCCAGGAGTACGACCCGTACATCAGCGAGAACGGGATCGTCTCCATCCTGAACAGCCCGTGGGTGGGTCTGGAGAACTTCCAGCGCATCTTCGAGGACTCGGCCTTCTGGAACGCCGTACAGAACACGCTGGTGCTGTTCGTCCTCCAGCTGGTGCTGTACTTCCCGATCCCCATCCTGCTCGCGCTGCTCATCAACAGCGTGGTCCGGCCCCGGGTGCGGGCGATCGCGCAGGCCATCCTCTACCTGCCGCACTTCTTCTCGTGGGTGCTGGTCATCGCCGTCTTCCAGCAGCTGCTCGGCGGGGCGGGACTCCTCTCCCAGCTGCTGCGCGACCACGGGTACGACGGGCTCAGCCTGATGACCGACCCGGAGACCTTCAAGTTCCTGGTCACCGCGCAGAGCGTGTGGAAGGACGCCGGGTGGGGGATCATCGTCTTCCTCGCCGCGCTCGCCTCGGTCAGCCCCGACCTGTACGAGGCCGCCGCGATGGACGGCGCGAACCGCTGGCGCCGCATGTGGCACGTCACGCTGCCCGCGCTGCGCCCGGTGATCGCCCTGCTGCTGGTGCTGCGCGTGGGTGACGCCCTGACGGTCGGCTTCGAACAGATCCTGTTGCAACGCGGCGCCGTCGGACCAGGAGCCGCGGAGGTCCTCGACACCTTCGTGTGGTGGAACGGCGTACGCAACCAGGACTTCGGCTACGCGGCCGCCGCCGGCCTCGTCAAGGGCGTCATCAGTCTCGGCCTGGTCCTCATCGCGAACAAGGTGGCCCACCTCATGGGCGAGCAGGGGGTGTACAAGAAGTGACCGCCGTCATCGACAAACCCGCACGCACGCCCAGCCGGTGGGCGGCCCCGCCGCGCCCGGTGTGGGAGGAGAAGCCCCGCGGGGCCGGACTTCTCGGCAAGGGGCTGGTACTGCTCCTGGCCTGCCTGGCGATCGTGTTCCCGCTGTGGATCGTCGTCGTCACCAGCCTCTCCTCGCGCAAGGCCATCGACGAGGCCGGCGGACTGGTGATGATCCCGACGGACATCACCTTCGTCGCCTACACCGAACTGCTCAGCGGCGGCCAGGTCACCCGTGCCGCGCTCGTCAGTATCGGCATCACCCTGGTCGGCACCCTCTTCTCCATGGCGGTGTCGGTGCTGTGCGCCTACGGGCTGTCCCGCACCGGCTCCCTCGGCCACCGCTGGATCCTCATGGCGCTGCTGGCCACGATGTTCTTCAGCGCGGGTCTCATCCCCACCTACCTGCTGGTGCAGTCCCTGGGGCTGACGGACACCTACCTCGCGCTGATCCTGCCCAGCGCGATCAGCGTCTTCAACATCCTGGTGCTGCGCGGCTTCTTCATGGGCATCTCGCAGGAGCTGATCGACAGCGCCCGCATCGACGGCGCCGGTGACCTGCGCATCCTGTGGCAGATCGTCCTGCCGCTGTCCCGCGCGGTCGTCGCGGTGATCACGCTGTTCTACGCCGTCGGCTACTGGAGCGCCTGGTTCAACGCCTCCCTGTACCTGAACGACCAGGACATGCTGCCCCTGCAGAACGTGATGATCCAGCTCGTGCAGAAGCAGGAGGCCCCGGTCGGCCTCGGCCAGGCGATCAAGACCGGTGAACTCTCCGGCCTGGCCGTGCAGATGGCGGTGATGGTCATGGCCCTGCTGCCGGTGGCCGTGCTGTCTCCGTTCGTCCAGCGTCACTTCAAGAAGGGGATGCTGACCGGCGCCGTGAAGGGCTGACGCCCCGCTCCCCGACCCCGCCACGGCCGGTCGCTCCTGACCAGCGGCCGGCCGCGGCGGAACCTCCCGCTCCGCCCGTCCCTGCCCCGAGCCGCACAGAACGAGGTATGTCATGCATGCGTCCCTGTCACGCAGCCCGAGCCGGCGCGCCGTACTCGCCGGGACCGCGGTTGCCGCCGCGCTCACCGCCGTTCCGTTCGCACCCGGGCGCGCGCACGCCGCCGAGGACACGGCGGACGCCCCCGCCTACCGCTGGCGCAACGTCGTCATCGGCGGCACCGGGTTCATCACCGGCGTCCTGTTCCACCCGCGCGTGCGCGGGCTCGCCTACGCCCGTACCGACATCGGCGGCGCCTACCGCTGGGACGACCGCACCGACCGCTGGATCCCGCTCCTGGACCACCTCGGCTGGGACGACTGGAACCTGCTCGGCGTCGAGGCGATGGCCGTCGACCCCGCCCACCCGGACCGGCTCTACCTGGCCTGCGGCACCTACTCCCAGGCGTGGTCCGCCAACGGCGCGATCCTGCGCTCCGAGGACCGGGGCCGGACCTGGCGGCGCACCGACCTCACCGTGAAGCTCGGCGCCAACGAGGACGGCCGGGGCACCGGCGAGCGGCTCCTGGTCGACCCGCGCGACAGCGACACCCTGTGGCTGGGCACCCGGCACGACGGCCTCTGGAAGTCGGTGGACCGGGGTGTCACCTGGGCCCCCGCCACCGGCTTCCCGGCCACCCCGAGCGCCACCGGCCAGGGCGTCACCCTCCTCGTCGCCGCCCGCCGCACCGTCTACGCCGGCTGGGGCGACGCCGACGGCACCGCGCCGAACCTCTTCCGCACGCCCGACGGGACCACCTGGGAGCCCGTCCCCGGGCAGCCCTCCGGCACCGCGGCCAGGGTCCCGGTCCGCGCCGGGTACGACCGGCACACCCGCGAGCTGTACGTGACCTACGCCGACGCACCGGGCCCGAACGGCCAGTCCACCGGCAGCGTGCACAAGCTGCGCACGGTGAACGGCCGTTGGACCGACATCACGCCCGTCGAGCCCGGCGGCACCACCCCCGAAGGCGCCGCCGACGGATTCGGCTACGGCGGAGTCGCCGTCGACGCCCGCCGCCCCGGCACCGCCGTCGTCTCCACCAACAACCGCTGGGCCGCGGTCGACACCCTGTACCGGACCACCGACGGCGGCCGCACCTGGACGTCCCTGAAGGACTCGGCCGTCCTCGACGTCTCCGAGACCCCGTACCTGAAGTGGGGCGAGGAACAGCCCAAGTTCGGCTGGTGGATCCAGGCCGTCGCCCTCGACCCGTACGACTCGAAGCACCTCGTGTACGGCACCGGCGCCACCCTCTACGGCACCCGTGACCTGAGGCGCTGGGCCCCGCGGATCCGCGGCCTGGAGGAGACGTCCGTGACCCAGCTGATCTCGCCCCCGACCGGGCGGGCGCACCTGCTCAGCGGGGCGCGGGACATCGGCGTCATGTACCACGAACGGCTCACGGCGTCCCCGGCGCACGGCATGGCGACCAACCCCGTGTCCGGGTCGGCGACGGGACTCGCGCAGGCGGCGCGCAGACCGGCGTACGTCGTCCGGGCGGGCTGGGGCGACCACGGCAACGGAGCGTACTCCCACGACGGCGGACGGACCTGGGCGCCCTTCGCGACCCAGCCCGACCTCGCCCCGAGCGCACCGGGACCGATCGCCACCAACGCCGACGGCAGTGTGCTGCTGTGGTCCTTCGTGCACTGGGACGGCACCAGGCACCCCGCCCACCGCTCGGCGGACAACGGCACGACCTGGTCCGAGGTCCCCTCCTTCCCGAAGGGCGCCACGCCGGTCGCCGACCCGGTGGACCCGGCGCTCTTCTACGCGTACGACACCGACGCGGGAACGCTGCTCGCCAGCACCGACGGCGGCCGTTCCTTCACCGCCCGCGCGACCGGGCTGCCCGCCGGTGACGCCCAGTACAAGCTGGTGGCGGCGCCCGGCCGGACCGGCGACCTGTGGCTGAGCACCAAGTACAACGGGCTGTTCCGCTCCACCGACGCCGGTGTCACCTTCACCAAGGTGGAAAGCTGCTGGGCCTCCCACACCCTCGGCTTCGGCAGGGCCGCCGACGGCGCCGGCTACCCGGCGATCTACCAGGTCGGCTCCACCGAGGCCATCACCGCCGTCTACCGCTCCGACGACGAGGCGAGGAGCTGGACGCGGATCAACGACGACCACCACCAGTGGGGGTGGACCGGCGAGACGATCACCGGCGACCCCCGCGTGTACGGCCGCGTCTACCTCGCCACCAACGGACGCGGCATCCAGTACGGAGAACCCCGCTGATGCCCAACCTGTCGGACACCACCCGCCACCGCATCCTCTACGGCGGCGACTACAACCCCGAGCAGTGGCCCGAGGAGACCTGGCACGAGGACGTCCGCCTGATGAAGGACGCCGGCGTCAACTCCGTCACCCTCGGCGTCTTCTCCTGGTCGAGACTCGAACCACGTCCCGGCGTCCACGACTTCGGCTGGCTGGACCGCCTGATGGACCTGATGCACGCGGGCGGCATCGGCGTCGTCCTCGCCACCCCCACCGCCTCGCCCCCGCCCTGGCTGGGGCACCTCCACCCGGACACCCTGCCCCGCGACGAGGACGGCCGCACCGAGTGGTGGGGAGGCAGGCAGCACTTCTCGCACTCCAGCGCCACCTACCGCCGGCACGCCGCCGCCATCACCGAGGCCCTGGCCGCCCGCTACGCCGGCCACCCCGCCCTCACCATGTGGCACATCAACAACGAGTACTGCACCTACGACCACGGCGACGAGGCCGCCACCCGCTTCCGCCGCTGGCTCCAGGACCGCTACGGCACCCTCGACGCCCTCAACACCGCCTGGGGCACCGCCTTCTGGAGCCAGGGCTACGGCGACTGGGCCGAGATCCTGCCGGCCCGCCGCACCCACTACCTCAAGAACCCGACCCAGGTCCTGGACTTCCGGCGCTTCACCTCCGACATGCTTCTGGAGTGCTACGCCGCCGAACGCGACATCGTCCGCCGCCACACCCCGCACCTCCCGGTGACCACCAACTTCATGCCGCTCTGGTCCGGCCAGGACGCCTGGCGCTGGGCCGAGGAGGAGGACGTCGTCTCCGTCGACCTCTACCCCGACCCGCGCGACCCCTTCGGCGCGCAGGAGGGCGCCCTGGTCCAGGACATGACCCGCTCGCAGGCGCGCGGCCCCTGGATGCTCATGGAGCAGGCGGCCGGACCCGTCAACTGGCGCGGTGCGAACCACCCCAAGCCGCGCGGCCTCAACCGCCTGTGGTCCCTCCAGGCCGTCGCCCGCGGCGCGGACGCCCTCTGCTACTTCCAGTGGCGCCAGTCGAGGCAGGGCGCCGAGAAGTTCCACTCCGGGATGGTCTCCCACGCGGGGGAGCGGGGCCGTACGTACCAGGAGGTCAAGCAGCTCGGCGCCGACCTCGCGAAACTCGGCCCGCACGCGGCGGACGCCACGGTCACCGCCGACGTCGCCGTCCTGCACGACTGGCACTCCTGGTGGGCCGGCGCCCAGGACGGCCGCCCCTCCACCCGCTTCGACTACCCCGACGTCCTGCGCGCCTGGCACCGCGCGCTGTGGCAGGCCCACCTCACCACCGACTTCGCCCACCCGGAACACGACCTGACCCCCTACAAGACGGTCGTCGTACCCCAGCTCTACGCGCTCACGGACGCGGCGATCGACAACCTCCTCGCCTACGTCCGCGGCGGCGGCACCCTCGTCTGCGGCTTCCTGACCGGCGTCGCCGACGAGGACGACCGGGTCAGGGCCGGCGCCATGGACGCCCGGCTGCGCGAGCTGTTCGGCATCCGCGTCCTGCACGAGTGGTGGCCCCTGGATGCGGACGAGACGGCCACCTGCGACGGCTTCGACGGCACCCTGTGGTCGGAGGAGATCGAACCCGACGGCACCGCCACCGAGACGATCATCTACAAGGGCGGCGAGCTGGACGGACTGCCGGCCGTCCTCGGCAAGGGCCGCGCCTGGTACCTCTCCACCCTCCCCGAGCCACAGGCGCTGCGCGACCTGCTGGCCCGCGTCGCCGCCGACGCGGGCGCCCGCCCCGTGCTCGACGGACTCCCGGCCGACGTCGAGGCCGTACGCCGCGGTGACCTGCTCTTCCTCCTCCACCACGGCCGCGACGAGGTCACCGTGGACGTCCCGGGCACCCACCGCGATCTGCTGACCGACGCGACCGTCACCGACCGCGTCACCCTCGGCCGCTACGGCGTGGCGGTCCTCACGGAGCCGGCCCGATGACCGGCTCTCCCCTCACAGAGGCGCCGCCGGCCGGTGGGCGGGCGGCCGGCGGGCCCGTGCACGGCACCTGGGAGCCGGAGCCCGCCGCCCGCTGGGAGGACGCCTTTCTGACCGGCAACGGCCACCACGGCGCCCTCGTGTCCGGCGATCCGGAGGCCGACCGGGTCGTCGTCACCCACCACACCCTGGTCCGCCCGGACGGCGACGACGAACGCCGCCGACCACCCCGGCTCGCGGCCGGACTCCCCGCCCTCCAGGACCGCCTGCTGGCCGGCGTCACGACGGCCGCCGAGGGCTTCACCGACGGCCGCCCGCTGCAGTGGGTGCGCCCCTTCCACCCGGCGTTCCAGCTCCGTCTGAACAGGCCGCCCGGCGACGCACACGCCGCCTACCGCCGCTCCGTCGACTTCACCACCGGCGAGACGACCGCCACCTGTGGCACCTGGACCAGCCGCGTCTTCGTCTCCCGCGCCGACGACGTGATCGTCCAGCACATCACCGCGCCACACCTCACCCTCGACATCTCCCTCGACCCCCGCCTCCCCGGCGCCCCCTCCGGGCTGGGCGTCGGCCACGGCGCCGTCCTCACCCCCGAGGGCGCCCAGCTCGGCCTGCGCGCCCGATACCCCGGCGGCAGCGGCCTGGCGTACACCGGCGTCACCCTGGTCGCCGTCACCGGCGGCACCACGAAGCTGGTCCCGCCCGGTGTACTCGTCGAGGGCGCCACGGAGGTACTGCTCCTGACCCGGGTGCGCCGTCACACCGGCGAACTGGACGTGGCCGCCGAGGGCCGCGCCCTGCGCGACCTGCCGGACGGGACGTCGTACGACGGTCTCCTCGGCCGCCACCTCGCCCTGCACCGCACCGCCTACGACCGCGTCACCCTCGACCTCGCCGCCGACCCCGCCGAACGCGCCCTGCCGGGCTCCGCGCTGCTCGCCCGTCCCCGCGGCGCCGCCCTCCTGGAGCGCCTCTTCGCCGCCGGCCGCTACCACCTCCTGTCGGCCAGCGGCATGCTCCCGCCCCGCCTGACCGGCCTGTGGACCGGCGACTGGAACACGGCCTGGTCGGGGGCGTTCACCACCAACGCCAACCTCAACCTCCAGACCGCCTCCGCCGCGGCCGCCGCCCTTCCCGAGGTCACCGAGGCCCACGCCGCGCTGGTCCACCGCCAGCTCCCGGACTGGCGGGACAACGCCCGCGCGATCTTCGGCACCCGGGGCGTCGTCGCCCCCTCCCACACCGACGGCGAGTCGGGACACACCTACCACTTCAGCCGCGAGTACCCGCTGCACCTGTGGACGGCGGGCGCCGACTGGCTGCTCAAGCCCCTCGTCGACCACGACGAGACCCACGGCGTCCACGACCCCCGCACCACCGCCGCGCTCGCCGAGGCCGCCCTCTTCTACGAGGACTTCCTCACCCGGACGGACGACAGCGGCCACCTGCTCGTCGTTCCCTCCTACTCGCCCGAGAACCGCCCGGCGAACGCCAGTTGGGGCACCGTCAACGCGGCCATGGACCTCTCCGCCGCCCGGCACGCCCTGCTGACCGCCGCCGAGCGCCACCCCGAACACGCCGACCGCTGGCGCGCCCTGGCCGACCGCCTTCCACCGCACCGGACCAACGCCGACGGCGCCCTCGCCGAATGGGCCCGGCCCGGTCTGCGGGACACCTACGACCACCGCCACCTCAGCCACCTCTACGGCGTCTGGCCACTCGACGAGATCAACCCGTACGACACCCCGGCCCTGGCCGAGGCCGCCCACCGGGCCCTGGAACTGCGCGGCGCCGAGAACGACTCCGCCCACGGCCACCTCCACCACGCCCTGATCGCGGCCCGCCTGCGGGACGCCGAACGGGTCGCCCACGCCCTCGGCCAGGTACTCGACGGCGACTTCTTCCACGCGTCCCTGATGAGCGCGCACTACCCCCACCGCGACGTCTACAACGCGGACGCCGCGCACGCGCTCCCGGCCGTGCTCATCGAGATGCTCGTGCAGTCCACCCCGGACCGGCTGGTCCTGCTGCCCGCGCTCCCGGGATTCTGCCCGCAGGGCGAGATCAAGGGCCTGCGCACCCGGTTCGGGGCGGCACTGGACCTCACCTGGACGCCCGACGGCGACGCGACGGCCGTCCTGCGCCCCGGCCGCACGCACCGCGTCGAACTCCGGACCCCCTCCGGCGCCGAGACGCTCGACCTCGTCGCCGGAGAGGACCGCGTCATCAGCGTCAAGGCGCGGTAGCACCACCGCACCACCGCACCTCCCCCCACCCATGGAAGGAAACGCCATGGCACCACGCACCCGCACCAGCACGCGCGCCCGGAGCAGGCTCACCACCGCCCTCCTCGCCCCGGCCCTCGCGCTCGGCGCCACCATCGGCCTCGCCTCCGCGCCCGCCCAGGCCGCCGTCTGGAACTCCTGCGACCAGTGGGGCAACACCCAGCTGAACGGCTACACCCTCTACAACAACATCTGGGGGTCCGGCGCCGGCAGCCAGTGCGTCTGGGCCAACTCCGGCACCGACTGGGGCGTCTGGGCCGACCACCCGGGCACCGGCGGCATCAAGTCCTACCCGAACGCCAAGAAGGTGATCAACAAGCCGATCACCTCCCTCACCTCACTGCGCAGCAGTTACGACGTCACGGTCCCGTCGTCCGGCGCGTACAACACGTCGTACGACATCTGGGACACGGACTACGACTACGAGATCATGCTCTGGGTCAACCACAACGGAGCCGTCGGCCCGCTCGGCAGCCCCCAGGGGACGGTCGCCCTCGGCGGCCACACCTGGAACGTCCACAAGGGTGACAACGGCGCCAACGAGGTCTTCTCGTTCCTGCGCACCTCGGACTCGGACTCCGGCACCGTCGACATCCTGCCGATCCTGAAGTGGATCAAGGACACCAAGGGCTGGATGGGCGACGAGACCATCGGGGACGTGCAGTTCGGCTACGAGATCACCTCGTCGCCCGGCGGCCTGGACTTCCGTACCCACAGCATGACCGTCAGCGGCGGCTGACGTAGCGACGGGCCCGGAGGTCCGGGGCCGGGGCCGGCCGTGCCGTCAGGCGCGGTCGACCTCGGCCCGCAGCGCGTTGTACCCCGCGAAGGCGGATTCGACGTCGGCGCGGGTCAGGCCGTACCGGGACAGCTCGTACCGGTGCGGGCGGGTGCCCTTGGGCCGGGCGGCGACCCCGGCGAGCCGGGCGGCCTCGGCGTCGGTCCAGCGGGCGCCGACGGCGGCGTAGAGCTTGGGCGCGCCCGTGCCCGGATCGGACCCGAGCCAGGAGTAGGGGACGTCCACCAGCGACTGCCGGGGGATGGCGGCACGGGCCGCGAGACCACGCGCCGCGGAGCGGCTCAGCAGATCCAGCCAGGTGGCGCCGATGCCGTGCCGGTCGACGGGGCGGGTGCCGAGGACCATGCCGTGCTCGACCAGGCTGCAGAACGACGCCACGGCGGTGACCGGGTCGCGGTGGGTCCACACGACGGTGGCGTCCGGGAAGACGGTGTGCAGTGCGTCGAGGTTCTCCAGGTGCATGGGGGACTTGAGGATCCAGCGGCGGCGCGGCCGACCGTACTGGAGCACCTGGTAGACCTGCTTGAGGTGGCGGTAGTCGGGGACGAAGTCCCGCTCGTAGTGCCAGGCCTGGTATTCGGGGATCCGCGCCGAGGAGAGGGGCATCAGGGCGTGCGGCAGGGCGAAGGTGCACTCCTCGGGGCCGTCGGCGGTCATCGGGTGGATGTCGCGGAAGCGTGGCGCGAGCAGGTTGGTGCCGTCGACCAGTCGGCGCGCGGGCGCCGTCGCCCTGCGCCGCCCGCCGGGAGGTACCTCCAGGCCGGGGGTGAGCAGCTCCCACAGCCGGGGGGAGCGGTGCTCGTCCGACAGGGACAGCACGCCGTGCGTGAGCGTCGTCGCGGTGCGCGGCAGGCCCACCACGAACACCGGCTTCTCGACCGGCTCCCGCTCGATGCCGGGGTGCTCGGCGATCAGCCGCCGGATCCGGGCCCGGTTGGTGAGGTGCCTGCGGACGTGGGACCGCGCGGACTGCCAGCCGACCGGGGTGAGGTTCTCGGCCCCGGCCCACCAGCGCAGCAGGGAACGGAAGTCGTCGGCGAACCGTTCGTCGCCCGCCGCCCCTCCCGCCCGCGCCAGGAGCCGGTCGAAGGTCCGGTCGGGTGTGCGGCGGGAGCGGAACGAGGGCCGTAGCGCCAGGTCGGCGAGGCTGAGGGCGAGCGGAGTCGAGGGCACGGGATTCCTTTCGCGACCCGGCAACTGTACGTCCAAGCAGTCCAGTTGGCACGGGAACGCGCACTTCGCCGGCGGGGTGGCCGGGGCCGGCCGGCCACCCCGCCGCGTACGGCCGCTACTCGGCCACCGGCAACTCGGCCCCGTCCCGCAGGAAGAGCGGGATGCGGTCCAGCGGCGCGTCCACCGTCACGCTCGCCCCGCCCTCGTACGTCTCACCCGTCCACGCGTCCGTCCAGCGCGCGCCCGCCGGAAGGTACACCGTGCGGACCGTGGCGCCCGCCGTCAGCACCGGCGCGACCAGCAGGTCCCGGCCGAAGAGGTAGGCGTCGTCCACCGGCCAGGCCGCCTGGTCCTCGGGGAACTCCAGGAAGAGCGGGCGCATCACCGGCAGCCCCTCCTCGTGCGCCTCGCGCATCACCTCGAGCACGTAGGGCTTCAGCCGCTCGCGCAGCCGCAGGTACTTCTCCAGGATCGGGTACGCCTCCTCGCCGTACGACCACACCTCGTTCGGGCCGCCGGTCATGTCCGGGCCCAGCGGCATGCCCGGGTCGCGGAAGCCGTGCAGGCGCATCAGCGGCGACAGGGCGCCGAACTGGAACCAGCGGACCAGCACCTCCCGGTACGCCGGGTCGTCCGGGTCACCGCCGTGGAAGCCGCCGATGTCCGTGTTCCACCAGGGGATGCCGGAGAGCGCGGTGTTGAGACCGGCCGCGATCTGGCGGCGCAGGGTCGCGAAGTCGGTGCCGATGTCGCCGGACCACAGGGCGGCGCCGTGACGCTGACTGCCCGCCCACGCCGAGCGGTTGAGGGTGATCACCTCGTCCACCCCGGCGGCGCGCAGGCCCTCGTCGAAGGCGCGGGAGTTCTCGGCCGGGTACAGGTTCCCGACCTCCAGACCCGGGCCCGCCCAGTAGCGCAGGTTCTCCGGGAAGCCGGGCTTGAGCTCGGGCTCGCAGGCGTCCAGCCAGAAGGCCGTGATGCCGTACTCGTCGAGGTAGTTCTCCTTGACCTTCGACCACACGAACTCCCGGGCCTCGGGGTTGGTGGCGTCGTAGAAGGCCACCTGGACCGTCGACGCGACCTCCTTGTCCGGCCAGTCGGCGTGCGCCATCGGGCCGTACTGCGTGCCGATGAAATAGCCGCGCTGTTCCATCACCGGGTGGTTCTCGGAGAGCGGCGACACCGACGGCCAGACGCTGACCACCAGTTTGACGCCCAGCTCGTCCAGCTCACGGACCATGGCCGCCGGGTCGGGCCACTCGGCCGGGTCGAACTTCCACTCGCCCAGGTGCGTCCAGTGGAAGAAGTCGCAGACGATGGCGTCGATGGGCAGCCCGCGCCGCTTGTACTCCCGGGCCACGGCGAGGAGTTCGTCCTGCGTGCGGTAACGCAGCTTGCACTGCCAGAAGCCCGCCGCCCACGCCGGCAGCATCGGCGTACGGCCGGTCACCGCGCTGTAGCGGCGCTGCGTGTCGGCCGGGGTGCCGGCCGTGATCCAGTAGTCGATCTGGCGGGCCGAGTCGGCCACCCAGCGGGTGCCGTTGTGGGCCAGCTCCACGCGGCCGATGGCCGGGTTGTTCCACAGCAGCGTGTAGCCGCGGCTGGAGGTGAGGACCGGGATGGAGACCTCGGCGTTGCGCTGGACCAGGTCCACGACCAGGCCCTTCTGGTCGAGGCGGCCGTGCTGGTGCTGGCCGAGGCCGTACAGCTTCTCGTCGTCGTAGGCGGCGAACCGCTGCTCCAGCCGGTGGTGCCCGTTGCCGACGGCCGTGTAAAGGCGGGGCCCGGGCCACCAGAAGTGGGCGCGGTCCTCGGCCAGCAGCTCACCGCCGTCCGCGGTCCGCACGAAACGCACCTGCCCCTCGGGGTCGACCTCCACGGTCAGCGCCCCGACGGTCAGCGACCCGTGCCCGTCCTCGATCTTGACGGTGCTCCCGGTCGGCGGGGCCTGGGTGAGGAGCGCGCCCGGCAGGTCCTCCAGCACCGGCCCGCCGAGGCGGGCGCGGACCCGGACGGCGTCCGGCCCCCACGCCTCGATCCTGACGGTCTCCTGACGGCCGCTCCACTCCAGCGCGCCGTCCCGCTCGCGGAAGGTGCCGACGGTGGGGGAGGACTGGGCGAGGCTGACCTTGGGCTGTGTCTCGGCAGGCTGGTTCACGAGGCAGGCTCCTGGGGGAGTGCGGACATGGCGGTGCCCTGGCACGGGCGGGCCGAGCGGTGACGAGGCGAGTGGGAGGAGGCGAGTGGGAGAGGGGTTCAGGCAGGCGGGGCGCGTGGCCCACGGCCGGGGGACCGGGGGAGACGGTGCATGTCGCCGGAAGGACACGACCGGTGGCCGGAGGGGGGAAGCCCTGGAGGGGAGGGGAAGACCTGGAGGGGGAGGGGAAGCCCCGGAGGGAGAGCGGGAGAGAGGGCCGTACGGCCGGTGAGCGGTCAGACGGCCTGGGACCGGACGGGCGCCGGTCCCGAGCTGGCCCGCACCGTCAGCTCCGGTGCGAGCAGCACGACCTCGTCGCTCCCGCGCCCGTCGAGCTTGGCGACCAGCTGCTCCACGGCGTGCCGGCCCATTTCCTGCGCGGGCACGGCGACCGACGTGAGCCGCACCGAGGCCTGGGTGGCGACCTGCTCGGGGCAGACCGCGACCACCGACACGTCCTCCGGCACCGCCCGGCCCTGCTGACGCAGCAGGGCGAGCAGCGGCTCGACCGCCGCCTCGTTCTGGACGACGAAGCCCGAGGTGTCCGGACGTTCGTCGAAGACGCGGGCGAGGGTCGCGGCCATCGCGTCGTACCCGCCCTCGCAGGGCCGGTGCAGCAGCCGCAGCTCCAGTTCCCGCGCGCGGGTGCGCAGCCCGTCGAGGGTGCGCTCGGCGAAGCCGGTGTGCCGTTCGTAGACCCCCGGGGCCTCGCCGATGACAGCGATGTCCCGGTGCCCGAGCTTCGCCAGATGCTCCACACACAGTGCGCCGGTCGCCCGGAAGTCGAGATCGACGCAGGTCAGCCCGGTGGTGTCGGCGGGCAGACCGATCAGGACGGACGGCTGGTCCGTGCCGCGCAGCAGGGGCAGCCGCTCGTCGTCGAGTTGGACGTCCATCAGGATCATCGCGTCGGCGAGCCCGCTGCCGGTGACGCGGCGCACCGCGTCGGGGCCCTCCTCGCCGGTCAGCAGCAGGATGTCGTACCCGTGACTGCGTGCGCTGGTCGCGACCGCGATCGCGATCTCCATCATCACCGGCACGTACATGTCCGTGCGCAGCGGGATCATCAGCGCGATGATGTTCGACCTGCTGCTGGCCAGGGCGCGGGCGCCGGCGTTGGGGTGGTAGCCGAGCTTACGGATGCTCTCCTCGACCCGCTGCCGGGTGGTGGTGGAGATGGACCGCTTGCCGCTGAGGACATAGCTCACCGTGCTCGCCGAGACTCCGGCGTGCTGGGCGACCTCGGCGAGAGTGACCATCCAGCTCTCCAAGCTTTGTGAAGCGCTTCGACAGCGCGCGGGGTGGACAAAAGCGAGTGAGGGTGGTTCGACACTAGCCTCAGCAGGATTGAGTGTCCATAGGTTGTCGAAGCGCTTCGACACCTTTCTTCGGCCGCTGTCCGCCCTCCGTATGCCCGCCGTCCTCCCCGCGGCCATCGGCCGGACGGACGCACGAAGGGTGGTGGGACCGCCCGGGATCGGGTACATACGATCGGGTAGCACCGACTAGGTAACGTACGTCCGCAAGTTCGCCTATGACCCATCCCGGCGATCTTCGTGGACGTACTCCCCCCGATGCCGATTCGCGGCGAGGTGAGCCTCATGTCCGCACCAACCACTCCCTCCTCCTCCCCCTCCCCCCGATCCACCGTCACCGAACGTGAGGCCCGTGAGGTCGCGGAGGCGGCCCGGGAACAGGACTGGCGCAAGCCCAGCTTCGCCAAGGAGCTGTTCCTCGGCCGCTTCCGCCTCGACCTCCTCCACCCCCATCCGCTCCCCGCCGACGAGGACGTCCAGCGCGGCGAGGAGTTCCTCGCCAAGCTGCGCGACTTCTGCGAGACGAAGATCGACGGCGCCGTGATCGAGCGTGACGCGCGGATCCCGGACGACGTGATCACCGGGCTGAAGGAGCTGGGCGCCTTCGGCATGAAGATCGACACCAAGTACGGCGGCCTCGGCCTCACCCAGGTCTACTACAACAAGGCCCTCGCCCTGGTCGGATCCGCCAATCCCGCGATCGGCGCGCTGCTCTCCGCCCACCAGTCGATCGGTGTGCCGCAGCCGCTGAAGATGTTCGGCACGCGGGAGCAGAAGGACACGTTCCTGCCCCGCTGTGCCCGCACCGACATCTCGGCGTTCCTGCTGACCGAGCCGGACGTCGGCTCGGACCCGGCGCGCCTGGCGACCACCGCCGTCCGCGACGGCGACGACTACGTCCTCGACGGCGTGAAACTGTGGACGACCAACGGAGTGGTCGCCGACCTGCTCGTCGTCATGGCCCGAGTCCCGAAGTCCGAGGGGCACAAGGGCGCCGAGGGTGGCGAGGGCGGCAAGGCCGGCAAGGGAGGCACAGGAGGCAAGGGAGGCATCACCGCCTTCGTCGTGGAGGCCGCATCCGAGGGCATCACGGTCGAGAACCGCAACGCCTTCATGGGCCTGCGCGGCCTGGAGAACGGCGTCACCCGCTTCCACCGGGTCCGGGTCCCGGCCGCCAACCGCATCGGCCCCGAGGGCGCCGGCCTCAAGATCGCCCTCACCACCCTCAACACCGGGCGCCTCTCGCTCCCCGCCATGTGCGTCGGCGCCGGCAAGTGGTGCCTGAAGATCGCCCGCGAGTGGTCGGCGGTGCGTGAGCAGTGGGGCAGGCCGGTCGCGCTGCACGAGGCGGTCGGCTCGAAGATCTCGTTCATCGCGGCGACGACCTTCGCGCTGGAGGCGGTCCTCGACCTCTCCTCCCAGATGGCCGACGAGGACCGCAACGACATCCGCATCGAGGCGGCCCTCGCCAAGCTCTACGGCTCCGAGATGGCCTGCCTGATGGCCGACGAGCTGGTCCAGATCCGCGGCGGCCGGGGCTTCGAGACAGCGGCCTCCCTCGAGGCCCGCGGCGAGCGCGCGGTCCCCGCCGAACAGATCCTGCGCGACCTGCGCATCAACCGGATCTTCGAGGGCTCCACCGAGATCATGCACCTGCTGATCGCCCGCGAGGCCGTCGACGCCCACCTGTCGGTCGCCGGTGACCTGATCGACCCCGACAAGACCCTCTCGGACAAGGCGCGGGCGGGCGCTCAGGCGGGCGCCTTCTACGCCAAGTGGCTGCCGAAACTCGTCACCGGACCGGGACAGCTCCCGCGCTCCTACGCCGACTTCCACCCGTCCGGCCACCGCGACCTGTCCGGACACCTGCGCTACGTCGAACGCGCCGCCCGCAAGCTCGCCCGCTCCACCTTCTACGCCATGTCGCGCTGGCAGGGCCGGATGGAGACCAAGCAGGGCTTCCTGGGACGGATCGTCGACATCGGCGCGGAGCTGTTCGCGATGAGCGCCGCCTGCGTCCGCGCGGAGCACCTGCGCGCCGAGGGCGACCACGGCCGCGAGGCCTACCAGCTCGCCGACGCCTTCTGCCGCCAGGCCCGCATCCGCGTCGAGGAACTCTTCGGCCGCCTGTGGACCAACACCGACGACGTCGACCGCAAGGTCGTCAAGGGCGTGCTGACAGGCGCGTACGAGTGGCTGGAGCAGGGCGTCGTGGACCCGTCGGGCGACGGTCCGTGGATCGCGGACGCAGCCCCGGGCGCGTCCCGGCGGGAGAACGTCCACCGTCCCATCAGGTAGGAGGGGCGCGGGTCGGGTCTCTGCCGGGACCGTCCGGCCGCCCGGGCGGGACGGGACGCCCGGTGGAAACCCGACCCGCGACACCCGTGCGAGGGACGCGCTGTCCTCACGGAGGGCGGTTGCGGCGACAATGGGGGGATGAGCGACAGTCCAGCCCCACTCGCGGACCCCCACCTCGTCTACGACCCGGTGGCGGGCGACGGCCCGAAGGACGTGGTGATCCTCGGGTCCACCGGGTCGATCGGGACCCAGGCCATCGACCTCGTGCTGCGCAACCCGGACCGCTTCCGGGTCACCGCCCTGTCCGCCAACGGCGGCCGGGTCGCCCTCCTCGCCGAGCAGGCGTACCGGCTGAGGGCGCGGACCGTCGCCGTGGCCCGCGAGGACGTCGTCCCCGCGCTGCGGGAGGCGTTGAGCGACCAGTACGGCAGTGGGGAGCCGCTCCCGGAGATCCTCGCCGGACCGGACGCGGCCACCCAGGTCGCCGCCTCCGACTGCCACACGGTCCTCAACGGCATCACCGGCTCCATCGGCCTCGCCCCGACCCTGGCCGCCCTGGAGGCGGGCCGCACCCTCGCGCTCGCCAACAAGGAATCGCTCATCGTCGGCGGCCCGCTGGTCAAGGCCCTCGCCAAGCCGGGGCAGATCATCCCGGTCGACTCCGAGCACGCCGCGCTCTTCCAGGCGCTGGCCGCCGGGACCCGCGCCGACGTGCGCAAGCTGGTCGTCACCGCGTCCGGCGGCCCGTTCCGGGGACGTACGAAGGAGCAGCTGGCGGGCGTCACCGTGGAGGACGCCCTCGCCCACCCCACCTGGGCGATGGGCCCGGTGATCACGATCAACTCCGCCACCCTCGTCAACAAGGGCCTGGAGGTGATCGAGGCCCACCTGCTCTACGACATTCCCTTCGACCGCATCGAGGTGGTCGTGCACCCGCAGTCGTACGTCCACTCGATGGTCGAGTACACGGACGGATCGACACTGGCCCACGCCACGCCCCCCGACATGGGCGGGCCCATCGCCGTCGGCCTCGGCTGGCCCGAGCGCGTCCCCGACGCGGCCCCCACCTTCGACTGGAGCAAGGCCTCGACCTGGGAGTTCTTCCCGCTCGACAACGAGGCCTTCCCCTCGGTGAACCTGGCCCGGCACGTCGGGGAGCTCGCGGGCACGGCCCCGGCGGTGTTCAATGCCGCCAACGAGGAGTGCGTCGAGGCCTTCCGCTCCGGCGCGCTGCCGTATCTCGGGATCATGGAGACCGTCACGCGGGTGGTCGAGGAACACGGCACCCCCCGTACGGGAACCTCGCTCACCGTCGCGGACGTCCTCGAAGCGGAGACCTGGGCACGCGCCCGGGCCCGGGAACTGGCGGCACAGACGGCGGAGGCCCGTGCATGACGACCCTGATGTTCATCCTCGGCATAGTCCTCTTCGCGGTCGGCCTGCTGTTCTCGATCGCCTGGCACGAGCTGGGGCACCTGTCCACCGCCAAGATGTTCGGCATCCGTGTGCCGCAGTACATGGTCGGCTTCGGACCGACGCTCTTCTCGCGGAAGAAGGGCGAGACCGAGTACGGGGTCAAGGCCATCCCGTTCGGCGGCTACATCCGCATGATCGGCATGTTCCCGCCCGGTGCCGACGGCCGGCTGGAGGCCCGCTCCACCTCGCCCTGGCGGGGCATGATCGAGGACGCCCGCTCGGCCGCCTTCGAGGAACTGCAGCCGGGTGACGAGAAGCGCCTGTTCTACACGCGCAAGCCCTGGAAACGCGTCATCGTGATGTTCGCGGGCCCGTTCATGAACCTCGTCCTGGCGGTGGTGCTGTTCCTCACCGTCCTCATGGGCTTCGGCATCTCGCAGCAGACCACCACCGTGAGTTCCGTCTCCCAGTGCGTCATCTCGCAGACCGAGAACCGCGACGACTGCACCAAGTCCGACCCGGCCTCCCCGGCCGCGGCGGCCGGCCTCAGGGCGGGCGACAAGATCGTCGCCTTCGACGGCGTACGGACCGACGAGTGGGACCGGCTGTCCGACACGATCCGCGCCAACCCCGGCGAGCAGGTGGCGGTCGTCGTGGAGCGCGAAGGCCAGGAGATCACCCTCCACGCGACCATCGCCACCAACCAGGTCGCGAAGAAGGACGGAAACGGACAGATCGTCGAGGGCGAGTACGTCACCGCCGGCTTCCTCGGCTTCAGCGCCGCCACCGGCGTGGTGAAACAGGACTTCGGCCAGTCCGTGACCTGGATGGGCGACCGGATCGGCGACGCCGTCGACTCCCTCGCGGCCCTGCCCGCCAAGATCCCGGCCCTGTGGGACGCGGCCTTCGGCGACGGGCCCCGCGAGGCGGACTCCCCGATGGGCGTCGTCGGCGCCGCCCGCGTCGGCGGCGAGATCGCCACCCTCGACATCCCGCCCACCCAGCAGCTGGCCATGTTCATCATGCTGGTGGCCGGCTTCAACCTCTCCCTGTTCCTCTTCAACATGCTCCCGCTGCTGCCGCTCGACGGCGGCCACATCGCGGGCGCGCTGTGGGAGTCGCTGCGCCGGAACGCGGCCAAGGTGCTGCGCCGCCCGGACCCGGGCCCGTTCGACGTGGCGAAGCTGATGCCGGTGGCCTATGTGGTGGCGGGCATCTTCGTCTGCTTCACGCTGCTGGTCCTGGTGGCGGATGTCGTCAATCCGGTGCGCATTAGCTGATATCCGGACAATCCAAACGATCCGATGAGAAGCCCGATCCGGAGAGCATGTCCCTCCGGGCCGGGCTTCACGCCGGTCACTCGGCATATGAACGCCAAAGGGTGCATCTCCCGCACACCGTGTGCCCGGCGTTCACGTCGGTGCCGTAATCTCGAAGGCCGGAGCCCGCCGCTGAACGGGGCCGGATTCTGATCCACGACTTGGGGTTGCACAGCAGATGACTGCGATTTCTCTCGGCATGCCGGACGTTCCGACCAGGCTCGCGGAGCGCCGCAAGAGCCGTCAGATCCAGGTCGGGTCCGTCGCGGTGGGTGGCGACGCCCCCGTGTCGGTGCAGTCCATGACCACGACCCGTACGTCGGACATCGGTGCGACGCTCCAGCAGATCGCCGAGCTGACGGCGTCGGGCTGTCAGATCGTCCGGGTGGCCTGTCCCACCCAGGACGACGCGGACGCGCTGGCCGTGATCGCGAAGAAGTCGCAGATCCCGGTGATCGCCGACATCCACTTCCAGCCGAAGTACGTCTTCGCCGCGATCGAGGCGGGCTGCGCGGCGGTCCGCGTCAACCCGGGCAACATCAAGCAGTTCGACGACAAGGTCAGGGAGATCGCCAAGGCGGCCCGCGACCACGGCACCCCGATCCGCATCGGCGTCAACGCCGGCTCGCTGGACCGCCGCCTGCTGCAGAAGTACGGCAGGGCGACCCCCGAGGCGCTGGCGGAGTCCGCTCTGTGGGAGGCGTCCCTCTTCGAGGAGCACGACTTCCGGGACATCAAGATCTCCGTCAAGCACAACGACCCGGTCGTCATGGTCGAGGCCTACCGCCAGCTCGCCGCCCAGTGCGACTACCCGCTGCACCTCGGCGTCACCGAGGCCGGCCCCGCCTTCCAGGGCACCATCAAGTCGGCCGTCGCCTTCGGCGCGCTGCTCTCCCAGGGCATCGGCGACACCATCCGCGTCTCCCTGTCGGCCCCGCCGGTCGAGGAGATCAAGGTCGGTATCCAGATCCTGGAGTCGCTGAACCTGCGCCAGCGCGGCCTGGAGATCGTCTCCTGCCCGTCCTGCGGCCGCGCCCAGGTCGACGTCTACAAGCTGGCCGAGGAGGTCACGGCAGGTCTGGAGGGCATGGACGTCCCGCTGCGCGTCGCCGTCATGGGCTGCGTCGTCAACGGCCCCGGCGAGGCCCGCGAGGCCGACCTCGGCGTCGCCTCCGGCAACGGCAAGGGCCAGATCTTCGTCAAGGGCGAGGTCGTCAAGACCGTCCCCGAGTCGAAGATCGTGGAGACCCTCATCGAGGAGGCCATGAAGATCGCCGAGCAGATGGAGGCCGACGGCGTGACCTCCGGCGAGCCCTCGGTCTCCGTCGCGGGCTGAACCGGCGAGCTGAACGGCACGCCGAACGAGCGCCGACCAGCAGGCTGAACAGCGGGCCGAACGGCCCCTCATATGCCGCGTCGCCCTGGGGGCGGCGCGGCATATGCACGACAGGTACAGTGCGGAGACCAGCAGATCTCAGGGTGAGGCCCCCGCACGTGTTGACGCAGACCACCTCCCGCGTGCTCGAACCGAGCGACCTGGACGCCGCGCTCGCCGTCCTCGACCGCGAGCCGGTCGCGAACGCCTTCGTGGCCGCCCGGGTGCAGATCGCCGGCCTCGACCCGTGGCGGCTCGGCGGCGAGATGTGGGGCTGGTACGAGCACGGCATGCTGACCTCGCTGTGCTACGCGGGCGCCAACCTCGTCCCCATCTGCGCCACCCCGCGCGCCGTCCGTGCCTTCGCCGACCGCGCCCGGCGGGCCGGCCGCCGCTGCTCCTCGATCGTCGGCCCCGCCGACACGACCGCCCAGCTGTGGCGGCTCCTGGAACCGGGCTGGGGCCCGGCCCGCGAGGTCCGCACCCGACAGCCCCTCATGGTCACCGACCGGGTGCCCGCCGACATCACCCCGGACCCCTACGTCCGCCGCGTCCGCAAGGACGAGATGGAGCGGATCATGCCGGCCTGCGTGGCGATGTTCACCGAGGAGGTCGGCATCTCCCCGATGGCCGGCGACGGCGGCCTGCTCTACCAGGCCCGGGTCGCCGAACTCGTCGGCTCCGGCCGCTCCTTCGCCCGCTTCGACACCGACGGCAGGGTCGTCTTCAAGGCCGAGATCGGCGCCGCCACCGACCGCGCCTGCCAGATCCAGGGCGTGTGGGTGGCCCCCGAGTACCGGGGCAGGGGCCTGGCGGCACCGGGCATGGCGGCGGTCCTGCGCTACGCGCTGGCGGACATCGCCCCGGTGGCCAGCCTGTACGTGAACGACTTCAACACGGCCGCACGACGGTCGTACCGCCGGGTGGGCTTCCAGGAGGTGGGCGCCTTCATGAGCGTGCTCTTCTGACCGGGCGTGCTCATGCCGAAGGACACGACCAGCCGCCCACGACCGGCCCCCGCGACCGGTAACGGCCCCCGCGACCGGCAACCGGAAACCGGCCCCCACGACCGGCAACCGGAAACCGGCCCCCACGACAGGCCCCCGCAACCGGCATCCGGAAACCGGCACCCTGACGACAACCCGTACACCCGGCCCCGGCCGGCGAAGCGCTAGGCTCCCGCACATGGACGTCGTGATCGGCCCACTG
This sequence comes from Streptomyces sp. NPDC017225, assembly GCF_044331465.1. Classification (NCBI taxonomy): domain Bacteria; kingdom Bacillati; phylum Actinomycetota; class Actinomycetes; order Kitasatosporales; family Streptomycetaceae; genus Streptomyces; species Streptomyces sp. NPDC017225. The sequence goes on along the minus strand of NZ_JBIRNE010000014.1, from coordinate 65,948 downwards.
GACCTCGCCGCGCACGTGGACGAGGCCCTCGCGGTTCAGGCCGCCGCGTTCGGACTCGGCCCCGACGAGGTGGCCGTCCGCCGCCAGATCGTCCTGCGCCACATGACCTACCCCGGCGCCAGAGCACTCGGCGCCACCGCCGGAGGCGATCTCGTCGGCTTCGTCTACGGCATGCCCAACGACCGCGCCCACTGGTGGTCCACCGTCGTCGAGCCCTGCCTCCGCGCCCAGGGCAACGACGCCTGGCTCGACGACTCCTTCGTCATCACCGAACTCCACGTCCACCCGGCCCACCAGAGCCGCGGCGCGGGCCGCTCCCTGATCACCACGATCACCGACAGCGTCGCCCAGCCCCGTTCGATCCTCTCCGCGATCGACACCGAGAGCCCCGCGCGCGGCCTCTACCGTTCCCTCGGCTACCAGGACCTCGCCCGCCAGGTCCTCTTCCCCAGCGCCCCCAAGCCGTACGCGGTGATGGGCGCCCCGCTGCCCCTGCGCCGCCCCCGGGACAGGCCCGGCGGAACATAACCGATTTCCGCCGGGCTGGACCACCCGGCTAACCTCCTAGCCACCACCCTTACGTAGCAGGAGACACGAGAACCATGGCCAACGCACCGGTCCAGCGCATGTCGAAGTTGATGGCGAAGACGCTGCGCGACGACCCGGCGGACGCCGAGGTCCTCAGCCACAAGCTGCTGGTCCGCGCCGGGTACGTGCGCCGCACCGCCGCCGGTCTGTGGAGCTGGCTGCCGCTCGGCAAGAAGGTTCTCGGCAACGTCGAGCGCATCGTCCGCGAGGAGATGGACGCCATCGGCGCCCAGGAGGTCCAGCTCCCCGCCCTGCTGCCGCGCGAGCCGTACGAGGCCACCGGCCGCTGGGAGGAGTACGGCCCCGAGCTGTTCCGCCTCCAGGACCGCAAGGGCGGCGACTACCTCCTCGGCCCCACCCACGAGGAGATCTTCACCCTGCTGGTGAAGGACCAGGCGTCCTCCTACAAGGACCTGCCGGTCATCCTCTACCAGATCCAGAACAAGTACCGCGACGAGGCCCGCCCCCGGGCCGGCATCCTGCGCGGCCGCGAGTTCCTCATGAAGGACTCCTACTCCTTCGACGTCGCCGACGAGGGCCTCGCCGAGTCCTACGCCCTGCACCGCGCCGCCTACCAGCGGATCTTCGAACGCCTCGGCCTCGACTACCGCATCTGCGCCGCGACCGCCGGCGCGATGGGCGGCTCCAAGTCGGAGGAGTTCCTCGCCCCGGCCGGGGCCGGCGAGGACACCTTCGCCGACTGCCCGAACTGCGACTTCGCGGCCAACACCGAGGCGATCACCTACGCCCTCCAGCCCGTGGACGCGGCGGACGCTCCGGCCGCCGAGGACATCCCGACCCCCGACACCCCCACCATCGAGACCCTCGCCGCCTCCCTCGGCGTCCCGGCCTCCGCCACCCTGAAGAACCTCCTCGTCAAGGTGGGCGGCGAGATCGTCGCCGTGGGCGTCCCCGGCGACCGCGAGGTCGACCTGGACAAGGTCGAGGCGCACTTCGCCCCGGCCGCCGTCGAGCTGGTCACCGCCGAGGACTTCGTGGGCCGTCCCGACCTGGTCCGCGGCTACGTCGGCCCGCAGGGCCTGGGCGACAAGGTCCAGTACATCGCCGACCCGCGCGTGGCGCCGGGCACGGCGTGGATCACCGGCGCCAACAAGGAGCACACGCACGCCAGGAACGTCGTGGCGGGCCGTGACTTCGAGGTCGACGCGTACGTCGACGTGGTCGTGGTCCGGGACGGCGACCCCTGCCCGAACTGCGGCACGGGTCTCAAGCTGGACCGCGCCATCGAGATCGGCCACATCTTCCAGCTGGGCCGCAAGTACACCGACGCCCTCAAGCTCGACGTCCTCGGCCAGAACGGCAAGCCGGCCCGCGTCACCATGGGCTCCTACGGCATCGGCGTCTCCCGCGCCGTGGCCGCCCTCGCCGAGCAGCACGCCGACGACAAGGGCCTCGTCTGGTCCAAGGAGGTCGCCCCGGCCGACGTCCACGTCGTCGCCGCCGGCAAGGCCCTGCAGACCGAGCTGGCCCTCGACGTCTCCGAGAAGCTGTCCGCGGCCGGTGTCCGCGTCCTGGTGGACGACCGGGCCGGCGTCTCCCCGGGCGTCAAGTTCACGGACGCCGAACTCATCGGCGTACCGCAGATCCTGGTCGCCGGGCGCCGCTCCGCCGAAGGCGTGGTCGAGCTGAAGGACCGCCGTACCGGGGAGCGCGAGGAAGTGACGGTCGAGGAGGCCATCACCCGCCTGACCGCCTGACACCCCGACACCTCTTCGCACCGCGGGGGCGCCCACGCCCGACGGGCGCCCCCGCGGCGCACCCGCGCGGCGATCGCGACCGCCCGCCCGTGACGTCCCCCGACGTCCTGCGGCAGCCGGCTACAGCCAGCCCGCGAACTCCAGCAGCAGCTCCGCGTCCTGCTCCCGCCCCACCCGGCGGGCCCGTACCCCCGACTCGACGGCGCGGAACAGCGTCCAGCCGCGCAACCGTTCCTGATCGACCTCCAGTGACTCCGCGAGCCGCTTGACGCGGCGCCGGGTCGTCGAGGCGCCGGACGGCTGGGCGATGAGGTCCTCCACCCGGTCCCGCACCAGCCGCGCGAGATCGAAGGCGTTCTCGCCGACCACCGGGTCGGGACCCACGGCCAGCCACGGCGTCCGCTCACCGGCGAGCACCTTGCTCTGCCGGAACGTCCCGTGCAGGAGCCGCTGCTCGGGCGGCTCGGCCAGCAGTTCGGCCCGGGCCGCGAGCGCCGCGTCGACCAGCGGCGCCACCTCCGGGTCGGCCACCGCTCCCGCCCGCATGGCCTCGGCCTGCCGCCCGGTCCGCTCGGCCACGGTCTCGAAGGTGTGACCGGCGGGCGGCTCCACCCACAGCCGCCGCAGCGTGCCCGCGGCCTCCAGCAGCGCCTTGGCCTCCGGCAGCGACCGCACCGACACGTCCGGATGCAGCCGCTCCAGCAGCAGCACGCCCTCCGTGTCCGCGGTCCGCGCGGTCTCCGCTTCGCGCAGTTGTACGGCGCCCAGCCCGCCCCAGTGGGCGAGCGCGGCCCGCTCGCTCTCCGGGCGCGCCCGGCGCGGGGCCAGCTTCAGCACGGCCGGCGTTCCGTCGGCCGTCCGCACCAGGACCACCAGACTGCTGCGCCCGCCGGGCACCTGTACCCGCTCCACGGTCAACTCACGCAGCGCGACGGCCCGCTCGGCCGCACCGGGCAGCTTCTCCAACCAGTCGGCACCGTCCGGTGCCGTCTCACCGAGCGCCCTGACCAGACGCCGCGGCGGTTCGAAAGCCATGCGCGAGCCGTTCCCTTCCCGTACGGGCAGCCGTACGTGTTACGCAGTCGGTGCCGCCTGAGCGGAAGCCGTGTCCTGGGCCGGGGCCGATGCCGGGTCCGATGCCGCTCCTGAAGCGGAGTCCGACGTCGAATCCGAAGCGGAGTCCGATGCCGCACCCGGAGCGGAGCCCGACGCCGCGTCCGGCGTCGACGGGCTGTCGGCCCGTTCGGCGAGCCCAGGGAAGGCTACGCTGCCGCCCCGCCACCGAACCGCCCGGACCGCCGCCTCGCGCAGCGCCCCGGCCGCCGTGGCCCGCCGGTCGCCCTCGGCAGCCCGCACCAGGTCGGAGTAGACCCCGGCCACCCGGTCCTCCAGCTCGGCCGCCAGCCGCAGGGCCGCCGCCGGGTCCGGCACCGCGAAGGGCAGCGCGTACCCGGCCGCCGCGGCGACCGGCTTGCCGCCGAGATCGCGCACCTCACGCGCCAGCGCGTCCCGCCGCGCCCGGTGGGCGTCGTACGCCGTCCGTGCCGCGGTGTGCCGTTCCTCGCCGATCCGCCCGCCGACGACCCCGTAGCCGTACACGGCCGCGTGCTCCGCCGCCAGCGCCGCCTGGAGGGCGTCCAGCTCCCGGTTCTCCGACTCGCTCACCCGTCAGCCTCCGTCAGCAGATACACGTGCGCCGCCCCGGCCGCCGCCACCGAGGCCAGCAGCCGCGCCAGCTCGCCCGGCACCTTCAGCAGCGCCTCGGCCCGCCGGTCGGCCAGCTCCCGCTCGGTCGCGGCCAGCAGGGCCAGGGCGTCCTTCTCGGTCGTCGGCACGGCGCCGGAACCGTCTCCCGGACCGGCGGCCCGCGCGGAGGCCGAGGGCGCCGCCCCGGACGCCTCGGGCGAGGCCGCGCGCACGGAGCCGAACGCCTCCGCGTGCCGCACGACCTCGGCGTGCAACGGCCGCAGCCGCTCCGCCAGCCCCGGGTGCGCGGCCATCACGCTCGCGTACCGCCCGGCCAGTGCCTCGCTGTCCCGGGCCGCACGCGCGCGTGCCCGGTCGGCGGCCGGCGGATCGCCCTCCGTACCGCCGGAGTCCGACCCGCCGGAACAGCCGACGAGCAGGGCGGCCCCCGCGGCCGACGCGAGCAGGCTTCTTCGGCGCGGCCCCGAGGGCAGGCGCGGCGATGAGGAAAACGACACGGCAGACGTCCTCGACAGGCTCGTACGGAAGCGAAGGCAAAGCGAACGGGCGACGCGACGGGACTCCGCGGTGCGGCCTGCCCGTGATCACGGTACCCGGGCCCCGCCCGGGCACCACTCATCGGCACCGCCGTGCCCGGGGTGGACGGCAACACCCCTCGGGACCGGATACCCTTTGACCAGACACGCGCACCGTCCCACAACAGCACACGCGGCCGAGGAGTCACCCGGATGAGCACCACCCAGAGCGAGAGGCTGCGAGAGCTGCTGGAGCCGCTCGTCGCCTCCCAGGGCCTGGACCTCGAAGAGATCGCGGTGGACTCGGTCGGCCGCAAGCGTGTGCTGAGCGTCGTCGTCGACTCCGACACCGGTGCGGACCTGGACCGGATCGCCGATGTGAGCCGCGCGCTCTCGGCGAAGCTCGACGAGACCGACGCGATGGGCGAGGGGGAGTACACCCTCGAGGTCGGAACCCCGGGCGCGGAGCGCTCCCTGACCGAGCACCGCCACTACGTGCGCGCCACGGACCGCCTCGTGCGGTTCCAGCTCCACGACGGCGGCGAACTGGTCGCGCGCGTCCTCGACGTGGACGACGACGGACTCGACCTCGAAGTACCCGGAGTGAAGGGCCGCAAGGCCACCACCCGCAGACTCGCCTTCGGCGACATCGACAAGGCACGCGTGCAGGTCGAGTTCAGCCGCAAGGACACCAAGAACAGCAAGAACAGCGACAACGACACGAACGACACAACGGAAGACGAGGAGGCATAGCCGTGGACATTGACATGAGCGCCCTGCGGGGCTTGGTGCGGGAGAAGGAGATCTCCTTCGACCTGCTGGTCGGAGCGATCGAGTCGGCTCTCCTCATCGCCTACCACCGCACCGAGGGAAGCCGCCGACACGCGCGCGTGGAGCTCAACCGGGAGACCGGGCATGTGACCGTGTGGGCGAAGGAGGACCCGGACGACCTCGAAGAGGGCCAGAAGGCCCGCGAGTTCGACGACACCCCGTCCGACTTCGGCCGTATCGCCGCCACCACCGCCAAGCAGGTCATCCTGCAGCGGCTGCGCGACGCCGAGGACGACGCGACGCTCGGCGAGTACGCCGGCCGCGAGGGCGACATCGTCACCGGCGTGGTCCAGCAGGGCCGCGACCCGAAGAACGTGCTCGTCGACATCGGCAAGCTCGAGGCCATCCTGCCCGTGCAGGAGCAGGTGCCGGGCGAGACCTACCCGCACGGCACGCGGCTGCGTTCGTACGTCGTCCGGGTGGCGAAGGGCGTGCGCGGTCCGTCCGTGACGCTGTCGCGGACGCATCCCAACCTGGTGAAGAAGCTCTTCGCCCTGGAGGTGCCCGAGATCGCCGACGGATCCGTCGAGATCTGCGCGATCGCCCGCGAGGCCGGCCACCGCACCAAGATCGCCGTACGCTCCACCCGCTCGGGCCTGAACGCCAAGGGCGCCTGCATCGGCCCCATGGGCGGCCGGGTGCGCAATGTCATGGGCGAGCTGAACGGCGAGAAGATCGACATCGTCGACTGGTCGGACGACCCGGCCGAGATGGTGGCGAACGCGCTCTCCCCGGCCCGCGTCTCCAAGGTGGAGGTCGTGGACATGGCGGCCCGTTCCGCACGCGTCATCGTGCCCGACTACCAGCTGTCGCTGGCGATCGGCAAGGAGGGCCAGAACGCCCGCCTCGCCGCCCGGCTGACCGGCTGGAGGATCGACATCCGGCCGGACACCGAGCTGCCGTCCGAGCAGTCGTCGGAGCGGTCGTAGGGGCGGTCGTGGGAGCGGTGCTCGGCAGGGTCGTCGGGCAGCGGTCCGACCGGCCGTCGACGGGCCGCGGGGAATAGATCCAAGCCGCACGACGCTGAGATCACGACAGTCTTGCGTGCGGTATGTGTTCGATTCTTGCCCCAAGGGGGTGAGGTCGGTCCGGGGAGGTAGACTTAAGAGTGTCTGGCCGGACACGTACCCGAGCATGCCCTGAACGCACCTGCGTGGGGTGCCGGGAGCGAGCGGTCAAGCGCGAGTTGCTGCGCACTGTGGCGGTCGAGGGTAATTGCACCCCCGATCCACGCGGTACGCTGCCCGGCCGGGGTGCCTACGTTCACCCCGCACCGGTCTGTGTCGACCAGGCAGTGCGCCGCAAGGCGTTCCCGCGGGCGCTCCGCGTCCCGGGGCCGCTCGACGTAAAGGCGTTGCGCCGCTACGTCGAGCAGGCACAGGGTTGCTGACAGCAGCATGTGAGCAACGTGCCAAGGAAGAGAGCCGCGCGGATCCCCGTGCGGCCCGGTACCTCGCGAAGTGAAAGCAGGTCGAGATTGCGATGAGCACTCGATGAGTACGCGATGAGTACGCCCATGAACTAGCGACGGTCCGGACGCAACCCGGACCTAAGAGGAGCGAAGTGGCTAAGGTCCGGGTCTACGAACTCGCCAAGGAGTTCGGTGTCGAGAGCAAGGTCGTCATGGCCAAGCTCCAGGAGCTCGGTGAATTCGTCCGTTCGGCGTCTTCGACGATCGAGGCGCCCGTAGTACGCAAGCTGACAGACGCGTTCCAGCAGGGCAGTGGCAACGGCCGGTCCGCCGGGCGCCCCGCGGCCCCGAAGAAGGCAGCCCCCAGGCCCGCCGCGCCGTCCCCGGCGCAGGCGGCCCGTCCGGCTGCCCCGCGGCCGCCGGCCGCGCCCAAGCCCGCGGCTGCCCAGCAGCCCGAGGCTCCGTCGGCCCCCGCGCCGGCGCCGTCCCAGGGCCAGCCCCAGGGACAGCGTCCGACGCCGGGCCCGAAGCCCGCGCCGCGTCCGGCCCCGGCCGCACCGGAGTTCACCGCTCCGCCGGCCGCTCCGGCCGCACCCGCCGCCTCGGCTCCGGCTCCGGCCGGACCGAAGCCCGGCGCGCGTCCCGGTGCCCCCAAGCCCGGCGGTCGTCCGTCCGGCCCGGGTCAGGACCGCGGTCAGGACCGTGGTCAGGACCGAGGCCAGCAGGGTGGCCAGGGCCGTCCCGGTGGCCAGCGTCCCGGCGCCCCGGCGCAGCGTCCCGGCCGCCCCGGCGGCCCGCGTCCGGGTAACAACCCCTTCACCTCCGGCGGCAACGCCGGCATGGCGCGCCCGCAGGCGCCCCGTCCGCAGGGCGGTCAGCGTCCGGGTGGTCCCGGTGCCCCCGGCGCCGGTCCCCGTCCGCAGGCTCCCGGCGGCCAGGGCGGCGGCCCCCGTCCCCAGGCTCCGGGCGGCAACCGCCCGACCCCGGGCTCGATGCCGCGTCCGCAGGGCGGCCAGGGCGCCGGTCCCCGTCCCGGCGGCGGCCCGCGTCCGAACCCCGGCATGATGCCGCAGCGTCCCGCTGCCGGCCCGCGTCCCGGCGGTGGTCCCGGTGGGGGTCGCGGTCCGGCCGGTGCCGGTCGTCCCGGTGGCGGCGGCGGTCGTCCGGGCGGCGGCGGCTTCGCCGGTCGTCCCGGCGGCGGTGGCGGCGGCGGTCGTCCCGGTGGCGGCGGCGGTTTCGCCGGTCGTCCCGGTGGCGGTGGCGGCTTCGGTGGCGGCGGCGGTCGTCCCGGCTTCGGCGGTCGTCCCGGCGGTCCGGGTGGCCGTGGTGGCACGCAGGGCGCCTTCGGTCGTCCCGGCGGTCCCGCGCGTCGCGGTCGCAAGTCGAAGCGGCAGAGGCGCCAGGAGTACGAGGCCATGCAGGCCCCGTCGGTCGGCGGCGTGATGCTGCCTCGCGGCAACGGCGAAGCCATTCGCCTGTCGCGCGGTGCCTCGCTCACCGACTTCGCGGAGAAGATCAACGCCAACCCGGCGTCGCTGGTCGCGGTCATGATGAACCTCGGCGAGATGGTCACCGCGACCCAGTCCGTCTCCGACGAGACGCTCCAGCTCCTCGCCGGCGAGATGAACTACACGGTTCAGATCGTCAGCCCGGAGGAGGAGGACCGCGAGCTGCTCGAGTCCTTCGACCTGGAGTTCGGCGAGGACGAGGGCTCCGAGGAGGACCTGGTCGTCCGTCCGCCGGTCGTGACCGTCATGGGTCACGTCGACCACGGTAAGACCCGACTGCTCGACGCCATCCGCAAGACGAACGTCATCGCGGGCGAGGCCGGCGGCATCACCCAGCACATCGGTGCCTACCAGGTCGCGACCGAGGTCAACGAAGAGGATCGCAAGATCACCTTCATCGACACCCCGGGTCACGAGGCGTTCACCGCCATGCGTGCCCGTGGTGCGCGGTCGACCGACATCGCGATCCTGGTCGTCGCGGCCAACGACGGCGTCATGCCGCAGACGGTCGAGGCGCTCAACCACGCCCAGGCGGCCGACGTCCCGATCGTCGTCGCGGTCAACAAGATCGACGTCGAGGGCGCCGACCCGACCAAGGTGCGCGGTCAGCTGACCGAGTACGGCCTGGTGGCCGAGGAGTTCGGCGGCGACACCATGTTCGTCGACATCTCCGCCAAGCAGGGTCTGAACATCGACTCGCTGCTGGAGGCCGTGGTCCTCACGGCCGACGCCTCGCTCGACCTGCGTGCCAACCCCACGCAGGACGCGCAGGGCATCTCGATCGAGTCCCGTCTCGACCGCGGCCGCGGTGCCGTGGCGACGGTCCTCGTGCAGCGAGGCACCCTGCGGGTCGGCGACACGATGGTGGTGGGCGACGCCTACGGCCGCGTGCGCGCCATGCTCGACGACAACGGCAACAACGTCGCCGAGGCCGGCCCGTCGACTCCGGTCCAGGTCCTGGGCCTGACCAACGTCCCGGGTGCGGGCGACAACTTCATCGTCGTCGACGAGGACCGTACGGCCCGTCAGATCGCCGAGAAGCGCGCCGCCCGTGAGCGCAACGCCGCGTTCGCCAAGCGCACGCGCCGCGTGTCGCTGGAGGACCTGGACAAGGTGCTCAAGGCCGGCGAGATCCAGCAGCTGAACCTGATCATCAAGGGCGACGCGTCCGGATCGGTCGAGGCTCTGGAGTCCTCCCTGCTCCAGCTGGACGTCGGCGAAGAGGTCGACATCCGCGTCCTGCACCGCGGCGTCGGTGCGGTCACGGAGTCCGACATCGACCTGGCGATGGGCTCCGACGCCATCGTGATCGGCTTCAACGTGCGCGCCGCGGGGCGTGCCGCGCAGATGGCCGAGCGCGAGGGTGTGGACGTCCGGTACTACTCGGTCATCTACCAGGCGATCGAGGAGATCGAGGCGGCCCTCAAGGGCATGCTCAAGCCGGAGTTCGAAGAGGTCGAGCTCGGTACGGCGGAGATCCGCGAGGTCTTCCGCTCGTCCAAGCTGGGCAACATCGCGGGTGTCCTCATCCGCTCCGGCGAGGTCAAGCGCAACACCAAGGCGCGCCTGCTGCGCGATGGCAAGGTCATCGCGGAGAGCCTCAACATCGTGGGCCTGCGTCGCTTCAAGGACGACGTCACCGAGATCCGCGAAGGCTTCGAGGGCGGTATCAACCTCGGAAACTTCAACGACATCAAGGTCGACGACGTCATCGCGACGTACGAGATGCGCGAGAAGCCGCGGGTGTAACAGCCCCGACTTCTTCAGACGGTGCGGCCCGGGGCCGGTCGGCGGAGAGTAAACTCCGTCGATCGGCCCCGGCCGTTCGTTGTACGGTTCTGATGTCCCCGCCACATGGATGGCGGGGCCATCGATCCCGAGCCGGCGGGTGAACCGGTTGCACACATGTATGTGGGGACGCTGTCCTTCGACCTCCTCCTCGGCGACGTACATTCGCTGAAGGAGAAGCGCTCCGTCGTCCGTCCGATCGTCGCCGAGCTCCAGCGGAAGTACGCGGTGAGCGCGGCCGAGGTGGAGCACATGGACCTCCACCGGCGGGCCGTCGTCGGCCTGGCCATGGTGTCCGGCGACGCGGGGCACCTCTCCGACGTACTCGACCGGTGCGAGCGGCTGGTGGCCGGCCGCCCGGAGGTGGAGCTGCTGTCCGTCAGACGGCGCATCCACGGCGACGACGACTGACCAGAAACGCACGAGAAGCGCAGAAGAAGCGCAGAAGAAGAAAGAACGGGAGACGGACCAGTGGCCGACAACGCGCGGGCGAAAAGGCTGGCGGACCTCATCCGAGAGGTGGTGGCCCAGAAGCTGCAGCGCGGGATCAAGGACCCGCGCCTCGGCTCGCACGTCACCATCACGGACACCCGGGTCACGGGTGACCTGCGGGAGGCGACCGTCTTCTACACGGTGTACGGGGACGACGAGGAGCGGGCGGCCGCGAGCGCGGGCCTGGAGAGCGCCAAGGGCATCCTGCGCTCCGAGGTAGGCAAGGCGGCGGGCGTGAAGTTCACGCCGACCCTGACCTTCGTCATGGACGCCCTCCCGGACACCGCCCGGAACATCGAGGACCTCCTCGACAAGGCGCGCCAGTCCGACGAGAAGGTGCGCGAGGTGTCCGCGGGCGCGGCGTACGCCGGCGAGGCGGACCCGTACCGCAAGCCGGGCGAGTCCGACGACGAGCCCGACGAGGCCGCCGACGCCGACGAGACGGACGACACCGCTAAATGACCGACAAGCACCCCACGCCCGACGGCCTCGTCATCGTCGACAAGCCGTCGGGCTTCACTTCGCACGACGTCGTCGCCAAGATGCGGGGCATCGCCCGCACCCGGCGCGTCGGGCACGCCGGCACGCTCGACCCGATGGCGACGGGCGTCCTGGTCCTCGGTGTGGAGCGGGCGACCAAGCTCCTCGGGCACCTCGCCCTCACCGAGAAGGAGTACCTGGGCACGATCAGGCTCGGGCAGACGACGCCGACCGACGACGCCGAGGGCGAGATCACGGGGTCGCAGGACGCCTCGAAGGTCACCCGGGACGCCATCGACGCGACCGTCGCCCAGCTGACCGGCGACATCATGCAGGTGCCGTCCAAGGTCAGCGCCATCAAGATCAACGGCGTGCGCTCCTACAAGCGGGCGCGCGAGGGCGAGGAGTTCGAGATCCCCGCCCGCCCCGTCACCGTCTCCTCCTTCGAGGTGTACGACGTCCGGGAAGCCGTCGCCGAGGACGGCACCCCGGTGCTGGACCTGGTGGTCTCGGTGGTCTGCTCCTCCGGCACCTACATCCGGGCCCTCGCCCGCGACCTGGGCGCCGGCCTCGGCGTCGGCGGCCACCTCACCGCGCTGCGCCGCACCCGCGTCGGCCCGTACAAGCTGGACGCCGCGAGGACGCTGGACCAGCACCAGCAGGAACTGACCGTCATGCCGATCGCGGACGCGGCCACCGCCGCCTTCCCGCGCTGGGACGTGGACACCAGGCGGGCCCGGCTGCTCACCAACGGCGTACGGCTGGAGATGCCCGACACGTACGCGGGCGCCGGTGCCGTCGCCGTCTTCGACCCCGAGGGCCGCTTCCTCGCGCTCGTGGAGGAGCACCGGGGCAAGGCGAAGAGCCTGGCCATCTTCGGCTGAGCCGACGCGCCGGCACCTCCCGCCCGTGGAGCGGCGAACACGGGGTCCTCACTGCCGCCGCTCCACGGTCCCCCCTCGGTTCCCCCACCCCAGGGTGTATCCAACCCACCCCTTCTGTTCACCCGTCCGGGCAGGCGCTCGGAGTGAAGCGGGGGAGTGGAAGGGGGCGCGTTCGCACGGGAACTGTCTCGCTGATCATCAGGCGCCTACCGTCGAACGCACAGCACGGGTGTACGCGGGGAGGCTCGACGATGGCGTCGCGGAACCGGTCCCGGGAGGCGGCGGGCGGCAGGGCAGGACAGCCGTCCCGGGACAGCTCCAGGGACCCGCGCGGTGGGTGGGAGGCGCACGGCGGGCCCCCGGCCGCCCGGGAGGCCGGCCCGGCGCGGGGCGCGCCCGACGACGCGCTGATCCGCGTCCACGACCTCGCCGGCCGCCCCCGAGGCACCGGGTTCGTCGCCGACCACCGCGGCACGGTGATCACCAGCCACGAAGCGGTCGACGGTCTGTCCCGGCTCGTGCTGAGCACCGCAGCGTACCGCCGCCGCGTCGTGGCCGCCGCCGACGTGACCCCGCTGCCCGCCCTCGGCCTGGCCCTCGTACGCGCCGGGGGCCTCGGCGTCGATCCGCTGCCCGTCACCGTGCGGGACCGCGTCGAGGCCGGTACCTACGTGCGGATCGCCGCCGGTGGCTGGCGAGAGGCCCGCGTCCTGGGAACCACCGACGTCCACTACGCGGCCACCGACCGCTTCCACGTCCTCGGCGACGCCCTGGAGCTCGCGCTCGGCACGTCGGGGCGGGACGCGCTGCGCCTCGGCGGCGGCGCGGCCGGCGGACCGGTGCTCGACATCGCGACCGGCGCCGTGCTCGGCGTCCTCGGCACCGCCCTGAGCTCCTGCCACAGCGACGTCGGCTTCGCCGTGCCCCTGCTCCCCGCCCCCGGCCCCCTCGCCGGCCTCCTCGCCGAGAACGCGGCGACGGTCCCGGCCTACGGAGCCGACCTCAATCTGGCCGGCGTACTCGCACTGACGGCGACCTCGGTGGGGCAGGACGGTCCACCGGGTGCGGTGGGGTGTGTGGGCGCGGGTCCCGAGGCCGGTCCCGCAGCGGGTACTGCCGATCCCGCAGCGGGTGCCGGTCGTCCAGACGGTACCGGTGCCGGCCTCAGCGCCGGTCCCGGCGTCGGCCCGGGTATGGGCCCGGGTACTCGTCCGGGCCCCGTGGTGCCGGTCGAGCGGGCCGCTGTGACACGGGAGTTCGCCGCCTTCGCCACGAGCCGCGCCAGTGTGCTCGGGCTGGTCGGCGCGCCCGGCAGCGGCCGTACGACCGAGCTGGCGGCCCTCGCCGCCCGCCGTTCCCGGGGCGCCGAGCCGGCGCCCACGCTGTGGCTGCGCGGCGCCGACCTGCGTGACGACGACATGTCGCTGGCGGACGCGGCCCGCAGGGCGCTGGCCCGGGCCGCCCGCATCGTGTCGGCCTCGGACCGCTCCCGCCCCGCCGGCCTCGGCGACATCACCCCGGAGCGCCTCGCCCACCTCGCCCGCACCGCCGGGCGACCGCTGCTGCTCCTCCTCGACGGCCCCGAGGAGATGCCGCCGGTCCTGGCCCACCGCCTCCCCGAGTGGACCGAGGGCACGGCGACGTGGCTGCGGGAGACGGGGGCACGGCTCGTGGTGGGATGCCGGGCGGAGTACTGGGAGCGGGCGGGGGCGGAGTTCCCGCGGGAGCTGTTGTACGGGGCGGTCACGGGGGAGCCGGCGTCCCGGCCGATGGCCGGAGCGGCGCGGTCCGGCTCGGCCGTGGGGGAGCGGCCGTCCGGGCGGGCGGTGGGCGTGCCGTCGCCCCGGGCGGCGGTCGCCACCGGGGCACCGGGGTCCGCACCGGCCCTCGGAGAAGCGTGCCCCTGGCAGGACGGCACAGAGGTGAACCCGCCCGGAACGGTCGACGGCGGGGACTGCTCCGTTCGGCTCGCGGGTGGGACACCGTGCACCGTGTCGGCCGGTGACGGACCGTGGCCGGCGTCGACCGGCCAAGTGCCCTCCCACGTGACGGCCTCCGGAAAGCCCCCCGGAGAGTCGTCGCCCCGGCCAGTCGGCGTGACGGCCCAGTCCGTGACGGCCCAGTCCGTGACGGCCGGTGGAGCGCCGTGCCCGCCGGGACCGACCGCGCGAAGGCCGTCGTCCAGGACGGATGCCGCCGCGCCGCGGCCCCGAACCGATGAACCCCGACCGGAAGCCGCCGGCCACCGGCCGGATGCCACCGACCCCGGGGCCGGTGCCCTCGGCGCGGGGCTTCCGCCCTGCGTCCGACTCGGCGACCTGCGCGACGACGAGGCCAGAGAGGCACGCGCACGGTTCCGGGTCCCGGAAGGCGCCCTCGCCGATCCGGACGGCAGGCACCCCCTCACCCTCCGCCTGCTCTCGGAGATCCACGCCGGGCTCCCCGGCTCCCCACCCCCCGCCCGTGTCGACCGGGACGCGGTGTTCGCGGCCCACCTGGACCTGATGTGCCTGCGCGTCGCGACCCGGCTGGCCGGGGAGAACGGCCTGCGCGGTACCGCCGTACGGCGACTGGCGGCCAAGGTCTCCGGACAGGTCCACGAGGCGGCCCGGCGCAGTCTCGGCCCCGGGCAGGGCGAACTCGACCGGGAGTCGTTCGAGACGGTCTTCCCTTGGGGACCGGCACCCGCCCGGCTCGGCGGCGGCACCGGATGGGCCTCCGCCGTGCTCGCCGAGGGCCTCCTGGTGCCCGCCGGCAGCGGCTACCGCTTCGCGCACGAGGAATTCGCCGACTGGATCCAGGGCACCCACCTCGACCTGGACGAGGCCCTGCGCGCCCTCGTCCACCGCCGCGACGCCCCGCACGAGACGCACACCCTCCCCGTGCCGCACCACCGCATCGGGCCCGTCACCGAGGCCGTGCTGCTCCTCGCGCGTCAGCACGGCATCCCCCAACTCGCGCTGACACTCGAGGAACTGGTCAACGCCCTCGACGCCGACCCGCACTCCTGGTGGGCCGCCCGGCTGCTCGCCGAGGTGCTGACGCGGGTACCCGACGCGACGCCGTACACGGAGGTGCTGCGGCTGCTGGCCGACGGCATCGCGGAGCGGGGGTCCTCGGGCGAAGGGCGGTCCGCGCCGGCGGAGTTCGGGCCCGCCTTCTGGACACGTGGCCTGCGGCTGCCACAGGCCACGCGTCTGGACCTGCTGCGCCGCCTCGTCCTCGCCGACGGGCCCCCGCACGAGCCCGGCCCCCGCTATCTCGACACCGTCGCCGGACTGCTCGCCACCGACCCCACGGCCGTACAACCGCTCCTCGTCCGCTGGTTCGACGACGAACGCCCCCTGCCCGCCACCCCGCACGCCACCGTCGCCACGGCCGCGCAGGCGCTGCTGCACACGCACCGCCACCGAAGCCTGGACGGCCTCACCGAGGCACTCGTCGACAGCGCGCACGGACGGGCCGACGAGCTGCTCGCCGTCCTGGCCGAGGAGGAGCCGTCCGCCCTCTGCCGGGCCGTCGAGCGCTGGGCGCGCGACGAACGGCCGGCGCGGCAGGCGGCGGCGGTGACCCACGGCCTGCGCACGGCCCCGCACGCCCGCACCGCCGCCGACCGCACCCTGCTCCGCCACGCCGCCCTGGTCCTGCTCGCCGGCCCCGCCGACGGCCGGCTGCGCGGCGGCGCGCTCGCCCTGCTCGTCCAGGACCCCGGCAGCCGCGACCGCCACCTCCCCCGGGCACTCGGTCACTTCGCGGCGGGCGACCCGTACCTGCCGCCGAGCGCGGTGGCCGCCGCGCTGCCGACCCACCCGGAGCCCGTCCTGGAGGCGTTCCGGGCCCGGCTGCGCGGGCCGGACGCCGGGGAGGCGCTGCGCAGACTCGTCGACGCCACCACCCCCGCGCTGGCCCGCCGGGTCGCCGTACTCGTCGGCGAGGCCGTGACGGAGCGCCCCGGGACCGCCGGGCACGTGGCCGCCTACGTCGACCGACGCCTCGACCAGGGTCCCGCGGCCCGCGCCGTGCTCCGGCCCCTGGTCACCGGCCTGCTGGACGACGGTCCCGAGCCGGTGCGCACGGCGCTCGCGGGAGCACTCGCCGCCGACGGCACTCCCGGCAGCGGCCCGCTCCGCGGCGAGCTGCGCGAACACCTCCTGACCCACGAGCACGATCCCGCCGTGCTGGACGCGCTGCTGCACGCGGCCGCCCAGCGCGGCGGCGACGAGGCGCGCGCCCTCGTCCACCGCACCGGCCTCCTCCTCGTCCGCACCCCCGACGGCGCCACCTGCTTCGACCGCGGCCTGGTCGACCTGGCCCGCCACCTCCCGGGTTTCGCCGCCCGCGTCACCGGCTGGCTCGCCGACGCGCCCCAGGACTGGGCCGCCCTGGTGGGCCCCAGCGCCCGCCGCACGATCGAGAACCTGGCGGGCACACGGGTCCCCGCGTGAACCCACCAGGTCCGCGCGGCGTGCACCCGGTCACAGCTCCGATGCCGATGCGGGCGGGAGCCGGACGGCATGGCACCCTTAGACCTGCGTAAGAGGCACCACGGAAACCACCAAGGAGCAGACACAGTGCAGCGCTGGCGTGGCTTGGAGGACATCCCCGAGGACTGGGGACGCAGCGTCGTCACCATCGGCTCCTACGACGGCGTCCACCGCGGGCACCAGCTGATCATCAAGCATGCTGTGGACCGCGCCCGGGACCTGGGCGTCCCCGCCGTCGTCGTCACCTTCGACCCCCACCCCAGCGAGGTCGTCCGCCCCGGCAGCCACCCGCCGCTGCTCGCCCCGCACCATCGCCGCGCCGAACTGATGGCGGACCTGGGTGTGGACGCGGTGCTGATCCTCCCCTTCACCAAGGAGTTCTCGAAGCTGTCCGCGGCCGACTTCGTGGTCAAGGTCCTGGTCGACCGGCTGCGTGCCAGGGCGGTCGTCGAGGGCCCCAACTTCCGCTTCGGCCACAAGGCCGCCGGGAACGTCGAGTTCCTCGTCGAACAGGGCAAGGTCTACGACTTCGAGGTCGAGGTCGTGGACCTGTACGTGTCCGGTGACGCGGGCGGCGGCGCCCCGTTCTCCTCGACCCTGACCCGCCGCCTGGTCGCCGAGGGCGACGTCGCGGGCGCCGCGGAGATCCTGGGCCGCCCGCACCGCGTCGAGGGCGTCGTCGTCCGGGGCGCCCAGCGCGGCCGTGAGATGGGCTTCCCCACGGCCAACGTCGAGACCCTGCCGCACACCGCGATCCCGGCCGACGGCGTTTACGCCGGCTGGCTGCACGCCCAGGGCGAGGCGATGCCGGCCGCGATCTCCGTCGGCACCAACCCCCAGTTCGAGGGCACCGAGCGCACGGTGGAGGCGTACGCCATCGACCGCGTCGGCCTCGACCTGTACGGCCTGCACGTAGCCGTGGACTTCCTGGCCTTCGTACGCGGCCAGGCGAGGTTCGAGACGCTGGACGCGCTTCTCGAGCAGATGGCCGAGGACGTCGAGCGCTGCCGGGAACTGGTCGCGGCGGACGACGCCCGGCAGCTCTGACGCCGACGCCGACGCCGACGCCGACGCCGAGGCCGAGGCCGAGGCCGTACGGCCGTCGCACCGTGCGGACGGCCGGGAAGCGGCGGACGGGTCCTCGTCCGCCCGGGTCCGTCCGCGCCAGGGTCAGTCCGCCCGTCCGGGCCCGCCCGCGCGCCCGCGCGCCCGCCCGGGTCAGTCCGGTCGCGGCGCGGCCGCGTCTCCCCGCCCGGCCGCCGACCGCTCCGTCCGGGCCCAGTGGCAGGCGACCTGAGCCGTGTCGCCGCCGCGCAGGATCTCCAGCTCCTGGTGCCGGCACGCGTCGGCGACCCCGGCGCGTTCCGCCTCGCCACCGGCGAGGACCTGGCAGCGGACGTGGAAGCGGCAGCCGGTGGGGACGTACGAGGGATCGGGGGGCTCACCGGAGAGCACGACCGGAGTGCCGGGCGCCTCCGGCAGCACGGACAACAGAGCCTGGGTGTACGGATGCCGGGGCGCCGTCAGTACCCGCTCCGCCGCACCCGTCTCGACGATCCGGCCGAGGTACATCACCGCGACCCGGTCGGCGATGTTCCAGGCCAGCCCCAGGTCGTGGGTCACCACCAGGGCGGACAGTCCGAGCTCGGTGCGCAGCCGCAGCAGCAGCGCCAGGATCTCGCCGCGCACCGATGCGTCGAGGGAGGCCACCGGCTCGTCGGCGACGAGGAGTTCCGGTTCCAGGACCAGTGCGCCCGCGATCACGACCCGCTGGCGCTGGCCGCCGGACAGCTCGTGCGGGTAACGCAGGAAGAAGCGCTCCGGTGGCCGCAGCCCGGCACGGGACAGCGCCCCGGCGACCGCCGTCCGCTCGTCCCCCGCACGACCGTGGATGCGCAGTCCCTCGGCGACGATGTCGTACACCGTGTGCCGCGGGTTCAGTGAGCCGCTCGGGTCCTGGAGGACCAGTTGGGCCCGCCTGCGGTGTGCCTTCAGCGCGCGGCCGGAGCGGGCGAGCGGCGTGCCGTCGAAGGTGACGCGGCCCGCGCTCGGCGGGACCAGGCCGAGCAGGCAGCGGGCGAGTGTCGTCTTCCCGCAGCCCGACTCACCGACCAGCGCGACGATCTCGCCCCGCCCGATGTCGAGATCGACCCCGTCCACGGCCCGGGCGTCGGGCGCGCCGTGCCGTCCGGGGAAGGCGACCCGCAGACCCTCGACGCTCAGCAGCGAAGGCGAGGTGCCCGTCATCGGAATGCCCGTCATCGGAATGCTCCTCGTCGGAATGCCCGTCGTCGCAGTGCTCGGCAGGGGAGTGTCCGTCATGGGGTGCCGCTCCTCGCTCCCTCGTCCCGCGCCGGCGGTGTGCCGCCCGACGCCGCGCCGTGGCCGGGCGGGGTGCCGGTGCCGTCGGACCCCACGTGCACGCACGCCGCCCGCCGGCCCTCTCCCGCCTCCCGCAGCGCCTGGTCCCGGGTGGCGCAGACGTCCAGCGCGACCGGGCACCTCGGATGGAACGCGCACCCGGACGGCACCGCCGCCGGGTCCGGCGGATCACCCGGCAGCCCGCGTGGCGCGAACCGCGAAGCGGGGTCCCCGATCCTCGGGAACGCCCCCGACAGCGCCCGGCCGTACGGATGCCGGGCGTCCGCGTAGACCTGCCCCGCCGGGCCCTCCTCGACCACCCGTCCCGCGTACATCACCGCGAGCCGGTCGCAGGTGTCGGCCAGCACGGCGAGGTCGTGGCTGATCATGATCAGGCCGACGTCCTGCTCGCCCACCAGGCCCTCGATCAGCCGGAGTATCTGCGCCTGGATCATCACGTCGAGTGCCGTGGTGGGCTCGTCGGCGATGATCAGACGCGGGTCGCAGGCCAGCGCCATCGCGATCATCACACGCTGCCGCTGGCCCCCCGACAGCTCGTGCGGGTAGGTACTCGCCCGTGCCGTCGGCAGGCCCACCTGCTCCAGCAGCTCACCGGTCCGCTTCCGGGCGCCGGCCGGTGTGGCCCTGTGGTGCAGCAGGATGGGCTCGGCGATCTGGTCACCGACGCGGTGCACGGCGTTCAGGGAGTGCATCGCGCCCTGGAAGACGATCGACGCCCCCGCCCAGCGCACGGCCCGCACCCGGCCCCATTTCATGGTCAGCACGTCCTCGCCGTCCAGCAGGACCTCCCCGCGGATCCGTGCGCCGGGCGGCAGCAGCCGCAGCAGTGCCAGTGCCAGGGTGGACTTGCCGCAGCCGGACTCGCCGGCGATGCCGAGCTTCTCGCCCGCGGCGAGGCTCAGGTCGACCCCGCGCAGGGCGGCCGCACCGCCGGGGTACGTCACGTGCAGGTCGCGGACCTCGAGCAGACTCAACGCGACACCCCCAGCCTGGGATTGAGAACGGCCTCCACCGCACGCCCGCACAGGGTGAACGCCAGCGCCACCAGCGCGATCCCGACACCCGGCGGAACCAGGTACCACCAGTCGCCGGAACTCACGGACCCCGCCTCCCGCGCGTCCTGCAGCAGCCCGCCCCAGGAGACGACCGCCGGGTCCCCGAGCCCGAGGAAGGCCAGGGTCGCCTCGGCCAGGATCGAGGAGGAGATGATCAGGGTCGTCTGGGCGAGGACGAGCGGCATGACGTTGGGCAGCACGTGCCTGGACATGATGTGCCAGTGCCCGCCCCCGAGCGCCTTGGCGCGTTCGATGTACGGCCGTGACTCCACCGCCAGCGTCTGCGCGCGTACCAGACGGGCCGTCGTGGGCCAGGTGGTCACGCCGATCGCCAGCACGATCGTGCCGAGCGAACGGGACAGGACCGTCGCCAGCACGATGGCGAGCACCAGCGTCGGCATCACCAGGAACCAGTCCGTGATCCGCATCATCACCGTGGCGTACCAGCCTCGGAAGTGTCCGGCCGTGATCCCGATGAGCGCCCCGATCGTCACCGACAGCGCGGCCGCGAGCAGCCCGACGAGCAGCGAGACGCGAGAGCCCCAGATCAGCAGTCCCAGCAGGTTCCGTCCGAACTGGTCGGTGCCCAGCGGGAACCGGCCGCTCGGGCTCTCCAGCGGCTGTCCCGGCGCGTTGGTCACACTCTCCACGTCCGACCCGACGGTGAGCGGCGCGGTCAGCGCGACGAGCACGAACAACAGCAGCGCCGCCAGCCCGAACATGCCCGCGCGGTGCCTGCGGTACTCCTTCCAGAAGCGCGCGACGGAGGCCCGGCGCCGCCGCCGGGCGAGTGCGCGTGGGCCGGGCGTCGCGGATTCCGCGGACGACTCGGGGCTCCCAGAATGGTCGGTGGTCTCGGCGGTCATCGGCCCACCCTCGGATCGAACAGGGGATACAGCAGGTCCGCCAGGGTGTTCATCAGGATCACCGCGGCGGCGAAGACGAAGAACAGCCCCTGCACCAGCGGAAGATCGGGCACGCTGAGCGCCTGGTAGAAGAGCCCGCCGAGCCCCGGCCAGGAGAAGACCGTCTCGACGAGGATGACTCCCGCCACCGTCCGCCCCAGGTTGACGAAGATCAGCGTGACGGTCGGCAGCAGCGCGTTGGGCACCGCGTGCCGGCGCCGTACGAGATCGTCCCTGAGGCCCTTGGCCCGCGCCGTCGTCAGATAGTCGCCGCCCATCTCGTCCAGCAACGCCGACCGTGTGACCAGCAGCGTCTGTCCGTACTCCACGGCGACCAGGGTCACCACCGGGAGCACGAGGTGGTGGGCGACGTCGATGACGTGGGCGAGGCCCTCCTCCCTGCCCGACTCCATGCCCCCGGTGGGGAACAGACCCGGAACGGGATCCACGCCGACCGACAGGACGATGATGAGCAGCAGCCCCAGCCAGAAGGACGGGATGGAGTAGAGCGTCAGCGCCAGACCGGTGTGGAGACGGTCGCCGAGCCTGCCGTGCCGCCATGCCGAGCGGGTGCCGAGGAAGACGCCCAGCGCGGTGTAGAGCACGAACGCCGTGCCGGTGAGCAGCAGGGTGTTGGGCAGCGCCTCGGAGATCTTGTCGACGACCGGCGCGCGGAACTGGTACGACGTGCCCAGGTCCCCGGTGAGGGCCTTGCCGCAGTAGTCCGTGAACTGCTGCCACAGCGGCAGGTCCAGTCCGAACTCCCGCCGGTAGACGGCGATCTGCTCGGCCGAGACCGGACGGCGGCCCGTCATGAACTTCACCGGGTCACCGGGGATCATCCGGAAGAGGAAGAAGCTGGTGACGAGGACGGCGAGCAGGGAGACGGCCGCTCCGGCCAGCTTGCCCGCCACGTACCGCGGATACGCGCCGACGGCCGGCCGTCGGGGCGGCCAGGACGGCCGCCCCTTGCCCGCGGAGCCTTGCCCCGCACCCGCGCCCGGCCCCGCACCCGCGCCCGTGCCCGCGGTCGTCGGCCTACTCACGGTCGTCCGCCGTCGCCCGGCGGCGGACCAGGAAGAGCACCCCGAGTCCGACGAGGACGACGGCGCCCGCGGCGATCCCGATCACGGCACCGGTCGACGACGAACCACCGGATGAGTCACCGGATCCGGCGGGGACCGCCGACCACCAGCTCCAGTAACCGTCCTGCCCGTAGATGTTGCCCGCCGCCGACGGCATGGTCGTGATCGACTCGATCTGGTCCGTACGGTAGGCCTCGACCGCGTTCGGATAGGCCATGACGTTCATGTACCCCAGGTCGTACAGCCTCGACTGCATCTGCTTGACGAGGTCCGCCCGCTTGGCGGGGTCGTACTCGGCCAGCTGCCGGGCGTACAGCTCGTCGTACGTCTTGTCGCAGATGAAGTTGTCGGTGGCTCCCGTGTCCTTCGGCGTGGCCGGGAGCGCGTCGCAGGTGTGGATGGAGAGCACGAAGTCCGGGTCGGGGTTGACGGACCAGCCGTCGAAGGCCAGGTCGTACTCGCCGGCCAGCCACGGATCGGTCACGTTGTCCAGGCAGTTGAGGGTGGTCGAGATCCCCAGCTCACCCCACCACTCCTCCAGGTACTTGCCGATCGCCTTGTCGTTCGGGTCGGTGGCGTGGCACAGGACGCGGTAGTTCAGCGGCTTGCCGTCCTTGCCCAGGCGCTCGCCGTCGGCGTTCGTCCGGTAGCCCGCCTCGTCGAGCAGCCGGGCCGCCCCGGCGGGGTCGTACGCCAGCTCCTGGCCGGCCGACGGCTCGAAGAAGTACTGCGGGAAGCGCGGCGGGATGTAGCCCTTCCCCTGGACCGCGTGGCCCTGGAACACCTTGTCGACGATCGCCTCGCGGTCCACCGCCATGAACAGCGCGTGCCGCACCCGCTGGTCCAGCAGGGAGGCGTGGCCGTCACCGAACCTCGTGCCGTCCTTCGCCCGTGCGCCGGGGTTGGTGGCGAGGGCGTAGAAACGGCGGCCGGGCGCGTCGTTGACGTGGACGTGCTCCTCGTCCTGGAGGGAGTCGGACTGGGCGGGCGTCAGCGACGGCGACCCGGACACGAACGACACCTCGCCCTTGCGCAGGGCCGCCACGGCGGCGTCCTGGTCCTTGTAGTAACGGAAGACCAGCTCGTCGAACTTGGGTGCGCCTCGCCAGAAGTCCTTGTTGGCCTTCAACCGCACATAGCTGTCCGGCTTGTAGTCCGTGAGGACGAAGGGCCCGTTTCCGACGACCGGGAAGTCCTTGTCGTTGTTGAACTTCGAGAGGTCGCCGACCTTCTCCCAGACGTGTCTGGGCACGATCGGCACGTCCAGCGCGGTCATCGTGGCCTGCGGCTTCTTCAGCCGGATCACCAGCTGGGTCGGGCTGGGCGCGGTGACCTCCGCGAAGTTGGTGACGAAGCTCCCGTTGGCGGTGGCGGCGCCGTCGTCGGTCATCATCTTGTTGAACGTCCAGGCCGCGTCCTCGGCGGTCGCCTGCTGCCCGTCCGACCACTTGGAGTCGGAGCGGATCGTGTACGTCCAGGTCAGCTTGTCCGGTGACGACTTCCACTCGGTGGCGAGACCCGGGACGGCGTGGTTGTCCTCGGGGTCGTAGTTGGTCAGGTACTCGTACGTCAGCCGGTGGATGCTCGTGCTGAGGAGCCGTACCGCCAGGAAGGGGCTGAGCGAGTCGACGCTCTGTGCCACGGCGACGGTGAGCACCTTGTCGTCCTCGGCGGCCGAGACCGCCGGGGTGGCGGCCATCCCCGATGCGAGAAGCACGGCGGTGGCGCCCGCGGCGGTGAGCAGCCGGAACCTCCTCGAGCGGGTGCCGGTACGTCCACTGCCGTGCTGATCGTGTGCGCTCATGGCTACCTGACCTCGCGTCATCGCACGCGGGATGCCGTAGGCCCCCACGTGAGGCGGGCTTGAACAGATGTGAACAGGCTGGAGCGATCCGTGAAGTGCTTGAGCGGGCCTGGCCGGGTGGCGCAGGCGGAGTGAAGTGTGTGTCTACCAGCGGCAGTCTGCGCGCGTCAACGGTGCGTCAAACCCCATTTGGCCTGCGAAAACGAGGAGTTGGCGACAGAGTCACTCTCATTGGCGCAGACCACTGGCGCCTCCCTGGTGAGAGCCTGACGGCCCAGCCCCACCAGTTCTGCCTGCGCACGTGCGAAGGCCCGCGCCGTCCGGTGACGACGCGGGCCCTTACGCGGTGGCGGTCCTACTGCTGCTGCGGCGGAGGCGATTGCCCGGGCTGCTGCTGCCCCGGCTGTGGATACCCGTAACCGGGCTGGGCATAGGGCTGCCCGGGCTGCGGGTACGGCTGTCCGGGCTGCGGGGGGTACGGCTGTCCCGGCTGGGGCTGCGCGGGCTGCGCCGGCTGGGCGAACTGACCCGGCTGACCCGGCCCGCCGGGCGGGCCCGGCATGGGCTGGTGTCCGGGCATGGGCTGTCCGGGGCCGGGCTGTCCGGGCATCGGCTGGCCGCCCGGGTAACCCTGTCCCTGTCCCTGGGCCTGTCCCTGGGCCTGGCCCGGCAGTGGCGGCGCGGCAACCGGCGGCGGGTTGCCGTTGGACGTCCACAGGCCGTGCGACTGCTGGTGGCGGACGAAGTCCTCCGCGACCATCGCGGAGAGGTTGAAGTACGCCTCCCGCACCTTCGGCCGCATCATGTCGAGGTCGACCTCCGCACCGGCGGCCAGGTGCTCGTCGAACGGCACCACGACGACGCCCCGGCACCGCGTCTGGAAGTGGCCGACGATGTCGTCGACCTTGATCATCTTGCCGGTCTCGCGGACCCCCGAGATGACGGTGATGGACCGCGAGACAAGGTCGGCGTACCCGTGGGCGGACAGCCAGTCCAGCGTCGTACTGGCACTGCTCGCCCCGTCCACGGACGGCGTCGAGATGATGATCAACTGGTCGGCGAGGTCGAGCACGCCGCGCATGGCGCTGTAGAGCAGGCCGGTACCCGAGTCGGTGAGGATGATCGGGTACTGCTTGCCCAGCACGTCGATCGCGCGCCGGTAGTCCTCGTCGTTGAAGGTCGTGGACACGGCCGGGTCCACGTCGTTGGCGATGATCTCCAGCCCGGACGAGGCCTGGGAGGTGAACCGCCGGATGTCCATGTACGAATTGAGGTGCGGGATCGCCTGGACGAGGTCGCGGATGGTGGCACCCGTCTCCCGGCGCACCCGGCGGCCGAGCGTGCCGGCGTCCGGGTTGGCGTCGATCGCGAGGATCTTGTCCTGTCGCTCGGTGGCGAGCGTGGAGCCGAGCGCGGTGGTGGTGGTCGTCTTGCCGACGCCGCCCTTGAGGCTGATCACGGCGATGCGGTAGCAGGACAGCACCGGGGTGCGGATCAACTCCAGCTTCCGCTGCCGCTCGGCCTCCTCCTTCTTGCCGCCCAGCTTGAACCGCGAACCGCCGACGCTCGGGCGGCTGCTCTTCGCCTTCTGCTTCTTGTTGTTGAGCAGCCGGTCGGACGACAGCTCCACGGCCGCGGTGTAACCGAGCGGCGCGGCGCCCGGGTTGGTGGGCTGACGCTGGTCGTGCTGTACGGGCTGCGGCCAGGCGGCACCGAGTCGTGGATCGGCGGGCTGCTGCGGCGCGGGAGCCTGACCCTGCTGGTATTGCTGGAACTGTTCCGGCTGACCGTGCTGACCGTGCTGACCGTGCTGACCGGGTTGCATCGGCTGCGGCGCGTGAGGCGTCTGCTGCGGCTGCTGGGCAGAGGGAAGCGGCGGAGCCTGGGCGTCGCCCTGCGGGTACGCCTGGTGCGGTACGCCGGGATAAGGCTGCTGCTGCTGCTCCGGCGGCTGCCCCTGCGGCGTGGTTGCCTGCGGAAAGCCGTACCCACCGGGCTGAACCGGGGGCTGGGGGTGGGGAGTCGGCGCACCAGGCTGCGGAAACCCGAAACCGGCGGCCGCGTCGGCCTCGGGAGCGGGGACGGGAGCGCCCCCCGGCTGCTGCGGCTGCTGGGCGACTGGAGGCTGCGGTGCCGCCGGAGGGAAGGCGCCCGATGGGGGGAAGCCGTAGCCGGGCGGCGGACCGGGCTGCGCGGGCGCCTGGCTCGGCGGCATCGGCGCGGCGGCCGGCGGGTTCCACGCGGCGGGCGCCGGTTGCGGAGCCTGCGGCTGGAAAGGAGGCTGCTGGGCCGGTACCCCTGGCTGCTCAGGAGTGGTGGCCGCCGGCTGCGGCTGCGCGGGCCACTGATGCGCCGGCGCGGGCGCGACGGGAGGGTACGACGGAGGCAGCGGCGGCACTCCGCCCTGGACCGCAGGCGGCACGTCGGCCGGAACGGCGCCCCCGGGCACGGCGTCCTGGAGGTCGGGCACCGCGTCCTCGGGCTCGGGCGTGGTCACCGGAGCGGCCGAAGCGACCGGCTCCGGCTCACCCTCCTGAACGGAAGGGGAAGGGCCGAACTCGTCAACGGCGTTGTCCACAGCGCCGGAAAGGCCGTCGGACACATCGGAGCCGACGCTGTCGTCCGCCGACCGGGGCCCGTCGTCCGCGACGGGCGCGGCGTCCTCGCCCGCCGCGCTGTCCTGCTCGCGGGCTTCGGCGAGTTCGGAACCACCGGCAGGTTCCGGGGCATCGGCGCGCTCGGGTTCGACATCGTCACCCGCCACAGCGAACGCCTCGCCCGGCGTGACCTCACCGGCGTCGGCGGAAGCGATGGCGGCGTTTTCCTCAGTGACGGCCTCGGGTCCGTCGGCCACGGGCTCCGGCCGCGCGTCCTGCCCGGCGTCGTCCGCGGCGGTACGCTCGGCGATCTCCCGCTTCAGGGCGGCCGAGGAGAACCGCATGGTGGCGCCGCTCTCCAGGTCACCGTTGTCCGGCTCCGGCTCCTGGGCGGGCGGGGGAGCGGGGGCCTGGAGCTGGAACCCACCGGCCGGAAACGACGGTGCGGCCGCGGGAGGGACCGGATCCGCGGCGGGCGCCGGCGCGTCCGGTTCGGGCAGCCCCTGCGACTCCGGCTCGGATTCGGCCTCCGGCCGCCCCTGCGTCTGCTGAGGCTCGAAGCCACTCCCGACCGGCAGCCGGGGCACCCCGGCGGAGGGCGTGGACGGCGTGAACGGCGCGCCCGGGCCGGGCGGGGGCGGCGGTGAGAACGGCGCATCCGGACCATCCTGCGGCGGAGGCGGCGTGAACGCGCCACCCGAGGCGAGCGGCGGGGGAGTCGGCCCGGGTACCGGTGACACCGGCCCCGGCTCCTGCCCCGCACCGCTCGACGCGTTCTGGGTGTACCAGGCGGGCGGCGCGTAATCGATGGTGAACTCGCCCGTCGCCTCAACTGCGGACTCCGCGTCGGGTTGGTCATCGCCGGGTGTAGCCCAGCCCCCGCGGATCCCGTCCCGATCGCTGCTCACAGTTCCTCCTGGTTGGTCGAGCACCCTCATGCCGTGCTGGGGCGACCGTTCTGACCGTCAGATGTTGTCCAAAGTCAAACGAGATCGTCCGATCCACGGTCTTCCCCGCAGGACGCCGACGCCCACTCCACGGGTTCTGACGTCGTGCCCGAGACCAGCCTAATCACGAGCGACCCGACCCCGTCATGCCCCGTACCCCTGTCCACTCCGGCGTCTGACGCCACGACTCGCGCACAGATGCTTGGCTTGACCGTCATACCGGACGTAATCGGGCGATCCAGTCGACGTGGTCGAGTCAGTCCATCCTCCGCGGTGTACCCAGGAGGCCGGCCTCCGCGTCGGTCGGCTCCGTCATCACGTACTGCCGGTCCCGTTCCGTACACCACAGGGTGACCCCGTCGGCAAGAGTCGGAAGCGCCTCGTATTCCGAGCGGGGCAGGCCGGTCACACGGCCGATCTCCACCGACTCATCCGGTGAGACACGTTGCACGCCCACCAGGCGCGCCTGGCGCATCAACCGCGGTGCGAGCGGACTCAGATAGGGCAGCAGCGTCAGCACCGACTGCCAGGGCGCCGAAACCACCCGACCACGCGGCGGGCGCATACCGCAGTCACGGATGACCAGAACCGGTGACATCGCCGAGGCACCCTGCGGGGGCACCCGACCCACCTCGTGCACGGTCATGCCCGACTGACCGCCGCCGACCGCCTGCACCACCTGTGCCCAGTGACCCGGACGGCCGGTCTCCACGGCGACTCTCGCACCGGTCGCAGCCACGCGCAGCGCCAGGATCTGAGTGGTCCACAGCCCGCCGATGAACAGGATGTCGAACGGCGTCGGCCGGTTCACCCCCAGCACCGCGGGCTGCCCTTCGCTGTTGACTCCCACCACGACACCGTCGTCCCCGATGGGCAGGGCGAGCGTTTCGACTTGGTCCTTGGAGAGCGTGTGCCGTGGATGGCGAGGACCCAGTAGGCCGAAACCGGTGCGCAGACGTTCCCGCATGTCCGTGACCGGTGGCCCGGCGGCGGCCGGACCAGTGGGGGCGGTAGGTGGCGTCGGGACCATCAGCGGACACCTCCGAGCGGCAACGTGGCGAGCATTCCGGGCAGTTGCTCGCGATCCAGACGTACGATCCCGGTCCGCGCCTGACGCGCGACATGTTCCAGGCCCCGGCGGGCGTCCGCCAGTTCGGTGCTGCTGCGGCCGGTTACCCGCACGTGCCCCGTGATCGTCACGTCCTGGTGGCCACTCGGTGCCAGGGTCAGA
Source organism: Streptomyces sp. NPDC017225 (assembly GCF_044331465.1). Classification (NCBI taxonomy): domain Bacteria; kingdom Bacillati; phylum Actinomycetota; class Actinomycetes; order Kitasatosporales; family Streptomycetaceae; genus Streptomyces; species Streptomyces sp. NPDC017225. The sequence goes on along the minus strand of NZ_JBIRNE010000014.1, from coordinate 37,536 downwards.
CTGAAGGTGGTCGCCAGTGCGGGCACCGCTGTCAACTGGGCCACCAACTGCGGCAACCCGACACTCTGCCCCCCGAACGGGGGCCACCGGCGCACCCAGTACGTGGTGTGCCGCCGGTTGTCGCACCGCCAACTACGGCTGGACTCCTCGGTCCGCCGCCGGGCCGAGTCACCCTGTCCGGTCTGGACGGTTACCATCGGATTCGCGCACATCGAGGTGGCGAGAGCGGACGACAGCTCCTCCTCGCTCAGCAGGTTCGCCCGAAATCCGGCCCCGGTGAGCCGGCTGGACAAGTGCTCCGACGACCGCACCAGGCACTTCTGGGCCCCCGACAGTCCACCGCCGCGGGCGGCCACCGCGTCCGGGCACAGCTCCGGATCGAGTTTCAGCGCGATCCACATGATGCGGACGGCGGGAGACGCGATCTCGGCCTGCAGCTGCGCGTAGTTGGTCACCACGACCGACTGCCGCGGCAGGTGGGGAGCGGGCGCGGTCTGCGTGTGCAGCACGATCTGCGCCGACTCCAGGCGAATGCCGTCGACGTCGAGCGCGTCCCGGACCAGGGCGAGGGGGAGCGGTCTGCGACCGCGGTCGGCGCGCAGCGCTCCGGAGTCGGCCTCCACCTGGAGCACGGCGGTGAGGAAGCCCCCGTCACCCACCATGCCTACCGGCCGCCGGTCACGTTCGTTCTGGGGGACGAAGCTGTACGTGCGCAGGTTCGGCTCGCACTCCACGGCAGGGACCAGGCCGGCGTCGATGCCCTGCGGTACCGGAACGTGCGGGGCACTACGGAGACGCGCGCGCAGCGCCAGGTGACTCACCAGCCATTCCGGCAGGGAGCGCCGCCGTCGGCGTACCACCGCCAGAAGCACCAGCACGACGGCGGCGACGGCCGACGGCACCAACGCGACCGGCCCGATCAGCCAGCCGCACACCATCAGCGCGGCGGCCAGCTCCAGCAGCACCAGCCGCTGGAGGGCGACGGAACCGCCGCGTGCCGGACGAGCCTGCAAACGCGGTGTGACCGGACCCTGGGCCGGCGACGCCGGCTCCTGGGCGCCCGGCGCCGCGTCGGGACGGCGGGGCGCCGAGCGCGAGCGCGACCGGGCCCGCGATGCTGAAGCCATCACTCCAAATCCCCCGAACTCTCACCAAAGATACTGTGCTCAGCACACGGCAGGCTTCGGAAGCCTACCCGTGCCCCTTGCACCATCAGGCAACGGGCATAGTAGGGGCCGGGTCTGACGGCCGAGGTTCCGGAGGCAACCGGAGCGGGAGAGGGAACAGTGACCGACTGCTGTGTCCCCCGCTCCGCCAAGCCCTCGCACGGGGAGAGAACGAAGAGACATGGCATCACGGCGCGATGAACTGAACGCCTACACCTTCGCGAAGCGCCGCACACTCGCGTCCTATCTGCAACCTTCCCCCTCAGGTTCGGAGGAAGGCGCGCCCAGACCACTGCGGGCGATCGTGCCCGGTGTCGTCGTCGGCATTGTCGTCCTCGCCGTTTTCGGAGCGATCGGCCTGTTCAGCCCGACGGCACCGAAGGGCTGGGACAAAGTCGGGGAGCACGTGATCGTGGCGAGCGACTCCACGACCCGGTACGTCGTGCTGAAGACCGAGGGGCAGAAGCAACTGCACCCGGTACTCAACATGGCCTCCGCCAAGCTCCTCCTCGACCCCGACAAGGACAGCGTCATCACGGTCGACGAAGGTGTTCTCGACAGCGGCAAGCCACGACACGGTGCCACGATCGGCATTCCCTACGCCCCCGACCGGCTGCCCGGACCCGACGAGGCCGGGACCGCCAAGCGCTGGGTGGTCTGCGAGCGCCCTGGCCCCGGCGGCCGGGCCATCCAGAAGGCGGCGTTCGTATTCGCCGAGAAGGAATGGTCCAAGACGGAGGGCAAGAACAAGCTCTCCGGGGGCGACCTGATGTACGTCGTCGGACCGGACGGCACCTCCCAGTACGTGGTCGACTCACGCGGTTACGCCTACCCGCTGGCCGACCCGGACGACAAGGAACTTCTCAAGGCGCTCGACACCCAGGGCCGAACCCCCCAACGGGTCTCCCAGGAATGGCTGGACACCCTCCACAAGGGCGACCCGGTCGACATCCCGGAGATCGAGGGCACGCCCGGCGCGGACGCGGGAGCCTCCGACATGCTCGGGCAGTACGACAAAGTGGGCATGGTCATCAAGGCCTACGACGGCCGGCGCATGCAGTACTACGTCGTCCTGAGCGGCGACGTGGCCCGCGTCTCGGAGTTCACCGCCACCCTGCTCCTCAACAGCGGCGACCTCGTCAACGTCGGTCAGGCCGGCGAAGCACAGCAGGTCAGCCCCGGCGCGGTCGTCGACAGCACGAAGTTCGAGGGACAGCGGAACTGGCCGTCGTACCGTCCGAGGACGGTCAACGATGGCTCATCCGCCACCTCCGGCCGCAACACCGTCTGCAACGTCCTGCGCTCGGTGAACGCCAAGAACGGCGAGACGACCCTTTCCACCTGGGCGAGCACGGAATTCCCCGACCAACTGCCCACCGGCTCCTCCAGCGCGTACGTCACGCCCGGCTCCGGACAGCTCTACCGGCAGATCCAGGGCACCGAGACGAAGGCCGGCGGCATCTTCCTGGTCACCGACACGGGGCTGCGCTACGCCCTCCAGTCCAACAGCGACAGCGCCACCGACGACAAGGGCATCGGAACCTCAGACAAGCAGCGTGAGCAGGAACTGAGTGAGTCCCGGATCGCCCAGACCCGGCTCGGCTACGAGGACGTGAACCCTTCACCCGTCCCGGCGCAGTGGTCGACGTTCCTGCCCACCGGGCCACGACTGTCGGAGGCGGCCGCACGCCAGCCGCAGGGCTCGTAACCGCCATGGCACCCTGGAAGAGCACGAGTATGCAGAAACAGACGAAGACCCTCACCGAACGGCGGACCGGGCCTCTTGCGAGGTCTTTCGCCGGGCGACTTCCCAGTTGCCGAGGTCGTGTCCGGGCGCTGACGGGCGCCGTGCTCGCCGCTTCCGTGCTCGTCGCACCGACGGTACTCGTGCTCGCCGCCGCACCCGAGGCGTGGGCGGCCGACGGTGGTCAGTGCACCTTCCCCTCCGAGAAGTACGCGGGCAGACCGTGGGCCCTGCAACGCGTCAACCTCGACGCACTGTGGGCGCAGTCGAAAGGCGAGGGCGTCCAGGTCGCGGTGATCGACACGGGCGTCGACGTGAAGCACCCCCAACTCGCCACCGCCGTCGACGAGTCCAAGGGTAAGAACTACCTGCCCCCCGAGAACAAAGAGGGCGAAAAGATCGAGCGCGGCAACGCGCACGGCACCACGGACACCGTCGGTCATGGCACGCGAGTGGCCGGCATCATCGCGGCCCGCCCCGCCGAGGACACCGGTTTCGTGGGCCTGGCCCCGGAGGCCTCGATCATCCCGATCAAGCAGAACGACGCGGAGGGCAACGGCACGGCGGAGACGCTCGCCACGTCGATCCGCCACGCCGTGGACGTGGGCGCCGACGTCATCAACGTCTCCCAGGACACGGCCAACGCCGTCAAACCCGACTCGGCCCTGAAGTCGGCCGTCGACTACGCCCTGGGCAAGCAGGTCGTGGTCGTCGCCTCAGCGGGCAACGACGGCCTCGGCGGCGAGGACAAGACAACCTACCCGGCCTCGTACGAGGGAGTCCTCGCCGTAGCATCGTCCGATCGCAACAACGAACGCGCTCCCTTCTCCCAGGCAGGCGCGTTCGTGGGCGTGGCGGCTCCCGGCGTCGACATGATCTCCACCGTGCCGGGCGGCGGCCACTGCTCCGACAACGGAACCAGTTTCTCCGCCCCCTACGTGGCGGCGGTGGCCGCACTGCTGAAGGCCGAGTACCCCAAGTGGACGGCCGCGCAGATCGTCGCCCAGATCGAGCAGACGGCGGAGCGTTCCATACCCGGCCACGACCGCCTCGTCGGCTGGGGCGTTATCGACCCGGTCAAGGCCCTGACGGACGTGGACCCGGCACACCCCGTGGAGTCCCCTGCGGCCGAACAGGCAGGCGCCCGCGCGAAGGCCCCCGACGTGGCCCCCCTCCATCTCGGCGAGACGGCCGAGGAACGCAACACCCGCCTGGGCACCTACGTGGTCGTCGGCGGCCTGGTACTGGCAGCGGGCCTCGGCGGCACGGCGGTGGCGGTACGGGACTCACGGCGGCGGGGTGGACGGGGAGAACAGGTATGACCACGCTGTCGGTGATCACCTTCATCCTGGCGGCCATCCTGATCGCCATGGCGTGCGTCAAGGCCGACCGGGTTCGCTCCTGGCGCACGTCGTTGAATCCCTCGGCCCCCGAGGTCCCCGACGCGGCCTTCGTCGCCGCGCGCGTGCTGCTCCTCACCATGGCCGCCACCTGCCTCTGGGTGGGCGTCCAAGGCCTGGCCGTCGAGGACGACTCCAAGTGGAGCGACGACGAACTGACCAGTGCGGTACAGGGCGCAGTCACGGCTGTGGACGGAACCTCGAAGCTCGGTGACATCCACGGCAGCGAGGCCCACGTCGACCAGGACAACGCCAGGATGATCGAGAACGAGGTCATCGAGCATGGTGCCGGCGACGCCCCGCAACTCGGGGTGGACGCGGCCTCGTCACCTGGCAATACTCCGAGCCAGGCCTCGTACACCGTCACGGCCAACGGCGCGGACGTCGCCTTCTGCGTCGCGGTGAACCGCACCCGCACGAAGGAAGACGACTACCAGCCCCCAGGAATCGCGGGAGGCTCTGGGACGGTCACGATCCCGAGCTACTCGTACAGGGTGACGAGCCGGACGGGGGCCTGCTGAAGAGCACGCCTGGCGCCTGATTGACGACGCTCTCCAGGCCAGGCTCACCGTGGCTTAAGCATGGTCGCGAACCGCCAGGCGAAAGGCTCGTCGCCCTGCACCGTCGCAGTGATGCTACTGCGCACCTGCCGTGCATGCGGAAGAATCTTCGACCTTTTCGGTGTAGGCAGTAACGAGCTGCTCGATGGCATCGGAGTCGCTGTGTTTCGATCCCTGAAATTGCAGTGCCACGTACAGTTCCTGCTTGTGCTCGCGGTCTACGCAACTGCGAGTCTTGCCGAACCCCTCGTTTCCGGAGAATCGATACCGCCCTGATTCGGCCGAGAGTTTGGGTGTTTCCAGGGTCTGCCCTGATGCGAAGTAGGCCGTAGTTTTCCCTTGACCTACCCAGGCCTGAGTGGCAGTAAGAATCAATGTTTCATCGACTACGACCTTGCAAATTTCAGTCGCATAGTGCTCTTCTTTGGTCACTTCTATGCTTTTTCCTGCAGGGAGGAACGGTGTGATTTCCTCTGCATTCACCGATGTTCCACACAAACTGTCAGGCACCGCATAATCGCGATCTTGCTCTTGACTGCTGCATGCCGTGACCAGGGTAAGAGCAATGATCGTAACGAGCGTCGGGAAGGAGATGAAAGTGCTGATCCCTGAGATTTTCTGGCGGCGCTCGTCGGCGCCTCCCCTCCGTCGCGTTCTCATGAATACTCCGTGATGCTTCCGGGCGCCTGCCCATCGAGAATTGCTCGAGCGTTGATATAACCCTGACGACTGGCTTCTCCGGCAGCCGATGTGACGTCATCGGCATCTATCGTGGGGTACTTGTCTGCTGATTCTCGCACGGCCGACTGCGTGATATCCATGCCTCTCACCAAGCCTTGATGCCAGTACTGGCCACCAGTGGTTTGAGCTTCCGCCTTTGCTTTTCCTTCTGCGTCCTGGAACAGTTCTTCCAGGACAACGCTTGTCACGGTTGCTGTGCCGCCGCCGACCGCAGCGCCGACCCATGGCGTCGCAACGAAGGATGTGCCCACGCCTACTACGGTACCTACCGCGCCAGAAATCATGTTTTTCCGCTGAGCGATAGCATTCTCGTATCCTTTGTCCTTGTCTGACGCCTCCTTCCCGATAAATTCTTGGGCACCCAGTCCAAGAGTTCCAGAGACTTCTCCCGATCGCCCTGCGATTTTCTCGGCAAGCAGCTGATAGTTCTCGGAAACACGTTGATCCGATGGGAGGTCTGGATTCAAGTGGTAATCCATGAGCCGTGCCATGTAGTCCTTTTGGCCGACCTCAACGGCGGCATACCCCTCCGGGTTCTGGCCGATGGCAAAGAGGAGTTTACTTACGTCCGTGTGCGTAAGCTCGGCTTCCGAGCCGGCGACTGGATACAATTTTTCGATGGCATTCCAGTCTGCCGATTTCGGATCCCGCTGCTCATCGCTCATCGCACGGTTCAGGTCCGGAAGGTACTCGGATGTAATCTGGCCGATGCTGTCAGACATGTAGCCGTGGCCGGTCAGTCGCTCCGGGTTGTCCGCGATGGAGGAGACCAGACTCTCCATCAGCTTTGCCTGTTGTGCATTGTGGGGCGGTGTGTCCGCCGAAGGCAGCTCGCCGGCCGGGTGCCCTGTCGTTGCAGCCTCCAAGGCCAGAGCCAGGTTGTTCTGCCCGGTGTAAAGCTCATCACCCTTTGAGTTCGATTCCTGTGGCCAGTCCCGCTCCTCGAAGAGGTACTGGAAATTGGAGAGGGTAACCTTTCCGTTCTTTCCGTTGCCATCAGTGTCCCGTTCGAACGGGTTGTCCGGGTCTTTCTTCGACACGAACTCTTGATTGAAGAAGTCGGTAGCCGCATCAGGGCTGTTGGACAGTCCCTTCAGGTATCCCGTCAGTGGGTCAATCCCGCTGTCGTCCCCGATCCGATTAAGCCAAGGAGACATGGCGCTGTTGCTCCAAAAGCGGTTTTCGTGCTCCCCGTTCCCCGTGAGTTTCCGCTCGGTGGCCATGAGCTTCGTGCCGTAGTCCTTGAGGAACCGGTCGTCGTAGTCACCGGTCCGCATGAGGTTGCTCATGACCTGGAATCCCATGGGTCCGCCCCGGTCGCCGTACAGCGGCTTGTCGCCGATGTCGATCATCGTGCGCTTCCAGTCGGTCATCGCCGCGGAATCGCTCTGAGTGGCGTGTGCCAGCGTCATGCCCAGGCTGCGCTGCAAGTCGTCGAACTGCTCCAGGCGCTCTCGGCCCAGCTCGTAGGTGCCTCGCTGCGGGTCATTGATCCCGGTCCAGAGCTCAAGCGTGTTCTTCGGCCCGAGCGCGGTGGCGAACCGCTCGGCGAACAGCTCGTCGTCGGCGTACTTCTTCAGCCCGGCGTTGAGCCTGTCGAAGTCCTTGACGCTGAGGTCGGCCGGGTCCTTCTTGGCGAGGGCGGCCAGCTCGTCGGCCTTCTTGACGGCCTCGGCGGCGGAGTCCCGGTCGGTGTAGTTCGCGTCCGAGAACCCCAGTTTGCTCTGGTCGGCGATGGCCTGGAGGACGGTCTTGGCCGTGTTGTCGCTCTCGGTGGCCTTGTTGAGGATCCCCTGGATCTGGTCACGCAGCGCGGTGATGTCGCCCTTGTTGTCCTGGTCCATCTTGCTGCGGGCCTCGGGGGGCACGTTCGTGGTGACGGTGAAGCCACCCTCGTAGCCGATGACCGTGAGGTTCTTCTTCCGGCCGCCCTCAAGGGCGTCGAGGAGTTGCTGGTGGTAGCCCTTCAGCTCGCCCACCGTGTCGTTGAGGATCTTGTAGATGGTCTCCGCCTGGGTGTGGGCGTCGGTGAACTCGCCGGCAGTCTTGCCGATGAACTCCTTGGACACCTTGGCATTCACTCCGGCCCAGTCGGCCTTGTTGGCGCCCTGGTGAAGATTGTCCTCGGCGTCCGTCTTCATCGTTTTAAGATTATCGACGAGTGTCGACCAGTCCGTGACAGCGTCGTCGACCAGCTTGAAATTGGCGTCGCGCAGAGCTTCGAGTTCCATATCTGAGTCAGTCGTCCTTCTTCTCGCTGCGCTCGCCGTAAATCTTGTTCTTCTCGCCAGGTTCTCCAACCCGTTCATTGAAGCCTGAGTCCAGCGTCGCAATACTGCTCATCTGCCGTTGGATGTAACCCTCGTCGCCGTCATGGATCTTCTTCGAGACCTGCATGTGGTTGGAGATCTGGGCGCATGCGTCCATGAGGGACTTGAGCTGTTCCTCCCACCGGTTCGACACATGCTGAAGCCCCGCCCCGAGCGCGAAGCCCTGTTTCGACAGACTGCCGGCGGCGGTGTCACTGCTGGCGATGTGGACCCGCGCCTTGTCCCACAGCTGGTTGTACAGATCGTGGGCGTCCTTGCCGACCTTGGTCAGGGCGTCGTTCTTGACTTCCAGGCTCCCGTAGTGACTCGGTGGAGCGCTCGTCGGCCCGCCGCCATCCATTTGGTTCAACTGCATGTGCGTGGAGGACCCCTGCTGCCGCTCCAGCGCGTCGGCCTTGAGCTGCTCCCACTCGTCCCATGCCATGGACGGCTACCTTCCCCGTGTACGAAACAATCGCCGCCGTTGGCGAGCGGACGGCGTCCTGCGGTGCCCGGACTCAGCCTCAAGTTAGCAACTGTGCGGCAGAGCACTGCAGGAGCGTCCGAAGTGCCCCAGTTGCCCCGGTGTACATACTGGCCCTGCAGGTGGTTTCTCCCGACAGCCTCGCTGCCGTCCCGGAAGAGCACCGGGTCGGGGACGGGGCGGTGTGCGGCCTGGCGGGCCTGAAGTTCCCCGGGCGTCCGGAGAACCGGACCAAGGAGACGCAGACGGTCCAGGACGGCCCGGCCCCACCTGGGCGTGCGAGGTCGCGGAACACGCCACCTATGCCGTGACCCAGGATCCGCACATCGCGGCGGGCATCCGTTCCTCTCCCGGATACACCGAGCTGCCGCAGGTGGCCGGCCACCAGATGTCGGGCTTCGACAACCGGCACGTGGTCGCCGACTGCGCAGGCACTCCGACGTACTTCTCCATGGAGTTCGGCCAGGCCTTCACCGCCGCGGTCGAGACGCCGGGCGCTCCCCGCATTCAGGACCTGCTCACCAACTTCATCGACACCGTCAGCAAGCGGTTCGGCTGCCCAACAGTAGCTTCCTGACCAAGGCTGTTCCGACCGAGGACTCATGGACACGGCACAGGGAAGGAGCCTGGGTGCGCCCTCCCTGACGGGTGTTCTTCGCCAAGGTGTGGTTCAGCGGGTAGCTCGGGGCCGTGATCTGCCGTACGACCAGGGTGACCGGACTTCCACTGGTCCAGCGCTGCTGCTCCTGCCGTGACACCGTCCGCCCATGCCGGTTGTTCACCGAGCCGGACCGGGTAGGTACAGATGGCGCGCGGCTGCGCGGAGCCGCTGAGAACAGGACTACCCCGCCGAGAGGGGTAACTGGCCCAGGACCGGGGGCGCCATCGGTTCTCTGTCAACGGCTCGGCCCTGACGGACTGCTGGCGATCAGGCGCACCGCATGTGGGCGAAGCTCAAGAAGGTGGGCCGGAGGGCGTGCCATGAATCAAAGCTCCTACACGTGGCTTTCGAGTTTCCGGCGCCCCTCAGTGCCGTTCAGCGAGGCCTCGTACCGTTCGAGCGCAGTCCTGGGCTTCGAGCGCAGCGCCCCCGCCATTGAGCGTAAATCACTGAGCTTCTTCAGCGTTGCCTCTCCAGGGTCAGGACGGCTTTGGCGATTGACGTCATGCGCTTCGGACTGCAGCGGGCCCTGCGGAAGATCCGCCAGGACTTCAATCGGGCGACACCCCGTTCGACAGGTGCTCGTGTCGCGGCCAGGGCCCGGTTGACGGTCTTCTCGGTGGGCGTGAGGTCCTGCAGGGGCCTGCGCTTGATGCCCGTGGTCAGCCAGGGGCCGCCGCCCTGGTAGGCGAGATCGGCCAGGATAGGGACGCCCTGGCGCTCGCAGATCCGGATGATGCGGTGGGTGCGGGCGGCGGTCAGGTCGTGGGTTCGGCCCGGCAGCGCGGGTGAGATCCACAGCAGCCGGCCTTCGGGATCGGTGATGACCTGCACGTTCACACCGTGGCGCCGGTGTTTGTGGGAGTACTCGGCCCGGCCGTCGCCGACCCGGTCGCAGTCGGCGAGGGTGCCGTCGAGCAGGACGAAGTCGGGTTCGTGCTCGCGCAGCGTCTTCAGCAGGCCCGGTGCACGTTCGGCGAGCAGGTGGATGACCGCGCTGGTGTAGGCGTGGGCGGTGGACTCGCTGATCCCGAACCCGGCGTCGATCTTCGCCAGAGTGGTGTGCTCGCGCAGGTACACCAGTGCCACCATCGCGCGCTGGGACGGACGGAGCTTGCAGCGGCGGTCGCCCTCACGGGTGACGATGAGCATGGTGACCCACTCCACGAGTGCGTGCGGCAGGTCGAGTGCGGCAGAATGGATGACCAACGAGGCCTCCGAGCAACGTGATTGAGACGTCAGACATCTCGATCAACAGCTCGGGGGCCTCGCTCGTTGCGCTTCATGCCCGTCACCCGATCGGTGGCCAGCTCGAAGAAGCTCACCCAAAGCGTCACACTCGTGGCTGACTTGTAGCTGAACCCACACGCATCACGGTTGGCCCTGTCGTACCGGTTCACTACAGTAGTGATCGCATGGTGCGCGTGGTTCGCTTTGCGAACGCGGATGTGAGCGGCCAGTCGGCCGCAGCCATGGTTCTACGGGGAAACGGGGAGGGAGCGACGTGCTTCCAGCAGACATGGTGGGGGGCGTGTCGACCGCCAGGGCAGCAAACCTGGAGGTCACTGGCGAGGCGCTGAGTACGTTCGTGAAGCGGGTGGACGGAGCCCTGAGCGATCTCGAAGGTTCGCCTGGTAACCCCAAGCGAGTCGGTGCCCAGACGATCAAGCCGGGGTCATTGAACAGCGGCAGCGCGGATGCCTTCCCGGAGGCGCACGCCCTGTACCTGGAGTACAACCGGGTTCACGAGAAGCTCACTTCTCTCTCGAAGACGCTGCACCTGCAGATCGAGGCGATCAGTATCGCCGTTCAGGGTGCGCATGTGGGCTTCGACAACCTCGAAGAGGAACAGCGCCGGCGCTTCTGGGCGATCCAGATGCAGATCGAGCAGGTTGAGGGTACCGCGGACGGCAAGCAGCGCACTGAGGGCAACAAGACCACCGGGGACCTGTGACGATGACCGACAAGCAGCATGAAGAGGACCTGGAGCGAGTCTCCCAGCAGAACTCGGTCACGGACCTCACCCGTTTCGTCGAAGAGCGGCCGAGTGGCGGATTCCTTGGGGGAATCTTCAATGGTCTGGTGCGCTCTGCTGTGGACAAGACGCCGTTCGGGCGAGCGATGGACGGCCGCACAGACTTTGAGCGCCACCGCCTCAACGCCATGATCGACCTGGTCGAGCAGACCAACCCGGAGGACCTGGAGTCGTCCGGCAGGGCTCTGTGGGAGGCGCGGGACGCCATCACGGACGCCGCCAAGGAACTGGACGGCCACATCGGGGAAGTCCACTGGGTCGGGGAGTCGGGCGAGGCCTTCCGCAAGTGGGGACGGTCGCTGGTCACCAGTACGTATGACCTGAGCGCCTTCGCCGGTGGGGCGGGCGATCAGATCACCGCTGCTGCCGTAGGCCTGGCGGCGGTACGCAAAGCCATGCCTCAAAGGGATACACGGCCGCCGGACAAGGCACTGCCGCCCGAACAGATTCCGGCCCCCAAACAGGTCGACGGCAACGAGGAATACGCCACCGCGGTCCGGGTTGAGAAGGACCGTCAGGAGGCGATCAACCTGATGAATCGGTTGTCGTCGTACTACGCGGTATCCAGAGAACAACTGGAGAGCCTGACGGCCCCGGAGTTCAAGTCGATGCCGGACGTGGGGGTGCCGAAGCCTCCTCCCACTAGTAGCGAAGATCTGGTTTTCGGGGGCGCTGCTTCGGTATCATCAAGGACGAGCGGTACGGCCGGCGTTCTGGGGCATCAGTCATCGGCCGCCGCAGTGGCTCCGGTCGAATTACACGAATCAACTGACACCACTCTGCGGCCCACAGAGGTCACAAGGGTCATTGCGGAGCCGAGCGTTGGGGTCGGTACGACTATCGACAGTGTCGGTACCCTGCCGTCCTCGGCGCCGTCCACCACTGGGAATATCACCTCAACTACCGGAGCACCGGGCGGAAACAGCGGAACGGCCAACACGTTCGGTACCGGGTATGGGATGCCGGTTCCAAATACGGTGCCAAGTAAGGGAGCTGGCGGACCGAGCGGTGCCCGGGGCCCACTGACCCCCCAAGGAGGAACAGGTAGGGTCGGCGTGACTAGCGGGGCTTCAGGCCGTGCTGTGGGGAGCGCACCTGTTGGCCAGACGGGGCGCACTGCGGCGAGCGGTCAGGCACTCGCAAAGGGAGTTTCCCCTGCAGCAGGGCCGTCACCGATGGGCTCGGGAGTGACCGGCGGTACCGCACGGCAGGGGGGGACGTCTGCTCCAATGCCGCATGGTGGCGCTGCAAGCGGCGCCGGTCGTGCGAACGGCGTGGTTGGGGGCCGGCCTGTGACGAGTGCTGCAACGCCGACGAAGAGCGGACAGAGAATCCCCCGTGGCACGGTTGTTGGTGCCGAAGCGGCAGTCGGCTCCCGGTCGGCCGACCGTCGTTCTGGACAGGGCGGCATCTTCGGTGGACCGCCCCCCGCCGTCAGGCCTGGTCCTACCACGAACAGGCCTCTTACCGCCCCATCAAGGTCTGAGTTCATCACTGGCAGCCCTGCCGCACGCAGTTCCGCAGCCCACGCCGAGCGAAATGGTATGACCCGCGGAGGAGCCGGCCTAGTGCGTGGCCCGGGCGGCCGCGGAAGACCTGCCGGAGATCGCGATGAGGAAGAGACACTGCGTTCCGGCCGTCCGAGCGAAAACCAAGAGACTCACCTGCCTGCCCAGCAGCGGCGCGACGTGCCGCCAGTCGTCAACTAAGCGCTAACGAGGACGTACAACGTTATGAAGCCGGGGACCAGTCGACTGGCCGAGCGGAATGTCTTTCGCAGGACACGGCGCGTGCGACGAGTGCGTGCTGTGAGCGCGGTCGTCGGCGCTTTGACGGCTGTGGGTGTGGGGTTTGCTCCGAATGCTGCAGCGTTCGACGTTGAGTCGGAACAGTGGTATTTGAAGCCCATGCAGGTCGAGCAGATGTGGAAGGTCAGCACAGGGGAAGGTGTCAAGGTTGCTGTCATTGACACAGGTGTGAATCCCAATACCTCTTCCCTCAGCGGCCAGGTTCTGGTGGACGAAGTCCCGAAGGCGGTTGCCTATGGTGCCACGGACGACTACGCGGGCCACGGCACGAGTATGGCTGAGCTGATCGCAGGCACGGGAGCCAATGATGGGCTGCAAGGTATCGCGCCGGGGGCAAAGATTGTCCCTTATCGCATTCAGCTCCGAGGCCTGAAAGGGGCGGAAGAGACGCGAAAGACAGCCGTGTCAGCGGAAGCGATCAAAGCCGCTGCCGACACCGACGCTAAGATCATCAGCATGTCCTATGGTGGCTACTACCTTGATCTGGACGTGAAGAAAGCGATCAAGTATGCCGCTTCAAAAGGAAAGCTGCTGATCGCAGCTGTAGGAAACGATGGCGAGAGCGAGGGTCTTATTGGATACCCGGCTTCGGCTCCGTATGTGCTAGGTGTTTCATCGATGGACGAGGGTAGTAATATTTCTGAATTCTCGTCGCATGGTAACTACGTAGACCTGGTCGCGCCTGGAGAGGGTATTCCCGGATACTGTCAGGCCAGTTTCAAGTCGTACTGTCCCGATCTCGAGGGAACCAGCTCCGCCACGGCAATCGCCGCAGGCGCTGCCGCCCTCATTTGGTCCGCTCACCCGGACTGGACGGCCAATCAGGTCACCCGCTCCCTGATCGACACCGCCAGCCGTGACTGGCCGAAGGACGACCCGACTCAGTACGCGGGCTATGGGACCATCCGCCCCCGCTCGGTGCTGGCGAACCCGGACTACGATCCCGGCGAGCCGTATTCCGACCCGCTCGGGAAGTGGAACAAGGAGAAGGGGGAGAAGCTGGTGACGGAGATTCCTCCGGCATCCTCCTCTTCTGAGCCGTCCGCGGGTGCAACAGCCGGGTCACAAGGCGCGGACGGGTCTTCTGCGGACAAGCCGGCGGGAGCAGGATCGGGTGATGCGAAGACCGTGTCGTCCGATGCGTCGGACGACAGTGGCAGCACGTTGTGGATCGCGCTGGGTGCCGCCGCAGCCGTGGTCGTGATCGGCGGGGGCGCCTTCGCCGTACTGCGGGCGCGGCGCGCGAACTGACACCGGCGTCGTCGGTGCCGTATCAGAGAAGGAACAGGGAGGGCAGGGGCGGATCATGGCCGTCGACCAGAAGCTCGAAGATGCAGCGGTAGTCAAGCTGCAGAAGGACATGTACGAGAAGTTCGAGAGCATCCGGAAGCGGGTGCACAACCTGCAGGGCGTGATCGACAGCCTTGAGGGTCAGTGGCAGGGCATCGGCCGTGCCGCGTTCGACACGAAGCAGTACGAGATCAACACGTCGCTGCAGAACATGGGCCGCATCCTCGGGGACGTCGTCGAGGCGATGACCGCGACGCGCAACATCAAGGACAGCAAGGAAGACGAAGTCCGCGCAGCCGTGAACAAGATCAATGTTCACGATGGCGCGTCCGCGCTCAATTCGTACTGACACGAGCGGCTTTCCAGGCATTGAGTCGGGGCATCGACGGGCCGGAACGGGGACGTCGGTGTCGACAGCAGCCACAGCTGAAGGAAACGAGGTAGGCAGGGATGAGCCGTAACGCGGACGGTCTGCAGGTAACGTACGACGGACTTGACTTCGCGGCGACCAACATCGCCAACGAGGCGAAGTTGCTCGACGAGGACATCCAGCAGCTCCGTCAGATGGTGCTCAACAGCAAGCAGTACTGGGCGGGCAAGGCCCAGGGCACGTTCGACGAGAAGCTGGGGCGCTGGGACAAGGAAGCCAGCGACATCCACCAGGCCCTGATGGGTATCGGCCGCGTCGTGGGTCAGTCCGGCGGTACCTACATGGAGGGCGACCTGGCGGCGTCCAGGTACCTGCAGTAGCCACGGCGGCAGGAGAGCGGCAGTAACGAGGGTGGGCGTGCGCGGGAGACGCCCACCCTGCTGCTGTCCGAAGCGGTCACAAGCAAGAGACCGGGAATGAGAGACAAGGAAGCACATGAGAGGCATCGGAAGCGGCGTGCTGCCGTCGTCCTGTCCCTACAGGGCTCTCACCCGGCTCGATATTCACAGTTCCGCCACCGCCGCTCCCGTATCGATGGAGCGTTTCGTCGCACGTAGCGCCGACGGCGAACGCACGGTTCTGCTCAGCAAGCCCCTGGCCACGGTCGAAGCGCGGCCTTTTCTGGCCGAGGCCGAGTTTTCCCGTTACCTTCTGGGGCCCTGGGTCCTGCCGGTCGTCGACATCGCCGCTCCCGGTGGGGAGGCGTGGGTGGCTCATCGGTACGTACCCGCTCTACCCCTGCCCACTGTGCTGGCACTACACGGCCGCCCCCTGCCAGAGCGAACCGTCAAGGCACTCGCAGTGGCCCTGGTCGAAACCCTCGCCGTGCTGCACGGGCAGAACATCACTCACGCGGGAGTGTCTCCGTCCTCGGTGCTGATCGCCACGGACGGACCTCGGCTCACGTGCTACGGAGCAGCGCGAGCCGCCGTACCGGACGATGTCCCGCGTCGTGAGGCACCGGGGCTGGACTCCGGCAGCCTGCCGCCGGAGCAGGCGGCGGGCGGGAAGCCCCGGCCGCTGGGTGACATCTACGCGTTGGGCGCGACGCTCGCCTATGCCGCGACGGGATACACGGTGCCGGAACGGGAGGAGCTGCCTTCCTTTCTGCGGCCACTGGTCGGTCGGTGTCTGGCGAGAGACCCGGCACAGCGTCCCTCACCCCTGGAGATGATCGAGGAACTGGTGGAGGGCGCCGCGCCCCTCGGCTCCGCGCAGATCGGTCCCGCCACACGCGCCGGGGCCTTGCTCGGCCCTGGATGGCTGCCCGCTCGGGTGGTAGCCGGCATCGCCCACCAGTCGGCGTCCGTGCTGGCCGCGGAACTGGCGCCGGCGACGTAGTCCTGTGCCTCACCCGTGTCGACATTGCCAACCCCGCCTCACCTGACTTCGACAACGAGAACCCATGCCGACTGCACTCACCCACGACGATCCGATCGCCTTCGGTCCCTACCGGCTTGTCGCCCGGCTCGGCAGCGGCGGCATGGGAACCGTGTACGTGGCGCGCTCGGCCGGTGGGCGAACGGTCGCGCTCAAGACCATGCACGCGGCCATCGCAGCGGATCCCGCCGCCCGTACCCGCTTCCGGCTGGAGGTCGATGCCGCCCGGATCATCGGCGACCGGTTCGGCGCCCGGGTGATGGACGCGGACCCTCTGGCGGAGACGCCCTGGATGGCCACCGAATACGTCCTCGGGCCGTCACTCGACGAGGCTGTGGGAATCGCGGGGCCCTTGCCGGAGAATTCCGTGCGGGCCCTTGGGGCCGCGCTGTGTGCGGCGCTCAGCCAGTTGCACCGCTCGGACATCGTGCATCGTGACCTCAAGCCGTCCAATATCCTCATCGCCGGGTACGGGCCGAAGCTCATCGACTTCGGCATCGCGCGGGCGATCGGCGACGATCGCCTCACGCGCGCCGGTGCTGCCGTGGGCACTCCGGCGTTCATGTCACCGGAGCAGGCGACGGGACAGGAACACGGCCCGGCCGGCGACGTGTTCGCGCTCGCCGGAGTGCTGGTGTTCGCGGCTACAGGGCGTGCCCCGTTCGGGCACGGACAGGCGGCGGATCTACTTTACCGGGTCCGCTACACGGAAGCAGACGTCGACGGCGTGCCGGCGTCGCTGGCGCATGTGCTGGCCGAGTGCCTGGCCAAAGCACCGGACGAGCGGCCGCGCACCGAGGAGCTGGCTGCTCGACTCCACGACGGGTCAGGGGAGTTCGCCGAACATCTGCCTGACGTCCTGCTCGCGGACATCGGGCGGCGGGCGGCCGACGTATGGCAGCTGGTGCCGCAGCGTTCGGCTCCACCGGCGATACCGGACATGCCACCGGAGGCACCCGGCGGTCCGGGGCGCTCGCCGTCGCGTAGGCGCTTCCTGGCGTTGGGCGGGGCAC
The DNA here is from genome assembly GCF_044331465.1 of Streptomyces sp. NPDC017225. Lineage (NCBI taxonomy): Bacteria > Bacillati > Actinomycetota > Actinomycetes > Kitasatosporales > Streptomycetaceae > Streptomyces > Streptomyces sp. NPDC017225. The sequence goes on along the minus strand of NZ_JBIRNE010000014.1, from coordinate 20,515 downwards.
TGGCCGTGGGCGGCGTGGGCGCGGCCGGGTCACTGTGGTGGCAACGAGAAGGCGCCAGTCGGCGGAAGCCGAGTGCGCGGCCACGTGAGACACGCAATCTCGAACCACTGTGGCTGTCCGAGCGGTCCGGCATGATGATGATGGAGGGCTGGGGGCTGATCATTCCCCACTCGGCCAACGGGCACATCGACCTCGCCATGCACGCTCAGACCGTGCGCCTCTCCTCCGCCACGGGCAGACGGCAGGAGTTGCTCGTGGGCCCGGGAGAGTGGTGGCAGATGACAGCCGTCGCGGACCGGATCTATGAGCTCTCGGCCGACTTCGAGCACAGCACGAGCAAGCCCTTCCCGGTCGAGGTAGCCGTCTATGACGAAGAACAGAAGTATGTGAAACCGACCGGTACGTACTTCGAGGACACCGCGTTCGACCTCCGCGGCAACCAGTTGCTCGGCATCGTCGAGAACATCGCGTACGTCGCGGTGGGCCAAGGGGAGTCCAAAACGGGCGACTTCCGCGCCTCGCAGACATGGACGTTGCGTGCCGCGGACCTCACCACCGGAAAGACCCTCTGGAAACAGCCCCTGCCGAAAAGGCCGGATGGGAGTACCCGTCTGCATTTCCTCGCCGCAAAGGTCGTGGGCACACGGTTGGTGATGTTCCAGGAGGCGGAGGACAAGGCAGTACGAATCGTGGTCCGCGACACCCGCACCGGAGCCACCCTCTGGGACAAGCCCCACGACACCGAGGACCCCGAGCCCCTGCGCAGCGAGATGGCTGTCGACCGGCAGCACCTTTACGTCGGAGGTGCCCGCCTGAAGGCGCTTCGGCTCACCGACGGGGCACAAGTCTGGGCGACCGAACAGAAGCGTGGATACGGTCCGCCGACCGTGAAGGACGGCGTGCTGTACGCCGTCGCCGAGAACACCGGGATCACAGCGGTAGACACAGAGCGGGGCAAGGAGCTCTGGACCGAGAGGACGGATCAGACGTCAGGGGTGTACACCGACTGGCGCCCCCTCGTCGGTGACCGCCACGCGTACTACCGGAACGGTGTCCACCTACGGGCGGTGGGCCTGCCGTCCCACACCACCGAGCTGACTTACAAGACGAACGGTGAGCAGTTCCACGAGGACCCGCAGGCCGGACTGATCCTCGCCGTGGACGCTGACCGCCTGGCCGCCTACAAGCTCAGCTAGCCGACCCGGCCCACAAGGAAGTTCCTCGAGTCGCCCCTCGGCAGAAAGACCAAACATGGAACCCCTCGGTACCGGAGACCCGATCCGCCTTGGCCCCTATCGCCTGCTCGGCGTCCTCGGCGAGGGCGGCATGGGAAAGGTCTACACGGGCCAGGACGGTGCCGGAGACCTGGCAGCCATCAAAGTGCTGCGCCCCGAACTCGCGCACGACGCCCACCTCGCCCAGCGTTTCGTACGGGAGGCCCTGGCCGCGCAGGCCGTACGCAGCCCGGGTGTGGCGGCAGTGCTCGGGGCGAGGACGGAAGGCGCGCGGCCATGGATCGCCACCGAGTTCCTCGCCGGACTGACCCTCGATCACGCGGTCGACACCTACGGCCCGCTGGATGAAACCGCCCTGAGGGCCCTGGCCGCGTCCCTCGCCCGTACCCTTAGTGACATCCACACCGCGGGCTTCATCCACCGCGACCTGAAGCCTCCCAACATCGTCCTGACGTCCAACGGGCCGCGCGTCATCGACTTCGGTATCGCCCGGCCCGAGCACGGACTCACCCTCACCAGCACCGGCCAGGTGCCCGTCACCCCGGGATACGGGGCGCCGGAACAGGTACTTGGGCAGCGCGTCACCCCGTCGGCCGACGTGTTCTCGCTGGGGGCGGTGCTCGTGTACGCGGCCACTGGCCGACGGGCGTTCGACGGCGGACACGTGGCGGAACTCCAGTACCGAGTCGTCCACGGCGAGCCACTGGTCGAGGGCATCGAACCCCGGTTGCTGGATCTCATCGTTCCCCTCCTGGCCAAGGACCCGGCCGCGCGCCCGACCCCCGGACAGATCGCGCAAGCCATGGCTGTGCCGAAGGGCGCCGCCCGTGCCTGGCGAAGGGGTAGCCTCGCCGGCGGGATCAAGCAGCGCGAGGCCGACACGCGCGCGTTGATCGGCCAAGCGCTGCCGTCCGGCGAAGAACAGACCACATCTGTCACACGGCGACGCCTGATCACCGGGCTCGCCGCGTCAGGCGCCGTCCTGGCCGCCGGCGGCGGCGCGACGGCCTGGTGGCTCGATAGCCGGGAGGATAAGCCTGCCCCCCGGGCCAGGAAGGCCGACCCGTTCGACATCCCACCCGCTGTCGCGACGCCTCAAGAACCGCTCAGCCCTCTTCGCGAGAAGTCGTCCTACCTGGGCAGCCCGGCACCGATCTGGTCCCTGACGGATGAGGCGGACGTCTTCTCACCGACCCTGCTGCCCGTGCGCGACGTCATCGTCTTCGGTGCCGCGAGCGGTGGCGTCGTCGCGTACGACGTCAGGGACGGTACTCAGCGCTGGAGCGCCCCGGTCGTCCAGCCGAAGCGGGGCTACCTGTCGCTCTCGGACCGGTTGGTGGTGGGTGCCGACGGCAAGGGCGGACTTCACACCTACGTGCCGTCCACCGGGGAGACACGATGGACGTGCGCCGGGGCCCGGGCCAAGCGGCTGCTCGCCGCCGACGAAGAGGCTGTGTACGTCCTCACCGAGGACGAGCGGCTGCGCAGTGTCCGGCGTGCGGACGCGAAGGTGGGGTGGACGGTCGAGCTCCCCGGCGACTTCGTGAAGAAGCTGAACGAGCACGCCGTCGTCGGGCAGGGCCGACTGGTACTCCCGACGACGGACGGCAACGTTCTCGTCGTGAGCACGAGCGACGGCCGTCCGGCGTGGCGCCGCCGCGACGGTGCCAGTGTCTCGGTCCGCCCCGCCGTCGCGGGCGACACCGTGTACCTCAACGGCAGAACACTGGACGCGCGCCGTATCAGCGACGGGAAACTGGTCTGGAGTGCGAAGCTCGGCGAGGACGAGGCCGCCGCAGACGAGTGGGGACATCCAGTGGTTGCCGGGGAGGCGGTGTACGCCGTTGGCGGCATGTTCCCCAGACGCCTGAAGAAGAGCAATGGTGAGCTGGTCTGGCGGGGACGATTCGATGCCTTCGTCGCCAGCCCCCTACTGGTACAGGGCCACGGCGTCTGGTCGATCCTGCCGGACGACATTAAGGAGGACCAGCTCATCGTCGGTGTCGCCACGGTGGCCGAGGGGGAGCGGGCCTGGAGGTCCACCACGGTGCCGATGTTCGAGTACAGGGTGCGCATGGCCGCCGACGGGAACCGAGCTTTCTACCTGAGCGACAGCTCGGTCTTCGCGCTCACCTGCTTCTGAACGGGCTGGGGCCTTCCGACGACGTGCGGAAGGCCCCAGCCGACGACTTCAGACGTCGTCCACCAACCCCACCTGAACCAACGGCTTCCCCCGCCGTCGTGACACGAACACGCCCCGCCCCGGCGGCATCGGGCGGGGGCGCACCCCGCCCAGCAGGTCGCCCTCTGCCGGATCGCCGCTGAGAACGATGCCCTGGGCGCCGAGTTCCTTGAGGCGCTGCATGAAGGCCTCGTAACCGGCGCGGCCCGCGCCCGCGGTGGAGCGGGCGATGATGAAGCGCACACCGACGTCCCGGGCGAAGGGCAGGAGTTCGGTCAGTCCTGCCAGCGGATTGCCGCTGGACGTGGCCACCAGGTCGTAGTCGTCGATGACGACGTAGACCGTCGGCCCCTGCCACCAACTCCGGTCGCGCAGCTGTTCCGGCGTGACGTCGGCCGTCGGTGTACGACGCTGCATCAACTCGACCAGCGCGTCCATGTGGTGCTGCATCTGATTCGACATGGGCACGTACTCGGCCAGATGCGACGGCGGGGTCACCCCCAGCAGGGAACGGCGGTTGTCGATGACGAACAGCTTGCAGGAGTTGCCGTCGTAGCGCTCGGTGAGCCGCTGGATGAGCACCTTGAGCATGTTCGACTTGCCGGACTCGCTCTCGCCGAAGACCAGGAAGAACGGGTCCTGGTCGAAGTCCACGAACACCGGTTCGAGGGCGTCCTCGTCGAGTGCGAACGACACGCCGCGCCGGGGGAACCGGTCGCCGGGCGGAAGTTGACGCACCGGGAACTCGCGCGGCAGCAGCCGCACCGCGGGCGCGCCCGGCTGCTGCCAGTGCCGGGTGACCTCGGCCGCGAGTGCCTGCGTGGCCTCAGCCAGGTCAGTGTCGGAGGACAGCCCGTCCATGCGCGGGACCGCCGCCATGAAGTGCTGCTTCTGCGGGGTCTGGCCTCGCCCGGGCACACCCGTAGGCACGGTCGCCGCGACCTTGCGGTCGAACTCGGAGTCCATGGAGTCGCCGAGCCGAAGCTCGAGACGGTTCATCAGCAGGTCCTTGAGATTGCCCCGGACCTCCATGGAGCGGGACGCGGTGAGGACCAGGTGGATGCCGTAGCCGAGACCGCGTGCCGCGATGTCAAGCACGATCGACTCCAGCGCCTCGTAGTCCGCACGGAAGTTCCCCCAGCCGTCGATCGCCAGGAACACGTCGCCCCAAGGCTGGTCGGTCACCGAGATGTCGCCTCGCGCACGGCGGGCACGGAACTCCGCGATCGAGGAGATGCCGGCCGTACGGAAATACTCCTCACGGCGGGTCAGTACGCCGTACACTTCGGCCGCCGTGCGCCGTACCTTCTCAGGGTCGAGGCGTGAGGCCACGCCGCCGACGTGTGGCAGGCCAGCCACCGCCGACAGACCGCCGCCACCGAAGTCGAGCCCGTAGAACTGCACCTCGTGCGGGGTGTGTGTGAGCGCGAAGGAGGCGATGAGCGAGCGCAGTAGCGTCGACTTGCCGGACTGCGGGCCGCCAAGGATCTGCATGTGGCCGGCCGCGCCTCCGAAGTCCACCCACAGCGGGTCCCGTCGTTGCTCGTACGGCTTGTCGACGATGCCAACGGGCACCACGAGCCGCCCCGCGCCCTCATAGCCGGGCTGGGTCAGGCCGCGCCCCGCCACCTGGGCGAGGCCGGGCAGCAGCGCGTCGAGCGACGGCGGACTGTCCAGCGGAGGCAACCACACCTGGTGGGCGCTGGGACCCTGTGCCTCGAGACGCCGTACGACGACGTCGAGCACGGTGTCGGTGAGCGCGTCGTCGGATTCGTCCGGAGTCTCCTCCCGCTGCGGCGGCACCGGCGCGTACCGCACCGGCACCTCTGCGGCGGTGAACAGTACGGGACGCCGGTCGACCGGCAGCGGGCCGCCGAGGGATGCCGTCTGCTGTGCGCTTGTGCGGTACACGCCCGAGACATAAGCGGCCTTGAAGCGCACCATCTCGTCCGTGCCGAACTTCAGGAAGCCGGAGCCGGGGACGTTCGGCAGCTCGTAGGCGTCCGGGACACCGAGCGCGGCCCGGGACTCGGCGGCGGAGAAGGTACGGAGACCGATCCGATACGAAAGGTAGGTCTCCAGTCCGCGCAGACGCCCTTCTTCGAGCCGCTGCGAGGCGAGCAGTAGATGTACACCCAACGACCGACCGATACGGCCGATCTGCACGAACATCTCGATGAAATCGGGTTTGGCCGTGAGCAGTTCGCTGAACTCGTCGATCACCAGGACGAGCGAGGGGATCGGCTGCAGGGCGGCGCCTGCCGCGCGGGCCTTCTCGTAGTCGTGAATGTTGGCGTAGTTGCCGGCGTCGCGGAGCATCTCCTGACGGCGGTTGAGCTCACCGCGGATCGAGTCGCCCATTCGGTCGACCAGGGTGAGGTCGTCCGCGAGGTTGGTGATCACGGCGGCGACGTGGGGCAGTTGCGCCATACCGGCGAACGTCGCCCCGCCCTTGAAGTCGGCGAGTACGAGGTTGAGGGTCTCGGAGGAGTGGGTCACGGCCAGGCCGAGGACCAGAGTGCGCAGCAGTTCCGACTTTCCCGAGCCGGTCGCACCCACGCACAGGCCGTGCGGTCCCATGCCCTCCTGCGCAGCCTCCTTCAGGTCGAGCATGACGGGCCTGCCATCCTCGCCGACACCGATCGGCACCCTGAGCCGTTCGGACTGGGACCGGGGCCGCCAGGTCCGACGTGGATCAATGGAAACGGCGTCGCCGAGGTTGAGGAGATCGGTGAACTCCAGATTGGCGAGGAGAGGCTCGTCGTTGTCCCCGCCCGTTCCCACGCGCAGCGGTGCCAACTGCCGGGCCAAGGCTTCCGCGCTCTCCTGGGAGAGGAGGTCGGGCGTACCCTCGTAGACCGCCCCGTGCGCCGATTCCAGACGCAGTTCCTTCGGCTGTACGACGAGCGAGAGGTCCCCACGTCCGGTGGTGAGAGTGCCGGGAACCACCTCCAACACGGTCACCCCCTGCAGGCCCTCCGGACTGGCCAGCAGCGACGTCGGCGGCAGGGAGATCCCGTCGAGAACGATGACGAGGTGCGGCTGCTCGGGCACCGGCCGGCCGTCCGGGTGGAACCTGGGGCGGCCCTCGAGACGGGCGCCGAGCAACTCCTCCAGGACCGTCGGCTCGGCCGTGATCAGACGCCGTGAACCCGCACCGTCCGAGTTGCCGTCGGCCTGTACGTGGGGGAGCCATTTGACCCACTCCCATTCTGGCGTCGATTCACGCCCGAGAACGATGCCGATCACCAGGTCCTCGGGAGAGTGCACCGCGGCGAGCGAGGCGGTGACGGCCCGGGCGGTGCCGCGCACGGAAACCGGATCACCGCTGATCGTCACGTGGTAGAAGGACCGCAGCGAAACCGCGATCGGAAGGTCCTCAAGCGTGCTGTGCGTGGCCAGGAACCGATGCATGGCACCGGTGGTCAGCGGCTCCAACTCGTCCACCGGGGCGGTCTCCGGCGGGACCAGGGGGGTGGCCAGGGCCTGCGGGCCGAGACCCACGCGCACCTGGCCGAAGTCCTCGTCGCCCGAGCGCCGCTCCCACAGCCGGCTACCCTCCGCGACCAGCGCCCACAGTTGCTCCGGTGAGGGGTGCAGGTAGTACTGGGCGTCACGCTGAGCCTTCGCCGTCTCCTGGGCGGCGCGCCTGGCCTGCGACAGATAACGGAGGTAGTCCCTGCGCATGTCGGCCAGCTGGCCCTGGTTGCCGCGGCGGTAGCGAACCAGCATCGCGATGCCCATGGCGATCGTGGACGCCACCATCACCATGCCCATGATCTTCATGAAGGGCTGGGCCTGGGGGTTGAAGAAGAACACCACGGACCCGCCCATGCCGAGCATGGGCAGGAGTTGCATCAACGCGCCTTCCTGCTGCCCGCGCGGAAGCTCCGGCGGTGGCTGCAGGTGAACCTCCTCCGTGGGCACGTTCTCCGGCAGTGCCCGGGGCGGGCGCTTGACGACGATATGGCTCACTTCGTACCAATTCCCTTGCCGGCCCGACTCGTTCCGCCCGCCGCCAGTCTCCCGGCGTACGTCGATCGCGAAGAGCGATCCTACTGACACACCGTGGCAGGGGCGGGCGGTAGGGTACCTGCGGGACGCGTGAGCGGTTGCGAACCCGCTTGGGACTTCCAGGTCCTCGTGGACGATGCAACGCTCGACAGGAGTACCCCGCGCGCCACGCAGCGGTGACGGGCGGCGCGGAACAACCGGGCAGGATCGTTACCGAGAGGCAGGGCGCGCCGGTACCGCACCTTGCCGACATCGCCTACGAGGGGGAGCAGCGGGTGAGCATGACGGCCTCCGCGCCGACCGGCGTGACAGCCGGAGCGGGCGCGGGCACCGGAAACCCGGTCACAGCGGGTTCGGGGCTCGGCTTCTGCCGGGTCACGATCGTGGCGCCAGACAGCCGCATCGACGTGGCCCTGCCCGATGACGTGCCGGTCGCCGACCTGTATCCGGAGATCCTGCGGTTCTCCCGCCAGAGTCCCACCGAGGGTGCTCCGGTCGGTTATCACCTGGTACGCCGTGACGGTACCGTCCTCGACAGCGCCCGGTCCTTCGCGGCGCAGCGCATCCTGGACGGCGAACTGCTCACGCTGCGTCCGTTCGCCGACTCGCTCCCCCCGGCCGTCTTCGACGACGTCTCGGAGGCGGTCGCTTCCGCCGTCGCCCACGACCGCACGCTGTGGGACGGCGAGCTGACGCGGGTGGCCGGCCTGGTGGGGGCGGGCGTGCTCCCCGTGCTGCTGGCGTTCGTGGCCTGGAACTCCCACGTCCGCCACGACATGCACAGCCTGCAGGGCATACTCGCCGCAGTTGCCGGCGTCCTGCTCGTCACCTTCGCGTGCGTCCGAGCGCGCGTGTACGAGGACCGGGGCTCTGCGATCGCCCTCGGCCTGGGCGCTCTTCCGAACATCGCCGTGGCGGGCTCCGGACTGGTTCCGCTCGCCGAGGGGCAGGGCATCGGGCGGCTCCAGTTCCTCCTGGCGTGCGCGGCGGTCCTGGTCACCTCCGTGGTCCTCACCCTGGTGTCACCTAGCGGCGACAGTCCCTTCGTGGCATTCGTCTTCGCCGCCGCGATCGGTCTGCTCGCGACGTTCGTGGCGATGCTGACGCACCTGAAGCCCATGGAGACGGCCGCGGTCTGCGCACCTCTCTCGGTGTGTGCTCTCGCGTTCCTGCCGGGGCTGTCCCTGCGCTTCGCGCGGCTGCCCATCGGTTACGAACCGCCCAACGGGCCACGCGGCTCCTACTCGGCGGACGAGACGGACTCCCCGGAACCCGTGGACGCCGCGCGCGTCGCAGCCCAGGCCCGTCGCGGCCACGAGCTCCTCGCGGGACTGGTCGGCGGCTGCGCGCTGGTCTCGGTGGGCGCGTCGGCCGTCCTCGGGTTCACCGGCAATGTGTGGGCGCAACTGCTGACGCTCGCCACCGGCATCGCGATGTTGATGCGGGCCCAGCTGTTCCGCTACACCGCCCAGGTCGCTGCCACACTGGTCGCGGGGCTGGCCTGCCTGGTCTCTCTCGGCCTGGGCCTGGCGATGAACCCGCCGGTGGAGTATTGGCACGATGCGCTCAAGGGCGACACCAGCGCCCTGGACCTCCGCAGCGTGTGGCTGGCGGCGGCGGTCGCTGCAGCTGTGGCTCTGGTCACCGCAGTCGGCCTGATCATCCCTCGTCGTGGTGTAACGCCCTTCTGGGGGCGCTTCGTGGAGATCGCCGAGGTGTTCGTGCTGCTGACGCTGATTCCCCTGGCTCTCGCCGTGTTCGACGTCTACGCCGCGGCGCGGTCGATGACCAGCAACTGAGTGTCGGTTCCACGCGGCGTGCCGTCCGGGACGGGCGGGCGGCACGCGGTGTGCCGCCCCGCACCCTACTCGGCGCTGCCTTTGGGGTCCTGAGTGTCCTGCCGCGCCGGCTCCAGGTCGAACTCGCCGTCCCGGGCGCCGAGCACGAACGCCCGCCACTCCGCCTCCGTGTACCGCAGCACGGTGTCCGGGTCGAGCGACGACCTCATGGCCACGGCGCCGTCGGGGAGATAGGCGATCTCGACCCGTTCCTCGTGCTCCTCGGTGCCGGGCGCGCTGTGCCATTCGACGCCGGAGATGTCGAGGGAGTAGAGCTCGTCCCTCTCCCGCTCCTTGCGCGCTCGGAGTTCCTTGTCCTCGGCGTCGGCCATCGCGGCTGCGGTCCTTCCTGCTGTCCAACGAACTGTGCGGCCACCCTACTTGCTGCCGTTGTTCCAGGTCAGCGGTTCGCCGATGTGCGTACCCGGCACGAGTGACGGCCCCGTCGGCCTCTTGACACACCGACCCCTCCGGGCGCGACGGGGCCTGGGTGACGGGCAGGGGATTCGCCGGGCGGGTGGCGCACGGCTCCACGACGGGCCCGGATCGACCCTCCCGGGCTGCGGGAAGGGCGCCCACTCCAGGCTGGTACGCTGTGTGACGGCCGCTTGTGTACGCACCCCCGGAGCCAGGAGCTCTGGAGGACGCGCCCGGCGGATCCTCGCCTTCCGAGTCATGGAAGATCTCCCGAGACGTAGACCGGGGGCACTCGGTGGGCATGCACAGACCAACGAGGAGTACGAGTGTCGCTCGACGCCGCAGTGAAGAAGCAGATCATCACCGAGTTCGGTACCAAGGAGGGCGACACCGGCTCCCCCGAGGTCCAGGTCGCTCTGCTGTCCCGTCGGATCTCCGACCTGACCGAGCACCTCAAGACCCACAAGCACGACCACCACTCCCGTCGTGGTCTGCTGATCCTGGTCGGCCAGCGCCGCCGGCTGCTGCAGTACCTCGCCAAGAAGGACATCCAGCGCTTCCGTGCGCTGGTCGAGCGCCTCGGCATCCGCCGCGGTGCGGCGGGCGCCAAGTAAGACACCGTGAAGGGAGCGGTTCCCACCGTTGGGGGCCGCTCCCTTTGCTGTACGTGCGCTCTGGCGCCGCCGCTTTGTAGTGTGGTAGCAGAAGACAAGACGCACGACGTACACGACGCACGACACGACGAACGAAAACGAGGAGAAGCGCGCCTAGCCGCCGCCGGTCCTCGGTAGTGGCCCCCGGGGGCAGACCCCGGGTGCTTCGATCGAAGACCGGCCCGCATTGCCCGGAGCGCTTCTCCGCCACCGTCCCCCCGCCACACGGGCGAGGAGGGACGAAGACGAGGAGAAAACACTAGTGGAGAACGAGACCCACTACGCCGAGGCCGTCATCGACAACGGCGCGTTCGGCACCCGCACCATCCGCTTCGAGACGGGCCGGCTGGCCAGGCAGGCCGCCGGTTCCGCCGTGGCGTACCTGGACGACGACACCATGGTGCTGTCGGCCACCAGCGCCTCCAAGAACCCCAAGGACCAGCTCGACTTCTTCCCCCTCACGGTGGACGTCGAGGAGCGGATGTACGCCGCCGGCAAGATCCCCGGCAGCTTCTTCCGCCGTGAGGGCCGGCCGTCCGAGGACGCCGTCCTCACCTGCCGCCTGATCGACCGCCCGCTGCGCCCGTCCTTCAAGAAGGGCCTGCGCAACGAGATCCAGGTCGTCGCCACGATCATGGCCCTCAACCCCGACCACCTGTACGACGTCGTGGCGATCAACGCCGCCTCCGCGTCGACGCAGCTGGCCGGCCTGCCCTTCTCCGGCCCGATCGGCGGCGTCCGCGTCGCGCTGATCCGCGGCCAGTGGGTGGCCTTCCCGACGCACACCGAGCTCGAGGACGCCGTCTTCGACATGGTCGTCGCGGGCCGCGTCCTGGAGGACGGCGACGTCGCGATCATGATGGTCGAGGCCGAGGCCACCGAGAAGACCGTCAAGCTGGTCGAGGGCGGCGCCGAGGCGCCCACCGAGGAGGTCGTCGCCGCCGGTCTGGACGCCGCGAAGCCCTTCATCAAGGTGCTGTGCCGCGCCCAGGCCGACCTCGCCGCCAAGGCCGCCAAGCCGACCGGCGAGTTCCCGATCTTCCTGGACCACCAGGACGACGTCCTCGAGGCGCTCGACGCCGCCGTCCGCCCCGAGCTCAGCCAGGCGCTCACCATCGCCGGCAAGCAGGAGCGCGAGGCCGAGCTGGACCGCGTCAAGGCGCTCGCCGCCGAGAAGCTCCTGCCGGAGTTCGAGGGCCGCGAGAAGGAGATCTCCGCCGCGTACCGCTCGCTGACCAAGTCCCTGGTCCGGGAGCGCGTCATCAAGGAGAAGAAGCGCATCGACGGCCGCGGTGTCACCGACATCCGCACCCTGGCCGCCGAGGTCGAGGCCATCCCGCGCGTGCACGGTTCCGCGCTGTTCGAGCGTGGCGAGACGCAGATCCTGGGCGTCACCACCCTCAACATGCTCCGCATGGAGCAGCAGCTGGACACCCTCTCGCCGGTGACCCGCAAGCGCTACATGCACAACTACAACTTCCCGCCGTACTCCGTCGGCGAGACCGGCCGCGTCGGCTCCCCGAAGCGCCGCGAGATCGGCCACGGCGCCCTCGCCGAGCGCGCCATCGTGCCGGTGCTGCCGACGCGCGAGGAGTTCCCGTACGCGATCCGTCAGGTGTCCGAGGCTCTCGGCTCCAACGGCTCGACGTCCATGGGCTCGGTCTGCGCCTCCACCATGTCGCTGCTGAACGCCGGTGTGCCGCTGAAGGCCCCCGTCGCCGGTATCGCCATGGGCCTGATCTCCCAGGAGATCAAGGGCGAGACGCACTACGTCGCCCTCACCGACATCCTCGGTGCGGAGGACGCCTTCGGCGACATGGACTTCAAGGTCGCCGGCACCAAGGAGTTCGTGACCGCCCTCCAGCTCGACACCAAGCTGGACGGCATCCCCGCCTCCGTCCTGGCCGCCGCTCTCAAGCAGGCCCGTGACGCCCGTCTCCACATCCTCGACGTGATGATGGAAGCGATCGACACGCCGGACGAGATGTCCCCGAACGCGCCGCGGATCATCACCGTGAAGATCCCCGTCGACAAGATCGGTGAGGTCATCGGCCCCAAGGGCAAGATGATCAACCAGATCCAGGAGGACACGGGCGCCGACATCACGATCGAGGACGACGGCACCATCTACATCGGTGCCGCCCAGGGCTCGCAGGCCGAGGCCGCCCGCGCCACGATCAACGGCATCGCCAACCCGACCATGCCCGAGGTCGGCGAGCGCTACCTGGGTACGGTCGTCAAGACGACCACCTTCGGCGCGTTCGTCTCCCTGCTGCCCGGCAAGGACGGTCTGCTGCACATCTCGCAGATCCGCAAGCTGGCCGGCGGCAAGCGCGTGGAGAACGTCGAGGACGTCCTCGGTGTGGGCCAGAAGGTCCAGGTCGAGATCGCCGAGATCGACTCCCGCGGCAAGCTCTCCCTGATCCCCGTGGTCGAGGGCGAAGAGGGCGACGACGCCGCATCCACCAGCGGCTCCGCCGCGGAGAAGGACGACACCGACAAGTGACGTCTCGTAACGCCAAGGCGACGGCCCGCACCTCCTCGGAGGCGCGGGCCGTCGCCCGTACCCAAACCCTGATCAAGGGCGAGCACGGCATCGGCACGGTCCGCAAGACCACCCTCCCGGGCGGACTGCGCATCGTCACCGAGACCCTGCCCTCGGTCCGCTCGGCGACCTTCGGCATCTGGGCGCACGTCGGCTCCCGCGACGAGACCCCGGCCCTGAACGGCGCCACCCACTACCTGGAGCACCTGCTCTTCAAGGGCACCCGCGAGCGCAGCGCCCTGGACATCTCCTCCGCCGTCGACGCGGTCGGCGGCGAGATGAACGCGTTCACGGCGAAGGAGTACACGTGCTACTACGCACGCGTACTCGACACCGACCTGCCGCTCGCCATCGACGTGGTCTGCGACATGCTGACCGGCTCGCTGATCCGCGAGGAGGACGTCGACGTCGAGCGCGGCGCGATCCTCGAGGAGATCGCGATGACCGAGGACGACGCCGGCGACTGCGTGCACGACCTGTTCGCGCACACCATGTTCGGCGACAACGCCCTCGGCCGCCCCGTCCTCGGCACCGTCGACACGGTCAACGCCCTCACCGCCGACCGCATCCGCCGCTTCTACAAGAAGCACTACGACCCCACACACCTCGTGGTCGCCGCGGCCGGCAACGTCGACCACAACAAGGTCGTACGCCAGGTCCGCGCCGCCTTCGAGAAGGCCGGCGCCTTCCGGGAGCCGGTGGCCGAGCCCATCGCCCCGCGCGACGGGACGCGTACGATCCGCACCGCCGGCCGCGTCGAGCTGGTCGGCCGCAAGACCGAGCAGGCCCACGTCATCCTCGGCATGCCGGGCCTGGCCCGCACCGACGAGCGCCGCTGGGCGATGGGCGTCCTCAACACCGCTCTCGGCGGCGGCATGTCCTCGCGCCTCTTCCAGGAGGTCCGCGAGAAGCGCGGCCTCGCCTACAGCGTGTACTCGTACACCTCCGGCTTCGCCGACTGCGGCCTCTTCGGCGTGTACGCGGGCTGCCGGCCCTCCCAGGTGCACGACGTCCTGAAGATCTGCCGCGACGAACTGGACCACGTCGCCGAGCACGGCCTCACCGACGAGGAGATCGGCCGCGCGGTCGGCCAGCTGAGGGGCTCCACGGTCCTCGGCCTGGAGGACACCGGCGCGCTGATGAACCGTATCGGCAAGAGCGAGCTGTGCTGGGGCGAGCAGATGTCCGTCGACGACATGCTGGCCCGGATAGCCTCGGTCACGCCGGACGACGTCCGTGCCGTCGCCCGCGACGTCCTGGGACGACGGCCCTCGCTGTCGGTCATCGGCCCGCTGAAGGACAAGCAGGCGTCCCGGCTGCACGACGCCGTCGCCTGACACTCCCGGTTTCTCGGTAAGGAAGCGAACACAACATGAGCAAGCTGCGCGTGGCCGTCCTCGGTGCCAGGGGCCGGATCGGCTCCGAGGCGGTACGGGCGGTCGAGGCCGCCGAGGACATGGAGCTGGTCGCGGCCCTGGGCCGGGGCGACAGCCTGGACACGCTGGCCGAGGCCGGCGCCCAGGTCGCCGTCGAGCTGACCACCCCCGCGTCGGTGATGGACAACCTCGACTACTGCGTACGCCACGGCATCCACGCCGTCGTCGGTACCACCGGCTGGACCGACGAACGCCTCGCACAGCTGACGGCCTGGCTCGACGGCTCCCCGGAGACGGGCGTGCTCATCGCGCCCAACTTCTCCATCGGCGCCGTGCTCACCATGCGGTTCGCGCAGCTCGCAGCTCCGTACTTCGAGTCCGTCGAGGTCGTCGAGCTGCACCACCCGAACAAGGTCGACGCCCCCAGCGGCACCGCCACCCGCACCGCCCAGCTGATCGCGGCGGCCCGGCAGAAGGCAGGCGCCGCTCCGGCGCCCGACGCCACTGCCACCGCCCTGGACGGCGCCCGCGGCGCGAACGTCGACGGGGTCCCGGTCCACGCGATCCGGCTGCGCGGCCTGCTGGCCCACCAGGAGGTCCTGCTGGGCGGCGAGGGCGAGACCCTCACCGTCCGGCACGACTCCCTGCACCACAGCAGCTTCATGCCCGGCATCCTGCTGGGCACCCGCCGGGTGGTGACCACTCCGGGCCTCACCTTCGGCCTGGAGCACTTCCTGGACCTGAACTGAGGCCCTGACCCTCATGCGCGCGAAAATCTCCTACGTCGTCACGGCCGCCGTCCTGGTCTTCTACTTCGCCCTGGCCGGCAGCCGCGGTGTGCTGCTCATCGGCACCGGCACGCCGCTCACCGTGACCTTCGGCGTCGCGGTGCTGATCCTGCCGGTGATCGGCGTCTGGTTCCTCTGGAAGAACACCCAGTTCGTCCGCAAGGCCAACCAGCTCGCCGCCGAGCTCGACGCCGAGGGCGGACTGCCCGTCGACGAGCTGAAACGCACCCCCAGCGGCCGCGTCGACCGGGAATCGGCCGACGCGGTCTTCGCCCTGCGCAAGGCCGAGACGGAGGACGCCCCCGGCGACTGGCGGAGCTGGTTCCGCCTCGCCGTCGCCTACCACGACGCCCGCGACACCCCGCGCGCCCGCAAGGCGATGCAGCGGGCGATCGCCCTGCACGACGGCGGACACGTCGAGGCGGCCTGAGCGGACCGGGACGCCAAGGGCCCGGACCGCGATGCGGTCCGGGCCCTTGGCGTGCGTCGGCGCGCGTCAGCCCCGCCGGTACTCCCCGGCCCACGCCTCCACGGCGTCGGCAGCCCGGTCGAAGGCCTCGTCCCGCGCGAGGAAGTCGGCGTTGTGCGTGGTCAGCAGCGGAGGCCCGGTCTCCCCGGACCGGCCCTGCCGGACCAGGAGCAGTGCCTGCCCCTGCACCGTGCGCGGCAGCCCGAGCCAGCGCACCGGCTGCTGCACCGTGCGCACGCTGGCGACCTGCTGCCAGGCCATCGTGCGCGTGCTGAAGAAGCTCACATGACGCACGCCGTGCGCGCTCACCCACGCCCCCATGCGCAGCATC
The DNA here is from genome assembly GCF_044331465.1 of Streptomyces sp. NPDC017225. Taxonomy (NCBI): domain Bacteria; kingdom Bacillati; phylum Actinomycetota; class Actinomycetes; order Kitasatosporales; family Streptomycetaceae; genus Streptomyces; species Streptomyces sp. NPDC017225. Next base: position 4,667 of record NZ_JBIRNE010000014.1, on the reverse strand, counting down.
CGCAGGGCACAGGCGATCATGACCACCGCGACGCCGAACACCATACCGGCGGCGGACAGCGAGTCCGTCGCCGCGATGATGATCGCCGAGAACAGCACGAACGAGGCGAGCAGCAGCACCAACGCCGCCACCCCCACGCGCCACGGCCCCGGCCGGTAGGGCCGGCGCCAGAGGTCGCGGTCGTCGTGCGGCAGCGCGACATCGTCGGTGGTGTCGAAGGCGCGGTCGGCCGTCAGGAAGGACAGGGGCACGGCTGGTCCTCACTCGTTCCATGGCGTGGGCTGTGCCCGGTGAGGCTACCGACCTGTGTCCCCGGTCACCACCCTCGGGGGTCCGGATGGAGCCAGGACCGGCTCCGCGACGCCGTCAGCGCCGGTCGGAGGCCTGCGACGGCTGCTTGTGCGAGGCGGGCTGGTCGGCCGACAACGCGGGCATCCCGATCACCAGGGAACCCACTATCCCGGCGACGACGGTGAGGCCGAGCAGCCAGCGTCCGGCCAGCTGGCCGAAGGACGCCCGCTCGCGCGGCGGGGGTGTGACATTGCTGCGGAACCTGTCGGCTTCGGCGACGAAGGCGAACGGCACGGGTTCACGCCGGCGGATCATGGAGGCTGCGTCTCCCTTCAGGGATGAATGTTTCGCTGTTACTCATACAGACGAACGAACAGCCCGTCGGGTGCCCTGTTTCACTGAATTCATCGCGGCACCGCACCGAACGCCCCATTCGACGGGCCGATGGCCGGCGAGCCGTAGAGTGTCCTCGCCTCAAGCGACACGATGGGAAGGCCCTGCACCCGTGACCGACACCCCCGCCGACGACTTCAAGATCGACCTACGCAGCGACATCACCGTCGAACTGGTCAAGAGCAGCGCGACCGACTCCGACGTGCTGTTCGCCGCCCGTGTCTCGACCGTCGGGGAGCAGTCCCTGGACGAGCTGAAGAAGGACCCGGAGCGCTCGAAGGGCCTGATCAACTACCTCATGCGGGACCGGCACGGCAGTCCGTTCGAGCACAACTCGATGACCTTCTTCATCAGCGCCCCGATCTTCGTCTTCCGCGAGTTCATGCGGCACCGCGTCGGCTGGTCCTACAACGAGGAGTCGGGCCGCTACCGGGAGCTCCAGCCGGTCTTCTACGTGCCGGGTCAGGACCGCAAGCTGGTCCAGCAGGGCCGCCCGGGCAAGTACGTCTTCGTCGAGGGCACCACCGAGCAGCACGACCTGGTGAGCCGGTCGATGGAGGACTCCTACCGCCAGGCCTACCGCACGTACCAGGAGATGCTCGCCGCCGGCGTCGCCCGCGAGGTGGCCCGCGCGGTACTCCCCGTCGGCCTGTACTCGTCCATGTACGCCACCTGCAACGCGCGCTCGATGATGCACTTCCTCGGCCTGCGCACCCAGCACGAGCTGGCCAAGGTCCCCTCCTTCCCGCAGCGGGAGATCGAGATGGTCGGCGAGAAGATGGAAGAGGAGTGGGCACGGCTCATGCCGCTCACCCACGCGGCCTTCAACGCCAACGGACGCGTGGCGCCGTAACGCGCCTTCGGTGCCCGGTCGGGCACAGATGTGCGCATCAGCCGCGCGAAGTGTCCGTATTGCGGCATTTGGAGAAGTTCATCTAGCCTGATCAAAGGGACCCGGCACTGCTTGAACCCCCGAGCAGGCAGTGCCGGGCTCCACTCCTCGTCCCGCCTGCCGCCTCCCCCGAGGGCAGACCCCGCCCTGAGCAACGAGTAGCGTGTAACCCATGGCTCCGACCTCCACTCCGCAGACCCCCTTCGGGCGGGTCCTCACCGCCATGGTCACGCCCTTCACGGCGGACGGCGCACTCGACCTCGACGGCGCGCAGCGGCTCGCCGCCCACCTGGTGGACGCAGGCAACGACGGCCTGATCGTCAACGGCACCACGGGCGAGTCCCCCACCACCAGCGACGCGGAGAAAACGGACCTCGTACGAGCCGTCCTGGAGGCCGTCGGCGACCGGGCACACGTCGTCGCCGGAGTCGGCACGAACAACACCCAGCACAGCATCGAGCTGGCCCGCGCCGCCGAGCGCACCGGCGCACACGGCCTCCTGCTCGTCACGCCGTACTACAACAAGCCCCCGCAGGAGGGCCTCTACCAGCACTTCACGGCCATCGCCGACGCCGCCGAGCTGCCGGTCATGCTCTACGACATCCCCGGCCGCAGCGGCGTCCCGATCAACACCGAGACGCTGGTCCGCCTCGCGGAGCACCCGCGGATCGTCGCGAACAAGGACGCCAAGGGCGACCTCGGCCGTGCGAGCTGGGCCATCGCGCGTTCCGGTCTCGCCTGGTACTCCGGCGACGACATGCTGAACCTGCCGCTGCTCTCCGTGGGCGCGGTCGGCTTCGTCTCGGTCGTCGGCCACGTCGTCACCCCCGAACTGCGCTCCATGGTCGACGCGCACGTCTCGGGCGACGTACAGAAGGCACTGGAGATCCACCAGAAGCTGCTCCCGGTCTTCACCGGTATGTTCCGCACCCAGGGCGTCATGACCACCAAGGCCGCGCTCGCCCTCCTGGGACTGCCCGCCGGACCGCTGCGCGCGCCCATGGTCGGCCTCACGCCCGAGGAAACCGAGCAGCTCAAGATCGATCTTGCCGCGGGCGGGGTACAGCTCTGACAACAGACTTCGCACGACCGCGCCACCGCATGATCCGTACGAGCCGTGCAAGCGGCACTGGCCGTACGACCGGACTTCACAACTGAATAAGCGGGCCACCGGTGCCCGCACCATCCATACGACAACTGCTTACGCACGAACGTCACGCGCGCCACGTGCCCCCCGGTACGTGGCGCGTGTGGTGAGGAGAGTCTTTTGAGTCATCCGCATCCTGAACTGGGCCGTCCCCCGGCGCTCCCCAAGGGTGGCCTGCGGGTCACACCCCTTGGCGGCCTCGGCGAGATCGGCCGCAACATGACGGTCTTCGAGTACGGGGGCCGTCTGCTGATCGTCGACTGCGGGGTTCTCTTCCCGGAGGAGGAGCAGCCCGGAATCGACCTGATCCTGCCGGACTTCACGTCCATCCGGGACCGCCTCGACGACATCGAGGGCATCGTCCTCACCCATGGTCACGAGGACCACATCGGCGGCGTCCCCTTCCTGCTCCGCGAGAAGCCGGACATCCCGCTGATCGGCTCCAAGCTGACCCTCGCGCTCATCGAGGCCAAGCTCCAGGAACACCGCATCCGCCCGTACACCCTCGAGGTGGCGGAGGGGCACCGCGAGCGCATCGGCCCCTTCGACTGCGAGTTCGTCGCGGTCAACCACTCCATCCCGGACGCCCTGGCCGTCGCCATCCGCACCCCCGCGGGCATGGCCGTCCACACCGGCGACTTCAAGATGGACCAGCTCCCGCTGGACGGCCGCCTCACGGACCTGCACGCGTTCGCGCGGCTGAGCGAGGAGGGCATCGACCTCCTTCTCTCGGACTCGACGAACGCCGAGGTACCCGGGTTCGTCCCGCCCGAGCGGGACATCTCGAACGTCCTGCGCCAGGTCTTCGCCGGCGCCCGCAAGCGGATCATCGTGGCGAGCTTCGCCAGCCACGTCCACCGCATCCAGCAGATCCTGGACGCGGCGCACGAGTACGGGCGCCGGGTCGCCTTCGTCGGCCGTTCCATGGTCCGCAACATGGGCATCGCCCGTGACCTCGGCTACCTGAAGGTTCCGCCGGGCCTCGTCGTGGACGTCAAGACGCTCGACGACCTGCCGGACAGCGAAGTGGTCCTGGTCTGCACGGGCTCGCAGGGCGAACCGATGGCCGCCCTGTCCCGCATGGCCAACCGGGACCACCAGATCCGCATCGTCAACGGCGACACGGTGATCCTGGCCTCGTCCCTCATCCCGGGCAACGAGAACGCGGTGTACCGCGTGATCAACGGCCTGACCCGCTGGGGCGCGAACGTCGTCCACAAGGGCAACGCCAAGGTCCACGTCTCGGGCCACGCGTCGGCCGGCGAGCTGCTGTACTTCTACAACATCTGCCGGCCCAGGAACCTGATGCCGGTCCACGGCGAATGGCGCCACCTGCGCGCCAACGCCGAGCTGGGCGCCCTGACCGGCGTCCCGCACGACCGCATCGTCATCGCCGAGGACGGAGTCGTCGTCGACCTCGTCGGGGGCAAGGCGAAGATCTCCGGCAAGGTCCAGGCGGGTTACGTGTACGTCGACGGCCTCTCGGTCGGCGACGTGGGGGAGCCGGCCCTCAAGGACCGCAAGATCCTCGGCGACGAGGGCATCATCTCGGTCTTCGTGGTCATCGACTCGTCCACCGGCAAGATCACCGGTGGCCCGCACGTCCAGGCTCGTGGCTCGGGCATCGAGGACTCGGCCTTCGCCGCGGTACTCCCCAAGGTCGTCGAGGTGCTGGAACGCTCGGCGCAGGACGGCGTCGTCGAGCCGCACCAGCTCCAGCAGCTAGTCCGCCGGACGCTCGGCAAGTGGGTCTCGGACCAGTACCGACGCCGGCCGATGATCCTCCCCGTCGTCGTGGAGGTCTGACGGGCCGTCGGACCTCCGACAGCGCCAACCTGGAGCGGGGGGGGGGGGGGGGGGGGGGGGGGGGGGGGGGCGCGGCCGCGGGGGGGGGGGGGAGGCCGGGCGCGCCCGCCCGCCCGCCGGGGGGCCGGGGCCCGCCGC
>NZ_JBIRNE010000013.1:0-243746 GCF_044331465.1 Streptomyces sp. NPDC017225 | reverse complement strand
AAACGCCCGGTTACATTTCGAACCCGGAAGCTAAGCCTTACAGCGCCGATGGTACTGCAGGGGGGACCCTGTGGGAGAGTAGGACGCCGCCGAACTCCTTCTAGAGCTCTGGCTCTTGGGCACACAGCCCGAGAGCCAGAGCTTTTTTGCGTTGAGGTAAGGTCAGTGAGCATCATTGGCTCGTTTCCCCCCAGGAGGCCCCCGCGTGGAGGTCCAGGAGACCCGCGTGCAGACTGACCGGGTCCTCACCATCCCGAACATCCTCAGCATGGCGCGCCTCGCCGGCGTGCCGCTCTTCCTGTGGCTCATCCTCAGGCCCGAGTTCGGCGGCCCGGAGAGCGACGGCTGGGCGCTGTTGGTGCTGGCCCTGAGCGGAGTCAGCGACTACCTGGACGGGAAGCTCGCACGGCGCTGGAACCAGATCAGCAGCCTCGGCCGGCTCCTGGACCCCGCGGCCGACCGGCTTTACATTCTGTCCACTCTGGTGGGCCTCACCTGGCGCGAGATTCTCCCGCTCTGGTTGACCCTTGTACTGCTTGCCCGGGAAGCGGTCCTGCTGGTGATGGTGGGCATCCTCCGGCGTCATGGCTATCCGCCGCCGCAGGTGAACTTCCTGGGGAAGGCAGCCACCTTCAACCTCATGTACGCCTTCCCTCTGCTTCTGCTCAGCGACGGAAGCGGATGGATCGCGTCACTCGCCGCTGTTTTCGGATGGGCGTTCGCCGGATGGGGTACAACCCTGTACTGGTGGGCAGGTGTTCTCTACGTGGTGCAGGTCCGCCGCTTGGTCCGTGCGGACACCATGACCGATAGAACTCGCCGATAGTGCGGCCCCCAGCAGTCGGATGGCCCCGACTGCGAAAGTGCGGGACGCTGGACGGGTGAAGTCGGGCAAACCGTCGTCTCGCAGAGGAGGACGCTTCCGACATGAAGGCCGTCGTGATGGCTGGAGGCGAAGGCACACGCCTTCGTCCCATGACCTCGAGTATGCCCAAGCCGCTCCTGCCGGTGGCCAACCGGCCGATCATGGAGCACGTCCTGAGGCTGCTCAAAAGGCATGGGCTCAATGAGACCGTCGTCACCGTCCAGTTCCTGGCCTCACTGGTCAAGAACTACTTCGGTGACGGCGAAGAGCTCGGAATGGAGCTCTCCTATGCCAACGAGGAGAAGCCACTCGGTACCGCCGGAAGCGTCAAGAACGCTGAGGAGGCGTTGAAGGACGATGCCTTCCTCGTCATTTCCGGCGATGCCCTGACCGACTTCGACCTCACCGACCTGATCAATTTCCACAAGGAAAAGGGCGCGCTCGTCACCGTGTGTCTGACACGCGTGCCCAACCCGCTTGAATTCGGCATCACCATCGTCGACGAAGAGGGCAAGGTCGAGCGCTTCCTGGAGAAGCCGACCTGGGGCCAGGTCTTCTCGGACACCGTGAACACCGGCATCTACGTCATGGAGCCCGAGGTATTCGACTACGTCGACCCCGACGTGCCCGTCGACTGGTCCGGTGATGTCTTCCCGCAGCTGATGAAGGAAGGCAAGCCCGTCTACGGCTACATCGCCGAGGGCTACTGGGAGGACGTCGGCACCCACGAGAGCTATGTGAAGGCCCAGGCGGACGTACTGGAGCGCAAGGTCGACGTCGACATCGACGGCTTCGAGATCTCGCCCGGCGTCTGGGTGGCCGAGGGCGCCGAGGTACACCCCGACGCCGTGCTCCGAGGACCCCTCTACATCGGCGACTACGCCAAGGTCGAGGCCGGCGCCGAAATCCGGGAACACACGGTCGTCGGCTCCAACGTCGTCGTCAAGAGCGGCGCCTTCCTGCACAAGGCCGTCGTGGCCGACAACGTGTACGTCGGGCCGCACAGCAACCTGCGGGGCTGCGTCGTCGGCAAGAACACCGACATCATGCGCGCCGCGCGGATCGAGGACGGCGCGGTCATCGGTGACGAGTGCCTGGTCGGCGAAGAATCGATCATCCAGGGCAACGTCCGGGTCTACCCGTTCAAGACCATCGAGGCCGGCGCCTTCGTCAACACCTCGGTCATCTGGGAGTCCCGGGGCCAGGCGCATCTCTTCGGCGCCCGCGGCGTGTCCGGCATCCTGAACGTGGAGATCACCCCGGAGCTGGCAGTACGGCTGGCCGGTGCCTACGCGACCACGCTGAAGAAGGGCTCCACCGTCACCACGGCCCGCGACCACTCCCGCGGTGCCCGTGCGCTGAAACGGGCGGTGATCTCCGCACTGCAGGCCAGCGCCATCGACGTACGGGACCTGGAGAACGTACCGCTGCCCGTGGCGCGGCAGCAGACCGCGCGGGGCAGCGCGGGCGGGATCATGATCCGGACCACGCCCGGGGTACCGGACTCCGTGGACATCATGTTCTTCGACGGACAGGGCGCCGACCTGTCCCAGGGGAGCCAGCGGAAACTGGACCGGGTGTTCGCGCGGCAGGAGTACCGGCGGGCCTTCCCCGGCGAGATCGGGGACCTGCACTTCCCGTCCAGCGTCTTCGACTCGTACACCGGGTCGCTGCTGCGCAACGTCGACATCACGGGCATCGCGGACTCAGGGCTCAAGGTGGTCGTCGACGCCTCCAACGGCAGCTCGGGGCTGGTACTGCCCAGTCTGCTCGGGAAGCTGGGCGTCGACTCGCTGACCATCAATCCGGGGCTCGACGAGTCCCGGCCGACCGAGTCGGCCGACATGCGGCGGTCGGGGCTGGTCCGTCTCGGGGAGATCGTGGCGTCCTCGCGGGCGGCGTTCGGCGTGCGGTTCGACCCGGTGGGTGAGCGGCTGTCGCTGGTCGACGAGAAGGGCCGCATCATCGAGGACGACCGGGCCCTGCTGGTGATGCTCGACCTGATCGCGGCCGAGCGGCGCAGTGGCCGGGTCGCGCTGCCGGTGACGACCACCAGGATCGCCGAACAGGTGGCGGCGTACCACGGCACCCAGGTCGAGTGGACGACCACCTCTCCCGACGACCTGACGCGGGTCGGAGGTGAGGAAGGCGCGATCTTCGGCGGTGACGGCAAGGGCGGCTTCATCGTCCCGGAGTTCAGCAGCGTCTACGACGGCACGGCGGCCTTCGTGCGGCTGATCGGGCTGGTGGCGCGGACGCAGCTCACGCTGAGCCAGATCGACGCGCGGATCCCGCGGGCGCACGTGCTGAAGCGTGATCTGGCCACACCGTGGGCGGTGAAGGGCCTGGTGATGCGGCGGGTCGTCGAGGCGGCCGGAGACCGCTTCGTGGACACCACGGACGGGGTGCGTGTGGTGGAGACCGACGGACGCTGGGTGATGGTGCTTCCCGACCCGGCCGAGGCGGTCACCCATCTGTGGGCCGAGGGGCCCGACGACGCCTCCGCGCAGGCGCTGCTCGACGAGTGGTCCGCGGTGGTGGACAGCGCGGGCCGGTAAAATACACCGCACGCGTGCGTGCCGGACAAGTGTCCCCAAGGGGGCCTGTCCGGCACGCCGGTGGGGCCGTTCGGAGGTAGTGGCCGTGGCGTGCGACGATGTGCGGCATGCCGCAGCAACCCCCCGTTCGGAGCACATTCACGCGGCCCGCGCGCCCGGACGCGTCCATGTCCTTGCTCACCAACGTCATGGACCACAGCCTCGACGACGGCTACGCCGAGGCCGCCGCGCGGAAGAAGGCCGAGGGCACCGGCGGAATGCCCAAGACCCTGCGGGCCAAGCTGGGACTGGCCGCCGGGCTGGTGCTGGCGGCCCTGGTCGTGACGGTCGGCGCGGCCCAGGCACGGGTCGCGGCGCCCGCCGTCGCCAAGGAGCGCGAAGAGCTCATCGACCGCATCGAGGGGGAGACCTCCACGGCCGACAAGCTCGAGGAGAGCGTCGACAAGCTGCGCGAGGACGTGGGCGCGCGGCAGCGCGAGGCGCTCGAGAAGAACGGCGACAGCGACCGGTCCGACCTGATGGGCATCCTGTCGGGCGCCGTCGAGGTGCACGGCCCGGGTGTGAGACTCGTGGTGAACGACGCCAAGGACACGGGCACGGGCGGTGACGGGCAGCCGCGCGGGACGTCCGGATTCTCCAACACGGGCCGGGTCCGGGACCGGGACATGCAGCGCGTGGTCAACGGGCTGTGGGAGTCGGGGGCAGAGGCGGTCTCCATCAACGGACGGCGCCTGACAGCGCTGTCGGCGATCAGGGCCGCCGGTGACGCGATACTGGTCGACAACAAGCCGCTGGTGCCGCCGTACACGGTGCTCGCGGTCGGGGACGGCGAGCGGCTCAGCACCCGGTTCCAGGACAGTGCCGATGGGCTGTACCTGCATGTTCTGCAGGAGAACTACGGCATCCGGACGGCCATATCCGCGGCGGACGATCTCAGGTTGCCGGCCGCCACGAGTGTGATCGTACGTACAGCACAGCCGATAACCGAGAAGGGCACATCGTGATCGCCGTACTGGGCCTCGTCGTGGGAGTCGTGGCCGGCCTGCTGGTCCGGCCCGAGGTGCCGGCCGCCGTCGAGCCTTACCTGCCGATCGCCGTCGTGGCAGCGCTCGACGCCGTGTTCGGCGGTCTGCGGGCCATGCTCGACGGCATCTTCGACGACAAGGTCTTCGTGGTGTCCTTCCTGTCGAACGTGGTCGTGGCCGCGCTGATCGTGTTCCTGGGTGACAAGTTGGGCGTCGGGGCCCAGCTGTCCACCGGTGTGGTGGTCGTCCTCGGCATCCGTATCTTCTCCAACGCCGCGGCGATCCGTCGCCACGTCTTCCGGGCGTGAGGCGGATGAGCGACCAGGACGAGCAGAGCGGGAACAGGCTGCGCAAGGAGCTGCCGGACGAGGTGCCGCCGTCGGCGGGGACCCCGGGCGCCGACGCCCCGGACGGAAAGCTCTCGGAGCGGGGGCCCGAGCCGCGGTCCGGGCTGACCGGCAGGCAGCGGCTCGTCAAGGGTTTGTGGCCGCCGCGTCTGACCCGGGCCCAACTCATCGTCGCCCTGCTCCTGTTCGGCCTCGGTTTCGGCCTGGCGGTGCAGGTGGCGTCGAACAGCGAGAGTGACAGCGCGCTGCGCGGAGCCCGGCAGGAGGATCTGGTCCGCATCCTCGATGAACTGGACGACCGTACTCAGCGTCTTGAAGACGAGAAGCAGGGCCTCGAGAAGCAGCGCGACGAGCTGGAGAACAGCTCCGACCAGGCAGAGGAGGCCCGTAGGCAGACGCTCGAGAAGGAGCGGCAACTCGGCATTCTCGCGGGCACCGTGGCCGCGCAGGGGCCCGGCATCACGGTGACGATCGAGGACACGAAGGGAGCGGTCGAGGCGGACATGCTGCTCGACGCGATCCAGGAGCTGCGCGCGGCGGGTGCGGAGGCGATCCAGGTGAACGGTGTACGGGTCGTCGCCGGCACGTACCTCACGGACTCCGACAAGACCGTGAGCGTCGACGGGAACAAGATCAACGCGCCCTATCGTTTCCAGGTCATCGGCAAGCCGCAGGACCTGGAACCGGCTCTCAACATTCCTGGAGGCGTCGTGCAGACTCTGGAGAAGGAACAGGCCACCGTTACTGTTGAGCGGTCGGGCAAGATCGTCGTGGACGCCTTGCGAGCGGCGAAGCGGCCTGACTACGCTCGGTCGTCGCCCCAGTGAACCGGGGGTGCATGGGCGGCGTCCGGCGAGGGCATGAGGTTGCGGGGGGTCGGCGCACCGATTGGGTGGTGCGTGGTGGAAACTGTCTGGTGGAGACGGACGTTGTGAAGGTGTCCGGGTCGGCCAGTACGTTCAGTCAGGGTTCGTCCTGCCCCACGGGCGGGTCTGTTTCGGTCAAGGGGAATCGCCCGTGAAGTTGTTTGCGAAGTTGTTCGGCAAGAGCGCGCGAGAGGGCAGCGACAACGCGACCGCTCGCCATCGCGCACAGCCCGACGCGGAAGGTCGGCGTCCGATGTTCCGGGACCAGGTGGCTGGTCCGGGTGGTGACACTTCGGGTGGGCAGGGCGCGCCGTCTGTTGACCCCGCGCAGTCCAGCGGCATAGGTTTCGGGCAACCGTCAACCTCAGGTACGGGTGGAGGGTTTGCCCCCGGTCCGTACGCGTCGAACGCCCCGGCGGGGCAGCCGCGGCAGGAGGATCCGTCCATGTCGGCGCTGGTGTGCACGAGGTGCGGTAACCGCAACGCGGAGAACAGCCGTTTCTGTTCCAACTGCGGCGCGCCGCTGCGTGCCGGGGCGGTTCCGGAGCGTGCGTCCGAGACGACCTCCACGATCTCCATCTCCGGCCTGGAGGCGTACGACGCCGAGGTGACCGGCCAGACGGCGATTCCGGCGCTCTCTCCCGAGGCACAGGCGGCCGTCGACGCGTTGCCGCTGGGTTCCGCGCTCCTCGTGGTGCGCCGCGGTCCGAACTCGGGCAGCCGCTTCCTGCTGGACGGCGAGCTGACCACCGCCGGACGTCATCCGCAGAGCGACATCTTCCTGGACGACGTGACGGTCTCGCGCCGGCACGTGGAGTTCCGCCGCAGCCCGGACGGCTCGTTCACGGTGGCCGACGTCGGCAGCCTGAACGGCACGTACGTCAACCGCGAGCGCATCGACCAGGTCGCCCTGTCGAACGGTGACGAGGTGCAGATCGGCAAGTACCGGCTGGTCTTCTACGCGAGCCAGCGGGGTTACTGACCCGCCCCCGGGCATCCGCCCGGGGAACCTCCAGGGAAGGTCCATGCTTCAAACACCGAGCGGCGGTGCCGGGCACGGCACCGCCGTCACGGACAGTGGGCTGATGAGCATCGGCACGGTGCTGAACGCGCTGCGTGACGAGTTCCCCGACATCACCATCTCCAAGATCCGTTTCCTGGAGTCGGAGGGCCTCGTGGAGCCGCGGCGGACCCCCGCCGGGTACCGCAAGTTCAGCGCCCACGACGTCGAGCGCCTCGGCCAGGTGCTGCGCATGCAGCGGGACCACTATCTGCCGCTGAAGGTGATCCGCGAGCACCTGGACGCCATGGAGCGTGGCGAGGCCGTCCCGCTGCCGGCACTGGCCCGGCAGCGGGACGGTGAGCCCGTGCCGGAGCCCGCCGAAGGGCCCGTGGTGGCCCGGATCGGGCGGGACGAGCTGCTCACCGCGGCCGGAATCGACGACCAGGAGCTGAAGGAGTGGGAGTCGTACGGGCTCCTCGCTCCGCTCCCCGACGGGGCGTACGACGCCGAGGTGGTCACCGTGGCTTCACTGGTGGTCCAGCTGGGGAAGTTCGGGATCGAGCCGCGGCACCTGCGGGTGATGAAGGCCGCAGCCGACCGGGAGGCCGGGCTCGTGGACCAGGTGGTGGCGCCGCTGAAGCGTCACCGCAACCCCCAGACCAGGGCCCACGCGGAAGCCCGCACCAAGGAGCTGGCGGGGCTGGCGGTGAAGCTGCACGCGGCACTGGTGCAGACCGCCCTCGGTGTGCGGCTGCCCTGAGCGGCCCGCTCGAGGGACCCGGATCGCCCACCCGATCCCGGTCCGACTACCCAAACGTCCCGGGCACGGCCTAGGGTTGCTGTGTGAACGAGCTCGATGTCGTAGGTGTCCGGGTCGAGATGCCCTCCAACCAGCCGATCGTGCTGCTGCGCGAGGTGGGAGGCGACCGCTTCCTCCCCATCTGGATCGGGCCTGGGGAGGCGACGGCGATCGCCTTCGCCCAGCAGGGCATGGCCCCCGCACGTCCGCTGACCCACGATCTGTTCAAGGACGTGCTGGAAGCCGTCGGCCAGGAGCTCACCGAGGTACGCATCACCGACCTGCGTGACGGGGTCTTCTACGCCGAGCTGGTCTTCGCGAGCGGTGTCGAGGTGAGCGCCAGGCCGTCCGACGCCATAGCGCTGGCCCTGCGCACCGGAACACCTATCTACGGCAGCGACACCGTGCTCGACGACGCCGGTATCGCCATCCCGGACGAGCAGGAGGACGAGGTCGAGAAGTTCCGCGAGTTCCTCGACCAGATCTCGCCCGAGGACTTCGGGAGCAGCAACCAGTGACACGCGCGGGCCGCGGCGGTCCAGGGCGGCTTACGGCCCCATTTCGGGCACATTCGGCTAGCCTTTCCCCGCGGTTGGGCACGGGAAACCACTCGTAGGGTGATTATCACTCGGCGTGCCGAGTGTGGCGATCGTTGACGCACCCTTGGTGACTGCCTACCGTCGAGGAGGCAGGTCAAGGACGGAGGTCGGCGTGAGAATCAGCGGCGACGGTACGGCTGGGGGTGGCCCCGGGCACAGCCTTGGGGCAAGCGGTCCGTACCCTCCCCCGAACTCTCGGCTCCGCGCGGGCGGGGGGTATCCCCAACACGGTGGCGCGGTCGATCCCGCTCCGCAGCGACCGGCTGCCGTGCCGAGCAGCGGAGGGGCGACGTCCATGGCGTCCGAGCAGATCGGCTACCGCGGGCCGACGGCCTGCGCGGCCGCCGGTATCACCTACCGGCAGCTCGACTACTGGGCCCGCACGGGCCTCGTCGAGCCCTCCGTGCGGCCCGCGCACGGATCCGGGACGCAGCGCCTGTACAGCTTCCGCGACGTGGTCGTGCTGAAGATCGTCAAGCGCTTCCTCGACACCGGGGTGTCACTGCAGAACATCCGTTCCGCCGTCCAGCATCTCAGGGAGCGCGGCTTTCGTGACCTGGAGCGGATGACGCTGATGAGCGACGGCGCCACGGTCTACGAGTGCACCTCGCCCGACGAGGTGCACGCCTTGCTCCAGGGCGGTCAGGGCGTCTTCGGCATCGCCGTCGGCGTGGTGTGGCGGGACGTCGAGGGCGCGCTGTCCCAGCTGCACGGGGAGCGGATCGACACGGGGGAGACCCTGGTCGGCCACAATCCCGCGGACGAACTGGCGAGGCGGCGCAACCGGGCCGTCTGACACCGCCGCGGGTGTGCGGCGGGCGATGTGGCCGGTCGGGCGGGCATTGTCAGTGGCGTAGGGCAGCATCGGACGTGTGAGAACCACGCCCACGATCCTGCATCTCGACATGGATGCCTTCTTCGCCTCGGTGGAGCAGGCGTCCAAGCCGAGTCTGCGCGGCAAGGCCGTCGTCGTGGGCGGGCTGGGACCGCGCGGGGTGGTCGCCACCTGCTCGTACGAGGCGAGGGTCTTCGGTGTGCACTCGGCGATGCCCATGGGCCAGGCCCGGCGGCTCGCGCCCAACGCGGCGTACCTCGTCCCCCGCTTCGAGCTCTACCGGTCGATCAGCGAGCAGGTGATGCGGCTGCTGCGGGGGCTGTCGCCCCTGGTGGAGCCGCTGAGCCTGGACGAGGCGTTCGTGGACCTGGAGGCCGGCGGGACGGCCTGGGACGCGGATTCGGCCCGGCTGGCGGGGGCGAGGCTGCGCACGGACATACGCACGGTCACCGGCCTCACCGGGTCCGTGGGGCTGGCCGCCTCCAAGATGCTCGCCAAGATCGCCTCGGAGGAGGCCAAACCTGACGGGCTGGTCCTGATCCCGCCGGGGACGGAGCGGGCCATGCTGGAGCCGATGACCGTGCGGACGCTGCCCGGTGTGGGACCGGCGACGGGTGACCATCTGCGCCGCGCCGGGATCACCACGGTCGGCGAGATGGCCGAGGCGGGGGAGGACGAGCTCGTGCGGTTGCTGGGCAAGGCGCACGGACACGCCCTGTACGCCATGGCCCTGGCCCGTGACGAGCGGCCCGTGGTGGCCGAGCGGGAGACCAAGTCGGTGTCCGTCGAGGACACCTACGACGTGGACATCCACGACCGTCTGCGGGTCGGTGTCGAAGTCGGGCGGCTGGCCGACCGGTGTGTGAGGCGGCTGCGCGGGTCCGGGCTGTCCGGGCGCACCATCGTGCTCAAGGTGCGCAGGTACGACTTCTCCACGCTGACGCGCTCCGAGACCCTGCGTGGGCCCACGGACGACCCGGGGGTGGTGCGGGAGGCCGCGGCCAGGCTGCTGGACTCGGTGGACACCACGGGTGGCGTGCGGCTGCTCGGGGTCGGCGTCAGCGGGCTCGCCGACTACACACAGGAGGACCTGTTCGCGCAGGCGGCGGGGGACCGGGCCGACGAGCCGGCCGAGGAGCTTGAGACGGAGCCCGTCGAGGAGCACCGGCCGGCTCCCACCGAGCGCCGGTGGCCGTCGGGGCACGACGTGCGGCACGCGGAGTACGGGCACGGGTGGGTGCAGGGCAGTGGGCTGGGGCGGGTCACGGTGCGGTTCGAGACGCCGTACTCGGAGTCCGGGCGGGTACGCACCTTCCTGGTGGACGACCCGGAACTGACACCGGCGGATCCGCTGCCGCTGGTGCGGCCCGTGCCGCGAAGACCCGGGGGCGCCGGGCCGGCGGGCGCGGACGACGGCTCGGACCGCGCTGCGGGCACCGGCCCGGGCCCCGACGCGGAGACCGGACCGGCGGGGCCCGCCCGCCATCCCCCGGCCAGGGCGTGAGGGGACGGCCCCTGTTGGCTTCCGGTCAGTGGCGGTGAGTGCCGGTGACGGCGGCGTGGAGGACGGCTGGAACCCGTGTTCGCGCTGTGACCCGCCGGCAGGCCGGGACGGTCAGCTCTCGTCCTGGCCCTGGCCCGCCAGCTTGCCGAAGTCGTGGTCGGGCAGCGGGGGAGGAGCGGCCACGTCGAGGCCGTAGTGGTGGTAGAGCTGGAGCTCCTGTTCCGGCGAGAGGTGGCGTCCGACGCCGAAGTCGGGAGCCTCCTTGATCAGGGCCCGGTCGAAGGGCACGCGCAGGGTGCCGTCGACCAGCTCGCTCGGTTCCAGGGGTACGAAGGCGTCCCTGCTGAACAGGCCGGTGCGTATGGCGGCCCACTCGGGGACGCCGGTGGCGTCGTCGAGATAGACCTCGTCGACAGTGCCGATCCGGGTGCCGTCGCGGTCGAGCGCCTTGCGGCCGATCAGATTGCGCGGGTCGATGTCGGTACGCACGGGGCCCTCCATTGGGTCGCACTGGGCTCGCACACCAGCCGCCGAATCATCCGTAAGTACTACAAAAGAGCACATGTGGCGGGTCGGCCACTCGAAATCTGCGCGGCGACCTCGCTGGTACGCTGGCAAACGGCTGCTGACCCCGCGCGGGAGAGTCCTCCGGACACCACCGGAGGCGCCGAAGGAGCAAATCCTCCCCGGAATCTCTCAGGCTCACGTACCGCACGGACGAGGTCACTCTGGAAAGCAGGGCGGGTGTCAAAGGCCCGCCCTCACCGACGGTGAAAGCCGGGAAAGCCCTCGGGCTCGCCCGGTGAAGCTCTCAGGTTGAGATGACAGAGGGGGAGGCCGTCGGGGTACCCGCGCCGTGGTGCCCCTCGAAGGTCGTCAGACCAGGAGGCCTCCGCAATGACCGCCCACCGCACCCCGCTCTCCGAACTCGAACAGGCAATGCCGTTCGAGCAGCGCCACATCGGCCCCGACCACGAGGCCCGGGCCAAGATGCTCGCGCAGGTCGGTTACGGTTCGCTCGACGAGCTGACGGCCGCCGCGGTGCCGGATGTGATCAAGAACGCCGACGCGCTGGACCTGCCCGGCGCGCGCTCAGAGGCCGAGGTGCTGGCCGAGCTGCGCTCACTGGCCGACCGCAACCAGGTCCTCGACTCCATGATCGGTCTCGGCTACTACGGCACCTTCACCCCGCCGGTCATCCTGCGCAACGTCATGGAGAACCCGTCCTGGTACACGGCGTACACGCCCTACCAGCCGGAGATCTCCCAGGGCCGTCTCGAGGCCCTGCTGAACTTCCAGACGATGGTCGCCGAGCTCACCGGCCTGCCCACCTCCGGTGCCTCGCTGCTCGACGAGAGCACCGCCGCCGCCGAGGCGATGGCGCTCTCCCGGCGCATGGGCAAGAACAAGAAGGGCCTGTTCCTGGTCGACGCGGACGCCCTGCCGCAGACCATCGCCGTGATACAGACCCGCGCCGAGCCGACCGGCGTCGAGATCGTCGTCGCCGACCTCAGCGAGGGCATCCCCGCCGAGGTCGCGGAGCGCGAGATCAACGGCGTCCTGATCCAGTACCCGGGCGCCTCCGGTGCCGTGCGCGACATCAGGCCGGTGATCGACCGGGCGCACGAGCTCGGCGCCCTCGTCACCGTCGCCGCCGACCTGCTCGCCCTCACGCTGCTCACCTCGCCCGGCGAGCTGGGCGCGGACATCGCCATCGGCACGACGCAGCGCTTCGGTGTGCCGATGGGCTTCGGCGGGCCGCACGCCGGCTACATGGCCGTGCACGAGAAGTTCGCGCGCAGCCTGCCCGGCCGCCTGGTCGGCGTCTCCGTGGACGCCGACGGCAACAGGGCCTACCGCCTCGCCCTGCAGACCCGCGAGCAGCACATCCGCCGTGAGAAGGCCACCAGTAACATCTGCACCGCGCAGGTGCTGCTCGCCGTGATGGCCGGAATGTACGCCGTGTACCACGGCCCCGAGGGGCTGCGGGCCATCGCGCGCCGCACCCACCGGTACGCCTCGATCACCGCCGCGGGCCTCGCGGCCGGTGGCGTCGATGTCGTCCACGGTGCCTACTTCGACACGGTCACCGCGCGGGTGCCCGGCCGGGCCGGCGCGATCGTCCACGCCGCCCGCGAGAACGGCATCAACCTGCGCCTCGTCGACGCCGACCACGTGTCGTTCGCCTGCGACGAGACCACCACGCGCGCCCAGGTCGGCGGCGTGTGGAACGCCTTCGGCGTCGAGGGCGACATCGAGGCGCTGGACGCGGCGACCGGGGAGACGCTCCCCGAGGCGCTGCTGCGCAGCGACGACTTCCTGACCCACCCGGTCTTCCACCAGCACCGCTCCGAGACCGCGATGCTGCGCTACCTGCGCCGCCTCGCCGACCGCGACTACGCGCTGGACCGCGGCATGATCCCGCTGGGCTCCTGCACCATGAAGCTCAACGCCACCACCGAGATGGAGCCGGTGACCTGGCCGGAGTTCGGTGCGCTGCACCCCTTCGCGCCCGCCGAGCAGGCGCAGGGCTACCTCACGCTCATCCGTGAGCTGGAGGAGCGGCTCGCCGAGGTCACCGGGTACGACAAGGTCTCGCTCCAGCCCAACGCCGGGTCGCAGGGCGAGTTCGCCGGCCTGCTCGCCGTACGCGCCTACCACCGCGCCAACGGCGACGACCAGCGCACCGTCTGCCTCATCCCGTCCTCCGCGCACGGCACCAACGCGGCGAGCGCCGTCATGGCCGGCATGAAGGTCGTCGTCGTCAGGACCGCCGACGACGGCGAGATCGACGTCGAGGACCTGCGCGCCAAGATCGAGAAGCACCGCGACGAGCTGTCCGTGCTGATGATCACCTACCCCTCCACGCACGGCGTCTTCGAGGAGCACGTCGCCGACATCTGCGCCCAGGTGCACGACGCCGGCGGCCAGGTCTACGTGGACGGCGCCAACCTCAACGCCCTGGTCGGCCTCGCCAAGCCGGGCCACTTCGGCGGCGACGTCTCGCACCTGAACCTGCACAAGACCTTCTGCATCCCGCACGGCGGCGGCGGTCCCGGCGTCGGCCCCGTGGCCGTACGGTCGCACCTGGCGCCGTATCTGCCCAACCACCCGATGCAGCCCGCGGCCGGTCCGCAGACGGGCGTCGGCCCGATCTCGGCGGCGCCGTGGGGCTCGGCCGGCATCCTGCCGATCTCCTGGTCGTACGTCCGGCTGATGGGCGGCGAGGGGCTCAAGCGCGCCACGCAGGTGGCCGTGCTGTCCGCCAACTACATCGCCAAGCGCCTGGAGCCGCACTTCCCGGTGCTGTACAACGGCCCCGGCGGGCTGGTCGCGCACGAGTGCATCATCGACCTGCGCCCGCTGACCAAGGCGACCGGCGTGAGCGTCGACGACGTCGCCAAGCGGCTGATCGACTACGGCTTCCACGCGCCGACGATGTCGTTCCCGGTGGCCGGCACGCTGATGATCGAGCCGACCGAGTCCGAGGACCTGGCCGAGCTGGACCGGTTCTGCGAGGCGATGATCGCCATCCGCGCGGAGATCGAGAAGGTCGGCACCGGAGCCTGGTCCGCGGACGACAACCCGCTGCGGGGCGCCCCGCACACCGCCGGTGCGCTGGGCGGTGAGTGGGACCACGCGTACACGCGCGAGGAGGCCGTCTTCCCGGCCGGGGTGACCGCCGCCGACAAGTACTGGCCGCCGGTGCGCCGCATCGACCAGGCCTTCGGCGACCGGAACCTTGTCTGCTCCTGCCCGCCGCTGGACGCGTACGAGGACTGAGCCTGCCGTACGGGAGGGGCTCCGCGCGGGACCGGGAGGGTCCCGCGCGGAGCCCCTCCCGTGTCTCACGCGGTCGCGAGTGACACCTCCGTCGACTTGACCAGCGCGACGACGGGAACACCGGCGGACAGTCCCAGGTCGTCGGCGGCCTCCCTGGTGATCGCGGCGGTGAGTTCGGCGCCCTTCACGGCGATCCTGACGGAGGCCATCGCGTCGCCCGTGGCGAGGGCGGTGACCGTACCGGGCAGCCGGTTGCGGATGGAGAGGCCCTCGACGCGGCCGGTCGCCACGGACACCTCCGTCGACTTCACCAGGGCGCGGACGGCGGTGCCGGCGGACAGTCCCAGGTCGTCCGCGGCGTCCCGGGTGATCGCCGCGGTGAGGTCCTGGCCGCCCGAGAGGCGGACCCGGACCGTCGCCATGGCCTCGCCCGGGGTGACGGCGGTGACGGTGCCGGGGAGCTGGTTGCGGATGCTCAGGCTCATGGGGGCACCGTAGCCCGATGGAGGTGCTATGCCGGGTATGCGTGCGTCTGCGTCGCCTTGACCGTCGCCCAGACCGGCGTGCCCGGGTGGAGGCCGAGCTCGGCCGCCGCGACCGTGGTGAGGTCGGCGGCGAGCGGGAGTTCGCCCGTGAGGTCCACGCGGATCTGGTCGCCGTGGGTCTCCAGGCCCGCGACCTCGCAGCGCCACAGGTTGCGGGCGCTGGAGCCGGTGGGACGTTGTCCGTACAGGGTCACGGCGCCCGGCGGGAAGGCGACGAAGACCGGGCCGGAGAGTTCCTCGGTGGTGGTGATGGCGCAACCGGCGTCCAGCCGCACGGTGTGGCCGTCGGCCCGGCCGCGGTAGAGGTTCAGGCCGACCAGCTGGGCGATGTAGTCCGTGCGGGGCCGACGGGCGATGTCGGCGGGACCGCCCTCCTGGACGACCCCGCCGTCCTCCACGACGACCAGCCGGTCGGCCAGCACCATGGCGTCCAGCGGGTCGTGCGTGACCAGCACGGCGACGGCCTCGAACTCGGCCAGGTGGCGGCGGAGCTGGGCGCGGACCTCCAGGCGTGTCCGGGCGTCCAGGGCGGCCAGGGGCTCGTCCAGGAGCAGCAGCCGGGGATTGGTGGCCAGGGCGCGGGCGAGTGCGACGCGCTGTGCCTGGCCGCCGGAGAGACGGCGCGGCTTGGCCCCCGCGTGGTCGGCCAGACCCATGCGGTCCAGCCACGCGGCGGCCAGGGCCCGGGCCTCGGCCTTGCTCGCGCCCCGGCAGCGCGGCCCGAAGGCCACGTTGTCGAGCGCCGTCAGGTGCGGGAAGAGCAGGTAGTCCTGGAAGACCACGCCGACCGGACGGGACTCGGGCGGCGTACGGTCCAGGGCGCCGCCGTCGAGGCGCAGATGACCGTCGGAGAGCGGGACGAGGCCGGCGAGCGCGCGCAGGGCGGTGGTCTTCCCGGCGCCGTTGGGACCGAGCAGGGCGACGACGTCGCCGGGCGCGGCGGTCAGCGCGACGTCCAGGTGGAAGGTGCCGCGGTCCACGACGAGGCGGGCGTCGAGGCCGGTGCCGGGGGTGTGTGTGCCCGTGGGTTCCGTGGCGGCGGACGGTTCGTCGGTGTCGGTCATGCCGCCCTCATCCAGCGGTCCCGGAGACCGGCCAGTACGGCGATGGAGACGGCCAGCAGCACCAGGCTGAGCGCGATCGCGGCCGCCGGGTCGTTCTGCAGGGCGAGATAGACCGCCAGCGGCATGGTCTGGGTCCGGCCCGGGAAGTTGCCCGCGAAGGTGATCGTCGCCCCGAACTCGCCCAGTGCCCGCGCCCACGCCAGGACGGCGCCCGCCGCGATGCCCGGCGCGATCAGCGGCAGCGTGACCCGGCGGAACGCGGTGAAGCGGGAGGCGCCCAGCGTCGTGGCGGCCTCCTCGAAGCGTGGGTCGGCGGCGCGCAGGGTGCCCTCCACGCTGATCACCAGGAACGGCATCGCCACGAACGTCTCCGCGAGAATCACGCCCGTCGTCGTGAACGGCAGCGTGATCCCGAACCACGCGTCCAGCCACTGCCCGACGACGCCGTTGCGCCCGAACGCCAGCAGGAGCGCCACGCCGCCCACCACCGGGGGCAGTACGAGGGGCAGTGTGACCAGGGCCCGTACGAAGCCGCGGCCGGGGAACTCCGTGCGGGCCAGCAGCCAGGCCAGCGGCACACCGACGACCAGGCTCAGCACGGTCGCCGACGTGGCGCACAGCAGTGACAGCCGGAGGGCCTGCCACACCTCCGGGCTGGACAGCTGGTCGGGCAGGCCGCTCCACGGCGCACGTACCAGCAGGGCGATCAGCGGCAGCAACAGGAACGCCAGGCCGACGAGGGCGGGTACCAGCAGGGGGACCGGCACCATGCGGACGCCCGTCCTGGGTACGTCGGGTACGTCGCGCTTCCTCACGGCGTGCGGAACCCGGCCCCGGTCAGCACCCGCTGCCCCTCGGCGGACTTCACCAGGTCGATGAAGGCCTTGGCCGCGCCGGCGTTGGGAGCCTCGTCGAGGAGGGCGATCGGGTAGTCGTTGACGGCGTCGGCCGACTCGGGGAAGTCCACGCCCGTCACCTTGTCACCGGCCGCCTTCACATCGGTCCTGTACACGACGGCGGCGTCGGCCTCCTTCAGCTCGACCTTGGTCAGGGCGGCCTTGACGTCCTGCTCGTAGGAGACGGGGGTGAGCTCGAGGCCGCCGGCCGCCAGTGCCTTCCGCGCCGCGGCGCCGCACGGCACGGCCTTGTCGCACAGCACGACCTTGAGCCCGGATTCGGTGAGGTCCTTCAGGGAGGAGATCCCGTCCGGGTTGCCCGCCAGGGTGGCGATCTCCAGCTGGTTCCGTACGAAGGTGGACGGCTCGCCGGCCGTGGCCCCGGCGTCGGTGACGGTGGCCATCGTCTTCGGGCTGGCGGAGGCGAACACGTCCGCCGGGGCGCCGCTGGTGATGCTGGCGGCGAGAGTGTCGCTGCCGGCGAAGTTGAAGGTGACCTCGGTACCCGGGTGCTGTTTCTCGAACGTCTCGCCGAGCGCCGTGAAGCTCTCCTTGAGGGAGGCGGCGGCGAAGACGGTGACCTGGCCGGAGACCTTTCCGGAGGAGGACGACGAGGATCCGGCGGAGTCCGAGCCGGCGTCCGAGCCGGAGGACGACGAGCAGGCGCTCAGGGCCAGCAGCGCGGCGGCGCTCGGGCCGGTCACCCGCAGGGACCGGCGGATGCGGCGGGTCCTGCGCACGGAACGGGTCATCTCGGGCCACTCCCTCTGTGTCCGGGGGTGGGAGTCCGACGGGCCGGCACCCGGGCTGGACGACCTTGCGCACGGCGGGCTCCCCTGCGCCGATCATACTTCCGCAACTGCGAGGGAAAAGTCTTCTGTCGCATCGCATGAGCGAGCCGTGAATGCCAAACGGCTGGCATGTGCGTTCGTACGGGCGCGACGTCGCCGGGACGCGCCCTGGCGAGCAGGGTCACGCCCTGTCGATATGTACGTTCGTCGACTTCACGCGGGCGGTGGCCTCCATGCCCACCTCCAGGCCGAGTTCCTCCACCGCCTCCCGGGTCAGCAGGGAGACGAGCCGGTGCGGGCCGGCCTGGATCTCGACCTGGGCGGCGACGTCCCCGAGCTTGATCGCGGTCACGATCCCGGGGAAGGCGTTGCGGGCCGAGGTGTACGGGGTCTCCTCGCCGGCCCCGTCGGAGCGGGCGAGGCCGACCGAGAACGCGGCCAGGTCGCGCCCGTCGACGAGTCGTCGCCCGCCCTCGTCGCGGTGGGTGGTGATCCGGCCCGCGTCGGCCCAGCGGCGCGCGGTGTCCGGGCTGACGCCGAGCAGCCGTGCCGCCTGGCCGATCGTGTAGGACTGCATGCCGGTCACGATAGGCCGCGGGAGGGGAGCGCCGGACGTGGGGTTGGCCGTTGGGTACAACGCGATACGTCCTCAGTCCGTGGCGGTGGTGGGGTGCTCGCGTGGCGCCCCGGTGAGATCGGGGTGAGGCGATGACGGTGTCGCCCTCGCGAGGCCCCGGGGCCTCGCACGCGGACCGGGACCGGGACGCGGACGAAGTGAGCGGCGCCGCCGGGGACGGCCGGCTGGCCGGAGGCGCGGCGCTCACCGTGCGGACGCTGGGAGAGTGGCCGTCCTGACCGCCGACCTGCCGGTGGCGGCGGACGAGGGCCCGGTCACCGAGGTGAAGGAGACCGTCCGCGGCGAGCAGGGGGGCGTCGACCCGACGTGGCGCCGACTGGGTCCCGCCCCGGCGCAGGGAGATCCGTCCCGCCCGGGGCGAAGACCGTCAGGGCGGTCTCGTGTTCGAGGGTCGGCCGGGTGGCGCAGCGCCGCCGCCCCGCACCGCGGGGGCGGGGGCGGCGGCCCTTGACCGGGCTCCGACGTGCGCTTCGCCGTTCTTGACGCCGCCGCGGGGGCCCCGCGCCGCCGGGCCGGGGGCATGGCTCCCGCACGTTCCGCCCCGGGGTCGTAAGGGATCCGTCAAAGGGGCACAGACCACCGTATGGGACCCGTCAACAGTGGTCGCATCCGGTCGGGTGAGGGGTTTGCTCGAAGCGTCCTAGTCGCAACCGAACCTCACTCCAGGAGCTCACGATGGCCGATCTGGCCTTCGTCGTCACCACGATCGCGGTCGTCGCGCTGGTGGCTCTCGTCGCCAAGGGGGTGACGAAGCTGTGACCGCGGAGAACATCGTCGGCCTGGTCGTGGCCGTCGCCCTGCTGGGCTATCTCGTCCTCGCCCTGATCTTCCCGGAGAGGTTCTGAGAGTCACATGGGTTCCGTAACCGCCGGCGTACTCCAAGCGCTGGCCCTCATCGGCGCATTGGCGATCGCGCACGCCCCCCTGGGCAACTACATGGCCCGGGTCTACCTCTCTCCCAAGCACCTGAGGGTCGAGAAGTGGATCTACAAGGGCATCGGTGCCCGTCCGGACACGGAGATGCGCTGGACCGCGTATCTGCGCGGCGTGCTGGCCTTCTCCCTCGCCGGTGTCCTCTTCCTCTACCTGCTCCAGCGCGTCCAGGGCGTCCTGCCGGGCTCGCTCGGCTTCGACTCCGTGGAGCCGGCGCAGGCCTTCAACACCGCCGCGTCCTTCGTGTCCAACACGAACTGGCAGTCGTACTACGGCGAGCAGACGATGGGGCACGTCGTACAGACCGCCGGTCTGGCCGTGCAGAACTTCGTCTCGGCGGCGGTCGGCATGGCCGTGGCCGTCGCCCTCGTCCGGGGCTTCGCCCGCGCCCGCACCGGCGAGCTGGGCAACTTCTGGTCGGACCTGGTGCGCGGCGTCACCCGCGTGCTGGTGCCGCTGGCCGTCGTCGGCGCGCTGGTGCTGGTCGCCGGCGGAGTCATCCAGAACTTCTCCGGCATCCACGAGGTCGGGCAGTTCGCGGGCGGCTCACAGCAGTGGAACGGCGGCGCGGTCGCCTCGCAGGAGGCGATCAAGGAGCTGGGCACCAACGGCGGCGGCTACTTCAACGCCAACAGCGCGCACCCCTTCGAGAACCCGACGCCGTTCACCAACCTCTTCGAGATCTTCCTGATCCTGCTCATCCCGGTCTCCCTGACCCGGACCTTCGGCGTCATGGTCGGCTCGGTGCGCCAGGGCTACGCGATCCTCGCGACCATGGCCACCTTCTGGGCCGGCTTCGTCGCCCTGATGATGTGGACCGAGTTCGCCCACCAGGGTTCCGCCCTGCAGGCGGCCGGCGGTGCGTTCGAGGGCAAGGAGCTGCGCTTCGGGGTCGGAGGCTCGTCGATCTTCGCGGTGACCACGACGCTCACCTCCACCGGTGCCGTCGACTCCTTCCACTCGTCGTACACCGGGTTCGGCGGGGGCATCACGATGCTCGGCATGATGCTGGGCGAGATCGCGCCCGGCGGTGTCGGTACCGGGCTCTACGGCATGCTGATCATGGCGATCATCGCGGTCTTCGTCGCGGGGCTCATGGTCGGGCGTACGCCCGAGTACCTCGGCAAGAAGATCGGCCCCCGCGAGATCAAGCTCGCCGCCGTCTACATCCTGATCACTCCGGCGCTGGTGCTGGTGTTCACCTCACTGTCGATGGCCCTGCCGACCCCGCCGGACTCGATGCTCAACCCCGGTGCCCACGGCTTCTCCGAGGTGCTGTACGCCTTCACCTCCGCCGCGAACAACAACGGCTCGGCCTTCGCCGGGCTGAACGCGAACACCGACTGGTTCAACACCACGACCGGACTCGCGATGCTGCTCGGCCGCCTCCTGCCGATGGTGTTCGTCCTGGCCCTGGCCGGTTCGCTGGCCGGGCAGCAGCCGGTGCCGGCCACCGCGGGCACCCTGCGCACCGAGAAGCCGCTCTTCACCGGCCTGCTGGTCGGCGCCATCCTGATCATCGTCGGTCTCACCTACTTCCCGGCGCTGGCCCTGGGCCCGCTGGCGGAAGGGCTGGCGTGATGACCACTCGTATACCGAAGCACGAGGACTCCATGTCCACAGCCCCTTCCGCGGCCACTCCCACACCCCCTTCCGCGGCCACCGGGAACGGGGCGCCGCACGACGACGTCCCCACCGGCCGGCCGTCCACCCGGGGGCGTGGCGGCCAAGGGCTCTTCGTACCTGCCCAGCTGGCCCGGTCGGTGCCCGAGGCGTTCCGCAAGCTCGATCCGCGGGTGATGGTGAAGTCGCCCGTGATGTTCGTGGTGTGGATCGGCTCGGTGCTGACCACCGCCTTCTCCTTCACGGACCCGGGGGACCGGTTCGGCTGGACCATCAGCGTCTGGCTCTGGCTGACCGTGTTCTTCGCCAACCTGGCGGAGGCGGTCGCCGAGGGCCGGGGCAAGGCGCAGGCCGACACGCTCCGCAAGGCCAAGACCGACACGGTCGCCCGCCGGGTCGACGGGAGTACGGTCCCCGGCACCGAGCTGGGCGTCGGCGACCTGGTGGTCTGCGAGGCCGGGGACGTCGTCCCCGGTGACGGCGACGTCGTCGAGGGCGTCGCCTCGGTCGACGAGTCGGCCATCACCGGCGAGTCGGCGCCCGTCATCCGCGAGTCGGGCGGTGACCGCAGCGCCGTCACCGGCGGGACGAAGGTCCTCTCCGACCGCGTCGTCGTCCGGATCACCGCGAAGCCGGGCGAGACCTTCATCGACCGGATGATCAACCTGGTCGAGGGCGCGGCACGGCAGAAGACGCCGAACGAGATCGCGCTGAACATCCTGCTGGCGTCGCTGACCATCGTCTTCCTGCTGGCCTGCGCCACGCTGACGCCCTTCGCCGACTACGCGGGCACCCGGCTGACGCTGGTCGTGCTGGTGGCGCTGCTGGTCTGCCTGATCCCGACCACGATCGGCGCCCTGCTCTCCGCGATCGGCATCGCGGGCATGGACCGCCTGGTCCAGCGCAACGTGCTGGCCATGTCGGGGCGTGCCGTCGAGGCCGCGGGTGACGTCTCCACGCTGCTGCTGGACAAGACCGGCACGATCACCCTGGGCAACCGGCAGGCGGCCGAGTTCGTGCCGGTGCGCGGTACGACGGAGGCTCAGGTGGCGGACGCGGCCCAGCTCTCGTCACTGGCCGACGAGACGCCCGAGGGCCGCTCGGTCGTCGTCCTCGCCAAGGAGAGGTACGGGCTGCGCGAGCGGCACAGGGGCGAGCTGACCGCCGCCGAATGGATCACGTTCACCGCACAGACCCGCATGTCCGGCGTCGACGTCGGCGGCCGGAGGATTCGCAAGGGCGCGGCCGGGTCGGTGACGGCCTGGGTGCGCGAGCGCGGCGGCCAGGTCGCCGAGGAGACGGAACGGCTGGCCGACGACATCTCCGCGGCGGGCGGAACGCCGCTGCTGGTCGCCGTGGAGGACGGCGACGGAGCGCGCGTCCTCGGTGTGATCCATCTGAAGGACGTCGTCAAGCAGGGCATGCGGGAGCGGTTCGAGGAGCTGCGGCGCATGGGCATCAAGACCGTCATGATCACGGGCGACAACCCGCTGACGGCCAAGGCGATCGCCGACGAGGCGGGCGTCGACGACTTCCTCGCGGAGGCCACGCCCGAGGACAAGATGGCACTGATCAAGCGGGAGCAGGCCGGCGGCAAGCTGGTCGCGATGACCGGTGACGGCACCAACGACGCGCCCGCGCTCGCGCAGGCCGACGTCGGGGTGGCGATGAACACCGGCACGTCGGCCGCGAAGGAGGCCGGCAACATGGTCGACCTCGACTCCAACCCGACCAAGCTCATCGAGATCGTCGAGATCGGCAAGCAGCTCCTCATCACCCGGGGCGCGCTCACCACGTTCTCCATCGCCAACGACGTCGCCAAGTACTTCGCGATCATTCCGGCGCTGTTCGCGGCGGTCTACCCCGGCCTGGACAAGCTCAACATCATGCGGCTGTCCTCGCCGGACTCCGCGATCCTGTCGGCGGTCGTCTTCAACGCGCTGATCATCGTCGTACTGGTGCCACTCGCCCTGCGCGGCGTGCGGTACAGGCCGATGAGCGCGGACCGGATGCTCCGGCGCAACCTTGCGGTCTACGGCCTCGGTGGACTGGTCGCCCCCTTCATCGGCATCAAGATCATCGACATGCTTCTGTCCCTCATTCCCGGAATCGGTTGACCGCCATGAACAACTCGGTATCGAACACCGCCCGGTTGCTCGGAGCAGGCCTGCGCGCCCTCCTCGTGCTGACCCTGGTGACCGGCGTCATCTACCCCCTGGTGGTCACGGGCGTCGCCCAGGCCGTGTTCAAGGGCAAGGCGAACGGCTCACAGGTCTCGGCGGAGGGCCGCGTCGTGGGTTCCTCGCTGATCGGGCAGTCGTACAACCTGCCGCTGAAGCCGGGGCAGGAGACTCCGCAACCGGACCTGAAGTGGTTCCAGGGCCGCCCCGCCAACGGCCTGGGGGACAACACCCTCAACACCCAGTACCGCCTGATCCTGTCCGGCGCCACCAACCTGGCCGCCGACAACCCGGAGCTGGTCGAGCAGGTACGGGCGGCCCAGGCCGCCGTCATCGAGGACAACTCGGTGCCCGGCCACCCGGTCGAGCGGTCCGACATCCCCGCCGACGCGGTGACCTCCTCGGGCTCGGGGCTGGACCCGCACATCTCCCCGCGCTACGCCGAACTGCAGGTTCCCCGGGTCGCCCGGGAGAACGGCCTGCCGGTCGCGGAGGTACGGCGGCTCGTCGACCGGCACACGGAGGGCCGCACCCTCGGCTTCGTCGGCGAGCCGCGGGTGAACGTCCTCGAACTGAACATCGCGCTCAAGGGGCTGGTGACGAAGGGCTGAGCGGGAGCGGCGCGCCGTCCGACGCCGGGGCCGACATCGACATCGGCGCCGGCGCGGCGCGGCCGAGCGGGTGCCGACGGCCCGGGGCACCCTGATGCCGTCGGGCCGTCGGGCCGTCGGCACCCGCACCGTCCGTGTGAGGATCGCGGCCAGCAGCCGGCGCGGTGCTCGCGCGGAGTACGAGTTCCGTGGCGAGCTCCACCCGGGGTGAGTCCGGCCGCAGGTCGCGGGGCCGACCAGCGGACCTCCGGAAGGTCGTCGAAGCCGGCGACGCTCATGTCCGGTGGCACCCTCAGCCCGCGCCGGCGCAGCGCCTCGATCGCGCCGAGCGCCATCTGGTCACCGGCCGCGAACACGGCGGTCGGCGGCTGGGGGAGGTCCAGCAGGTGTCGCAGCCCGCGAGGCCGGACTCGGGGCGGAAGCCGCCGGGCACGATCAGGGACGTCCACGGGAACGCCGGCGCCTTCCAGAGCGGCTCGGTAGCCGTCGAGGCGGGCTCGTGAGCACAGGAGCCGGGGCGGGCCCGCGATCAGTCCGATCCTGCGGTGCCCGAGGGACAGCAGATGCTCGGTGGCCGCCACGCCTCCCGACCAGTCGGCGGCGCCGACCGTGGGCGCGCCCAGGGCCGGGGAGCCTGCCGGGTCGACGACCACCAGGGGAACGGCGAGGACACGCGGCTCCTCGTGGAGGACCGGCTCCAGTGCGGAGGTGACGAGTACGACGCCGTCACAGGCGCGGGCGCGCAGGTTAGGCATCCACTCGCGCGCGTCGCCTCCGGCCCGGCGAGCCGCGCCATGACCGCGACGGCACGGGGAGCCGCGGGGAGTGACCGGCTTCGGACACGCGTCGGGGCCGGTTCGCAGAGGTGTCTGCGGGCCGGCCCCGTGGTTCACCGGGCGAAGCGGCGTCACACCGCCCGGTCCGTGCTCAGGCGGCGGTCGTCAGGCCCGCGCCGACAGGGCGGTGCGGGGCGATGGCCCGACCGTCCGGCAGGAGCTCACCGGTGTCCTCGAAGAGGACCACGCCGTTGCACAGCAGGCTCCAACCCTGCTCCGGGTGGTGCGCCACGAGACGGGCGGACTCCCGGTCGGCGGAGTCGACTGAGGGACACGGTGGCTGGTGCTGACACATGAGTGGGGTCTCTCGGTCTGTTGTGACGGGTGCGTTCGCTGTCTTGGCTGTCTCGCGGCGTGAAGCGTCGTTCATGGCCGCCCCCCGTTGTGAAAGTAGGTCCGAACCCAGTGTTGCCCCACGGGCCTCGATCCGCAGGTATTTCGCAGCACCGCTTCTCACAGGTTGATGACGCCTCACCCGCGCGGACGGTTCATCTCAACTCCACTGTCATTTCGGGTGGTTCGGCATGGCCGGATGAGGCTAGTCCGCGCGGGTGGGTGAGCGAGCGGGTCAGGCGGGGGAGCGCAGCAGCCGAGTCGGCGTCACCCGGTGCGTGAGGACCGGCAGCAGCTCGGCGACCCGGTGCGGACGGTGGGCCGCGATGCCGGGAGGGGCCGGCGCCAGCGGCACCAGCAGGTCGGTGGCCGCGGGGTGTCCGGTGGTGGCGTCCGCCGCGCAGTCGCCGTGCAGCCACAGGGTGAGCATGTACAGCCCGGGAACCGACAGCAGACGCGGCTGGTGGGCCTGGGGCATCGACTCGGCCTGACGCAGCGCGCGCTCGGTCGAGGCGACGTAGGGGCCCTCGAAGAAGTGCGAGAACGCCCACCCGTCGGGTGTCAGCATGGTCTCCGCCGCCGCCACCGCCCGGTCGCCGCAGCGGATGAGGAACCGCCATCCGGTCAGCCGCGTCGCCGTCACGCCCTCTGCCGTGATCCGGTCCAGGACGTATACGGGCAGGGGCAGTTCGGGTGTCGCGGGTCCCTGGGCGCCGAGCAGGGAGGGTGTCCGGGCCTCGCGGACCGCGGTGGGAGAGGAGAGGGCGGTGAGGACGGAGCGCAGGGCGGGCGCGGGGGCAGGGGGGACACGCAGGGGCATGATGGGTCGCCTCTCATTCGAAGGCACGTGGCGCGAGGGCGGAGTGGGGCGGACGACGCTGTCAGCTCACAGGGCTGGGGGAGGCAGGGGCCGGGGTCCGAGAACCGAGAAGGGGGTGAGGCCTGCCGCGCGTCAGCTCGACGGCAGGATCCATCGACCGTGGGCGCCGGTCATCTGCCTTGTCCGCGGAGTTTATACGACATGTGTTCAGACTGTGTTTCGACTAGCCGATTCCGGCAACCAGTACAAGGTTGCATTCGGCCGTCGATATGCGGGAATCATCCGGATTTCCGGCCGGGTGTACGGCGGCGACCTCGGGGAATGTTCACCGAGCGGTCGGCCAATTGTCGTCGGCGTTTTTCACGAGTTACCGGGCAGGGAAACTGCTGAGCGTGCCATGCCCGGTGAATGTGCCAGCGGTCACATCGGCACAGCGTAGTGGGTGCCGGGCCGGTGCGAGGGCGTTATCGATCGCTTCCGCTGGGCATCATCCCACCTGACCGGCCACCGGCCACCGGCGGCCGGATCTTCGACTCACCGCTCCGAGAAGGGACTCTTCCATGGGGGAGAAGGTCGTGGCAGGTCAGTTCGACCTGTCCGATCGCCAGCGCTACCGCGAGAAGCTCCAGCGGTGCCTGACGGGCCTGGAGCGACTTCTGGCGGAGAAGCGGTTCGACCGTCCGAAGGACCTGATGGGGCTGGAGATCGAATTGAATCTCGTCGGCGCCGACGGGATGCCGAAAATGTTGAATGCGCAAGTCCTCGAACGCATCGCGAGCCGTGACTTCCAAACAGAACTCGCCATGTTCAACCTGGAAGTCAACATCGCTCCACATCGGCTGGGCGGCCGGGTTTTCGACCGTCTCGCCGAGGAGATCCGTACGTCGCTGGCATATGCGGACCGCAAGGCCGGCGAGGTGGACGCGAGCATCGCGATGATCGGCATTCTGCCGACGCTGGACCGGGACGACCTGGTCTCCTCCAACCTCTCCGCCGTCGACCGCTACGCACTGCTCAACGAGCAGATCGTGGCCGCCCGCGGTGAGGACTTCACCCTCGAC
This sequence comes from Streptomyces sp. NPDC017225, assembly GCF_044331465.1. Taxonomy (NCBI): domain Bacteria; kingdom Bacillati; phylum Actinomycetota; class Actinomycetes; order Kitasatosporales; family Streptomycetaceae; genus Streptomyces; species Streptomyces sp. NPDC017225. The sequence goes on along the minus strand of NZ_JBIRNE010000013.1, from coordinate 217,232 downwards.
ATCGAGGGCGTCGAGCGACTGACCTGCACCTCCAAATCCATCGCCCCGGAGGCCGCCTGCACCTCGGTGCAGTTGCACCTCCAGGTCACCCCGGACCGTTTCGCCGACGTGTGGAACGCGGCCCAGGCGGTCACCGCCGCGCAGATCGCCGTCGGCGCCAACGCGCCCTTCCTGTTCGGCCGCGAGCTCTGGCGCGAGTCACGCCCCCCGCTGTTCCAGCAGTCCACCGACACGCGTCCGCCCGAGCTCCAGGCCCAGGGCGTCCGACCGCGTACCTGGTTCGGCGAGCGGTGGGTGACCTCGGCGTACGACCTGTTCGAGGAGAACCGGCGCTACTTCCCGGCGCTCCTGCCGATCTGCGACGACGAGGAACCGCTGGCGGTCCTGGACGCGGGCGGGGTGCCCTCACTCTCCGAACTCGTCCTGCACAACGGCACCGTCTACCGCTGGAACCGCCCCGTCTACGACATCGCCGACGGCGTCCCGCACCTGCGCGTGGAGAACCGCGTCCTGCCCGCCGGCCCCACCGTCACCGACGTCATCGCCAACGCGGCCTTCTACTACGGCGTCGTGCGCGCGCTGGCCGAGGAGCCCCGGCCGGTGTGGACCCGGCTGCCGTTCGAGGCAGCCGCCGCCAACTTCGAGGCCGCGTGCCGCCACGGCATCGACGCCCGCTTCGAATGGCCCCGGCGCGGCCGGCTGGGCGGCACCACCGAGGTCGACGCCGCCGTCCTCGTACGCGACGAACTGCTTCCGCTCGCCGAGGCCGGGCTGGACGCGTGGGGTGTCGAGCCCGCCGACCGGGACCTGTACCTCGGCGTGATCGAGGAGCGGTGCCGGCGCCGGGTCAACGGCGCGTCCTGGCAGGCGGCCACCTTCCACCGGGCGCTGGAGTCGGGCCTGTCCCGGGACGCGGCGCTGGCCGCCACGACCCGCCGCTACGTCGAGCTCATGCGCGACGGCCATCCCGTGCACCTGTGGCCGGTGGGCCTGCCGGAGCCGGCGCCGCTGGGCTGAGCCACGCCACGACCGCGCTGCTCCCCACCCCGGCCGCCGGGTCCGCCCCCGCCGCGCGCCGCCTCATACTGATCGGGCAAGCTGTGACGTCCCAGCTGGAGGCAGGTGTGCATGGCGGAGGCGGGCCCGTTGGACGATTCGTTCCCTCAGAAGCCAGTTCATGAGGAGAAGCACGGTAGCGGGGAGCGACCCGGTCGGGGGGAGAGCGCAGGGCGTGGGGAGAAGGCGGTTCGTGAGGAACCCGTTCTCGGGGAGCGGCTCTCGCGACGGAACCTGCGCGACGAGACACTGCTCGTCCTGGCGCTGTCGCTCGGCGCCAGCGGGGTGTCGGCCCTCATCAGTTTCATCGGCTCGGTCACCCGCCCCGGCGGGCTGAAGGACCAGGCGGCCACTCTCAACGCCTCCGCGGCGCCCGGCCGTCCCTGGCTCGACCTGGCCTGGCAGCTCTTCGGGATCAGCACGGCGCTCGTCCCGGTCGCGCTCGTCGCGCACTTCCTGCTGCGTGAGGGCCGGAGCCTGCGCACGCTCGGCTTCGACCGCGGCCGTCCGTGGCCGGACCTGGGCCGCGGGGCCGCCGTCGCCGCCGTCATCGGCAGCACCGGTATCGCCTTCTACCTGGCCGCCCGGGGCCTCGGCTTCAACCTCACCGTGGTGCCCGAGGCCCTGCCCGACGTGTGGTGGAAGTACCCCGTACTGATCCTCTCGGCGGTGCAGAACTCCGTCCTGGAGGAGGTCCTCGTCGTCGGCTACCTGCTGCGGCGGCTGGACCAGCTCGGCTGGAGTCCGGGCGCGTCCCTGGCGGCCAGTTCGGTGCTGCGCGGGTCCTACCACCTCTACCAGGGCATCGGCGGCTTCATCGGCAACATGGTGATGGGCGTCGTGTTCGTGTACCTGTACCGCCGGTGGGGGCGCGTGGGCCCGCTGGTGGTGGCGCACTCGCTGCTCGACATCGGGGCCTTCGTGGGATACGCGTTGCTCGCCGGGAAGGTGGACTGGCTCCCGACGGCGTGAAAGCGGTGGGGACGTGGAGGGAGACCTCCCCGCCACGCCCCCGCCCCACCCCGCCTCACCCAACTCCACCGCCGGACAGGCCCGGGTCCGCTCTCAAGCCAGCAGCTCACCCTCGATCACCGTCACCGCGCGCCCGCTCAGCAGCGTGCGCCTGCCGCGCGTCTCGGTGCGGACCCGGCCGGAGCGCGGCGAGGCCTGGAGTCCCGTGAGGTCGGCGCGGCCGAGGCGCTCGGACCAGAAGGGTGCGAGGGCCGTGTGGGCGCTGCCGGTGACCGGGTCCTCGTCGACGCCGACGTTCGGGAAGAAGCAGCGGGAGACGTAGTCGTAGCCGCGTGCCGGGTCCTCCGCACGGGCGGTGGCGATGATGCCGCGCGCGGAGTGGGCGGCCAGCGCCCTGTGATCCGGCGTCAGGCCATGGACCGTCTTCTCGTCGGCGACCTCGACCAGCAGGTCCCCGATGTCCGGCCCGGTGTCGAGGACGGCGTGGGGCTCGGCGCCCAGGGCCTCGGCGACGCCCGCCGGCACCTCGACCGGGGTGAGCGTCGCGGTCGGGAAGTCCAGCGTGATCGACCCGTCCTCGCGGGGCGTCGCGACCAGGACGCCACTGCGCGTGGCGAACCGCACCGGGCCCCTGTGGGCGCCGGTGGTGTGCAGGACGTGGGCCGTGGCGAGCGTGGCGTGGCCGCACATCGCGACCTCGGTGGCCGGCGTGAACCAGCGCAGCGCCCAGTCGGCCTCACCGCCCTCGGGCAGCGGGTGGGCGAACGCGGTCTCGGCGTGGTTGACCTCCAGGGCGACCTGCTGGAGCCGGTCGTCGCCCGGGAAGGCGTCGAGGAGCAGGACCCCGGCGGGGTTGCCGGCGAAGGGCCGGTCGGTGAAGGCGTCGACGATTCGGATGCGCATGCCCCGACGCTAGACGCTCCGCGCGACCGCGGACCAAGGCCAATTCACGAGTTCTGGACCGGGTTCCGTGCCTGGTGATCCGGCTCCTCGCGCCGACGCCGGTGGTCCTGAGCGGATCGGGAGGGTTGCCAGTCGACACGTTCCGATATATCGTTGAGTTATCGCGACAGATCAATGACTGGATGGAGTGATGGTCATGCGTAATCACGGCTACGAGCGTGGACACGGTGGGGGCGGCCCCTTCGGCCGCGGCGGTCACGGCGGCTCCGGCGGCTCCGGTGGCTTCGAGGGTTTCGACGGCCGGCGTGCGGCCTTCGGTCCCTTCGGGCCGGGTGGTCCCGGCGGCGGTCCCGGCGGCGGCCCCTTCGGGCCGGGCTTCGGTCACGGAGGCCCCTGGGGCGGCCGAGGGCGTGGCGGTCCGAGGGGAAGGGCACGGCGCGGTGACGTACGGGCATCGATCCTGGCCCTCCTGAAGGACCGGCCGATGCACGGCTACGAGATGATCCAGGAGATCGCCGAGCGCAGCGGCGGGGCGTGGAAGCCCAGCCCCGGCTCGGTCTACCCCACCCTCCAGCTGCTGGAGGACGAGGGCCTGATCGCCAGTGAGAGCGAGGGCGGGAAGAAGCTCTTCGCGCTCACCGAGGCGGGCCGCGCCGCAGCCGAGGAGGGGCCGGAGGCGCCCTGGGAAGAGGCCTCACGGGGCGTCGACTGGGAGGCGCTGAACGACGTCCGGCAGGCCGGCTTCGGGCTGATGGAGGCCTTCGGCCAGGTCTGGAAGACCGGCAGCAAGGAGCAGCGGGAGAAGGCGGTCGCCGTCATCGGTGACGCCCGCAAGAAGCTGTACCTGATCCTCGCCGACGAGGACTGAACCGTACGGCCGCAGTCACGAGGTGCCCCGCGGAGCGCTCCGCGGGGCACCTTCGCGCGCGGGTGGGCTCGGCCGCCTCCGCCGTGTCGCCACCGTGAGGACGTGCGGCAAGGCGCCACGCCTCCGTGAGGGCGAAACGGCTTGATCTCATCCGCAAGGAGGAGATTTCGGCCGGGTGGGTCCACTCTGCGTGGGACGCCGAAATGCTTCCCTTCGGGGATGACCCGGTCGCGAGGGACTGATGAGCTGGGGGATGTGCAACCCCGTATCCCCCGGCAGTCGCCCGGCGAGCAAGACGCCCGGCGCCCGGAAGGCGCCGACGCCGATGCCCGGTTCAACGCGGAACTGGCATCGGTGGTCTCCGGCGCCCGCCGCCGAGCGGTGCGGGACGGGGACCGGCAGATCGACACGGCCCACCTGCTGCACTCCCTCCTGGAACACGACCCCGAGGTGTGCACCGTCCTCGGTGAGGGACCGAGGATCGCCCGGCTCCTCGGTTACCTCGTGCAGCGCAGCATCGGCTACGGCCTGCGCTGGCAGAGCACGGTCGAGGACTCCGGGGCCGTACCCGTGGTGAGCGGCGTCGTCGGTCTCTCGCCGCTGGCCGCCGCGGCCATGGCGGACGCCTGCGTACGCGCGCGACGGCGGGGGGCGGCCCGGGCCTGCGGTATCGACCTGCTCGCCGCCCTCGTCGCGGACCCGCAGGCGCGGGCCGTCGAGGTGCTCGGCCGCGCCGCCGTCGAACCGCGCACGGTGCTCGCCCGCGTGGAGAACCACTTCGAGCCGACACCCTGATCCCGGCCGGGGCGTCCGCGCGGTCGTGTCGTGGACGCGTCCAGTCGGTGAGACAGGTGTCTTTGGGGGTGACGGTCATGTCGTCCCCTGTCATCATGTGCCGGTGCATACGTCTGACAGTGCTCGCGGCACCCACGGAAAGGGTGCCGGGCTCGGCCTGGCGCTCGCGTCCGCGGTCGCCTTCGGAGGGTCCGGGGTCGCGGCCAAGCCGCTGATCGAGGCGGGACTCGACCCGCTCCACGTGGTCTGGCTGCGCGTGGCCGGCGCGGCCCTGGTGATGCTGCCTCTCGCCGTGCGCCACCGCGCGCTGCTGCGCCGCCGACCCGGTCTGCTCGCCGGGTTCGGCCTGCTCGCCGTGGCCGGCGTGCAGGCCTGCTACTTCGCCGCCATCTCCCGTATCCCCGTGGGCGTCGCGCTGCTCGTCGAGTACCTGGCGCCCGCCCTGGTCCTCGGCTGGGTGCGGTTCGTGCAACGATGGCCCGTGACGCGGGCCGCGGCGCTCGGCGTAATCCTCGCGGTCGGCGGGCTCGCCTGCGTCGTGGAGGTCTGGTCGGGGCTGCGCTTCGACGCGGTCGGACTGCTGCTCGCGCTCGGCGCGGCCTGCTGCCAGGTGGGCTACTTCGTCCTGTCCGACCAGGGCAGCGACGCCGGAGACGAGGCGCCCGACCCGCTCGGCGTCATCGCCTACGGCCTGCTCGTCGGGGCCGCCGTGCTCACCGTCGTCGCCCGCCCCTGGTCCATGGACTGGTCCGTCCTCACCCACGAGGTCCCCATGGACGGCACACCCGTCGCCGCCGCGCTGCTGCTGGCCTGGATCGTGTTCATCGCCACGGTCCTCGCCTACGTCACCGGCATCGTCGCCGTGCGCCGCCTCTCGCCGCAGGTCGCGGGCGTCGTGGCATGCCTCGAGGCGGTCGTCGCGACCGTCCTGGCCTGGGTGCTGCTCGGCGAGCACCTGTCCGCCCCGCAGATCATCGGGGGCGTCGTGGTCCTGGTGGGCGCCTTCATCGCCCAGTCGTCGACGCCCGCCAAGGGGTCCACGGATCCGGTGGCGAGCGGCGGACCGGAAAGGGAGTTGTCCGGCCGGGGAACGGCGACCTAAGCTGCTGATCATGCATTCCGACGCACTCGTCCTCCCGCCTCCGGCCGCCTGAGGCGGGCCCTGTGATCAGCCCGGCGCACTGTCGCCGGGCCGGACGGTGCTGCCCGCAGACGCAGTCCCCGCGCCCCCGGCCGTTCCGGGGCCCGCTTCGAACTCCCGCGCCCTGTGCGCGTCTGCGGAGAGAACTCGTGTCGAAAGCCGTGTCGAATGCCGTCTCCGGCCTGCCCGTCGGGCGTGGCCTCCTCTACCTGATCGTCGCCGGTTTCGCCTGGGGCACCGCCGGTGCCGCCGCCTCGCTGGTCTACCGGGCCAGTGACATGGGGCCCGTCGCCCTGTCCTTCTGGCGGTGCGCGGCCGGGCTCGTGCTGCTGCTCGCCGTCCGCCCGCTGCGCCCGCGCCCGCGCGTGCACGGGCGCACCGCCGTACGCGAGCCGTTCGCCCGCAAGGTACTGCGGGCCGTGGTCACCGGCCTGGGCCTCGCGGTGTTCCAGACCGCCTACTTCGCCGCGGTGCAGTCCACCGGGCTCGCCGTGGCCACCGTGGTCACGCTCGGCGCCGGCCCGGTGCTCATCGCGCTCGGCGCGCGCCGCGCCCTCGGGGAGCACCTGGGCCGCGGCGGGGCCGCCGCCGTGGTCGGGGCGCTCGCCGGGCTCGTGGTGCTCGTCCTCGGCGGCGGAAGTACGACCGTCCGCCTGTCGGGCGTGCTCCTCGCGCTGCTGTCCGCCGTCGGCTACTCGGTGATGACGCTGCTCACCCGCTGGTGGGGGCGCGACGGCGGGGCGGACGCCGCCAGTACGTCCGTCGGGGCGTTCGCCGTCACCAGCCTGTGCCTGCTGCCGCTCGCCCTCGCCGAGGGGCTGGTGCCGCACACCGCCGAACCGGTCCGCCTCCTGTGGCTCCTGGCGTACGTCGCCGCCGTCCCGACCGCCCTCGCCTACGCGCTCTACTTCGCCGGCGCGGCCGTCGTCCGGTCCGCCACCGTCTCCGTGATCATGCTGCTGGAACCGGTCAGCGCGGCGGCGCTCGCCGTGCTGCTCCTCGGCGAACACCTCACGGTCGCGACGCTGTCCGGAACCCTGTTGATGCTCGGCTCGGTCGCGGGGCTCGCGGTGACGGAGACCCGTCAGGCGCGGACGCGGCCGGCGCCTGCCTGACCACCGGCCGGCGCCGGCGTGACGGCCGGCGCCGGCTCGCGGGCCGTCCGGCCCCGTGTCACAGAGCCGACAGGTAGCCGGGCAGTCCGGTGCCGGAGTCCAGGCCCGGGTCGGCGACCGGGGCGTCGTAGCCCTTGCGCAGCGGGACGAGGCCTGCCCAGTGGGGGAGGGCGAGGTCCTCGGGCTCGTCGTTCACACCGCCGGTGCGGAGCTTGGCGGAGACCTCGTTCAGATCGAGGCGGATCACGGCGGTGGCGGCCAGCTCCTTCTTGTTGGCCGGCCGGGAGTCGCGGGAGCGGCCGGGGACGACGTGGTCGACCAGGGCGTCCAGGGCCGTCCGCCTCTCCTCCGCGTCCGTCACGTCGTACGCGGTGCCGTGCACCACCACCGACCGGTAGTTGATCGAGTGGTGGAAGGCCGAGCGGGCCAGCACCAGCGCGTCCACGTGCGTCACCGTCAGGCACACCGGCAGCCCCGGGTCGGCCGCGCCCGTCATCCGCAGCGGGCGCGAGCCCGTCGAGCCGTGCACGTAGAGCCGCTCGCCGACCCGGCCGTAGAGCGTCGGCAGCACCACCGGGGAGCCGTCGCGGACGAAGCCGAGATGGCAGACGTATCCCTCGTCGAGTATCGAGTGCACCAGCTCCTTGTCGTACGAGGCGCGGTCGGGGGAGCGGGTGGGGACGGTGCGGTCGGTGGGCGGGTACGCGGTGGCGGACTGCGACGGCGTCTGCGTGGGCCCCTGCATGGCGCTCTCCATTGCACTAGTGCATAATGTGGTTTGTGCTAGGAGAGTATCGGATCACAGGACGGGGTGCGGCGGAGATTTCCGCGAGTGTCGAGCGTGCGGTGGGCTCTGGGGAGCTGGAGCCCGGGCAACCGCTGCCGCCCATGCGGGAGTTGGCGCAGACGCTCGGGGTGAACCCGAACACGGTCGCCGCCGCCTATCGCACCCTGCGCGAGCGCGGGGTCATCGAGACGGCCGGGCGCCGGGGCAGCCGCGTGCGCGCGAAGCCGGCCACCACCGGGCGCGAGTTCCTCAGGGTCGAGGTGCCGAAGGGGGTGCGCGACGTGTCCGCCGGAAACCCCGACCCGGCGCTGCTGCCCGCGCTGGGACCGGTGTTCGCGGCGGCGGCCGAGCAGGGCGACCGGGAACCGGTGCTGTACGGGGACGAGCCCGTGGAGCCGGAACTGGCGCGCCGCGCCCGGGCCGAACTGGACGCCGACGGAGTGCCGAAGGGGCCCGTGGCCGTCACATCGGGCTCGCTGGACGCCATGGAGCGGGTGCTCGCGACCCACCTCCGACCGGGCGACGCCGTCGCCGTCGAGGACCCGGGCTGGGGAAGTCTCCTCGACCTCGTCCCCGCGCTCGGCCTGCGCACGGTCGCCGTCGGCGTCGACGACGAGGGGCCGCTGCCACAAGACGTACGCCGGGTCATCGAGGGCGGTGCCCGCGCCCTGGTCGTCACGGACCGCGCGCAGAACCCGACCGGCGCCGCGGTGAGCGCCACGCGCGCGCGTGCCCTGCGGTCCGTGCTGCGCGACCACCCTCGGACGCTGCTGATCGAGGACGACCACGGCCACCGCATCGTCGACCTGCCCCTGCACCCGCTCGCCGGTACGACGCACAGCTGGGCCTTCGTCCGCTCGGCGGCCAAGGCCTGCGGCCCCGACCTGCGCCTCGCCGTGCTCACCGGGGACGCCGTCACGCTGGACCGGGTGCGCGGGAGGCAGCGGCTGGGTCCCGGCTGGGTCAGCCGCATCACCCAGCGGGCGGTCGCCCGGCTGTGGGCGGACGGCGCGGTGGACGCGCACGCGGTGGCGGCGGCGTACGGGTGGCGCCGGGACGCGCTCCTCGGCGCTCTCGCCGAACGCGGGATCGCCGCGCACGGACGCAGCGGCATGAACGTGTGGGTCCCGGTGCCGGACGAGACCGGCGCCGTCGCCCGGCTGCTGCACGCGGGCTGGGCCGTGGCCCCGGGCGCGCGCTTCCGCGTGGGCGCCCCGCCCGGTATCCGGATCACCGTCTCCTCGCTGACGGAGGGCGACGTCGCGCCTCTGGCGGACGCGGTCGCGACGGCGGTGGGGCCGGGACCGGGCTGGGCAAGGCACCGGAGCCAGGTCTGACCCGTGGCGCCCCGCCGGGCCGCGCCCGGTTTCGGCCGGGTCGCTCAAGGGCCCCTACGTCGTCGACCTCTGCCGCACGCGCGACCGGCGCGTCGGCTGCTCCGCCGGGCCGTCCGTCGCGCTTGTGGCGACGGCGCCCCGCCTGCCGTCGGTGCGATCCGCGCCGTCCATGGCGCTGGTGGCACCGGCGCGGGCAGCGGCGTCCGTGTCACCGGTGCGGGCCGTGGAGTCCATGCCGCCCGTGGCGCTGGTGCGGGCCGTGGCGCCCGTGCCGTCCCTGCCGTTCGTGGTGGTCTTCGGCCGTGACTGGGTCAGTGCCGCGCCCGCGAGGACGATCGCCGCGCCGGCCGGCGTCGACCAGGACAGCGACTCGCCGAGCAACGCGACGCCCGCGGCCGTGGCGATGACCGGAGTGAAGTAGGTGACCATCTGGGCCGTCGTCGGGCCGACCTCGGCGACCAGGTCGTACTGGATCAGGAAGGCGAGCCCGGTGCCGAGGACGCCCAGCGCCACGACCGCCAGCAGCGGAAGTACCGGGAAGCCGCTCGGCACCGAGGTGAAGAGCGGTGTCACGACGGCCAGTTGCAGCGTGGCGAGCAGCAGCTGGCCGCCGGTCAGGGAGAGGTGGGAGTGGCTGGAGCCGGCCAGCGTGCGGCGGACGTAGATCCAGCCGATCGGATAGCTGAGCGAGGCCAGCAGGGCCAGCGCCGTGCCGGTGACGTCCAGGCCGTGGAAACCCTGCCAGACACCCAGCACCGTCAGCACGCCGAGGAAGCCGATGCCGAGGCCGGCCACCCGCCGCCGCGTCGGCCGGTCCTCGGAGAGGGCGACCAGCGACAGGGCCATGCCCCACAGCGGCGAGGTGGCGTTGCAGATGCCCGCGAGCGACGACGGGATCGTCAGCTCCGAGAAGGCGAACAGGGAGAACGGCAGCGCGTTGAGCAGGAACCCGGCGACCGCCAGATGTACCCACGTCCACGCCCCGCGCGGCAGTCGTTCCCGCTTCACCGCCATCGCCACGGCGACCACCGCCGTACCGAACACCAGCCGCCCCAGTGTGACCTGGAACGGGGCGAAACTCTCGGTGCCCACCTTCATGAAGAGGAAGCTGAAACCCCAGACGAGGGAGAGGAGCCCGAAGCGCAGCCGCCAGTCGAGGGCGCGGAGGGACAGGGAGGAGGACGTGCCGCTACTGCTCATGCGGGCAACGATGATGCAGCCGTCCTTGTAGCACAATCGAGATTTCGCACGGAGTATCTCGTAGCATCGCTTACATGTTGAACCTGGAGCGCCTCCGCACCCTCGACGCCCTCGCCCGGCACGGATCGGTGAGCGGCGCCGCCGCCGGCCTGCACATCACCACCTCGGCCGTCTCCCAGCAGATGGCCAAACTGGAGCGCGAGGCCGGACAGCGGCTGCTGGCCAAGAACGGGCGGGGCGTACGGCTCACGGACGCGGGCCGGCTGCTCGCCGAGCACGCGGCCCGCATCCTCTCCCAGGTCGAACTCGCCCAGGCCGACCTGGAGGCACAGCGCGGTCAGGTGGCGGGTGAGCTGAGGCTGTCGGCGTTCCCGACGGCCGCCCGCGGACTCTTCCCCGCGGCCCTGGCCGCCCTGCGCGCCGAGTACCCCGCGCTGCGCATCCGCTCCTGCGAGTTGGAGCCGGAGCGCGGCGTCAACGGTGTGGTGCGCGGCGACCTCGACCTGGCCGTCGTACTCGACTGGTACAACAAGCCGATGCCGCTGCCCGACGGCCTGGTCAAGGCGCCGCTCCTGGACGACCCCGCCGGCGTGGCCCTGCCGGCCGGCCACCGGCTCGCGGGCCGGGACGAGGTGGACCTCGCGGAGTTCGCGGAGGACGAGTGGATCACGTGGGGAGAGGGCGAGTTCTGCCACGAGTGGCTGATGTTCACGCTCCGCTCGAAGGGCATCGAGCCGATCATCGGCCATCGTGCCGCCGAGACCCACACCCAGCTCGGGCTGGTCGCCGCGGGACTCGGCGTGTGCATCGCCCCGCTGCTCGGACGCCATCCGGTGCCCGACGGAGTCGTCACCGCGCCGCTGAGGCAGCGGGTGCGCCGGCACGTGTACGTCGTCTGGCGCGCGGACGCCGACCGCCGCCCGTCGATCCGGGCGGCGGTGGAGGCGTTGCGGACGACGGCGGGGGAGGTGGCTCGGGCGGAGCGGGCGGGGTGAGCCGAGCCGCTCACCGCGACGCCAGTTTGCGGAAGTCCCAGGAGACGGTCTTCTCGGGCGTCAGCCGCAGCCAGGCGTGCCGGCCGTCGTGCGGCATCTCCTCCAGAGCGAAGTTCTTGCGCGCGAACAGCGTCTCCGGGAAGTCGAGTTCGGCGCACAGCTCGCCGGTGCGCGGCGCCTCGCCCACGAACTCCACCCGGCCGGACAGCTCCGCGCCCCGCAACTCGTCGTACTCCTCGCCGGTGTCGACCACGATCGCCACCCGGGGGTCGCGCCGCAGGTGCGCCCAGCGCCGACTGCGCACCACCGAGTACAGCCACATCGAGGAGCCGTCCCAGGCGAACCAGAGGGTGCTCACGTGCGGGGCGCCGTCCGCCGAGACCGTGGCGAGGCGGCAGGTGCGCTGGGTGGTCAGGAAGGCGTCCAGCTCACCGGGCGTCATCATGATCTTCCGGCCCCGGCGCTGAGTCACGCTCATCCGGCCAGCCGGATCGAATCCCCGCTCACCGTGATCTGCACGGCGGGCAGCGGCTTGCGGGCCGGGCCGCTCTGCACGCTCCCGTCGGTGATCGAGAAGTTGCTGTTGTGACAAGGGCAGTTGATGACACCGTCGGCCACGCTCTTCACCGCGCATCCCTGGTGGGTGCAGGTGGCGGAGAACGCCTTGAAATCGCCGGCCGCGGGCTGGGTGACCACCACCTTCTGGTCGGCGAAGACCTTTCCGCCGCCCTCGGGGATGTCGGCGGTGGCCGCGAGCGCGGCTCCGGCGTCCTCGTCGCCTGCCGACCCGCCGCCCGCCTCCTCGCCGGCGGGCGCCGAGGGAGCGGTACCGGTGTCGTCGGACGAGTCGTCGTCCGAGCCTCCGCACGCGGTCAGCGCGACGGCGAGCCCCGCCGCTCCGGCCGCCGCCACGACGGTACGACGGGCCGGGCCTGCGGGGTGAAACGATGCGCTGGTCATGCTGGGGTTCCCTTCCGGGGTGGATGCGTGATGATCTGCCGAGAGGTACGGCCCCGGGACACATGCTGTTCAGACCGTGCCGAGATGCTGTCGTGCCGGAGGTCGGACGGGCGTAAAACACGGCTGTCGTTTCGCTGTCGGCCGGCCCTTGCCCCTGGTGGCGGCCGTATGCGCGATTTTCGGGCGAGGGAACCGCGGACGCGGACGTGGACGCCGACGTGGCCGAGGCCGCGGTCGTGGGTGGAGGTGCGGGGCCGGGTGCGTACGGCCGCAAGGCGGAGGAAGGCGAAAGGGCGGAGCGGTCGACAGGGCTCCGCCCTGTCAACCGGCCGCGTGCCAGGCCGCCTCGTCGAAGTCCGCGGGCAGGCCGCCCCCGGTGAGGTCCCAGGCCCACATGCCGACGAACGCGCCGGTGAAACCGAGGTCCCTGATCTGCCCGCTCTCGAACACCTCCGCGTGCTCGTCGGACAGGACGGTGGCGTCGAGCGGCGGGCCGACCGGGTGCCAGCCGCCGTCGGTGGCGTAACGGAAACGCAGGTCGGGCCCCCGCAGATCGAGGCCCAGACGCAGGCGGCGGACCTCGCCCAGAGGCACCCCGCCGGCCTCGTCCACGCTCAGCACACCGCGGTCGCGGCCTGCCACGCGCAGCACGGCCCGGCCCTCGTCGTCCGCGGTGACGTACAGGAAGTACCAGTTGCGCGTGTTGTAGTACGCGGTGATCCCGGCCAGATGCTGGAAGGACCGCGGCCGGTACTCCACCCTCGCCTCGAAGGCGCCGTTCGCGGACGTCACCCGGCGGGCGACCAGGCTGGAGCCGGTCAGGCTCTGCGGCGAGCGGCCGCCGCGCAGCCGCAGATGTGACGGGCGGGCGGTGAGCGACAGCCAGTCAGGAGTCGCTGGACGCCGCAGCGTCGACCACCGCGGCCCGAGCACCGGCTGGTCGAAGCCGTCGACTTCGTCGTCCTCGACGCCCACCACATCGCCGTCGCCGACGCCGGCCGGGGCGGGGACTTCCGGCGCGGGCAGACCGGCGGGGACACGCGGCCATCCGTCGGGAGTCCAGGTGACGGGTGCCAGCGCGGTCTCGCGGCCCAGCACGCACGGCCCGCGGCGGCCTTCGGGCCGGGCGACGAGATAGGCCAGGTACCACTGGCCGTCCCTCGTCGCGACAAGGCTGCCGTGTCCGGCCTTCTGCAGAGGCAGGTCCGGACGGTGGCGGGCGGTGACCAGCGCCCCGCGCGGATCGCGCTCGTACGGACCGGCCAGGGTGCGGGAGCGGGCGACGGTGACCTGATGGTCGTAGCCGGTGCCGCCGTCCGCGGTCAGCAGGTAGTACCAGCCGCCGTGCCGGTAGAGGTTGGGGCCCTCGATCCAGCCGGCCTGCGGCGGCAGCGTGACCGGCACCGGGTCCCCGACCAGACGGCGCGCGGACCGGTCGTACCGGGTCGCCTCCAGACCGGCCGAGCCGCCGTGATGGGGCCGCCAGTCGTGGACCAGGTTCAGCAGCCAGCTGTCGGGGCCGTCGTGGAAGAGGGACGCGTCGAAACCGCGCGCGTGCAGCGGCACGGGATCGGACCAGGGACCGTGGACGGAGGGGGCCGTGGTGAGGAGATTGGGGCTGTCCGTGAAGCCTCCCGCATACGTGGAGACGTTGCTGAAGACCAGGTGGAACAGGCCGTCCGCGTAGGTGAGGTTCGGTGCCCACACCCCGCCGGAATCCGGACAGCCGGTGAGGTCGAGGAGGCGTGTGGTGTCCAGGACACCTCCCAGTGGTCGCCAGTGCACAAGATCACGGGAGTGGTGCAGCCGTACACCGGGGTGCCATTCGAACGTCGAGGTGGCCAGGTAGAAATCGTCGCCCACGCGCAGCGCGCACGGGTCCGGATGCGAACCCGGCAGGACCGGGTTCCGGATGGTCTGGACAGTCGGCTGCCGCATGCGCCGCGTGCACCTCTCGAACCCTCGGTAGTCGCTCTGTGAAGCCACGAACCGTAATGTCGAACGTGCTTGCGTGCAACGGCCGGCAGTCACGGTCCGAGCCCCGGTTCACGCGTCTGCGCGCCGCCGGTGGGCGACGCGCAGACGGACCGCGATGCGCGATGAGTGATGTGTGCTGCGTCAGGCGCGGTGGCCGGTCAGGCCCAGCAGCCGTTCACGGTGGCGGCGAGGCCGTCCATGGCGTCCTTGATGTCGCTGGGGTCGGCCGACGAGTTGTTCTCGATGAAGGAGAAGATCCTCCACTCGCCGTCCTCGGTGCGCGTGACGCCGCTCAGGGCGATGGCTCCGGTGAGCGTGCCGGTCTTCGCGTGCACCTTGCCGACGGCGCACTCGGAGTTGGCGTCGTCGAAGCGGCCCCACTCCGGACCGAGGCTGGCACCGGCCTCGCCGGCGACCGGCAGGCCCTCCAGGATCGAGCTCAGGGCGGGGGACTCCGTGATCGCGTCGAGGAGCTGCGCGAGGGTCGCGGCCGGGATGCGGTCGGCGCGGGACAGGCCGCTGCCGTCGTGCATCTCGAAGTTGTCGAGCGAGATTCCGTACGAGCTCAGCACCTGGCGGACGAGCTCGGCGCCGCCCTCGAAGGTGGCCGGCTTGCCCAGCTCCACGGCGGACATCCGCAGCAGGGTCTCCGCGATGTTGTTGTCGCTCGTCTTGAGCATCTGCTTGACGATCTCCGACAGCGGCGCCGACTTGTGCTGCGCCACCGGCACGTCGGACTGCTTCGCCGTCGCGCGGCCGACCTCGCCGTCGACGGTGATGCCCTGCGCGGCGAGCTTCTTGGCGAAGACGTTGCCGGCGTCGATCGACGTGTCGTCGACGGCGGCGCCGTCGACGACGAGCGAACGCACCGGCGTGACCTCGGTGGGGTAGTAGCCCTCGTTCCAGCCCTTGGCGAGGCTCGGTTCGGCGAACAGGCTGTCGTCCACGCGGACCTTGACGCTGGTCAGCCCCGCGGCCTCGAGTCCGTCGACGGCCGTCTTCGCCATCTCGGCGACGTCGTCGCTGGTGAGGGTGCGGTCACCGCCGCCGACGAGGGTGAGGGTGCCGTCGCCGTACACGACCTTCGTGGTGAACTCGTGGTTCGCGCCCAGCAGCGTCAGGGCGGTGGTGGCCGTGGCGAGCTTGGCGTTGGAGGCCGGCATGAGAGTGGTGGACCCGTTGTGGTCCCAGAGCGGGGTGTCCGAGTCGGCGTCGAGCACCACGCCGCTGACGTCGGAACCGAGGCGCTCGTCGGCGACGCGCTCGTCGAGGTTCTTGACCAACTGCGCGTCGTCGGCGCCGAGGTCGTCGACCGAGACGCCCCGCGCCGTCGCGGTGCCGCCGTCGGCGGCGAAGGCCGAGGTCCCGGCCAGGGTGGCGGAGGCCATGGGCACGGCCATCGCGAGCACGAGGGCCCGTCGCGCGCCGATGCGGCTCACTCTCGCCTTGCGGTGCCGACGGCGCCCGCCCGGGGCGAAGGTGTTCGTGGAGGTGGTGTCGTCCGGCGTACCAGTCATGAAGTGGAATCCAAGGATCGAGAACTTTGTTCTGTGGGGGTCGAACGGCGGGCACGTTACCAGCCGCCATGTGGAGGGCTGGAACAGGAAATGAGGTGTGTGAAAGTCCTGCGACCGTTCATGGCCGTCTCGTGACGGTGACGTTCTGAAGACCGGGCCGATGCGGGCTCACGGGGCGGAGTGGCACGGTCGGTTCCGGCGGAGAGCAAAATACAGAACCGGTGTCCGAGAGTCCTCGTAAAGGGATCTTTCCGGTGCCGTACGGGCAATTTCCCTGCCCTTTCGTGCACCGATGGAAATCCTCCGGGCGGATTCGGCGCCGAGTCGGACGCGTGCGCCGGGAACCGAATGCGGGTGAACGGCATCCGCGGGCGTCGTGCACCCGTACGACCGGCGTGAGCGCGCGTCGGCCTGCATCCGCCCAGTGGTCCTCACCGCCGTCGTCAGGCAGGGACGCCGCGTCCGTTGCGCATCTCGACCACCCGGTCGGCGAAGTGACGGACGACCGCCCGGTCGTGGCAGATGAACAGATAGGCGAGGCCCAGTTCGTCCTGGAGGTCGGAGAGCAGGTTGAGAACGCCGGCCCGCACGGAGGCGTCGAGCGCGGAAACCGGTTCGTCGAGGACGAGCAGTCGCGGTTCGGACGCCAGGGCGCGGGCGATTCCGGCCCGTTGGCACTGGCCCCCGGAGAGTTCGTGCGGGCGCCGGTCCCCGTACGCGGGATCCAGGCCGACCCGGTCGAGGAGTTCGGCCACGCGGGCGGGTCCGTCGGACCTGTTCCAGGCGCCCTGGACCTTGAGCGGCTCGGCCACCGCGTCGCGGACGCGGTGACGAGGGCTGAGGGAGCCGTAGGGATCCTGGAAGACCGGCTGCATGCGCGGGCGTAGAGGGCGCAGTTCGCGTTCCGTCAGAGCCGTCAGTTCCCGCCCTTCGAAGCGGACCGACCCGCTGTCGGGCCTGCGCAGCTGGAGCACCGCGAGTGCCGTGGAGGACTTGCCGCAGCCGGAGGGGCCGTCGAGGGCGAGGGTCTCACCGGCGTCCAGCGTGAACGAGAGCTGGTCCACGGCGGTCACCGGGCCGTAGCGGACGGTGATGTCGCGGACGTCCAGCAGGGGGTGGTTCACACGAACTCCCGGAGAGGATCGGGCATGTCATCGGCGTGATGGCAGGCGACCAGGCGGCCGTCCACCGCCCGCGCTTCCGGCTCGTGGTCGCGGCACCGGTCCGTCGCCAGGTGGCAGCGCGGCGCGAAGGCGCAGCCCGGCCCGAGGGCGTCCGGCGCGGGCGGGGTCCCCGGGAGCGCGGGCAGCCGGCGGAGCCGGGGGCCGTCCTGCGGGAGCGAGGCCAGCAGGCCCGCCGTGTAGGGGGCGCGCGGACTGCCGAGCACCTGGCGGGCGGGGCCGAGTTCGGCCGCCCGGCCCGCGTACATCACCAGTACGCGGTCCGCGTGTTCCCGTACGACCTCCAGGTCGTGGGTGACGAGCACCAGCGCGGCGCCGACCGCCTCCCGCTGCTCGGCGAGCACACGCAGAACCTGCTCGCGGCGTTCCTCGTCCAGCGCGGTGGTCGGTTCGTCGGCGACGACGACGTCGGGCTCGTTGACCGTCGCCATGGCGATCACCGCGCGCTGCCGCATGCCGCCCGAGTACTCGTGCGGGTAGGCCCGCGCCCGGCGAGCGGCGTCCGGGATGCCGACCCGGTCCAGCGCCGCCACGGCCCGGGCCCGCGCCTGACCGCGGGACAGGCGCCGCACCGACCGTAGGGCGGCGGCGAGCTGGTCGCCGACCGGGTGGACGGGGGAGAGGGCGGACAGGGCGTCCTGTGGAACGAGGGTGATCCGGCGCCCGCGTTCGGCGGCGAGGTCGGCGGAGCCGCGCAACCGTACGCCGCCGCCGGTCGTCGCGCCCCGCGGCACCATGCCGAGCAGCGCCCGGGCGGTGAGGGACTTGCCGGCGCCCGACTCCCCGACGACGGCGAACACCTCGCGCGGGCGGACGTCGAAGGACAGCCCGCGAACCGCCTCGACGGTGCCGAACGCGATCCGCAGGTCACGCACCGACAGCAGTGCCTCGGACAACACGGGCGGTCTCCTTTCGTGTACTGCGGCCGGTCGCGCGCCGCGCCTCCCGGCCTTGTGCGTACGCCGCCCCCGACACGGCCAGCCCCGCCAGCAGGGCCAGTGCGACGGCCGGGGCGAGTGCCGCCCAGGGGGCGCGTTCGATGTAGGCGCGTGATTCGTCCAGGAGCAGCCCCCACTCGGGGGCGGGCGGCTGGGCACCCAGGCCCAGGAAGCCCAGGGAGGCGAGAGCGAGGGCGATGCCGGGCAGTCGCAGCAGGGCATGGCGTGCGACCGGGGCCGCGACGGACGGCAGGACGTGTCGAGTGAGGATCCACAGGGGCCGTGCGCCGATGGCGCGTTGCGCGGTCAGGAACGCCGACGCCCGCACCTCCTGCACCAGCGCGGCCGCGTGCGCCGCCAGGGGCGGCCAGGAGATCAGCGCGACGGCGAGGGCCGCGCCACCGGTGCCGGGACCGGCCGCCGCCGCGACCAGGATGCCGACGATCACGGGTGGCAGGGCGTTGGCGATGTCCGCCGCGCCCGCCGCGACGCCCGGCAGGAAGCCCAACGCCAGCCCGGCCAGCAGGCTCAGCAGGCAGACGGCCGCCGCCGTACCGACCGTGGAGGCGGCCCCGTGCCCGAGCCGGGCCAGTACGTCACGGCCGAGCCCGTCGGTGCCCAGCGGGTACGCCCATGACGGCGACGCCAGCCGCGCCGTGGTGTCCACCGCGTACGGGTCGCGCAGCAGACCCCAGCCGATCGCCGCCAGCAGTACGACGGCGAGGACGACCGGGACCGCCGGATGCGCCCGGACGGGGCGGGCAGGGGGCAGGGTGAGCCCGGCGTCGCGCAGCGCGGGACCCAGCAGCCGGCGCCGTACGACGGCGGCCAGCGCGCCGGTGACCAGGCCCAGAGCCAGGAGGGCGAGGACCGAACCCTGGAGCAGCGGCAAGTCCTGCGACTTGGCCGCGCCCAGCGCGGTACGTCCGATGCCCGGAACCGCGAACACGGCCTCCACCGCGACGGCGCCCCCCGTCAGGCCGACCGTGACCATCCCGAACTGGGGTACCAGCGGTGGAAGCACGCGGCGCAGCGCGGCCGCCGAGATCCGGGTACGGCTCACGCCCGCGCCCTGCCACAGCTCCACCCATCGTTCGTCCAGCACGGCGGGCAGCGCGTCCGCGACGAGCCGGCCCAGCAGGCCGCCCGCCGGGACGCCGAGCGCGAGGGCCGGCAGGACCATGTACTCGGGTCCCTGCCAGCCCGACGTGGGCAGCCACCCCAGCCACACTCCGCACACCAGCAGCGCCACGGTGGCCAGGAGGAACTCGGGCACGGCGGCGGCCATGGCGGCGACCGCCCCGGCCGAGCCCCGCCCGCGCACCAGCACGGGCGTCACCAGGGCCACGGCCAGCAGCACCGCCACGGTCAGCGCCGCGGCCATCAGGCCCAGCGACACCTGGAGTCCGGAGACGACCGAGGGCAGGATGTCCGTACCCGACACCCAGGAGGTGCCGAGATCGCCGCGCACCAGCCCGGCCGCCCAGTCGCCGAGCAGGGAGAGCGGGCCGGCGTCCAGTCCCAGGTCCCGGCGGATGGCGGACAGCGCCTCCTCGGTCGGCGCCTGTTCGGCGGAGCGGGCGCGCAGCACGGTCAGAGCAGGGTCCCGGCCGGACAGCCAGGGCAGCAGGCCGACGGCGGCCAGCACGGCGAGCAGGGAGACGGCGCGGGTCGCCCCCGCTGCGAACGGCCTCACCTGACGTGGGTGTCGAGTGTGACCAGCTCCCGCTCACGCGGGTCGTGGGCCGCGCCGACCACGTCGGCGGCGTCGCCCTGGATCACGCGCTCATGGAGCATCGGCACGGCCGCGTCGGTGGCGAGCACGGCGGCCTCGGCGTCGACGACCGCCCGGCGGCGGGCCTCACCCGTCGGCGTCGCGCCCGCCTTGTTCAGGGCCTGGTCCACCGCGGGGTCGGCCAGCTGGGAGATGTTGAAGGAGCCGTCGGAGGCGAAGTCGCTGTAGAGGTACGCGGCCGGGTCGCCGGAGTCGAGGACGGTGGCCCGGGAGAGGATGAACGCGTCGAAAGCGCCCGCCAGGGCGTCGGACTCGATGTTGGTGTACTCGCGGACATCGAGCTTCACCTGGAACCCCGCCTTCTCGAGCTGCTGTTGCAGCGCGGCGGCGACCTCGGGCAGCTCGGCCCGGTCGGTGAACGTGCCGATGGTGATGTCCCTGCCGTTCGGGTCGCCCGCCTTCGCACGCCGTACCGGCTCGCGCAGGCCGGCCGCCCACGGCAGCGCGGGCCCGAGCAGCCCCTCGGCCACGTCCGCCCGGCCCTCGTACACACCCTTCACGACGGACTCGGCGTCGATCGCCTCTCGTGCCGCCGCCCGCAGTGCGGGGTCCTTGAAGGCGCCCTTCTCCGTGTTGAGGTACAGGGTGTTGGTGCGCGGCATCGGGACCTCGGTGATCAGTTCCTTGTCCAGCAGCGCGGCCTGCGAGACGGGCACGGCCTCGACGATGTCGGCCTCACCGCTGCGCAGGGCGGCGGCGCGTGCGGTGCCGTCCGGCACGAACGTGACGTCGATGCCGGGAGCCTTGGCCGTACCGCCCCAGTAGCTGTCGTAGCGGTCGAGGGCGGCGGAGGAGGTGCCGTTGACCTTGGTCAGCTCGAACGGGCCGGTGCCGGCGCCGACCGGGTTCACGGTCTTCCCCTGGTACGCCTTCGCCGAGAGGATCGACAACTGGGGGGAGCTGAGCCGCTGGGGGACCAAGGGGTCCTCCTCGGCAGTGGTGACGACCACGGTGGCGGCGTCCACCGCCTTCACGGTCAGCTCGACGCCGTCGAGGATGCGGGGCTTGGGAGAGGCGCCGGCGGCCCGGGTCAGGGAGCGGACCGCGGCCTCGGCGGTCAGCTTCGTACCGTCGTGGAAGGTGACACCCTCACGGAGAGTGAAGGTCCAGCTCCGGCCGGACTGCTTCCACCCGGTGGCGAGCGCGGGTTCGGCATCGCCGTCCGCGTCCAGCTTCACGAGCGTCTCCGCCGTCGACCAACGGGACAGCTTGAAGGCGTCGTCGGAGAGCGGGGACAGACCGGAACGCGGCGGCTGCATCATCGCGACGCGGATCCGCTCGCCCGCGTCCGCGCCGGTGGCCTCCGTGGAGGCGAAGCAGCCGGTGAGCAGGGCGGAGGCGGCGAGTGCCGCGGGGAGGGGCAGGAGACGGGCGGGGACGCGCACGGGTCACTCCGGGTAATGGGCCGGTTAATGGTTGAGTGTGCGACGACCGTAGCACGATGACAATCGTTTTCATCATGGGGTTGGGGTGAGTGGCGCCCCGGGCGTCTCACGGGGGCGAGGGCGCGGCGGTGACGCGGCAGTGGACGCAGACGCCGGTCAGTTCCACGGTGTGCTCGATGTCGGCGAATCCCGTGGCCTCGGCCACGTCGTCCGCCCAGCGTTCCACCGCGTCCGCTTCCACCGCGGTGCTGACGCCGCAGTCGCGGCAGAGGAGATAGTGGCGGTGCCCGTCGGTGGGCCGCGGCCGGTAGAGCCGTTCTCCGCTCTTCTCCCGCACGACATCGACCTGTCCCGAGCGGTCCAGTGCGCGAAGGGTCCGGTACACCGTGGTCAGGCCGATGGTGACGCCGTCGGCCTCGAGTGCCTCGTGCAGCTCCTGGGCGGAGGTGAAGCCGGGGCGGTCGTGCAGGGCGCTCAGGACGGCCTTTCGTTGCCGTGTGGCGCGCCATGGCGCCGGTGACTGTGTTGCCGATGCGTCGCGCAGGACGCCCACCTCCCATGGAGCGGGGCCGGTTGGTCGAGTGCCGGGGTGCGGGCCGGAGATCTTTCGCCTTGTCGGCGGTCCGTCAACTCGTGGGCCGGGCGGCCCACTTGGCGCCCAAGGTCTCGCACATGGTAATCATTTCCATCAATGATTCAAGCGAAGTCCGCCGTGGTGGTGTGGCGGCGTGGCGGCGTGCCGCGACCGCCGGCGCCGGGCGGACGACTGCGGCTAGTTGAAGATGGAAGTCGTTTTCTATTACTGTCTGACTGCCGCGTGTCGGTCGCGTCCGCGGCCACAGGGGAGGGGCCCTCATGACCTTGGCAGGCCAGGCGTTCGGAGCCGGGAGAGTCAGCGCCGAGCGGGATCGGTGCGTCGGGGCGGGGCAGTGCGTGCTCGCCGCGCCGGCCGTCTTCGACCAGGACGAGGACGACGGGCTCGTGCGTGTCCTCGCCGAGAGGCCGTCGTCGGCCCAGTCGGACGCCGTACGCCGGGCCGTACGGGCCTGCCCGTCCGGAGCCCTCACCCTGCGGTAGCGCGCGGCCGGACCGGCCGCGGACCACCGCAGGGACGGTACGGCTCGTCCGTACCCGCGTTCGTCGTCCACGGCCACCGCCCGCGCCGGGCCTCGCCTCACGCGCCGCGGGTGTCTCCCGGTGCGCGGTTCACCAGCTCAGCAGAACGTCAAGGAGAAGCATGTCCAGACAGATCGACCGCCGGGCCTTCCTCCGACGCGGCGCGGCGGGCGCCGCGGCTCTGGCGGTGGGACCCGGCCTGCTGGCGGCGTGCTCCACCGACGGGCCCGACTCCGCCGGCAAGCCCGGACCAGGCTCCTCGCCCCGTTCGGGCGGCACGCTGAGGGCCGCCTTCGTCGGCGGCGGCGCCTCGGAGACGCTCGACTTCTTCAACGGCCCTTCCGCACTGGATCTCGTGCGTGCCCGGGCCTGGCACGGCACCCTGGGCAACCTCGATCCCAGCGGTCCCGACGGGGTGCGCTACGGCGTGCTCAAGGGCATCGACATCTCCGACGACCTGTCGGCCTACACGCTGCACGTGCGGCCCGGCGTCCGCTTCACCGACGGATCCGAGCTGACCTCCGCCGACATCCTGCACTCGCTCAGCGCGCTCGCGGCCAGGAGCAAGCTGCCCGTGTACCGGCTCGCCGCCGCCAACTTCGACCTCGCGCGCGCCAAGGCCGACGGGCCGCTGAAGGTCGTACTGCCCACCCTGCGGCCCATCGCCGACGGCCGCCTGATCCTCTGCCAGGGCAACTTCCTGGTCGTCAAGGACGGCACCAGCGACTTCCGCGAGGGCATGCCCAGTTGCGGCCCCTTCCGGCTGACCGAGTTCTCGGCCGGCCAGGGCTCGGCGTTCGAGCGCTACGACGACCACTACGGTCACGTGCCCCACCTCGACGGCCTGGAACTGAGGTCGATCGCGGACTCGACGGCCAGGGCGGGGGCGCTCACCGGCGGGGAGATCGACTTCGCCCACGACCTCTCGCCGGTCACCGCGCGCACGCTCGCGGACGACGCGAAGGCCGAACTGGCTCCCACGAAGAGCCCCTACCTGGTCGGTCTCTCCTTCCAGCTGAACATGGGCGTCAAGCCCTTCGACGACCCGCGGGTGAGGGAGGCGTTCAAACTCGCGGTCGACCGCGAGGCCATGGTGAGGACCGTCTTCTACGGCAACGCCGAGATCGGCAACGACCTGCCCTCCATCGGCTTCCCCGACTACGCCGACAGGATCCCCCAGCGCGCCCACGATCCAGAGCGGGCCCGCGAACTCCTCGAGGAGGCCGGTGCCGACGGGATGGAGGTGCGCGTGACCACCGGTCCCGAGACTCCGGGCATGGTGGAGACGGCCACCCTCTTCGTCGAGGACCTGAAGAAGATCGGTGTGCGGGCGACCGTCCGCGAACTGCCCGCGGGTCAGCTCTACGCCGACTTCCCCGCGTACTCGGCGTTGCCCCTGGCCGGTTCGTACCAGATGCCCATCCCGGCGCTGTCGACCTACCAGATGAACACGGCGGGCGGATCGCCGTCGGCGTTCGGCTGGAAGGAGTCCGACACCGATGCCCTCGTGGCGAGGGCACGCGCCGAGAGCGACCAGGCGCAGGCCGAGAAGCTGGGCACGCAGGCCCAGCGAACACGTTGGGAAGAGGGCAACCAGGTGCTGCCGGTCTTCAAACCGAATCTGAACGCCCAGGCCAAGGGGGTCGACGGGATTCGGGACGATCTCTTCGAGCAGTTCCCGGGCTTCTCCCGGGCGTCGCTGGCGTGAACCTGCTCGCCTTCGCCGCCCGTCGCCTCGCGGGGGCCGCCGTCCTGCTCGTCCTGCTGTCGGCCGCGGTCTTCGCGGCCACGGCGGTCCTCCCCGGGGACGCCGTCAGCGCGGTCGTCGGCGTGGACGCGTCCGAGGCGCAACGTGCCGAGGTCCGGGCCGGGCTCGGGCTGGACCGGCCCGCCGCCCAGAGGTACGCGGACTGGGCGGCCGGCGCGGTCCGGGGGGACCTGGGCAACGGCTTCGTGGGGGAGAGGCCGGTCGCCGACGTCCTCGCCACCCGCCTGCCCAACAGCCTGCTCCTCGCCGGACTGACGCTCGCCGTCACCGCGCCGCTCGCCGCGCTGCTCGGCCTGTGGACGGGGCTGCGCGGCGGCGGCGCCGACCGGGTCGTCTCGACGACCGCCCAGATCCTGGCCGCCGTACCGGAGTTCGTCGTCGCCGCGTCGCTCGTCGCGGTCCTGGCGGTGTGGCTGGAGGTCCTCCCGCGTGTCTCCGTCATCCCTCTGGGAGGCACCCCGCTCGACGTCCCGCACGCGCTGGTCCTGCCCGTACTGACCCTCGGCGCGGTCGGCCTCGCGGTGGCCACCAGGCTGCTGCGGGCCTCCGTCGCGGACGCCGCGGCCACCCCGTACTGCGAGGCCGCACGGCTCAACGGTGTGCGCGGCGTGCGACTCGCGGTGCGCCACATCCTGCCCAACGCCGCCGGACCGGCCGTGCAGGCACTCACCCTCACCACAGGGGCACTGGTCGGCTCCGCGGTGGTGGTGGAGAACGTCTTCGACTACCCGGGAATCGGCCGGGAGCTGCAACTGGCCGTCGCGGCACGAGACGTACCGATGGTGCAGGGCATCGCCACCGCCCTGGTCGCGGTGATGCTCGTGGTGCTGCTGCTGGGTGACGTCTGCGCGCGTGTGCTGGGGACACGGGAGGGGCACGGCCGATGACGACGGTTCTGACACCACCGCGCCGACGGGGACGCCCGGGCCCTTCGGGCGCGCCCGGGCACCGCCGGCCGCCGATGTTCACCGGGGTGGTCACCCTGCTCGTCCTCCTCCTCGCCCTCCTGGGGCCGCTGGCCGCGCCGCACAGCCCCACCGCGCAGCTCGCGGCGCCCTTCCAGCAACCCGACGGACAGTTCCTCCTCGGCACCGACGTGCTGGGCAGGGACGTGGCGAGCCGGGTGCTCGGCGGCGGCCGTGCCATCGTCCTCACCGCGCTGGCGGGAACGGCGGCGGCCGGTGCCGCCGGGATGACCGCCGGCGTCCTGGCGGCCATGGTGTCCCGCCGGCTGGGCGACCTGCTGGTCCGCTGCGTGGACGCCCTCGCCGTCCTCCCCGCCCTCCTGGTCGTCCTCGTCCTGGCCGCCGGGTTCCCCGGCAGCGACGCCGCCCTCGTGGCGGCCGTCGCCCTGGCCACCGCCCCCTTCTCCACCCGGGTGCTGCGGGCCGCGGCGGACACCGTCCTGAACAGAGGGTACGTCGAGGCGGCCCTGGCCCGGGGAGACACCCGGCGGGCCGTGCTGCGCCACGACGTGCTGCCCAACATCGCCGGACCGGCCCTCATGGACACCGCGCTGCGCCTGGTCGCCTCGCTGCACCTCACCGCCACCGCGGGCTTCCTCGGCCTGGGACAGGGCGGGGCGGCGCCCGACTGGGGACGCATGGTGAGCGAGAACGCCCCCGGCGCCACACTGGCGGCCACGCCCTTCCTCGCTCCGGCCCTGCTGCTCGTCCTGCTCTCCGTCTGCGTCGGCCTGCTGGCCGGACGGCTGGCGGACACGGTGGGAAGGGGGGCCGCGTGACCGGCCACGTGACCGCACGCCCGTCGGGGGCGGACCCGATCGCCGAGATCAGCGGGCTGTCCCTCGGCCCGGCGGCCGGCGGCCCGCCCGTCCTGCACGACGTCGGTCTGTCGCTGCCGCGCGGACGGGTACTGGGGATCGTGGGCAGGTCGGGATCGGGCAAGAGCAGCCTGGCGTACAGCCTGCTCGGACATGTCCGCCCAGGCCTCGAGGTCCGGGCCGGCACCGTCCGGGTGGCCGGCCTCGACCCGTTCGACCGCGCCGCGGCCCGCGGGCTGCGGGGGCGCGTGGTGTCGTACCTGGGGCAGGACCCGGCCTCCTCGCTCAACCCCGCGCTGCGGATCGGCACGCAGATCGCCGAGGCGGTGCGTCTGCGCTCGTCCGCGAGGCGTGCGCACGAGGTCCGTGCGCGCGTCGAGGAACTGCTGCGGTCCGTGCGGCTGCCGGCCGACCGGGCGTTCTGGCGGCGGCTGCCCCGGCAGGTGTCGGGAGGGCAGGCCCAACGGGTGGCCCTCGCCCTCGCCCTGGCGGGCACGCCCGGTCTGCTGGTGCTCGACGAACCCACCAGCGGTCTTGACACGGTCCTGGCGGACGGGATGCGCGGCCTGCTGGCCGAGGTCCTGTCCGACGGGGACCGTGCCGCGTTGCTGGTCAGCCACGACCCGGGGTGGATCGCGTCCGTGGCGGACGAGGTGATCCGCCTGGAAGAAGGCCGGATCGCCGGCGCCGCGCCCAGGGCGCCGATGCCCGCCCCGCCCTCGTCCCCGGGTTTCCCGACGACCGGCCACGGCCCGGAGAGCGGGCGGAGCGCCGGTGGGGGCGGGGGGCTGTCCGTGCGCGGGCTGGACGCGGCCCACGGGCGTGTTCCCGTGCTGCACGACGTCTCCCTCACCGTTCCGGCAGGCTCGTGCACCGCCGTCGTGGGTCCCTCGGGCTCGGGCAAGTCCACCCTCGCCCGGTGTGTCGCGGGGCTTCACCGGCCCGCGCGGGGCAGCGTCGAGTGGCGGGAGCAGGGCGCGGAGCGAGGGCGCGGTGCGGCGGTGCAGCTCGTCGCGCAGGACGCCCGGGGTGCCCTCAACCCCCGGGAATCCGTGAGCACCGCGCTCACGCGCCCCCTCAGGGGGGTGCGTCGCCGGTCCGCCGCCGACGCCTCCCGGGAAGCCGTACGGCTGCTCGGCCTGGTCGGACTGGGCCCGGAAACGCTGTCGCGCCGGCCGGGGGAGTTGTCGGGAGGCCAGCGTCAACGGGTCGCGCTCGCCCGGACGTTGGCGGCAGGGCCGCGTGTCCTGGTCTGTGACGAGATCACCTCCGCGCTGGACCCGGAGACGGCGGGCGGGGTCCTGGCCCTGCTGGACTCGCTGCGGCGGACGCTGGGAGTGACGGTCGTGATGGTGACGCACGACCTGACAGCCGCCGCCCGCGGCGCGGAGCGGATCGTCGTCCTGGACGGGGGGAGGGTGGTCGAGGCCGGCCCCGTGGACCGGGTGCTGACGGCCCCGGAGCACCCCGTCACCAGGGAACTGCTGGCATACGCCGGCGACGACGTCCTCGCCGTACCGGAGCAGGGGCGGTGAAGGAGGTCTTACGGCCGGCAGCAGGAGCGCCCCCGTCACCGGGCGCTCCTGCGCGCCACGCCTTACGGCCGGGGCAACTGCCGTGCCAGCGCCGTCTTGTCGACCTTCCCGACCGCGGTGAGCGGAAGTCCGGGAACCTGTACGACCTCGTCCGGCGCCTTGTACCCGGCCAGCCCGCGCTGCCTCAGGAGGGCGGCGACCTCACGTGTGCCGGGAGCCGCGCCCGCGCAGACGACGAAGGCGACCGACCGCTCCCCCCATCGCTCGTCCGGCACGCCGACCAGCGCCGCCGCGGTGATCGCGGGATGCGCCAGCAGCTGTTCCTCCACCTCCACCGCGGCGACCTTCTCGCCGCCACGGTTGATCTGGTCCTTGATCCGCCCCACCACCACGAGGTGACCGGACGGCAGCCGCCGCACCACGTCT
This sequence comes from Streptomyces sp. NPDC017225, assembly GCF_044331465.1. NCBI lineage: Bacteria > Bacillati > Actinomycetota > Actinomycetes > Kitasatosporales > Streptomycetaceae > Streptomyces > Streptomyces sp. NPDC017225. The sequence goes on along the minus strand of NZ_JBIRNE010000013.1, from coordinate 189,682 downwards.
CCGGACCGGTAGTAGCCGTCCGGGGTGAACGCCGTGCGGTTGTGCTCCTCGGCGCGGTAGTAGCCACGCAGTGTGTACGGACCCCGGGTGAGCAGCTCACCCGCCGCACCGTCCGGCACGGGCCTGCCGTCGGCGTCCACCACGAGCACCTCGTCGTCCGGCGAGACGGGCCGGCCCTGGGTGGCGTGGACGAGGTCCTCGGGGTCGTCGAGTCGGGTGAGGTTGATCAGACCCTCCGCCATGCCGAAGACCTGTTGCACGGTCACCCCGAGCGCCGGCCCGAGCCTGCGGGCGTGGTCCTCGGGCAACCGCGCCCCGCCGACCTGGACGACCGAGAGGCTTTCGAGGTCCCAGGAACCCGACGCGGCCTCGTCCATCCAGTGGGGGACGAGCGGCGGGGTCAGCGAGGTCAGGGTCACGCCCTCCCGCTCGACGAGGGCGAAAGCGGTCTGCGGGCTGGGGTCGGGCGCCACGACGACGGTTCCCCCGGCCATGAGGGTGCCCAGCACACCGGGGCAGGCGAAGGTGAAGTTGAACCCGAGGGGAAGCACCGCCAGGTACACGGTCCGCGCGCCGAGTGCGCAGACCTCCGCGCAGGCGCGCGCGTTGTAGGAGTAGTCGTCGTGGGTGCGCGGGATGAGTTTCGGAAGTCCCGTGGTGCCGCCGGACAGCAGCAGGAGAGCGACGTCGGCGGCATCCGCCCGGCCGTCGTCGGGGCCGGGCCCGGACGCGGACGGCGCGTCGGTCCGCAGCGCCTCGAAGGAGACGAACCCTTCGTCGGTGCCGGGCTCCCCGACCACGACGACATGCCGCAGCGAGCCGCCCGGCCCCTGCTCCGCCCGTACCTCGCGCATCAGTTCCCGGTGGTCGAACCGGGCGTGCCGGTCGGGCACCACACAGGCCACGGCGCCCGCCACACGCACCAGATGGCTGATCTCCCGGCGCCGGTGGCCCGGCATGGCGTGCACCGGAACGGCACCGAGCCGCTGCAGCCCGAACCACACGAGCACGAACTCCGCGCGGTTCGGGAGCTGCACCACCACGCGGTCACCCCGCCCGATCCCGAGTCCCCCCAGTCCGCGGGCGACCCGGTCCGCCTCGGCGTCCAGCTCCGCATAGGTCCACCGCCGGTCGCCGTCGACCAGGGCGACGCGCCCTCCGTGGCCGGCCGCACCTTCGCGCAGCCGGGCGCCGAAGGTCGTTCCCTGCCAGTGTCCGGCGGCTCGGTAGCGCGCCGACTCGGCCTCGGACCAGGTCCGTCGAGTCTCGGTCATGGGGGCCTGCCTCTCATTGCCGGGCCTCTGGCTCTGGCGCCAAGTCCCGTCATGTGATTACGATGTGAATCATAGAAATGATAATCATTTTTATTTAGCGGGGGGAAGTGACCCCGCGCGGAGGGCCCCGGCGTCGGCGGCCTTCGACGTGACTCCCACCCCGTCCGACCGGAAGGCAGCACCAGTGAGCGATGAAGCAGTCGTCCAGGCGTGGACAGCGGAGGAAGGCTCCGGCAGTCGTGAGCTCCACGCGTCCTCGGCGGTGCGTGAGACGGTGGCACGCGCGCTCCGGATGGCGCCGCAGGAGTTGGACGACGACCGCGACCTCTTCGAGCTCGGCCTCGACTCGCTGCTCCTGATGTCCCTGGTCGGTACCTGGCGGCGAGAGGGCAGCACGGTCACCTTCCGGGACCTCACGAGCAGTCCGACCCTGCGGGACTGGACGACCCTGCTCGCGCGGACGCGCAGCGGCGAGGCAGCCCCCACCACGGCCCCGCCCGCCCCGTCCGCGCCGCACGACGCGGCGGCGACCGGGACGGAGCCGGACTCCTTCCCCCTGGCCACGATGCAGCACGCCTACTGGATCGGACGCCAGGACGGACAGCCCCTCGGCGGCGTCGCCGCGCACTTCTACGTCGAACTCGACGGCCACGAGGTCGATCCGGCCCGGCTCGACACCGCCGTGCGGGCGCTCGTGCTGCGGCACGGCATGCTGAGAGCCGTCTTCGACGAGGACGGCCGTCAGCGCTTCGGCGCTTCGGGCGCGCCGCTCACCGTCCACGATCTGCGGGGGCGCACCCCCGACGAGGCCGAGTCGGAGCTGGCACTGCTGCGTGAGCGCAACACCCACGCCCGCTCGGACATCAGCGCCGGCGACGTCTTCCGCACGGCCCTGTGCCTGCTCCCCGACGGCAGGACCCGTCTGCAGATCGACCTGGACATGATGGCCGGTGACGCGCTGAGCCTGCGGGTCCTCCTGTCCGACCTGCGCCGTTTCTACGAGTCTCCCGACGACCCGCCGCGCGAGCTCGGCCTCGACTACCGGCGCTACCTCGCGGAGCACGACGTCCGCAGGCGGGCCGAACGCGAGCAGGACGCCGCCTGGTGGCGCGAGCGCCTGCCGGACCTGCCACGGGCCCCACGGCTGCCGACGACCGTCGACCCCCTGACCCCGGTCAGCGCGGACGACAGTACGCTGACCCACTCCCGCCGCCTGCACCACTGGCTCGGCCCCGCCGACAAGGCCGCGCTCGTCGGCGCCGCCCGCCGGCACGGCCTGACCCCCGCCGCAGCCCTCGCCACCGCCTTCGCCGAGGTGATCGCCGCCTGGAGCGACAGCCGGCGCTTCCTCCTCAACCTGCCGCTGTTCGACCGGGAGATGTTCGTACCCGAAGTCGCCGGTCTGGTGGGCGACTTCAGCAGCTCGGTCCTGCTCGACGCGGACATGAGCGCCTCCCTCCCCTTCTCCCGGCAGGCCCACGGCCTCCAGGAACGTCTGCGGGAGGGCATCTCCCACGGTGCGTACGGCGGCGTCGAGGTGCTCCGCGACCTCGCCCGCGCCGAGGGAGTCCCGGTGCCGGCTCCGGTCGTCTACACCAGCGCCATCGGACTGGGGGAGATCTTCGAGCAGGACGTCCAGAAGTCCTTCGGACGCCCTTCCTGGATCATCTCGCAGGGCCCGCAGGTCTACCTGGACGCCCAGGTCACCGAACTCGACGGCGGCCTCCTCCTCAACTGGGACGTCCGGGACGGCGTGTTCGAGGCCGGCGTGCCCGACGCCGCCTTCGACGCCTACCGCCGCCTCGTCACGCGTCTGGTGCGCGACCCCGACGCCTGGGCCCGGCCGGTGGACGGTCTGCTCGCCCCCGACGTCCTGCCCCGGCGCGAGACAGCGGCCCTGCCCCCCACGCCCGTCGCGGACCGCGCCCTGCACACGCGCTTCTTCCGGCTCGCCGAGACCGAGCCGGGCCGTGCCGCGGTCGTCCGTACGACCGGCGACACGATCACCTACGGCGAACTCGCCAACGCGGCACGGAGCGTCGCCGCGCTGCTGCGCGAGAACGGCGTACGGGAGGGCGACACCGTGGCCGTGACCCTGCCCAAGGGCGCCGAACAGATCACCGCGGTCCTCGGCATCCTGGCCGCGGGCGCAGCCTACGCCCCCGTCGGCGTGGAACAGCCCGCCGTACGCCGGCGACGTATCCACGCCGTGGCCCGCGCGTCCGCCGTGCTCACCGACCGGGACCACGCCCACCTGTGCGAGGACATGTCCTCGGCCCCGGTGCTGCTCCTGGAGGACACGTCCGGGACCAGGCCCGTACCGGTCGTCCAGCCGGACCCCGCACTGCCCGCCTACGTGCTGTTCACCTCCGGCTCGACGGGACTGCCCAAGGGCGTCGAGGTGTCGCACCGGGCGGTCGTCAACACCATCGAGGCGATGGAGGACCAGCTCGGGCTCGGCCCCGCGGACCGCACCCTCGCGATCTCCGCGCTGGACTTCGACCTCGCCACCTGGGACATCTTCACCCCGCTGTCCCTCGGAGGCCAGGTGGTGGTCACAGGGCAGGAGCACCGCCGCGACGCCCACCACTGGGCGCGGCTGGTGCGGACGCACGGGGTGACGCTGGTGCAGTGCGTGCCCGCCCTGCTGGACCTGCTGATGGCCGCGGGGGAGGACGAGGGCCTCGGGGACTCCCTGCGCATGGTGCTGCTCGGCGGGGACTGGGTCGGGCTCGACCAGCCCCGCAGACTCCGGGCCCTCGTCCCCGGCTGCCGTTTCGTGGCGCTCGGCGGCATGACGGAGGCCGCCGTCCACTCCACGGTGTTCGAGGTGGAGGAGACCGCCCCCGCCTGGAAGTCCGTCCCCTACGGCGTTCCGCTGCGCAACATGCGGGCCCGTGTCGTGGACGCACGGGGACGCGACTGCCCCGATCTCGTCCCCGGCGAACTGTGGATCGGCGGCCCCGGTGTGGCCAACGGCTACCGGGCGGACCCCGAGCGCACGGCGGAACGCTTCGTCGGCCACGACGGTGAACGCTGGTACCGCAGCGGTGACCTGGCCCGCTACCGGCCCGACGGTGTGCTGGAGTTCCTCGGCCGCGCCGACCACCAGGTGAAGATCGGCGGCCACCGCATCGAACTGGGCGAGGTCGAGTCCGCGCTGGAGGACGACCCCGCCGTCCTGCACGCGGTCGCCTGCGTGCTCGACACACCGGTACGTCACCTCGCCGCGGCCGTGTCCGCCCCCGGCGGGACACCCGACCCGGACGAGGTCCGCCTGCGGGTGGCGGAACGCCTCCCCGCCCACATGGTTCCCGAGCGTGTCCTCGTCCTGCGCGACCTGCCGCTGACCGCCAACGGCAAGCTCGACCGGACGGCCGTCCGCCAGGCGCTGGCCGGGTCCGCCGGCCGGCAGGGCCCCCGTACGTCGGCGCCGGCCGGTCCGGTGGAGGCCACCGTGGCGGCCGAGTGGGCCGACCTGCTCGGCGTCGCCGAAGTGGGACGTGAGAGCAGCTTCTTCCTGCTGGGCGGCGACTCGCTCGTCGCGACGCGCATGATCGGCCGGCTGCGCGCCGCGGGCTTCCCCGGCGCCCGCGTGGCCGACCTCTTCGCCCACCCCGTGCTCCGGCACTTCTGCCGGACGCTGCACCCCGCGACGACCGCCGACGACGAACCGGCACCGGCCGCCCCCGCCGTCCTCGTGCCCGATCCGGACCACGCGCACGAGCCGTTCCCCCTGACGGACGTCCAGGCGGCCTACCACACCGGCCGCGACCCCCGGTTCACCCTCGGCGGCGTCGGCACCTGGCACTACACGGAGTTCGACGGCACCGACGTCGACCTGGGCCGCCTGGAGCGGGCCTGGAACACCCTCGTCCTGCGGCACGGCATGCTGCGCGCGGTCGTCGAGGACGGACACCAGCGCGTGCTGCCCGACGTACCGCCGGTGCGGGTTCCGGTGGAGGAGGCACGTGCCGGCGACGCGGCGAAGGCCCTGGCCGGTCTGCGCGCCCGCCTGTCCCAGCAGGTCCGCGACCCCGCCCGGTGGCCGCTCTTCGCGGTAGAGGCCGTGCGCTACCACGCGGACGAGGGTGCCGACGAGAAGGGCGGCGAGGTACGGACCCGTATCGGTATCGGCCTCGACTACCTCGTGCTCGACGCGCTCTCCATCACCACGCTCTACGCCGAACTGAACGCGCTCTACACCGACCCGGAACACGAACTGCCGCCCGTGGACGTGTCGTTCCGCGACTACCTGACCCGCCTTCCGGCGGACCCGGAGCCGACCGCGCGGGCCCGCGCCCACTGGCAGGCCCGCCTGTCGGAACTGCCGCCGCCTCCCGCCCTGCCCTTCGCCCGGGACCCGGCGACGCTCGGCTCGCCCGTCTTCACGCGGCGCCGGCTGACCCTGCCCGCCGGGGACTGGGGGGCCGTCAAGCGGGACGCGGCCCGGCACGGCCTGACTCCGTCCACCGTCCTGCTCGCCCTGTACGCGGAGGTCCTGGCGGCCTGGAGCGGGACCGACGCCGTGACCGTCACGCTCACCCTCTTCAACCGGCGTGACGTCCACCCGCACATCCACCGGGTGCTGGGCGACTTCACCTCCCTGTCCCTGGCCGGGTACCGGCGCGCGGGCACGTCCTGGCCGGCGGCGGCCGCCGCGCTGCAACGCCGTCAGGCGCAGGACCTCGACCACGCCGACGTGCCGATCGACTGGCTGCTGCGGGAGTACGGCCGGCGCACGGGCACGGTGGACGCCGCCGCACCCGTGGTGTTCACCAGCGCCATCGGCGTCGGGGACGCGACGCTGGCCGGCCCGGGCACCGGGCTGCCCACGAAGGTCTGGGGCATCTCCCAGTCGCCGCAGGTCTGTCTGGACAACCAGGTCACCGAGGAGTCCGGGAACCTGGTCGTCACCTGGGACGCCGTCGAGGAGCTGTTCGCCGAGGGCGTGCTGGACGCGATGTTCGCCGCCTACGAGCGGCTGCTGCGGCACCTGGTGACCGGTGACCGGGAGGCACCGCTCCCCGACCTGGTACCCGCATCCCATTACGAACGGCGGGCCGCCGCGGCACGGGAGGCCGCCCTGGAGCCGGTGGCGCCGCGCCCACTGCACCAGTTGTTCTTCACCCACGCGACGGCCACCCCCGACCGCACCGCCCTCGTCACGACGGCGGGGGAGGAGGTGACCTACGCGACCCTCGCGGGACAGGCGCTGCGCACCGCCACCGCGCTCGGCGACGCGGGCGTGCGGCCGGGCGACCTGGTCGCGGTCACCGTGCCCAAGGGCCCGGAACAGGTCGCGGCGGTCCTCGGCATCCTCGCGGCCGGCGCCGCCTACGTCCCCCTGAGCCTCGAACAGCCCGCCACACGGCTTCAGCGGGTGCACGCCACGGCCGGTTTCGACATCGTCCTGGGGAGCTGGCCCGCCCCGCAAGGCGCCGGCGGCCCCCGCACCCTGTCCTTCGCGGACACGCAGGACCGCGAGCCGCTGCCCGCGCCGGCTGGGACATCCCCCCAGGCCCTCGCCTACGTGATCTTCACGTCGGGCTCCACGGGCGAGCCCAAGGGGGTCGAGATCACCCACGCCGCCGCCTGGAACACGATCGCGGACATCAACGCCCGGCACGGCGTGTCCGGGGACGACCGCGTCTTCGCCCTGTCGGCACTGGACTTCGACCTGTCCGTGTACGACGTCTTCGGCCTGCTCGCCGCGGGCGGCTCCGTCCTGCTGCCCACCGAGGACCAGCGCCGTGAACCGGCCCGCTGGCCGGGCCTGCTGGACCAGTACGGCGTGACCGTCTGGAACACCGTCCCCGCCCTGCTCGACCTGCTGCTCGACGCCGACGAACAGGGCGGACGGGAGGGTGGCCGGATCGGAGGGCTGCGGACCGCGCTGGTCTCCGGCGACTGGATCGGTCTCGACCTGCCGGCCCGGCTGCGGGCCCGGACCGCGAGGCCCTGCGCCTTCGCCGCCATGGGCGGAGCCACGGAAGCCGGCATCTGGTCCAACACCCTCACCGTCACCGAACCGGACCCCCGGTGGGTGTCCATCCCCTACGGACGTCCCCTGACCGGGCAGCACTACCGCGTGGTCGACCGGGACGGCCGGGACTGTCCCGACTGGACGCCCGGCGAGCTGTGGATCGGCGGCGCGGGACTGGCCCGAGGCTACCTGGGCGACCCGGTCCGCACCGCCGAGAAGTTCGTCGAACGGGACGGGCGGCGCTGGTACCGGACGGGCGACCTGGGCCGGTTCCGGGGTGACGGGCTGCTGGAGTTCCTCGGCCGGCTCGACAGCCAGCTGAAGATCGCCGGTCACCGCATCGAGGCGGGCGAGGTGGAGGCCGCGCTGGAGGCGCATCCGGCCGTCGCGCGTGCCGCCGTCGTGGCCGTGGGGGACCGTACCGCCAGGCGCCTGGTCGCGTTCGCCGTACCGCAGGACCTCACCGCGGGCGGCACGCCGGTCGACGAGTCGGCTCCCACCGGGGCCGACATGTCTGTCGGGTCCGGCACGGCCATCGGGTCCGGCACGGCCACAGGGCCCGGCACACCTGTCGAGTCCGACACGGCCACAGGGTCCGGCACGCCTGTCGAGTCCGACACGGCCATCGGGGCCTGCGCCCCCACCGGGTCCGGCACGCCCACCGGGTCCGGCACGCCCACCGGGTCCGGCATGCCCGTCGAGTCCGGCCCACCCGTCGAGAACCCGGCACTCACCGAGGGCCTGTTCGGCCTGCTGGCCGAGCGCGTGCCGGTCTACGCCGTCCCGTCCCGCATCCTGCTCCTGCCCGCCCTGCCCCTCACCGCGAACGGCAAGGTCGACCGGGCCGCCCTGGCCGGCCTCGCGGGCCCGGAGGCGGTCCTCGGTGCCGCCGAGCCGCCACGGGGCGGGACCGAGACGGCTCTCGCCGCCCTCTGGCAGGAGTACCTGCCGCAGGGCGCGCCGGACCGCGACGCCAACTTCTTCACCGCCGGCGGCGACAGCCTCACCGCGCTGCGCCTGCTCACGGCGATCGAGCGCCGCTTCGGGGCCACCGTGCCCGCCCGCCGCTTCTTCGCCGCACCGACCATCGCCGCGCTCGCCGCGGACGTCACCCGAACGCTCGCGGCCCACGGGACCGCCTACGAGACCGGAGAGCTGTGAACATCGCTGAACTGCTGGCCCGATACGCCGACGAGGGCGTGGTGCTGTGGGCCCAGGACGGACAACTGCGTTTCCGGGCCCCGCAGGGCCGGCTCACCGACACGCACCGGGCCGAACTGCGCACGCACAAGGAAGCCCTGCTGCGCCACCTTCAGGCGGGGGAGCACACGCTGCGCGCCGACCCCGGCAACCGTCACGAACCGTTCCCCCTGACGGACATCCAGGCCGCCTACCTCATCGGCCGCACCGACGCCTACGCCTACGGGGGCGTCGGCTGCCACGCCTACGTGGAGCTGGAGTACCCCGACCTGGACGTCGACCGCGTCACCTCCGTCTGGCGGGAGCTGGTCCAGCGGCACGACATGCTCCGCGCCGTCATCCACCAGGACGGATACCAGCGGGTCCTGCCCGAGGTGCCCGCGCTCCCGGTCGGGACCGACGACCTGACCGCGCTGCCGGCCGCCACCGCCGAGGCGCGGACGCGGCGCACCCGAGCCCGTCTGTCCGCCCGCGAGGCACCCACCGACCAGTGGCCCCTCTTCGACGTGCACGTGACCCGGACCGCCGAGCGGGCCGTGCTCCACCTCGCCTTCGACATGCTCGTCGTCGACCACGCCGGCCTGCGCGTCCTGCTCGCGGAGTTCCAGCGGAGCTACGGCGGCACCGCCTTGGCCGACGCACCGCGGATCACCTTCCGCGACTACGTCCTGGCCCGCCGCGCCCTCGCCGACACCGACGGCCACGCCCGCGACCGGGCCTACTGGACCGAACGGCTCGACACCCTGCCGCCCGCCCCCGAACTGCCCCTCGCCGAGGACTGGGAGGCCGCCGTGAGCGGCCCGGGCAAAGAGGGCCGCACTCCGGCCCCCGGCGACCCGGTGACGTTCCGCCGGCTGGAGGCCCTGCTGTCCGCGGCCGACCGGGACCGGCTCACCGAACGGGCCGCGCGGCGCGGCCTGACCGTGTCGACGGCTCTGCTCACCGCGTACGCCGAGACGGTCGGCGCCTGGTCGCGGACCAGCCGGTTCACGCTCAACGTGCCCACGGTCGACCGGCCCGCCCTGCACGAGGACATCGACCGTCTCATCGGTGACTTCACCTCGCTCGAACTCCTCGCCGTCGACCTCGACGCCCCGGCCACCTTCGCCGAGCGGACCAGGGCCGTGGGGGAGCGGCTCCTCGAAGACCTGGCACACCCGCTGTTCACCGGTTCGGAGGTGCTCGCCGAACTCTCCCGCAGGGCAGGCGCCCCCGTGCTCATGCCGGTCGTCTTCACCAGCGCCCTGAGCACCGCTGTCACCACCGAGGGCGTGCCCCCCGAGGTGACGTACGCCGTGACCCGGACGCCGCAGGTGTGGCTCGACTGCCAGGTCATGTACCGCGGAGACACGCTCAGCCTGTCCTGGGACATCCGGGAGGGAGCGCTCGCCCACGGGGTGGCCGACGCCATGTTCGAGGCCTACACGGCACTCGCGCGGTCGCTGTCGGCCGAGGGCGAGGCCGGTGAGGCCGCCTGGGACGCGCCGGTCCGCACCGCCCTGCCCGAGGCGCAGGCGGAGCGCCGGAGCGCGGTCAACGCGACCGGGGGCCCGCTGCCGGACGTCCTGCTCCACGAGCCCGTACTCGCCCGGGCCCGGACCACACCGGACGCGATCGCGGTCCGCACACCCGAACTGGCCCTCTCCTACCGCCGGCTCGTGGCCCGCGCGAGCCGTCTCGCACAGACGCTGACGGAGTTGGGACTGCGCCCCGGGGAACCGGTGGCCATCTGGATGGACAAGGGCTGGGAGCAGGTCGTCGCCGTCTACGGCACCCTCATGGCGGGCGGCGCCTACCTGCCCGTCGACACGGCCCAGCCGCCCGCCCGCCGGGACACGATCATCGCGGACGCGGACGTCCGCACCGTCCTCACCCAGTCCTGGCTCGCCGAGCTCGAAGACCTCCCGGCGACGGTGACGGCCGTGGCCGTGGACCTCGTCGAGGAAGCCGCCGGGGACGGTACGACAGCCGCCGCCCACCGGGGTCCCGACGACCTCGCCTACGTCATCTACACCTCGGGCTCCACCGGCACGCCCAAGGGCGTGATGATCAGCCACCGGGCCGCCCTCAACACCGTCGAGGACATCAACCGCCGCTTCGCCGTCACCGAGCGCGACCGCGTTCTCGGCATCGCGGGACTCGGTTTCGACCTGTCCGTCTACGACCTGTTCGGACCGCTCGCCGTGGGCGCCACCCTCGTCCTGCCCCGGGCCGACCGGCGCGGCGACCCCTCCCACTGGGCCGAACTCGTCCGCGACTTCGGCGTCACGGTGTGGAACTCCGTGCCGGGCCAGCTCCACATGCTGTGCGACTGGCTCCGCTCCGAGCCCCCCACCGACGACGGATCACCGCGACTCGCGCTGATATCCGGCGACTGGATACCGGTCTCGCTGCCCGACCAGGCCCGTGAACTCCTGCCGGACCTGGAGATCATCTCCCTCGGCGGAGCGACCGAGGGCTCCATCTGGTCCATCGCCCACCCGATCGGCGAGGTGGACACCGCCCGACCGAGCATTCCCTACGGCAAGCCCCTGACCAACCAGACCTTCGCCGTGCTCGACCGGAACCTGCGGCCACGGCCCGAGTGGGTCCCGGGTGAGCTGTACATCGGCGGCGCCGGGGTCGCCCTGGGCTACTTCGGCGACGAGGAGCGCACGGCACAGCGGTTCCCCACCGACCCCGCCACCGGAGAGCGGCTCTACCGCACGGGTGACCTCGGACGGTACCTGCCCGACGGGACCATCGAGTTCCTGGGCCGGGAGGACGCCCAGATCAAGATCCGCGGCTACCGGGTCGAACTCGCCGAGGTGGAGGCCGCCGTACAGGCCCACCCGGCGGTCGCGGCGGGCGCGGTCGTCGTCGACGACTCGGCGGCGGGCGGGCGACGCCTGGCCGCGTTCGTGGAGACGGCACGCAAGGACGGCGAGACGCCGCGCGAGGACGCCGAGCGCGGGAGGGCGCGCCAGGGCGGCGGCGGGCCCGCCGTGACGAGCCGCGAACAGGCGCGCGCGGCGGCCGCCGGCGCCGTACGCGAGGCCTCCGCGGCCGTCGACGCCGCACGGCTCGCCGACTTCCTGGCCGCCCTCGACGAGGCGGCGATCGCCGAGATGACCCGGGTCCTCGCCGCCTCCGGAGTGTTCGACGGGGGAGCGGCACGCACGGCACAGGAGGTGGGCACGGCACTGCGCGCCACACCCCGCCACCGGCACATCGTGCGCCGCTGGCTGCGCGCCCTCGCCGCCCGGAACCGGCTCACCCACCAGGACGCCGACGACACCTACACCGGCCTCGTCCCCGTCTCCGCGGCCGAGGCGGAGCGCCGCCGGCGGCTGGCCGCCGACCTGGAGCACGAGATCGGGTGGAGCACCGAACTGCTCACCGTCATGCGCACCTGCGCCGAGCGGCTGCCCGAGCTGATCTCCGGGGAGGTCGGCATCCGCGATCTGCTCTTCCCGGGCGCGGCGACGGAGGCCGCGGACGCCGCCTACCGGGACAACCTCGCCATCCGGCACCTGAACCGCGCGGTGGCCGCCGCGCTGCGCGAGATCGCCGCGAACCACACCGGCGAGGAGCGGCTGCGGGTGCTGGAGGTCGGCGGCGGCGTCGGCGGCACCACCGGGGAACTGGTGCCCGTCCTCGCCGAGTACGGCGTCGACTACCTGTTCACGGACGCCTCGGCGTTCTTCCTGAACGAGGCTCGCGAGCGCTTCGCCGACCACGCCTGGGTCCGCTACCGGCGTTTCGACATCGACGAGGATGCCCGCGCCCAGCACCTGCTGCCCCACACCTTCGACGTCGTGGTCTGCGCCAACACGCTGCACGCCGCCGCCGACGCGGACGCCGCCGTGGGCAGACTGCGGGAACTGCTCGTGCCGGGCGGACAGCTCGTCTTCGTGGAGAACACCCGCGACGAGAACCTCCCGCTGCTCGTCTCCATGGAGTTCCTGGAGGTCGCCGGCCGGACGTGGACCGACGTGCGCGAGCACACCGGGCAGTCCTTCCTCACCCACGCCCAGTGGCGCGACCTCCTCGACGCACACGGCGCGTCCGAGGTCATCTCGCTGCCCGACGCCCCAGACGCCCTGGCACTCACCGGGCAGGAGGTCTTCATCGCCACGATGAAGGACGACCGGCACCACGTGCCGGTGGGGGAGCTGGCCCGCACGGCGGCCACCCGGCTCCCGGAGTACATGCTCCCCTCGGTGTGGCAGGTCGTCGACACCCTGCCCCGCACGGCGAACGGCAAGACCGACCGGGCGCGCCTGCGGTCCTGGCTGCCCCGGGAGAGCGCACCGGTCGTCGTGGACGAGCGGCCGAAGGACGAGCTGGAAAGCAGCCTGGCCGACCTGTGGACGGAACTCCTCGCGGTCGAACGCGTCACCCGCGACGACGACTTCTTCGACCTCGGCGGCGACTCGCTCCTGGTGGCCCGGATGGTGGGCCGGCTGCGTGAACGGATACCGCGGGCGGCGGACCTGGAGTGGGAGGTCGTCCTGCGCCACATGCTGCGCCGCCCCACGGTCGCGGGTCTGGCCGGGTTCCTGCGCGGCGTGGCCGGTCCGCAGGACGCCCCCGCGGCCGGGTCCGTGCGCACCGACCCGGTGATCCACCTGCACGGCTCGCGGTCGGAGGACGAGCCGACGACCGTGCTGGTGCACGCGGGAACCGCGACGATCATGCCGTACCGGGCGCTGATCACCGAGATCAGGCGACGCTCGCCGGGCCTCGCCGAGGTCGTCGGCGTGGAGGTCCCGGACCTGGACGGCTTCCTCGGCGCACCGCCGGACGGACTCATCGAACAGATGGCGGCCGACTACGCGCGAGCCCTGACGGCGGACGGCCGCAGCCGCTTCCACGTCATCGGCTACTGCCTGGGCGGCCTGATCGCCACCGAGGTGGCCCGCGATCTGGCCGAGTCGGGAGCGGAGGTGGAGAGCCTCACCGTCATCAGCAGCCACAGCCCCCGCTTCCGCCTGGACGACGAACTCCTCGCCGAGTACTCCTTCGCCGTCATGATGGGCATCGACCCGGCCGACCTCGGCTTCCCGGACGACCAGTACCGGGTGGCCGCGGCGGCCGACGCCGTCCTGGCCGCCAGTCCCGGTGTGCTGCCGGACGGCGGACTCGCCGCACTGCCCGAGGAGTTCGAGGACGTCGCGAGCCGCTTCCGGCGACTGGCCGACGTTCCCCGTGCCACCCGTATCGCCCGGATGTGCGAGGCGGTGCCGGCCTCGGCCGGCACCTACGAACCCGACCACATGACCCGGCTCTTCCTCGCCTTCCGCCAGAGCGTCTTCGCCATCACCCGTTACGACGCGGAGCCGTACGCGGGGGACATCACCTTCCTGCGCCACGACGGCGCCTACCCCTTCCCCGGCAGCAAGGACGCCGTCACCGCCTACTGGGAGGAACTGGCCCTGGGAGACCTGGACATCGTCGACATCGGCGGCGACCACTACACCTGCCTGTCCGTCGAGCACGCGCCCGGCATCCTCAAGACCCTCGCGGAGCTGACCCAGGGAGCGATCACCCGATGACCGGACCCGTGATCGGAGTCCTGGGCGCCTCCGGAGCGGTCGGCCGGGCAGCCGTACGGGAACTGCGCGCACTCGGCCACACCGGGCTCCGCCTGGGCGGCCGTACCGCGTCAGCCCTGGGCGCGGTCGCCGAGGAGGACCCCACCGGCCGTGACGAGACGGTGTGGGCGGACGCCACCGCACCGGACGGCCTGCGCGCCTTCACCGACGGCTGTGACATCGTCCTCAACTGCGCCGGCCCCACCTACCGGCTCCGCGCCACGGTGGCCTCGGCCGCACTCGCCGCCGGAGCGCACTGCGTCGACGTGGCCGGGGACGACCCGGCCGCCGAGGACCTCTTCGACGCCGGCGACCCGGCCCGCGACGGCCGCACGGTCGTCCTGTCGGCCGGAGCCCTGCCCGGCCTGTCCAGCCTGCTGCCCCGCTGGCTGGCCGGGCAGGGTCTGGACAGCGCCTCGGCGCTGACCGCGTACTGCGGCGGCCTGGAGACCTGCTCGCCGACGGTGGCGCACGACCTCATGCTCTCCCTCACCTCCGGAGGCGCGGACGGCGAGGCCTACGGTGAGGCCCTCGCCGCCGTCCGCGCCGGCCGGCGCGTCCCACGCGCCCTGCGCACGGCCGAGGACACCGAACACCGCGCCTTCCCCGGCCGGGTGGCGCTTCAGCCCTATCTCAGCGGGGAGAGCGAACGCCTCGCCACCGTCCTCGGCCTGGACCGGCTCGACTGGTACAACGTCCACCCCGGTCCCGCCGTACGCGCGCTGCTCAACCTGCTGCCGGGCCGACTCGCCGCCGGTGACGACCCGGCCGGGCTGGGGGACCGGCTGATCCTCGCCGCCGACCTCGACCTGGCCGGTCGGGCGCCCTACTACGTCATGGACTTCGAGCTGTCGGGCACCGCGTCCGGGCGGCCGGCCACCGCGGGTCTGACCCTGCGCGCCGCCAGCAGCTACCGGCTCACCGCGGCCGTGGGCGCGCTCGCCGTGGACGCGGTGCTGCGGGCCGAGGTAGCGGCGGGGGTGCACTTCGCCTGCGACGTGCTGGACCCCGGCACCGTGGTGCGGCACCTGCGCACCCGGGGAGCCGCGGAGCTCCGGCCGGCCGGAGCGGCGGCCGGCTCCGAGCAGGTGGAAGAGGGCGTGCTGTGAACACACCGACGCCCTTCCGCGTGCTGGTCTGCGGCACCAACTTCGGCCGCTTCTACGCCGAGGCGGTACACCGCCGCCCCGGATACGAGCTGGCCGGCATCCTGAGCCGGGGTTCGGCCGCCTCCCGGGCGTACGCGGAACGGCTCGGCGTCCCCCATTACACGGACGCCGACGACCTCCCGGCCGGCATCGACGCCGCGTGCGTGGCGGTCAGCTCCTCCATCTCGGGCGGTCAGGGCACCGACCTGGCCAGGGCGCTCATGGACCGGGGCATCCACGTCCTCCAGGAGCACCCCGTCCACCTCACCGAGCTGACGGACAACCTCAGACACGCACGCCGCCGGGGAGTGCGGTACCGCCTCAACACCCACTACCCGCACGTCGCCCCGGTCCGCGGCTTCATCGACGCGGCCCGCAGGCTCGTCGCGCGACAGCGACCGCTCTTCGTGGACGCCGCCACCCCGGTCCACCTGATGCACCCCCTGGTGGACATCCTCGGCCGGGCGATGGGCACGCTGCGGCCCTGGCGCTTCGCGGACCCGGCGCCGCTGCCCGCCGGGACCGGTCCGCAGCCGTTCCGCTCGCTGCACGGAGTGTTCGCCGGCGTACCCCTCACCCTGCGGGTGCAGCACCAGCTCGACCCGTCCGACCGGGACAACCACGCCCTGCACTGGCACCGCGTCTCCATCGGCACGGAGGGCGGAGTCCTCACTCTGGCCGACACCCACGGGCCGGTCCTGTGGAGTCCCCGTCTGCACATCGGACGCGACGCCGACCGGCGCTTCGTCCTGGACGGGCCGGGCACCGGCCGTCTCGGGCTCGCCACCACGTCCGTCGTCGGAAACACGGGAACCTTCCGCACGGTCTTCTCCGACCTGTGGCCGGAGGCGATCGGCGACGCCCTCGACGGGCTCCGCGAGGCCGTCGCGCAGGGCGGCGACGCCCTGCGCACGGGTCAGTACGACCTGGCCGTGTGCCGCGTCTGGACCGACCTGGCGGCACGGCTCGGACCGCCCGAGATCGTCCGTCCGGCCACCCCTCGGCCCCTCGCGGTCAGCGACGTCGTCCCCGCCCCGGAGCAGACCCGCGCCGACACGGACCGCCCCCGCGCCGACACGGACCGCCCCCGTGCCGACCGGCCCCGTGCCGACCGGCCCCCCGTCGGTGCGCGGCCCGGCGGCGGACACCCCGGTGCGGAGACGCCGCCCGCCCCTGCGGACACCTCGCCCTACAGCCCGTCGGCGGAGTTCTTCGACCTCGTCGCCGCCGAGCACACCGCGACCGGCAGCGCGCCCGCGATCGCCGCGCTCCTCGCCGACGCCGACCTGAGCACCGGACCGGTGGTCGACATCGGCGCCGGCACTGGCCTGGTGACCGAGGCCGTGGCCCGTGCCCGGCCGGACGCCGAGATCCTCGCCTGTGAACCGGCGGTCGGCATGCGCGCCGTGCTCACCAGCCGGGTCTTCAGCGATCCGGACCTGCGCTCCCGCGTCACCGTCACCGCGGACGCGGCTCCCGACCTGGATCTGCCGGACCGGGTCGGCGTCGTCCTGCTCTGCGGAGTCCTCGGCCACCTCGACGCCGACGAACGAGCCCGGCTCTGGCGACTGGTGAGGCGGCGGCTGGCCCCCGGCGGGCTCGTGGTCGTCGAACTCATGCAGTTCGAGGAGCCGTCGACTCTTCCCGAGACCAGGCTCGCCACCGCCACCGCCGGACGGCACCGCTACGAGTGGTCGTTCGCCGGCGCACCGGACGAGACGGAGGACGGCGTGATGCGCCTGCACTCCACCTGGCGCGTCTACCGGGACGACGCCACGGAGGCGGAGCGCGAGGTGCGCGACTCCTACCGGTGGGCGCCCTTCGGACTGAAGGACGTGGTGGCCGAGTCCGGGATGACCGCACGCGCCCTGCCCACCCGTCCCGGGGCGCCCCCGCTGGCCGTACTCACCCGAGCACCTGACGCGCCTGACGCGCCTGACGCGCCGGACACGGCGAGTGGACCGGCCCCGCCGAAGGCGCGCACCGCGCCCGACGGCCCGGGCACACCAAGCGCCGCCACCCCGTTCGCCTCCGCCTCCATCCGTACGTCCACCTCCACTTCCACCTCCACCGAGGGCTGAGGACCACCCATGACGAACCCCGCACCCCCGACGGCGTCCGGCACCCCCGACGAGACCGCCGTCGACGCCGCCCCGACCCTGGCCGCCCCGCCCCGTGACTTCCCGGTCCGGCGCGGCTGCCCCTTCACCGCACCCGCGGAGTACGCCGCCATGCGTACCGACGACCCGGTCGCCCGCGTCACCCTGCCGACCAAGCGGGAGGCCTGGGTGGTGACCCGCTACGACGACGTGCGCGAACTGCTCTCCGACCCGCGCGTCAGCGCCGACATCCGCCGCCCCGACTTTCCCGCTCTCGGAGAGGGCGAGCAGGAGGCCGGGGCCAGGTTCCGTCCGTTCATCCGCACCGACGCGCCCGAGCACACCCGTTACCGGCGGATGCTCCTGCCGGCGTTCACGGTGCGCCGGGTCCGCGCGATGCGGCCCGCCGTACAGGCACGGGTGGACGAGATCCTGGACGGCATGCTGGACGCCGGCGGTCCGGTGGACTTCGTGACCGTGTACGCCAACGCCGTCTCCACGTCGGTGATCTGCGAACTGCTCGGCATCCCGCGGCACGACCTGGAGTTCTTCCGGGACGTCACCAGGATCTCCGGTTCCCGCGACAGCACCGCGGAACAGGTCTCCGAGGCTCTCGGCGGCCTCTTCGGACTGCTCGCCGAGCTGATCGCCGAGCGGCGGGAGGAACCCCGCGACGACCTGATCTCCAAGCTCGTCACCGAGCACCTGGTCCCCGGCGGCGTGACGATGGACCAGCTGCTGTCCACGCTCGGCATCACGGTCAACGCCGGCCGTGAGACCACCACCAGCATGATCGCCCTGAGCACCCTGCTCCTCCTGGACCGGCCGGCGTTGCTGGAGGAACTGCGCCACAACCCCTCCCTGATGCCCGCGGCCGTCGACGAACTCCTGCGCGTCCTGTCCGTCGCCGACTCCATCCCGCTGCGCGTCGCCGCCGAGGACATCGAGCTGTCCGGCCGCACCGTCCCCGCCGACGACGGTGTCATCGCCCTCCTCGCCGGGGCCAACCACGACCCCGAGCAGTTCGACGACCCCGAGCGGGTCGACTTCCACCGCACGGACAACCACCACGTCGCGTTCGGCTACGGCGTGCACCAGTGCGTCGGACAGCACCTGGCGCGGCTGGAACTGGAGGTCGCCCTGGAAACGCTGATCCGCCGCCTCCCCACCCTGCGCCTGGCCGGGGACCGGGACCAGGTCGTCGTCAAGCACGACTCGGCCACCTTCGGCCTCGAGGAACTGATGGTGACCTGGTGACCGCCTCCCTCCCGCCGACCGCCTCCGCCCGCGCCGCGCGTGCCGACAGCCCGTGGGTCAGGTCGTGGAACGAGGGCCCCGCCGCCCGGCTCACGCTGATCTGCCTGCCGCACGCCGGCGGCAGCGCGGGCTTCTACCGGCCCTGGGCGGCGCTGATGCCCCCCGAGGTCGCACTCGTCGGCATCCAGTACCCGGGCCGCGAGGACCGCTTCGACGACCCGGAGAGCGCCGGCATGGGCGAGCTGGTGACCGCGGTGGCGGACGCCGTGCTGCCGCTGCTCGACCGGCCGTACGCCCTCTTCGGGCACAGCATGGGCTCCGCCGTGGCCTGGGAACTGGCCCACGAACTGGACCGCCGCCAGGCCCCGGGCCCACGCCGGCTCTTCGCGTCGGGCCGCGCCGCCCCCGGGGAGGCGGTGACCGGACAACTGCACCGCCAGGACGACGACGTCCTGTGCGCGGAACTGAGCCGCCTCGGCGGCACCAGCCGTGAGGTCCTCGACGACCCCGGGCTGCGCTCCCTGATCCTCAGGGCCGTGCGCCACGACTACCGGATCATCGAGACCCACCGGCCCGAGGAACGGCCGCCGCTGTCCTGTCCGATCCACGTGCTGACCGGCGGCGCCGACCCGGAGCTCGGTGAGGAGCGCGGCCGCGCCCGGGCCGGCGGCTGGGCGGACCTCACCACCGCCCGCACCGAGGTCCGCGTCTTCCCCGGCGACCACTTCTACCTCACTCCGCGACGCCGTGAGGTGGTCGCCACCGTCCTGCGCAGGATGGACCCCTCGCTGACCACGGACGGCCGGCGCACCTGGCCGAGCACCCCGTGAGCCCCCGTCCCCCGGCCGCTCCCACCCGGCCGGTTACGTCCGCCGCCGGCATCCGTCCCGCCTGGAGACCATCGTGATCGACTACTACTCGACCTCGGCCGAGTTCTACGAGCTGGTCGCCACCCGGCACACCGCCAGCAGCGGCCCCCCGCTGTCCCGCGTCCTCGCCGGTCTGGACGTGTCGCACGGCCCCGTCCTGGAGATCGGCGCGGGCACCGGACGTGTGACCGAGGTCATCGCCGCCGCACTCCCCGACGCGGAGATCCTCGCCGCCGAGCCGTCGGCCACCATGCGGGCCATGCTCACCTCCCGGGTCGCCCGCGACCCGGACCTGCGGCGCCGGGTGACGGTGGCCGACGGCGCCGCTCAGGACCTCGTCCTTCCCGAACGGCTCTCCGCGGTCGTCGTCTTCGGCGTGGCCGGTCATCTCACCGTCCCCGAACGCGTGGCGCTGTGGAAGCGGCTCGCGGCCCGCCTGCCGGACGGCGCGCCCATCGTCGTGGAGCTGATGGGCGTCTCCTCGCCCCGCGTCATCCCTCCGGTGATGTCCCTGAGGGAGACCATCGGACGCCAGACGTACGAGTGGTGGATCGGCGGCGAACCCATCGAGGGCGACGCCATGCGGTTCACCACGACCTGGAAGGTCCTGCGCGACGGCCGCACCGTGCGCGAGGTCGCCGACAGCTACGACTGGCACACCTTCGACGTCGCCCGGCTGGCCCGCGAGGCAGGCATGACCAGCCGCCGCGTCACCGAGGCGGGCGGCCGGCCCATCCCCGAAATCGGAGTACTCGTCAAGTGAAGTCACAGCCTCCCGAGTCCGGCCCGGACCCGGTGACCCAGGGCCCGGCGGCCCCCGGCGCGGGCACCGCGGCACCCCCGCGCCCGCTTCGCGCGCTGGCCGAACCCGTCCGGGGCCGACTCGCCGTCGCCGTCGGCCTCCAGACCGTCGCGGCCCTCGCCTCAGTGGTGCCGTTCATCGCCGTCTCCGAGATCGCCGACCGTCTCACCGGAGGGAACCCTGCCGACGGTGACGCCCTGTGGCCGATGGTCGTGCTGGCCTGCGCGGCGGGGCTGCTCGCCCTGGTGTGCGGCACGGCGGCCGGCGCCCTCGCCCACGTCGCCGACAACGACCTCCAGCTCGCCCTCCGCCGCCGCCTCGCCCGGCACATCGGGCGGCTGCCGCTCGGCCGGCTCACCGACCGGGGCACCGGCGAGGTCAAGCAGGCGGTGCAGGACGACGTGAGCGCGCTGCACACGCTGTTCGCCCACACCCTGCTCGACGTCGTCGCGGTGCTCACCGCGCCCGTGCCTGCCCTGGTCTACCTGTTCACCGTCGACTGGCGTCTCGCCCTGGTCGCGGTCGTGCCCCTGTCGCTCGGCGTGTTCCTGTTCAGCCGGGCCATGGCGGGCGCGGCGGCGCAGATGGCCGAGTTCGGCGCGGCGCTGGGGCGGATCTCCGCCGCCGCCGTGGAGTTCGCGTCCGGCATCGCCGTCTTCAAGAGCTTCGGGCGCGGAGGCAGGGCCCACGAGCGCTTCGTCGACGCGACCGAGGGCTTCGCCGACTTCTTCTCCCGCTGGGTCCGGTCCACCCTGGTCACATCCACCGCCGCCGTGCTGGTGGTCGCCCCGGCCGTGGTCCTGCTCCTGCTGACCGTGGTGGGCACGGTGCTCGTCACCCAGGACTGGATGACCGGCGCCGAACTCGTCCCCTTCCTGCTGCTCGGTCCCGCCGTCGCCGCCCCCATGGGCGTCGTCGGACCCCGCATCCAGCAGATCCGGGCCGGCCAGGCCGCCGCCGTACGCGTCACGGAGCTGCTCCACGCCCCCACGCTCCCCGAGCCCGCGGACCCCGTTCTGCCGGACGGCCACCACGTCTCCCTGCGCGGGGTGTCCTTCTCCTACGACGGGCGGACCGACGTCCTCAGCGACGTCGACCTCGACCTCGCGCCCGGCACGGTCACCGCGCTGGTCGGTCCCTCCGGCTCCGGCAAGTCGACCCTGGCGTCGCTGCTGCCCCGTTTCCACGACGTCACAGCCGGCACGGTGACCCTCGGCGGTGCCGACCTGAGAGACATCCCCGCGACCGAGCTGTACCGCCGGGTCGGCTTCGTCCTCCAGGACGTACGGCTGCTGCGGGCGAGCGTCGCCGACAACATCCGCCTCGGCCGTCCGGAGGCCACCGACGAGGAAGTCGAGCGGTGCGCCCGCGCCGCCCGTATCCACGACCGCGTCATGGCCCTGCCCGACGGCTACACGACCGGACTGGGCACGGCCGTCACGCTCTCCGGCGGCGAGGCACAACGCCTCTCCATCGCGAGAGCCCTGCTCGCCGACGCCCCGGTCCTCGTACTCGACGAGGCGACCGCGTACGCCGACCCGCACTCCGAGGCGCTGATCCAGGACGCGCTGTCCGCGCTCGCGGCCGGCCGCACCCTGCTCGTCATCGCCCACCGGCTGTCGACCGTCCGCTCCGCCGACCACATCGTGGTGCTGGAGGACGGACGCGTCACCGAACAGGGCCGCCACGACGACCTGCTGGCCGCCCGGGGCCGTTACGCCACGCTGTGGGACGCCCAGGGCAGCGCGGACGACATCCGAGAGGGAAGTGCACGATGATCCGTCAGCTCTACCGGGTCCTGGGACCGGAAGGCTCCCGCCCGCTCAACCGGCTGCTCCTCCTCCAGTGCGGCGCGGCCGTCCTGCAGGGTGTGGCCTTCGCCCTCCTGGTGCCCGTCCTGCGGACCCTGCTCGGCCCGGAACCCGACGACGTGTGGCCCTGGCTGACGGTGTTCGTCGTCTGCGCGCTCGCGCACGCCGTGCTCCAGGGCGCGGCCATCAGCGGCGGGTTCACGGTCGGTTCCCAGCTCTCCCGGGTCCTGCACCGCCGTCTGGCGGACCAGGCACTGCGCCTGCCGCTGGGCTGGTTCACCGCCGGCCGCGCAGCCGAGTTCAGCAGGCTCGCCGGGCAGAACGTCATCCAGGTGATGAGCACACCGGCCCACCTGCTGCGCCCGTTCATCAGCTCCCTGCTCACCCCGGCGACGCTGGTGATCGCCACCTTCTTCTTCGACGTCCGCACCGCCCTGGTGCTGCTGGTCTGCGCGCCCGTGCTGTTCGCCGTCCAGCGGGCGAGTACGGCCGTGATGCGCCGGCTCGACCTCGGCCGTGACGCCGCGATCGGCGAGTCCGCGGACCGGGTCCTGGAGTACGCGCGCAACCAGCCGGTACTGAGGGCGTTCGGCCGGACCGCCGAGGGACACGGAGCGCTGGACGACGCCCTGGTGGCCGAGGCGCGCGCGGACCGGCGGCTCATCGCCCGGGGGCTGCCCGGCCTGGTCTCGTTCTCGTTCGCCACCCGGCTCGTGTTCGCCCTGCTGCTCGCCCTGGGCGTGTCCTGGCAGCTCGACGGATCGCTCACCGTGCCCACCCTGCTGGCGCTTCTCGTGCTCCTGGTCCGCCTGATCGACAGTGTGTCGTCCGCCGCCGAGGCCGGCGCCGGCCTGCGCATCGCCCGCAACACCCTGGACCGCCTCGGCGCGGTCCTCGACGAACCACCGTTCCCCCAGCCGGCCGAGCCGAAGACACCGCGCGACGCGAGCGTGGAGTTCGCCGGCGTCGGCTTCCGCTACGACGCCGGCCCGGCACAGGGGGCGGGCGCACGTCCGGTCCTGAAGGACGTGACCTTCCGCCTGCCCGAGCGCAGCATGACGGCCCTGGTCGGGCCCTCCGGCGCGGGCAAGACCACGATCGCCGGACTGCTCACCCGGTTCCGGGACACCACCGAGGGCACGGTCCGCATCGGCGGCGTCGACGTACGCGAGATCGGCGCCGACGACCTCGCGGCCCACGTCTCCCTCGTCTTCCAGGACGTGTACCTCTTCGACGGCACGATCGAGGAGAACGTCCGCATCGCCGCCCCCGGCGCGAGCCCCGGCGAACTGGCCGAGGCCGCCGCCCTGTCCGGGCTGGACCGCGTGATCGCGGAGCTGCCCGGGGGATGGGCCACCAAGGTGGGGGAGGGCGGCGCACGTCTGTCCGGCGGCCAGCGGCAACGCGTGTCCGTCGCCCGCGCGCTCCTCAAGGACGCCCCGATCCTCGTCCTCGACGAGGCCACCGCCGCCCTCGACCAGGAGAACGAGGCGCTGTTCGCACAGGCCGTGCGGACGTTGGCGGACCGCAAGACCCTCCTGGTCGTCGCGCACCGGCTGAGCACCGTCGTGAACGCCGACCGGATCCTCGTCCTGGAGGACGGCGAGATCACCGAACAGGGCACGCACGACGACCTGGTGGCGAAGAACGGCACGTACGCCTCCTTCTGGGAACGGCGGACGCGGGCCCACGGCTGGCGACTGGAGACGGCACCGTCATGACTCCTCACCCGGCATCGGCGTTCGACCCGGACCCAGCGGCAGAGAGAAGGCACGACACGATGAGCACCGGACCCCACAGCACCTGGGAGGCATGGGCGAGGTCCGTCCCACCGCTCGCCCGCACCGGCACCCGGGAGCCCAGCCACGACCCGGCGGCCACCGCCACCCGCCTCGCACAGGCGGGACTGGCCGGCCAGTACGTGGTGTACGAGGGGGAAGGCGGAACATGGCACTTCGCGGCGGGCTCCGACGCGAGTGTCACCGCGGGCGCCACCGGCATCACCGCGCGGGCCGCCGGACGTACCTGGACCTCGCGCACCGGCCAGGAGCCACTGGCGGCGTTCGCCACCGCCCTGTCCGCCCTGCGCGAAGAGAGCGACGAAGGACGCCGCTTCTACGGCTGGGCCGCCTTCGAACTCGCCCACCTCCTTCACGCGGACCCCGAGGCGGCCGGAGACCGGCCCCTGCTGCACGCGCTGATCCCGTCCGTCGAGGTGACGCTCACCGGCGAGCGGACGGTCGTCCGCGCCGTGGACGAGGCATGGGCGCGCAAGGTCACCGACCTGCTCGCGGAGCCCACGCCCGGGCGGACCTCCTGCGAGGAGCCGACGCGGGAGAGGACCGAGGGCGTCATCTCCGTGGGCACCGCCGCCTACGGCCAGGCGGTCTCCCGCACGGTCGGGGACATTCGCGCCGGGCTGCTGGAGAAGGCCGTGGTCTCCCGGAAGGTCCCGTTGCCCGCCGAACCCCGCCCGGACTTCCCCGCGACGTACCTCGCGGGTCGCCGGGCCAACACACCGGCACGTTCCTACCTGCTGGATCTCGGCGGCTACCGGGCCGCCGGGTTCAGCCCCGAGACCGTTCTCGAGGTCGGGGACGACGGGCGGGTCAGCACACAGCCGCTCGCGGGCACCCGCGCCCTGGGCGCCGACCCGGCGGAGAACGAACGCCGGCGCGCGGAACTGCTCAGCGACCCCAAGGAGATACACGAGCACGCCGTGTCCGTACGCCTGGCCTGGGACGAGATGGCCGCCGTGTGCCGCCCCGGCACCGTCGTGGTCGAGGAGTACATGTCGGTCCGCCCACGAGGATCGGTGCAGCACCTTGCCTCACGGGTGACGGGCCGGCTCCGCCCGGACGCCGGACCGTGGGACGCCTTCGCCTCCCTCTTCCCGGCGATAACCGCCACCGGGGTCTCGAAACGCGCCGCGCTCGAGACCCTGGCCCGCCACGAGGAAGGGCCACGGGGCCTGTACGGCGGCGCGGTGTTCCGGGGGAGCACGCGCGGCGCCCTGGACGCCGCCCTCGTCCTGCGCACGCTCATCGGCACGGAGGACGAGGCGTGGCTGCGGGCGGGCGCGGGGGTCACCGCCCAGTCCAGCCCCGAACGGGAGATCGAGGAGACCTGCGAGAAACTCCGCAGCGTCGCCCCGTATCTGCGGTTCTCCACGGAATGACCCGGGGCGGGACAGCCGAAGAGGCGTCGGGCAGGGCGGGCGGCGGGCGCGTACCGCACCGATGATCACGGTCGGTTACTATGCACACTTCGTACGCGAGGCCCGAGGGGCAGGCTGGCTTCAGGGATGCTGAGAGATGTCACCGCCACCCGTTTCATCACGCCCTTGCGCGAGGGCGGCTCACTGCCGGGACTCGTCGAGGCCGACGACCTCGGCACGTACGTCCTGAAGTTCACCGGCGCGGGGCAGGGCCGCAAGACGCTCGTCGCCGAGGTGGTCTGCGGGGAACTCGCCCGCAGGCTGGGCTTCCGGGTGCCGCGTCTCGTGACGGTCGGCCTCGATCCGGTGCTCGGTCTCGGCGAACCCGACCAACAGGTGCAGGAACTGCTCAAGACGAGCGGCGGCACCAATCTCGGCATGGACTTCCTCTCCGGCGCGCTCGGCTTCGACCCGCTCGCCTTCGAGGTGAGCGCCGAGGAGGCGGGGCGCGTCGTCTGGTTCGACGCGCTGGTGAACAACGTCGACCGGTCCTGGCGCAACCCCAACCTGCTGCGGTGGCGCGGCGAGGTGTGGCTCATCGATCACGGCGCGACCATGATCTGGCACCACAACTGGCCGGGCGCCGAGGCCTCCGCCGCCCGGCCGTACGACACCTCCGACCACGCCCTCGCGCGCTTCGCGCCGGACGTCCGCTCGGCCGCCGCCGCGCTCGCGCCCCTGGTCACCGAGGACCTCCTCGCCGAGGTCACCGCCGAGATCCCCGACGTCTGGCTGCTGGACGAACCGGGCTTCGCCACCCCCGACGACCTCCGACGCGCCTACGCCGGGCCCCTGCTCGCTCGGGCCGCGACCATCCACGAACGCGTCAAGGGGGACCGGTGAGCGACCGCCACGTCTTCGAGTACGCGCTGCTGCGCGTCGTACCCCGCGTCGAACGCGGGGAGCGTGTCAACGCCGGCGTGCTCCTGTACTGCCGGGGCAGGTCCTACGTCGGGGCCCGCACCCACCTCGACGAGACCCGGCTGCTGGCCCTCGACCCTGCGGTGGACCTGCCCGGCGTGCGCGCCGCCCTGCGTGCCGTCGAGGGTGTGTGCGCCGGCGGCGACGCGGCGGGCCAGGCGGCCGGCGACGACCCCGGCC
The DNA here is from genome assembly GCF_044331465.1 of Streptomyces sp. NPDC017225. Classification (NCBI taxonomy): domain Bacteria; kingdom Bacillati; phylum Actinomycetota; class Actinomycetes; order Kitasatosporales; family Streptomycetaceae; genus Streptomyces; species Streptomyces sp. NPDC017225. Next base: position 163,342 of record NZ_JBIRNE010000013.1, on the reverse strand, counting down.
GCCGCTTCCGCTGGCTGATCGCTCCCCGTTCCACCATCGTCCGGCCCGGCCCCGTCCACACCGGCCTCACGACCGACCCGGCAGCCGAGATCGAACGGCTCCTCGACCTGCTGGTGCGCTAGCCGTGCTTCGCGCGCCCTGCCTCAGATGTGCCGGCGGCGCCTGATCGCGTAGCCCCCCGCGAGCGCGGCGCTTGTCACGAAGCCCAGCCCGAGGCCGATGTCCCGGCCGCTCGGCCCGGTACCCGAGGCACCGCCGACTCCGCCCTGCGTGCCGAGCGTCGGCGCGACGGTGGGAGAGGCGGTGGGCACCGGCGTGGTGGTGGCCGGGGCCGGCGGGGTCGGGGTGGGACGAGGCAGCGAGGTCGCGGAGATGGTCGGGAGCGAGGCCCGCCTCGGCGGTGCCGCGCCGGCCGCGCCTCCGTCCGCCTTCCCGGCGGCGTCGATCCCGCCCTGGTCGAGCCGGTCCTCGTCACGACGGCCCTGGTCCGTCCCGCCCTGGCCGGCGTCCTGGCCGGCGCCGCCCTGTTCGGGGCGGCCCGGGTCGTATCCGCCCTCGTCCATCCCGCCCTCGTCCATCCCGCCCTCGTCGCTTCCTCCCGAGTCGTTTCCGCCCTCGTCGGGCCGGTACTCGTCGAGCCGGCCCGCGTCGAGGGCGCCCTGTTCGAGCCGGCCCTCGTCGGCTCCGCTTCCGTCGGGTCGACCTCCGTCGGGTCGATCCCCGTCGGACAGGTCTCCGGTGAGAGCGTCCGGATCGAAGGCGTCGGGGGTGAACGGGTCCGGTTCGAACGGGTCGACCGGGTCGCTGCCGAGGGCGGACCGGGACGCCTTGTGGTGGGTGAGGTCCCAGGAGTCCGGTCCCTGGGAGTGTGCGGGGTGGGCCAGCGGCACGATCGCGGCGATCGCGACGGCTATGCCTGCGGCACCGGTACGACGGCGCATGGACGCCTCCTTTTCCGGCCACGAGTGGCTCGCGCTTCGACGCTAGGGCGCCGGTGGCGCGAGGGCCCGCAGCGCTGGGCCGATCGGGTTGGCCGGACGCGGTGCCGCCCCCCGGGAGCCCAGGTAATGGATCACACCGGCGCGGTGTCCCGTTGACACCGGGTGCCAGGGCTTCTAGCGTCACGTCTGCGGAAGGTACTAAGCGGTCGCTCACCCAGGGCGCACCGCGACACTCCGCACGGGCCGCATCCCCAGGACGAGGAGAAGCAGCAATGTCCACCACTGAGCAGCGGGTCGCCGTAGTCACCGGAGCCGCGCGCGGCATCGGCGCCGCCACCGCCGTACGACTGGCCGCCGAGGGCCGTGCCGTCGCCGTCATCGACCTCGACGAGGCCGCCTGCAAGGACACCGTCGAGAAGATCACCGCGGCCGGCGGCAAGGCGATCGCGGTCGGCTGCGACGTCTCCGACGAGTCGCAGGTCGAGGCAGCCGTCGCGCGGATCGCCGAGGAGCTGGGCGCGCCGGTGATCCTCGTCAACAACGCGGGGGTGCTGCGCGACAACCTGCTGTTCAAGATGAGCGTCTCCGACTGGGACACCGTCATGAACGTGCACCTGCGCGGCGCCTTCCTGATGTCGAAGGCCTGCCAGAAGCACATGGTGGACGCCGGCTTCGGCCGCATCGTCAACCTGTCCTCCTCGTCGGCGCTCGGCAACCGCGGCCAGGTCAACTACTCCGCCGCCAAGGCCGGTATGCAGGGCTTCACCAAGACTCTCGCCAAGGAGCTCGGCAAGTTCGGCGTCACCGCCAACTCCGTCGCCCCCGGCTTCATCGCGACCGAGATGACCAAGGCCACCGCCGACCGCGTGGGCATGGGCTTCGACGACTTCAAGGCCGCCGCCGCCACGCAGATCCCGGTGGCGCGCGTCGGCGAGCCCGACGACATCGCCAACGCCATCGCCTTCTTCACCGGCGAGGCGGCCGGCTTCGTCTCCGGCCAGGTGCTGTACGTGGCCGGCGGACCGCTCGACTAGGGAACGCGGAGACTAGGGACACTGGGACTAGGGACCACTGACATGACTGAACTCCCCGAGCTCTCCGGCAAGGTCGCCCTCGTCACGGGCGCCAGCCGCGGCATCGGCTACGGCGTCGCCGAGGCGCTCGTCGCGCGCGGTGACCGCGTCTGCATCACCGGCCGGGGCGAGGACGCCCTCAAGGAAGCCGTCGGCAGGCTCGGCCCGGACCGGGTCATCGGCGTCGCCGGCAAGGCGCACGACGAGGCCCACCAGGCCGTCGCCGTCGAGCGCACGATGGAGGCCTTCGGCCGCGTCGACTTCCTGGTCAACAACGCCGGCACCAACCCGGTGTTCGGGCCGATCGCCGACCTCGACCTGAACGTCGCGCGCAAGGTCTTCGAGACCAACGTGGTCTCGGCGCTCGGCTTCGCCCAGCGCACCTGGCACGCCTGGCAGAAGGACAACGGCGGCGCGATCGTCAACATCGCCTCCGTCGCGGGCCTGTCGCCCTCGCCCTTCATCGCCGCCTACGGCGTCAGCAAGGCCGCGCTGATCAACCTCACGGCGCAGCTGGCGCACGAGTTCGCGCCCGGGGTGCGGGTCAACGCGATCGCCCCGGCCGTCGTGAAGACCAAGTTCGCCGCCGCCCTGTACGAGGGCCGCGAGGAGGAGGCCGCCGCGGGCTACCCGCTGGGCCGGCTCGGCGTGCCCTCCGACATCGGGGGCGCCGCCGCGTTCCTCACCTCGGAGCAGTCCGGCTGGGTCACCGGTCAGACGCTCGTGGTCGACGGCGGCGTCTTCCTGAACGCCGGCGTGGCCTGATCCCGGCTGCCGCCCCCACCCCAGGACCGGTCCCGGACACGGGCGCCGTCGACGAGAACGGCGCCCGTGTCCGCGTTCCGAGACGACCGGGGCCATGACAACGTAGTCATGGCCAGTTGATCAAAACCCCTGTTCAGAAGGGGGTTCAGGTGGCGTGGCGCTGCGGTATGGTCTGCCGACCCTTGGTACGGCGGATCGAGGAGCGTGCGCGTGTTCAACCGGAACCGAGGCCTGCGGCGGGTGGCGGCCATCGTGTCCATGTCGTCGCTGGCCACCGGATGCGGCATTCTGTCGTCCGACAGTTCGCGGGACGAGGGGCCGATCGTCGTGGGGACGACCAGCGCCCCCAGCACGCTGGATCCGGCCGCCTCCTGGGACGGTTCGTGGGAGCTGTTCCGCAACGTCCACCAGACGCTGCTCAGCTACCCCAACGGCGCGACCGCGCCCGAGCCCGATGCCGCCGAGAACTGCTCGTTCACCGACTCCACGAACCAGGTGTACCGCTGTGAGCTGCGGGAAGGCCTGACCTTCTCCAACGGGGACCGGCTGGACGCCCAGGCCGTCAAGCACTCGATCGACCGCATCAAGGACATCAACGTCAACGGCGGCCCCGCCGGTCTGCTGGGCAGCCTCGAACGGGTCCAGGTGACGAGCGAGCGCGAAGTGGTCTTCCACCTCGACAAGCCCGACGCCACCTTCCCGTTCGTGCTCGCCACGCCCGCGATGTCGATCGTGGAACCCGGCGGCTACCCGGCGGACGCCCTGCGCGAGGACGGCGAGGTCGTCGGCTCGGGCCCGTACACGCTCCGGTCGTACGAGGAGGGCGAGCGGGCCGAACTCGTCCGCAACGACCGCTACAAGGGCTTCGCCGAGCGCCACAACGACGCGGTGACCATCCGCTACTTCAAGGACTCCGCCGGCATGGTGAAGGCGCTGCGCGCAGGGGAGATCCAGGTCACCTACCGGGGTCTGGCGGCCGACGACGTCATCACGCTGCAGAGCGGGGCCGCCAAGGAGGAGGACCTCCAGCTGGTCGAGGGCAGCGGTACGGAGATCCGCTACCTCGTCTTCAACCCCGAGGACCCGTGGGCGGGCCGCAGGGAGGTGCGCCGGGCCGTCGCCCAGGTGATCGACCGGGCGGCGATCGCCCACAAGATCTACCAGGACACCGTCGACCCGCTGTACTCGATGGTCCCCAAGGGCCTGACCGGCCACACCACGGGCTTCTTCGACGACTACGGTGACCCCAGCGTCCCCAAGGCCCGCGAGATCCTCACCGACGCCGGCATCACCGAGCCCGTCCCGCTGACCCTCTGGTACACCAGCGACCGCTACGGCTCGGAGACGGCGCGGGAGTTCAAGGAGATCAAGCGCCAGCTCGAGTCCTCCGGCCTGTTCACGGTCACCCTCGAGAGCCGACCCTGGAAGACGTACGTCGAGGGCTACCAGAAGGGCGAGTACCCGGTGTTCGGGCGCGGCTGGTCCCCCGACTTCCCGGACGCGGAGAACTTCATCGCGCCCTTCGTCGGCGAGCAGAACGCGCTCGGCACGCCCTACCTCGCACCGGAGATCACCGGCGAGCTGCTGCCCCGCTCGCGCCAGGAGAGCGACCGCGCCAACGTGGAGAAGGAGTTCGAGCGGGCGCAGCAGATCCTCCTGGACGACGCGCGGCTGCTGCCGGTGTGGCAGGGCAAGCAGTACGTGGCCGTCAGCACGGACATCTCGGGCGCGGAGCGGGCCATGGACCCCTCGTCGATCATGATGATGTGGCAGCTGTACCGGAAGACCAGCTGGTAGGCGCCGTCGAGCGCAGGCGGGCGCTCTGATTGTCAGTGGTCGCCGGTAGGTTCTTCAGCAGTGGAAGCGACCGCACAGCGTAAGGAAGTTCACGTGACCGACATCGCCATGCTGCCCGAGTCCTGGCGCGAGGTGCTGGGCGGCGAACTGCACAAGCCCTACTTCAAGGAGCTGATGGAGTTCGTCGAGGAGGAGCGGGCGAGCGGCCCTGTCTACCCTCCGCGCGAGGAGGTCTTCGCGGCGCTGGAGGCCACGCCGTACGACCAGGTGAAGGTGCTGGTCCTCGGGCAGGATCCGTACCACGGCGAGGGCCAGGGGCACGGTCTGTGCTTCTCCGTCCGGCCGGGCGTGAAGGTGCCGCCGTCCCTGCGGAACATCTACAAGGAGATGCACGCGGAGCTGGACACCCCGATCCCGGACAACGGCTGTCTGATCCCGTGGGCGAAGCAGGGCGTCCTGTTGCTCAACGCGGTGCTCACGGTCCGGGCCGGCGAGGCGAACTCGCACAAGGCCCGAGGATGGGAGCTGTTCACCGACGCGGTGATCCGCGCGGTGGCCGGCCGGACGGACCCGGCGGTGTTCGTGCTGTGGGGCAACTACGCGCAGAAGAAGCTGCCGCTGATCGACGAGACGCGGCACGTGGTCGTCAAGGGTGCGCACCCCTCGCCGCTGTCGGCGAAGAAGTTCTTCGGCTCCCGCCCGTTCACGCAGATCAACGAGGCGGTCGCGGGGCAGGGGCACGAGCCGATCGACTGGACCATCCCCTCTCTGGGCTGATCCCGACGGCCGGGCCGGCCGCCACCGGCCGGCCCGTGCGCGTCACGGGCTGCCTGACCGGTATTTCCGATATGTGCCGTTAGCGTCGTCGGGGACAGCCGACGAGGGGCACGGAGGACGCGGTGGCCAAGGGACAGGAGCAGGCGGCGCCGGATGCCGTGCTGACGCGGATCGGGCAGGTCGTCATGCTGCATCACGCGGGCGACCGTGAGGAGGCCCGGCATCGCTTCCTCGGCCTGTGGGCGGAGATCGGCGAGCACGGCGATCCGCTGCACCGCTGCACCCTGGCCCACTACCTGGCCGACACCCAGGACGACCCGGGGGACGAACTGGCCTGGGACCTGAGGGCGTTGTCGGCCGCAGAGGAACTCACGGAGGACCGGTCCAGTGGGCGGTTCCGGGGGACGCTCGCCGCGCGCGCCCTCTACCCGTCGCTGCACCTGAACCTGGCCGCCGACTACGACCGGCTCGGCCACCGCGAGGCCGCCCGCGTTCACCTGCGACAAGCCCGCGGCGCGGCCGGGTCCCTCGCTCCCGACCGCTACGGCGAGGGCGTGCGCGCGGCGATCGACCGGCTGGAGCGGCGACTGGGCGAGGGCGGGCCCACGCCCGACCGGCACGACCGGCCGGACGGACGGTGGGGACCACCGCGACAGCGGCCGTAGGAGGTGTCGGTGCCGTGCGGAGCAGGTCGGCCTCCGAAGCGTCCCGGTGGGCGAGGGTGAGAGCGCGGCTCAGCGGCCGTATGCCTGCTCGCAGATGACCGACTGGGGGCTGCCCGGCCGCCAGCCGCCGTACTGTTTGCCGAGGGAGCACACGTCCGCGTTCCGGCCGGCGTCCTGGCCGGCCGACGGCGGAACGTCGGGGACCTGGGCGCGAGGCCGCTCGGGCCCGTGCGCCCGCTCCGGCGCCTTGGAACGGTCGGGGCGCGGCCGCTGTTCCGGGTGGACGCGGGCGGCCGGGGGTTCTCGCAGGGGCGGGGCCGCCGGGGGCGTCGTGCGACGCGGCTCACCGGAGGCGTGGTCGGGGGTCCGGGAGGGGCCGATCATCTCCAGTGCCTCACGGGCCGGGGCCTGCACGACCCGTGGCTCGGCCGGGCCGTCCGGGTGTGGCGCGGACGAGCGGGCGCCGCCCGCCGACGGGTCGGCCGCGGCCGGACCCTGGACCGTCGTACAGGCGGTCAGGGCCGAGACGGCCGCGGCCACGAGGAGCGTTGCGGTGGTCGTCGTTCGATGCACCCGGGCCACTCTGCTGGGTCGGGCCCCGTCCACGACGCCGGAAGAGCGGGAGTTGCCCCGCACGGGTGATCTCCGGCCCCGTACGGAGGCCCCGTGGCCGTCCAAGGTGACGTCAGTCGCCCGTGGCGCCGTCGAGGCGTTCGCGGATCAGGTCGGCGTGCCCGTTGTGGCGGGCGTACTCCTCGATCATGTGGGTGTGGATCCAGCGCAGGGTGTACCGCTCACCGGTGCGCCGGTGCCTGCCGCGGGTCGGTTCGTCGAGGGGGAAGCCGGCCGCGTTGCGCCTGGCCGCCTCGATCTCGGCCTGCCAGGTGGCACGGACCTCCTGCCAGGTGTCCGCCTCGGTCACCCGGAAGTCGCCGTCCGGGTCCTCGTCGGTGTAGTGGATCGGGTCCGCGTCCTCGTCCGCCAGCACTCTGCGGTACCAGCTCCGCTCCACCTCCGCCATGTGTCGCACCAGCCCCATCAGGGACAACGTGGACGGGGTCACGGCGGCGGTCCTGAGCTGGGCGTCGGTGAGGCCCTCGCACTTCAGCGCGAGGGTCTGCCGGTGGTACTCCACCCAGCCCTCCAGCATGGTGCGTTCGTCGGCGTCGGCGGCGGGTTCGCGGCGTTCGTTCGTCATGTCGGCATCCTCGCCGAGGAAGGCCCCCGCCCACCAGGGGATTTCAGCCGTCCAGCATGCCGTCCAGTATCTCGCGCAGCCCCGCCCGGACCTCCTCGAGGCCCGGCACCTCCGCGTGGAAGGTCCCGGCCACGCAGCTGAACATCAGTCCGTCCGCCCAGGCGACCAGCGACAGCACGTGGCGTGCCGGGTCGGCCGAGCCCATCGCCGTGACGAGGGCGCCGAGTTGTTCACGGAAGCGGGCGCCCGCCGCGTCGAAGTGGGCTCGTAGCTCCGGGCGGCGCGTGGCCTCCAGGGCCAGTTCGTAGCGGGCCAGCGTCAGCTCGCGGTTGCGGGTCAGGGCGCGGTGCGCCGAAAGTGCCAGCGCGTCCACCAGCGAGTCCAGGCCGTGGCGCGGGTCCGGCATCTCGTCCAGACCCAGCACCCGCGCCTCCCGGTCGGCCAGGCGTCGCACCGCCAGTTCCAGGAGTGCCTGCCGGGTGCGCGCCAGGTTGGACGTGGAGCCCTGGGGGAGTCCCGCCGCCTCGTCGACCGCGCGGTGCGTGAGTCCGCGCATCCCGCGCTCGGCGAGCAGGGTGAGGGCGGCGTCGGCGACGAGGTCGGCGCGGGAGGCGCCGGCCGGGGGCGGGGAAGAGGCGGTGCGTGCGGACATGGGATCAACCTACCCGCCTCACTACGTCTGTAGTACAGTCGGGACGGCAGGCGTCACTACGTCTGTAGTGCGCGAGTGGTGAGTCGGAGGAGGAGCCATGACACGGACCAGGCAGGCCGTAGTGATCGGCGGCGGAATCGGCGGCCTGACCGCGGCGGTGGCCCTGCACCGCCGCGGCCTGGGGGTCACCGTCCTGGAGCGCGCCCCCTCGCTCCAGCCGGTCGGCGCGGCCATCTCCCTGTCGCCCAACGCCCTGCGCGCCCTCGACGTCATCGGCCTCGGCGACGAGATCCGCGACCTCGCCGCCTGGCAGGGCGACGGGGGACTGCGCACGCCGGGCGGGCGCTGGCTCTCCCGTTCCGACGCCGAGGCCGCGGCCGCACGGTTCGGCGGTCCGCTGGTGCTGGTGCACCGGGCCGCCCTCATCGACCGCCTGGCCGCGCGACTGCCGCCCGGTGCCGTCCGCACCGCCGCCGACGCGACGCTCGCCGACCCGGGCGGCAGCGACCGGCCGGCCCGCGTGCGTACACCCGACGGCGAGCTGGAGGCCGACCTGGTCGTCGGAGCCGACGGCATCCGCTCCGGCGTACGTGGCACGCTGTTCCCGCACCACCCCGGCCCCGTCTACTCCGGCTTCACCACCTGGCGTGTCGTGGTCCCGGTACCCGGCGTCGAGTTCGCCTCGCACGAGTCCTGGGGCCGGGGCCGCATCTGGGGCACGCACCCGATGGGGGACGGCCGGGTCTACGCCTACGCCGCCGCCGTCGCCCCGGCCGGCGGACACGCGGCCGACGAGAGGGCCGAGCTGCTGCGCCGGTACGGCGACTGGCACGAGCCGATCCCCGCCGTCCTCGCCGCCGCCCGCCCCGAGGACGTCCTCCGTCACGACGTGCACCACATCGCCGAGCCGCTGCCCGCCTACCACCAGGGCAGGGCCGTCCTCCTGGGGGACGCCGCGCACGCCATGCCGCCGACCCTCGGCCAGGGCGGCAACCAGGCCGTCGAGGACGCGATCGTGCTCGCGCACCACCACGACGACCTCGCCGCCTACACCGCCGCCCGGCTCCCCCGTACGACCGCCGTCGCCCGCCGGGCCGTCAAGGTCGCCCGGCTCAACCTGATGACCAACCGCGCCGGGATCGCCGTACGCGACACCGCGATGGCCGCGCTGTCCAAGGCCGGGCCCGCCCTCTTCCTGCGCGGCTTCGACGGCATCGCCGACTGGCGGCCCCCGGCGGGGGCCCCGACCGCTCGAGCGAAGCCGAGAGTGGGGGACGCCGTATGCTTCCCAGCAGACCCAGGTCGGCGAACGTCAGAGGAGCACACCCCGTGAAGGTCGGCTGCATCGGACTCGGCGACATCGCGCAGAAGGCCTACCTGCCGGTGCTCGCCACCCTTCCCGGCGTCGAACTGCACCTGCAGACCCGTACCCCGGCGACGCTCACCCGGGTCGCCGACGGACTGCGCCTTGCGGACGGGCAGCGCCACGCGGACCTCGACTCGCTCCTCGCCGAGGGCCTCGACGCCGCCTTCGTGCACGCGCCGACGGCCGTCCACCCGCAGATCGTGACCCGACTGCTGGAGGCCCGCGTCCCGACCTACGTCGACAAGCCGCTCGCCTACGAACTCGCCGACTCCGAGCGGCTGGTGGCCCTCGCCGAGGAACGGGACACCGGCCTCGCCGTCGGCTTCAACCGGCGCCACGCCCCCGGGTACGCGCAGTGCGCCGAGCACCCGCGCGAGCTGATCCTCATGCAGAAGAACCGCATAGGCCTGCCCGAGGAACCGCGCACCATGATCCTCGACGACTTCATCCACGTCGTCGACACGCTGCGCTTCCTGGCGCCCGGCACGGTGGACGACGTGACCGTGCGCGCCCGCGTCGAGGACGGCCTGCTCCACCACGTCGTGCTCCAGCTCGCCGGGGACGGTTTCACCGCGCTCGGCGTCATGAACCGGCTCAGCGGCTCGGCGGAGGAGATCCTCGAGGTCTCCGGTCAGGACACCAAGCGCCAGGTGGTCAACCTCGCCGAGGTGATCGACCACAAGGGCCAGCCGACCGTGCGGCGGCGCGGCGACTGGGTCCCGGTGGCCCGTCAGCGCGGTATCGAGCAGGCGGTACTCGCCTTCCTCGACGCCGTGCGCGCCGGCAAGGTGCTCAGTGCCCGCGACGCGCTCGAGACCCATGAGCTGTGCGAGCGGGTGGTGCGGGAGGTGGCGGAGCGCTCCGCCTGACCCGCGCCGTCCGTACGCCCTCGGCGGCGGCCCAGGCCGCGAGGACCAGCAGCGCCGCGTGCACCGCCCAGTCGCCGTGGCGGACGTACGGTGTGCCGCCGTGCGTGAGCGGCACCTCGTACACCCGTGAGGCGCTCGCGCCGGTGCCGAGCCACGAGCCGATCCGCGCGCCGTTCGCGTCGTAGACGGCGGAGACACCGGTCAGGGTCGCGTGCACCATCGGGCGCCCGGTCTCGGCGGCGCGCAGCGCGGCGAGCGAGGCGTGCTGCTCCGGTGCCCAGGTGTGCTGGAAGGTCGACGTCGACGACTGGGCGAGCAGCACCTCGGCGCCGTCGGCGGCCAGCCGGCGGCTCATGTCGGGAAACGCGCTCTCGAAGCACACCATCGGCCCGATCCGCAGCCCGTCCCCGACGTCCATCACCACCTGCTCGGTGCCCCGCCTGCGGTCCTCGCCCGCCGCCTCGCCGACGGAGGTGGCCCAGCCGAGCAGCGAGCGGGCCGGGACGTACTCCCCGAACGGGACGAGCCGCATCTTGTCGTACCGGTCGCCGGTCGGGCCGTCGGGGCCGACGAGCACGGAACTCTTGTAGATGCCGGGCTTGTCGGAGCGCCGCGCGTCCACGTTGACCAGGATGTCCGCACCGGTCTCCCGCGACAGCGACGCGAGCCGCCGCGCCAGGTCGGGCCGGTCGTCCAGGTCGAAGCCGACGCTGCTCTCGCCCCAGACGATCAGGTCGACATCCCGGTCGGCGAGCCGGCGGGTCAGCTCCTCCTCGCGGTCGAAGCGCCGGTCGGCGCTCGCCGCCCCGGCGACGATGCCGGGCTGCACCACGGCGATCGCGGCCCGCTCGCCGTCCGTGTCGGGACGCGGCGACCAGACCCAGGCCGCGGAGGTGGCGGCGGCGGTGGCGACCAGGCCGGCCAGGGCGGGCATGCGGGCCCGGCGGACGGCGACGAGTACCGCGACGGCGACGTTGACGGCCACCACGAGGAAGCTCAGCAGCCACACCCCGCCCACCGAGGCGAGCCGCAGCGCCGGCGCCACCTGCCACTGACTCGCGCCGAGGACACCCCAGGGGCCGCCGAGCCCCTCCCAGGAACGGACCAGCTCCACCGCCAGCCAGCCCGACGGCAGCACCACCAGCGCCGCAGCGGCCCGGCGGGCCGAGGGCGCCCCGCCCAGCAGCCGGCGCACCAGCCAGCCCCACGGCGCCCAGAGCGCGCCGAGCAGCGCGGCGATGACGAACGTGAACACGTGCAGGTTGGGCATCAGCCAGTGGTGCATGGCCAGCATGAACCCGAAGCCGCCGCACCACCCGTCGTACGCCGCGCGCTTCCAGGTCGGCGCCGTCCGGGCCAGCAGCAGCCAGGGCACCAGCGCGGCCCAGGCCCACCACCACAGGGCCGGACCCGGAAAGGCGAGCACGGGCAGGGCGCCGGCGACCGCGGCGGCAGCCGAGCGCCGCCACGGGGAGGCGAGCCAGTGGCCGAGCGTCTTCATGGGCGCCTCCCTACCCCGTGGTCCCTTCAGTGTGCGCTCTCGACGAGGGCGGATTCAGTCGATCACACCGGTCGTGCGTGACGTGGCGCGCCGAGCCGGTGACCTCACTTACGATGATCGATGATCGATCAAACAACTCTCAGTCCCTCTCAGTCCCTCTCAGTCCCTCTCAGTCCCTCTCGACTTCTCTCGGTCCCTCTCGGGGTCCCGATCTACTGCTGGAGGCAACTCATGGAGCGTCCCGTCACGGTGGTCACCGGTGGCAGCCGCGGAATCGGCGCGGCGACCTGTCTGCGGCTCGCGGCGGACGGCCACGACGTCGCGGTGGGGTACGTGCGGGACCCGGCGGCCGCGGAGGCGGTCGTGGCGGGGGTGCGCGAGGCGGGCGGCCGCGGGGTCGCCGTACGGGTGGACACGTCGGTCGAGGCCGACGTCGAGCGGCTCTTCGAGGTGGCGGGGGAGCGGCTCGGGCCGGTGACGGGGCTGGTGAACAACGCTGCGGTGACCGGCCCGCTGGGGCGGCTCGCCGACAGCGACACCGCCGACCTGCGCCGGGTCCTCGACGTCAATCTGCTGGGCGTGCTGCTGTGCGCCCGGCGCGCCGCCCGGCTGATGACCGCGCGGGGGAGCGGTGTGATCGTGAACGTGTCGTCGGGCGCCGCGACCATCGGCAGCCCCGGGGAGTACGTCCACTACGCGGCGTCCAAGGCGGGCGTCGACGCGCTGACCCTGGGCCTGGCCAAGGAGCTCGGCCCGGACGGCGTCCGCGTCAACGCCGTCGCGCCCGGGGTCGTCGACACGGAGATGCACGCGGCGATGGGCGCCCCGGACCGGGCGCTGCGGATGGGAGCCGCCGTTCCGCTGGGGCGTGCGGGCCGGGCGGAGGAGATCGCCGCGGCGATCTCCTGGCTGATGTCGCCGGACGCGTCGTACACGACGGGGACGGTGCTTCGGGTGGCCGGTGGCCGCTGACTTCCGAGAACGGCGCCGTGGGTGGACGCCGACGCCGGGTGCCGGCGGCGGGCGGTGCCCGGCCGTCAGGCCGCCTCGATGACCTCGCCGCGGATCGCGGTCGCCCACTCGACCACCAGCAACTCGTACTCCACACGCTCCTGCGCCGACAGGGTCCCGCCCGCGCGCCGCCACAGCGCACGGATCTTGTCGTTCAGCTCCGCGGCGGACCGCACGGAACCAGGAGTCACGGAATCGGGGGACATGCGGACAAGCCTAGGGGCAAGCACTGACAGTGCGCTACCGGACGGCTACCGAGGCGGATGCGGTCAGCCCGACGACTCCGCGGCGTGCGGGCTGAGGACACCCGTCGCGACCAGCGCGATGATGACGATGCCGAGCGCGATGCGGTACCAGACGAACGGCATGAAGCTCCTGGTCGAGATGAACTTCATGAACCAGGCGATGACCACGTACCCGGTGGCGAAGGCGATGACCGTCGCGAAGAGCGTCGGCCCCCAGGAGACGTGGTCGTTCTCCATCGCGTCGTTGAGCTCGAACAGACCGGAGGCGAGCACCGCCGGGATCGCGAGCAGGAACGAGTAGCGGGCCGCGGCCTCGCGCCGGTACCCCATGAACAGGCCGCCGCTGATGGTGGCCCCGGAGCGGGAGACGCCGGGAACGAGGGCCGCCGCCTGGCAGAGGCCGTAGATCAGGCCGTCCCGGACGCTGAGGTTCTCCAGTTCCTTGCGCCGCCGGGGCGCGCGGTGCCGGCCGCCCTTCTCGTCCCTCGCGGCCATCCGGTCCGCGACGCCGATGATCACACCGACGACGATCAGCATGGTCGCGGTGATCCGCAGGTCGCGGAACGGTCCCTCGATCTGGTCCTTGAGCGTCAGACCCAGCACGCCGATCGGGATCGAGCCGATGATCACCAGCCAGCCCATGCGCGCGTCGGGGTCGCTGCGAAGTTCCTTGTTCGTGAGCGACCGCGTCCAGGTCGAGATGATCCGCCCGATGTCCTTGCGGAAGTAGATGAGAACGGCGGCCTCGGTGCCGATCTGCGTGATCGCCGTGAAGGCCGCGCCCGGGTCGTGCCAGCCGGAGAACGCCGCGGTCAGACGCAGGTGCGCGCTGGAGGACACGGGGAGGAACTCGGTCAGCCCCTGGACGAGTCCGAGGATGAGGGATTCAAACCAAGACATGAGGTTACGGAGTCCAAGTGCCGAGCGAGAAACGGTCGATGGGCGCACCGGACCGCCGTGTGCGGTTGATCGGGATCAGGGCGCGCCGAGGGGCAGCGTAGCGTCCTTGGGTGAAATCCAGGTGACATGGCGGACCGGCCCCGCCGCGGCGGGGTCCGACACGAGCGCGCGGCCCGCGTGCGATGTGCGAGGCGGGCGACGTACGAGGCGGGCGGGCTCGTCACCGCGCCGGTCCGGGTGGCGGTGTGACGCCCGGTCAGCGCCCGCGCAGCTGGTTGCGCTTGCGCCAGGCCACCACGGCGCCCGCCAGTCCCGGCAGGGCGATGCAGGCCAGCGCGATCAGGAAGGCGGGGGAGGTCGGCGTCGAGGCGCGGGCGCCGGCGACGGCGTAGGCGGCGGTGTTGGGGATCGACCCGAGCCCCGTCGCCAGCAGGAAGGGCAGCAGCCCCATGCGGGAGACGGCCGCGCAGTAGTTGGCGGCGGCGAACGGCACCCCGGGGAACAGCCGAGCCGCCAGCATGGAGCGGAAACCGTGCCGGCTGAGCTGCCCGTCCGCGGCCTTCAGCCACTTGCCCCGCAGCAGCGGGCGCAGCGCCTCCTGGCCCAGCGCCCGCCCGAGGCAGAAGGCGATCCCGGCGCCGAGTACCGTCCCCGCGAGGGCGGAGGCGAGTCCCATCTGCGATCCGAACAGCGCGCCGGCCGCCAGGTTCAGCAGCGGACGCGGTACGAAGGCGACGGTGCACAGTCCGTACGCCACCGCGTAGGCGACCGCCGCCGCGGCTCCACCGAGTTGCGGTGGCCAGCCGTCGGTCAGCAACTGCTGCGGCTGGAACAGCAGAACCGCGGTCGCGGCCGAGGCCAGCAGGGCGACGAGCAGGGAGAGCCGGGACCAGGGGGAGAGCAGCACTCTCGTCACGCGGGCGGCGAAGCCGGTCGGTTCGACGGGCGCGGCGGCGGTGGCGACGGCGAGCTCTGTCGCCGCGGTCCGGGGAGAGACCGTGGCGGTGCCCCCAGAGCGGGTGGTGGCATCGAACATCCGGTGACACTAACCGACAAATGTGTGTGATCGCCGTATGGTGCGTCTCATGACCGTCACAGCCGAGGGGATTCCGGACGCTCCGCGCAGCCCTCTCGCCGACACGGTACTGGAGCGGCTCCCCGTCGTGTACGCCGCCGCGGCCGATCCCGAGCGGGCCGTGGCCGCGCGGGCGTACATGAAGGACGTGGCTCCCTTCCTGGGGCTGACCTCGCCTGTTCGCCGTGCCCTGTCCCGCACCGTCCTGGAGGGGCTGCCCCGCCCGGGCGAGTCGGACTGCGCCGCGGTCGCGCTGCGTTGCTGGCGGCTGCCCGAGCGCGAGTACCACTACTTCGCCGTCGACTACCTGCGCCGCCATGTGACGTGTTGCTCTTCCGGATTTCTGCCCGTGGTCCGGCATCTGCTCACCACGGTGCCGTGGTGGGACACCGTCGATCCGCTCGCCGCGCACGTCGTCGGAGGGCTCGTCGCGGCCGACCGGGACCTCACGGGCGAGATGGACGCCTGGATCGCGGACGAGGACCTGTGGCTGGTTCGCGCGGCCCTGCTCCACCAGCTGCGCTACAGGGAACGCACCGACGCCGAGCGTCTCTTCGGCTACTGCCTGCGCCAGTCGGGCCACGACGACTTCTTCGTCCGCAAGGCCATCGGCTGGTGCCTGCGCGAGTACGCCAGGACCGACCCGGACACCGTACGCGCCTTCGTGTCCGAACACGGGCGACGTCTCGCGCCGCTGTCCGTACGGGAGGCGCTGCGGAACATCGGTCCGTAGCGGGCCGTGACGGGCCGGGAAGACCCGGAGCGGTTTCGAACGCCCGTGCCACAGAGAACCATTCGACGTGGGGCAAAGCGTCGGCAAGGATCGACGGCATGTTCCGGTACGCCTTCCACCTCGCGGCATCCGCGGTCGCGGATGCGCCGAAGGCTGCCGTCCTCTTCCTGCCGGCCGCCGTCGACGGCGCCCGAAGCTGACCCTCCCCGGATCGTCCGGCGGACCCCGCAGGGGGAGGGTCGGCCAGTCCCCGGGGTCCCCACCACCGCCACGAGGCTTCGAGGTACCGCCATGTCCAAGACGGCGTACGTCCGCACCAAACCACATCTGAACATCGGCACGATGGGCCATGTCGACCACGGCAAGACCACCCTGACCGCCGCCATCACCAAGGTCCTCGCCGAGCGCGGCACCGGCACGTTCGTGCCGTTCGACCGCATCGACCGGGCCCCCGAGGAGGCGGCGCGCGGCATCACCATCAACATTGCGCACGTCGAGTACGAGACCGACACCCGGCACTACGCGCACGTGGACATGCCGGGCCACGCCGACTACGTCAAGAACATGGTCACCGGCGCCGCCCAGCTCGACGGGGCGATCCTCGTCGTCTCCGCGCTGGACGGGATCATGCCGCAGACCGCCGAACACGTCCTGCTCGCCCGGCAGGTGGGCGTCGACCACATCGTGGTCGCGCTCAACAAGGCCGACGCGGGTGACGGGGAACTGACCGACCTGGTCGAGCTGGAGGTGCGGGACCTGCTCACCGCGCACGGCTACGGCGGCGACACCGTGCCCGTCGTGCGGGTCTCGGGGCTGAAGGCCCTGGAGGGCGACCCGCGGTGGACCGCGTCCGTCGAGGCGCTGCTCGACGCCGTGGACACGTACGTGCCCATGCCGGAGCGGTATCTGGACGCGCCGTTCCTGCTGTCCGTGGAGAACGTGCTCACCATCACCGGCCGCGGCACGGTCGTGACCGGCGCGGTGGAGCGCGGCACCGTCCACGTCTCGGACCGGGTCGAGGTGCTGGGGGCGTCCGTCGAGACGGTCGTCACCGGGCTGGAGACCTTCGGCCGGCCGATGGAGGAGGCGCAGGCCGGGGACAACGTGGCCCTGCTGCTGCGCGGTGTCGCCCGCGACACGGTGCGACGGGGGCACGTGGTCGCCGCGCCGGGCAGTGTCGTTCCCGCGCGGCGCTTCACGGCGCGGGTGTACGTGCTGTCGGCGCGCGAGGGCGGGCGTTCGACACCGGTCGCCACCGGTTACCGGCCGCAGTTCTACATCCGGACCGCGGACGTGGTCGGGGACGTCGACCTCGGCGCGGTGGCGGTGGCGCGACCCGGGGACACGGTCACGATGACGGTGGAGCTGGGACGGGACGTGCCGCTGGAGACCGGCCTGGGGTTCGCCATCCGCGAGGGCGGGCGGACCGTGGGGGCGGGGACCGTGACCGGAGTCGGGTGAGGGCCGGAGCGGACGGGGGCCGGGCACAATGAGGAGGTGAACGAAGCCATACCGGTCAGCCGCGTCACCGACCACGGCACCGCCAAGCTCATGCCCGACGTCGACCGGCGGCGGGCCTGGCTGCTCACCGTCGACGGGGCGCCGCAGTCGTACGTCGACCTGGACGAGCCGGCGCACCTGGAGTTCGAGTACACGCGCCGGCTCGGCCACGTCCTGGACACGGTCGCCGAGCCGGGGCGTGCGCTGGACGTGCTGCACCTGGGCGGGGGCGCGTTCTCCCTGCCCCGGTACCTGGCCGCGACCCGGCCCGGTTCCCGGCAGGACGTGGTGGAGGCCGACCGGGGCCTGCTGGACCTGGTCGCCGAGCACCTGCCGCTCCCGGACGGCGCGGGCATCACCGCGCACGGTGCCGATGCCCGCGCCTGGCTGGAGGCCGCCCCCGCGGACTCGGCGGACGTCCTGGTCGCCGATGTCTTCGGGGGCTCGCGGGTGCCCGCGCACCTGACGTCCGTCGCCTACGCCCGCGAGGCGGCACGGGTGCTGCGCGCCGACGGCGTGTATGTGGCCAACCTGGCCGACGGGGCGCCGTTCTCCTTCCTGCGCGGCCAACTGGCGGGCTTCGCCACGCTCTTCGCGGAGCTGGCGCTGGTCGCCGAACCAGGTGTGCTGCGCGGACGCCGCTTCGGCAACGCCGTCCTCGTCGCCGCGCACCGGCCGCTCGACACGGCGGCCCTGGCCCGGCGTACCGCCGCCGACGCCTTCCCGGCCAGGGTCGAGCACGGGCCCGCCCTGCGGGACTTCGTCGGCGAGGCCCGGCCGGTGCGGGACGAGGACGCCGTGCCGTCGCCCGAGCCTCCCGCCGGGGCGTTCGGCATCGGCTGAGCGGCGCGCGCGGCGCCGCCCGCCGGGTGCCTACGTGCCGGTCGGCGGGGCCTCGGTGAGGCGCACGGTGCTCAGGATCTTCTGGACCGTCGCCTCCGGGATCTCCTCGTCGACGCCCTTGACGCCGTACAGGTTCCACGTGACGAAGTCGCCCGCGCCGTTCTTGAACGCGAAGGTGGTCGCCTTGCCCTCGGTGTCGCACTTCCCCTTCTGGGGGGTGCCCTCCGAGTGCGCCGTGATGAGGCTGCCCTCGATGCCGGACGTGGTCGTGTACGCCTTCGGCTTGCCGTACTTCACGCTCTTCATGTCCGGCTGCGTGTACCCGCCGAAGATCCACCACGGCACCCGCGTCTCGGCCGCCTGGTCGGTGGTCGTGGCTCCTTCCTCACCACGCGTCCCGGCGGTGGCGAGGGCGGTGCTCTCCTTGCGGCCGTCCTTGTTCTCGTCACTCGTGCACCACTCGGACTTCAGATAGGTCGGGGCTGTGACCGAGGTGCGGCCCATCTTCCCGTCCTTCTCCTCCCACTCGAAACCGACGCTCATGTCGACGGTGTCGATCTCCCAGTCGGCGGGCACGTCGAACATGGTGCCGAAGCGCGGGTTGGCGACGACCTTCCAGCCGTCGATGGTCGCCTTCGCGCCCTCTCCGCCCCGCGGGTTGTCCCCGCCGCCGGACGCGCTCGGGTCGGTGGACGGGGTCTCGGGCTTGTCGGCGGACGCGCTCGCGGACGGCTTCTTGTCCTTGCCGTCGTCCGCCTGGTCGTCCTTGTCACCGCCCAGCACCAGGAACCCGGTGACACCGGCGGCCACCACCACGGCGAGCGCCGCGACGATCGCGACCACCTTCGTCCGGTTCCCGCCACCGCCGCCGCCCGGAGACGGCTGCGCGGCCCCGGCGGGCTGCGGAACACCCCACTGAGGCTGCTCGTACGTGCCGGGCTGCTGCTGGTAGCCGGGCTGCTGGTAACCGGGCTGCTGGTAGGGATTCGGCTGTTGGTACCCCGGCTGCTGGTACGGATTGTTCTGCGGGTTCTGCTCGCCCCCGGGCGGCTGCTGTCCTGGCCACATGAGCAGTCACCCTAATGCCGCCCAGGACACGATTCGGTCACCAGCCCTTGTCAGGGACGTACCGAATCCCGGAACGCGCTTCCCGGCAGCGGCCCTTGGGCTCCGCGGAAACGGAAGGCCGACGCCTCAGGAATCCGCCGGCGTGTACTCCCTGACCGTGGCGAGGATCTTCCGGACGGTGGCGTCCGGCACCTCGTCGCCGACGTCCGCGGCGCCGAAGAACGACCAGGAGACCAGGTCGCCGTCGGCGGCCTCGAAGGCGAACGTCGTCGCCTTGCCGTCCACGTCGCACTTGCCCTTCTTCCGGATCCCCGACGACCGTGAGGTGGCGACGCTGCCCTCGATGCCGGAGGCGGTGGTGAACGAGGTCACCGGACCCGTCGAGACCTTGTCCCGCTCCGGCTGGGCGAAGCCCCCGTACACCCAGGCCGCCGAGTCGGTCCGGGCGATCTCCTCCGTGCTCCGCGCACCGTTGTCGCCGCGGGTGCCCGCGCCGGCCAGGGACGTGTGTTCGACGGAGCCGTCGCGGTCGCCGTCCGTCCCGCACCACTTCTCCTTGAGGACGGCCGGGGCCTTCATGGCGACCAGGGGCTTCTCCTCGGGGTCGTCGTCCTCGGCGACGTAGGTGACCCAGTCGGGCGACTGCCGCTTCCAGGAGGCCGGTACGTCGAAGGCGATGCCCTGGTCGGCGTTGGTCACGACGGTCCAGCCCTCGACGGCCGGCTGCCGGCCCTCGTCCCCGTTCCGCGGGTTGTCGGCGGCCGTCGCGGGCGTCGAGGCGGCGGTGGGGCCGGGCTCGGCCCGGTCGTCCTCGCCGCCGCCCAGCAGGACGGTCCCGGTCGCGGCGGCGGCCACCACGACGACCGCGGCGGCGGCGACCGCCACCACCTTCGTACGTCCGCGCGGTCCCCGCCCGGGGGGCGGGATGGCCGTGACGGTGGGGGCGTACCACGGGGCGGGCTGCTGCTTCCCGGCGTGCGGTTGGTGGGACTGTTGCTGCTGGTGCGACTGATGCGGCTGGTGGCCGGGCTGCTGGTACGGATGGGGCTGCCTCGGGCCCGGCCCGCCGGTGGGTGACTGCTCTCCTGGCCACATGGGCGGCAAGCATACGGCGATCAACGCGGGTGCCTGGCTCGTGCCTGGCCCTTGAATGCTACTCATGGGTAACCTTCCGGCATGAGCGCAGACCAGATGTCGATCGGCGAGTTGCTCGCCGCCACGGTGCCGATGGTCCGGACCCTGAACCTCGCGTACCTGGAGACCACTCCGGACAAGGCCGTACTGGCCCTTCCGGACCAGAGCGAATACCGCAACCACGTCGGCGGTCCGCACGCCGGCGCCATGTTCACGCTGGGCGAGTCGGCGAGCGGAGCGATCGTGCTGGCCGCGTTCGGCGACCAGCTCTCCCGGGCGGTGCCGCTGCCGGTCTCCGCGGAGATCGCCTTCAAGAAGATCGCGCTCGGCCCGGTCACGGCCACCGCGACACTCGGCCGCCCCGCCGCCGAGGTGGTCGCGGAGCTGGACGCGGGCAGCCGCCCCGAGTTCCCGGTGAGCGTCGCCATCCGGCGCGAGGACGGCGCGGTCACCGGTGAGATGTCCGTCATATGGACCCTGCGTCCCAACAGCTGACGCCGGGCGACCCGGTAGGCTTCCCGGGTGCGCCTCGTCGAGGCGCACCCGGGAAGCGGACAGGACAGGCGCTGGGCCCACCCGGAACGCAGCGGAGACGCGAATGCGGAGGGTCAGGCCTTGCACGTCCAGGAGTGGCTCGACACGGTGCCCGCGGCGGCCGTGTACGCCGTCGTCGGGCTGGTCATCGGTCTGGAGAGCCTCGGTATTCCGTTGCCGGGCGAGATCATCCTGGTCTCGGCGGCCCTGCTCTCCTCCCAGCACGGCGGCATCGACCCGCTGGTCCTGGGCGCCTGCGCGAGCGCGGGCGCGGTGATCGGCGACTCCATCGGGTACGCCGTCGGCCGCAAGGGTGGCCGGCCACTCCTGGCCTGGCTGGGCGGGAAGTTCCCCGGACACTTCGGTGAGGGGCACATCGCCACCGCCGAGCGGTCCTTCCAGAAGTGGGGCATGTGGGCCGTGTTCTTCGGCCGCTTCGTCGCCCTGCTGCGCATCTTCGCGGGTCCGCTGGCCGGCGTGCTGCGGATGCCGTACTGGAAGTTCCTGATCGCCAACGTCCTCGGCGGCATCGTCTGGGCGGGCGGCACCACCGCCGTCATCCACTACGTCGGCGTCGTCGCCGAGTCCTGGCTCAAGCGGTTCTCGTGGCTGGGTCTGGTGGTGGCGGTCGCCCTCGGTATCGCGTCGATGCTGATCGTCAAGCGCAGGGCAGGCAAGGCCGGCAAGGCCGACGAGGCCCGGGCGGCAGCCCAGCCGGCGACCGCCGGGGAGTGAAGCGCCCGGTCAGGGGCGCGGGGCCGGCACACTTCGTGGCCCCGCCTCGGGCGGTGAGCGACCCATACGCGCCCCACGTCCTGCGGCCACGGACGGCCCGCGGACGGACCGCGGACGACGGTCTCCTACAGAACCTCTCCGAGCGCACCCCGGTGCTCCGTCGCCAGCGCCGCGTACATCGTCCCGTTCAGCGTGACCCCCTGACGCTCCTCCTCCGTCAGCTCCCGCTTCACCTTCGCCGGCACCCCCGCGACCAGCGAGCCCGGCGGCACCCGCATCCCCTGCGGGACCAGTGCCTGGGCCGCGACCAGGGAGCCGGCGCCGATCACGGCGCCGTTGAGGACCGTGGCGCCCATGCCGATCAGGCAGTCGTCCTCGACGGTCGCGCCGTGCACCACGGCGTTGTGCCCGATGGAGACGCGTTCGCCGACGGTGACGGGGAAGCCCGGGTCTGCGTGGAGCGTGCAGTTGTCCTGGACGTTGCTGCTCGCGCCGACGGAGATCCGCTCGACGTCGCCGCGCAGCACCGCGCCGTACCAGACGCTCGCCCCCGCGTGCAGCGTCACGTCCCCGATGACCGAGGACGTCGGCGCCACGAAGGCCTCCGCGTCCACCTTCGGGTCCCTGCCGCCGATGCCCGTGATCAGCGCCTTCTGCGTCATCTTCGCCTCCTGCTCGGGTGATCTACGGCACCGTACGCCACCCGGTGGGGTGAAGATCACAGGCCTGCCTGGTCATGGCCGCACCGCACGCCGATTACCGTGAGCGGGTGCCGAAGCGCAAGAACACGTATCCGTCCTGGCGGAGCCGCCTCGCGCAGCGGGCCGTCCACGCGGGCTGGGCCTGGGTGCAGCGCACCGGCTCCGTCACCGCCGCACACCCCGGACGCTTCCGCTTCGGCGCGCTGGGCACGGGCACCCGGCTCGCCTTCCCGCTCGGCACCGTTTTCGGGGAGCCCTGGATCCACGTCGGGGCCCACTGCATCATCGGCGAGCAGGTCACCCTGACCGCCGGGCTCATGCCCGACCTCGACCTCGGCCCCGAGCCGATCCTGCGCATCGGCGACGGAGTGGTCCTCGGCCGCGGCAGCCACGTCATCGCGGACACCACGGTCACCATCGGCAGCGACTGCTACTTCGGCCCGTACGTCTACGTCACCTCCACCAACCACTCCTACGACGACCCGCACCAGCCCATCGGCAAGCAGTGGCCCCGGATGGACCCGGTGGAGATCGGCTCCGGCTGCTGGGTCGGCACCGGCGCGGTGATCCTGCCCGGCGCCCGGATCGGGCGGAACGTGGTGGTCGCCGCCGGTGCCGTGGTCCGGGGCACGGTCCCCGACCACGCCGTGGTGGCGGGCGCGCCGGCCCGTGTCGTACGGCGCTGGACGCCCGGCGAGGGCTGGCAGCCGCCGCTGCGGACCCCGGCTCCGGTGCCGATCCCCGACGGGGTCACGCCGGGACAGCTGCGGGCGCTGTCGAAGCTGGACGACGAGGCGGTGGCCCGGCTGGCAGAGCTGGACGGCGAGGCGGGAGCCGCCGCCAGGCTCGCGGAGCCGGCCGCCGAGAGCTGAGCCTTTGGGGCCTCGGCCCGTCGCCGGCAGCGGCGTCCGCACCCGGGAGAACCGTGCCCGCCCACGGCCCGCACACCGTGCGGCCGTTCACCGCGCCGTCCGCTGTTGCTAGCGTGCCGCCATGCACGCACCCATCGGGAACTTCGACAGCGCCACGCCCGCCCCGGAAAGCCTCGACGAACTGACCCGCCCGGTCGCCGACGCCGTACGCCACTGGAGCGGCGGCGTCCCCGCCGACCAGATCGTCTACGTCGACACCGAACCTGAGTGGGCCGACACCGCCACCTTCGTCGAGCACTACGGCCGTGAGCTGCTCGAACAGTCCGCCAACTGCGTCGTGGTCACCGGCAAGCGGGGTGGCGGCACGACCCTGGCCGCCTGTGTGGTGCTCTCCACCACCCGGGTCGACGTCAACGGTGTCGTACGCCGTCACCTGGGCGCCCGCAAGGCCTCCTTCGCGTCCATGGACACGGCGACCGGTGAGACCGGCATGGAGTACGGCGGCATCACCCCGGTCGGCCTGCCCGGCGACTGGCCCGTGCTGGTGGACTCGGCCGTCGTCGACCTGCCGTACGTCCTCGTCGGCAGTGGACGCCGGCGCGGCAAGCTGCTGGTGCCGGGCAAGGCCTTCGCGGAACTGCCGGGGGCCGTGGTCCTGGACGGGCTGGGCGTCGCCTGACCCCTCACGCGGTCGCGTGGTGGGCCAGCCCGAGATGCGGGTCCGCCTCGCCCGGGGCCGGTGCCGGGTCGGCGTGGACCAGGGCGGCGGTGAGGCGCGGCACCGCGTGCAGCAGGGCGTGCTCGGCCTCGACGGCGACGCGGTGGGCCTGGCGGACCGTCACCTCGCCGTCCACGACCAGGGCCACCTCGGCGCGCAGCCGGTGCCCGATCCAGCGCAGCCGCAGCTCACCCACCCCGCGCACGCCGGGCACCTCGCCCAGTACGCGCTCGGCCCGGTCCACCAGCGCGGGATCGACGGCGTCCATCAGACGCCGGAACACCTCGCGCGCCGCGTCCCGAAGCACCAGCAGGATCGCGGCCGTGATCGCCAGGCCCACGAGCGGGTCGGCGAGTCGCCACCCCAGCGCCGCGCCTCCGGCGCCCAGCAGGACGGCCAGTGACGTGTAGCCGTCCGTACGGGCGTGCAGTCCGTCGGCGACCAGTGCGGCGGAGCCGATCTCCCGGCCCACGCGGATCCGGTAGCGGGCCACCCACTCGTTGCCGGCGAAGCCCACCACGGCGGCCACGGCGACCGCCGGTACATGGGAGACCGGGCGCGGGTCGAGCAGCCGGTCCACCGCCGTCCACGCCGCGAGGGCCGCCGACGCGGCGATCGTCAGGACGATCACGACGCCTGCCAGGTCCTCCGCACGCCCGTAGCCGTAGGTGAAGCGCCGGGTGGCCGCGCGCCGGCCCAGGACGAAGGCGATGCCCAGCGGTACGGCGGTCAGCGCGTCCGCGGTGTTGTGCACCGTGTCGCCGAGCAGCGCCACCGACCCGGAGACCATCACCACGGCCGCCTGCGCCGCCGCCGTCACGCCGAGCACCGCGAGCGACACCCACAGCGCGCGCAGCCCGCGGGCCGAGGACTCCAGGGCGGGGTCCAGCTTGGCGGCGCTCTCGTGGGAGTGCGGGGTGAGGCGGTGCGCCAGGCGGTGCCACGGGCCGGCGGGGGAGTGGCGGCCGGGGGCGTGCTCGTCGTCGTGGGGAGGGCGGGGACGAGGGCGAGGGTGATGCCGGTGCGGGTCGCTCACGGGGTGCCCCTTCCGGTGTTTCGGGGTGGTGTCCCTGCGCCGGTGGACGTCCGGCGTCCGTCGGACCATTATATGTGCGTATGAGCGCACGCAAGCACCTGTCATCTGCGGACGAAGCGCACCCGCGCACACCGGGCGAGGAGCAGTTCGCGCTCGCCGCCGAGGTCCTCGCCCTGCTCGGGGACCGTACTCGCCTGACCCTGCTGCACGCCCTGACCGGCGGCGAGGCCGACGTCACCACCCTCACCGAGGCCTGCGGAGCGGCCCGGCCCGCGGTCAGCCAGCATCTGGCCCGGCTGCGGCTCGCGGGGCTGGTGAGCACCCGCAAGGAGGGGCGCCGGGTGGTGTACGCGCTGCGTGACGGGCATCTGCGCCGGCTGGTCGACGAGGCGCTGAACGTGGCCGACCACCGGCTCGGCGACCGGCCGCTCCACGACTGAGCGGGACCCCGGCCGGAGGACGGCGGTGTGCGGGAACGGTCCGCGCGACGCCGTACGCGGAAAACACCTGGCAGCCCGAGGACCGGCGTCGCTATGCTCCTCGCGATGACTACTCCTTCTGTTAGCAGAATGGGGGACCCGTCCGCGCAAGGTGAGTGCTGATGCTCACCGACACCGCGAACGGGGACTCCCGCCTTTCCCTCTGGCGGCGCGTGCGCGAGTTCGCCGTGCCGCCTTCCATGATCGAGACCGCGACAGCCCGCCGCCATGCCGGGGACTGGGCCGGGGCGTGCGCCGCCGCGGGCATCGACGTCGACCTCAACCTGCGTTCCGCGGCGCGCGCGTACGGCCACGACCTCGCGACCCGCGTCCGGGCCGACCTGCGCCACCTCGCTCCCGACCTGCTGCGCTGGCACATGCCGAGAATCGCTCCGGACGGGCTGCTGCGCCCGGGCCTCACGCTCACTCTGGCGCGGTACGGCATCGCGGGACGTGACGGCGCGCGCCCGGTGCACCTCGTGGTCCGGACCCCGCCCGCCTGGGCGGACGGCGGCCAGCGGATCAGCCTGGCCCTGTGGGACGGTACCGGCCCGGAGTCCGGCGCTCCCCGGCATCCGCACCCCCGGCCCAGCCGGCGGTTCCGTCTCGACCTGCACCGCCACCTGTGGGACGCGCGCCGAACCGATGAGCTGCGCGTCAGGGCGGGGGCCGGCCCGCCGTCCGCCGACGACCCGCCCGGGTATCCGGGCCACCCCGGCCTGCCGGGGCGCCGCTGTGCCGTCGACCGGTGGGCGGCCGAGGCGGGGATCCTGCTCCGCGCCGAGGGGTGCACGGCGACTGGCACCGGCGACGGCCTTGGTACGGGTGGTGGCTCCGGTACGGGTGGTGGCTCCGGTGCCGGCATCGGCACCGTCGCCGTGCGGCTCGGGGCCGGGCGCCGGCTGGCCGTGGAGCTGGTCGCGGACAGAAACGGCGCCGGTCCGCCCACGCTGCGGATCGAGCCGGCACCCACGGGCGGCGCCGCGTCCGCGCTGCCGGTGCTGCCCGACGCGGCGACCTGGGTGTCACCCGACCTGGAACTGCTCAGCGCCGGTGCCGTCGAGGCCGGTCGGCTGCATCCGCTGGTCGCCTCCGCGCTGGTGCCGGACCATGTGCCGGACGCCCCGCTGACTCCGTACGCGGACCCGGCGGGAGAGCCCCGTCTCGTGGACTGCCGGGGAGCCCGGCACCGGCTCGGCCTCGTCGACGGGGTGCTGGCGGCGCTGGACCACGACCCGGCCGAAGTCCGCCGGGAGGAGTTGCTGGCCGCGCTGACCGGCACTCCGCTGCCCTGCTTCCAGGTCATCGACGAGGCCCACCGGCGTCCGGAGTGCCTCCCCGACATCCGCGAACGCCTCAACCACGGCGACACCGCCGGCGCCCTCGCCGTGGTCGAGAACCTGCTCGGCGCCGACGCCCGTCTGCGCGACGGCGCCCTGCGGGACGAACTGGAGGCCGCCGTGCAGCGGCGGACCACCCACGGGATGTTCCGGGCAGGCCTGGACGGACCCGGTCCCAAACGCGTCTGTCCGGGCCCTTACCGTCCCCGCGTCACTCGTTCCCGCCCGCGCCACGCGACCCGCGACTGACCGAGGCGTCCCGCTCCCACGCCGCGTCCCGTTCAGCGGCCCTCCCACCCACCACGAGCCCAACAGGTGATGACTCATGACGACTTACGCGCCCGTGACGTCCGTGCCCTCCGTGCCCGCCGTCGACCCCACCTCCGCCTCCGACCGCACCGACCTCTCCGACCACTCCAACCTCTCCGAGTCTTCCGAGACCTCCGGCACCTTTGAGCCCTCGCAGCTCGACGTCGCCGGTGAACTGCTGACCCTGCTGCGCGACGCGACCACCGAACCGCAGCCCGACAACCAACTGGAGGCTCTCACCCTGGCCGTGGCCGCCGACCTCCCCGTACTGCTGTGGGGTGAGCCGGGGATCGGCAAGACCGCTGCCCTGACCCAGCTCGCCACCGCCCTGGATCTTCCGCTGACCACCGTGATCGCCAGCGTGCACGAGCCGTCCGACTTCTCCGGGCTGCCCGTCGTCGGGGACGACCCCGCGGAACAGGGCGTCCCGATGGCCCCGCCGGAATGGGCGGTGCGCCTGGTCCGGGCCGGCCGGGGCCTGCTGTTCCTGGACGAGCTGTCCACCGCGCCGCCGGCCGTACAGGCCGCTCTGCTCCGCCTCGTCCTCGAACGGCGGATCGGTGCCCTCCGGCTGCCGCCCGGGGTCAGGATCGTGGCCGCCGCCAACCCGCGCTCCTCGGCGGCCGACGGCTGGGAGCTGAGCCCGCCGCTGGCCAACCGGTTCGTCCACCTCCAGTGGACCCACGACCACGACGTCGTCGTACGAGGGCTCGGCGGGACCTGGCCCCGGGCGACGCTGCCGCGGCTCGACCCGGACGGGCTCGCGGAAGCCGTGGGCCACGCCCGCCGCGCGGTGTGCGAGTTCCTCACCGCCCGCCCCGGGCTCGTGCACCGGCTGCCCAGCGGCGAAACGCGCCGGGGTGGCGCCTGGCCGTCGCCCCGGAGCTGGGAGATGACCCTCAACCTGATCGCCTTCGCGACCGCCGCCGGTTCCTCCGGGGAAGTGCTCTCCCTCCTGGTGCGGGGCACCGTGGGCGACGGTCCCGGGCTGGAACTGATGGCGAGCCTGGACCGGATGGACCTCCCGGACCCCGAGACACTGCTCGCCGACCCGTCCGGTGCCGTGCTGCCCGAACGCGGAGACCTGCGCCAGGCCGCGCTCGACGGCGTGGTGGCCGCCGTACGCAGACGTCCGGAGCAGTCCCGGTGGGACGCGGCGTGGGCGCTGCTGGCCCGCGCCATGGAGACCGGCGCCCCGGACGTCGTGGTCGTCCCCGCCACCACACTCGCCGGCCTGCGGCAGCAGGACTGGGACATCCCGGCGTCGATCGAGCGGCTCGCCGGAGCCATGGCCCTGTCCCGGCGCGCGGACCGGGCGGCGGACCGGGCGGCGGCGCGGACCGCGGGCGCCGCCAAGGCGGGACGATGAGCACGGGAACGTCGAGTGCGGCCGCCTCGGCGGCAACGCCGGTCCCCGTCGTCTGCGACCTCGACAAGCTCTTCGCCGCCCGGCTGCACGCCGCCCGGGTCCGGCCCTACCTGGCGACGGCGCTGTTCGCCCTGCACGTCGTCCCGGAGCGGGCGGTGCCGACGATGGCCGTCGACCGGTACTGGCGGTGCTACGTCTCGCCGGTCTTCGTGGACCGCACGCCCGTGGAGGAACTGGCCGGGGTCTGGGTGCACGAGGTGTCGCACCTGCTGCGCGACCATCACGGACGCGGTGACCGGGTCGCGCGGGAGCGCGGGCTGACCGGCCCGGCCGAACGGCTGCGGATGAACATCGCCGCGGACTGCGAGATCAACGACGACGTGTTCGGGGACGGGCTGGTCCGTCCCGAGGGCGCGGTCGAACCGGAGCTCCTGGCCCTGCCCGAGGGGCAGCTCATGGAGGACTACCTGCGCCAGTTCCGGCTCGGGCGGCTCACCGAGAGCCTGGCCTGGCTGGACTGCGGCAGCGGCGCCGACGGACTCGAAAGGGAGTGGGACCTCGGACCGGACGGCGCGGACGGGCTCAGTGAGCAGCAGCAGGACGCGGTGCGTTTCCGGGTCGCGCAGGGCATCAACGCCCGCCCGGGAAGCGCGCCGAAGGGGTGGAAACGCTGGGCGGAACAGGCGTTCCATCCGCCGCAGCCGTGGCGGGACCTGCTGGGAGCGGCCGTCCGCTCGGCGGCCTGTGGGGGCGGCGCGGGAGAGGACTACTCCTACGGCCGGCCGTCGCGGCGCTCGGCCGGGATGCCCGGCGTCGTGCTGCCGAGCCTGCGGCGCAGACCACCCCGGGTCGCCGTGGTCATCGACACCTCCGGGTCGGTCGGCGACGCGGAACTCGGCAGCGCGCTGCTCGAGGTCGCCGCGATCGCCCGTGCCGTCGGAGGGCGCCGTGACCTGGTGACGGTGGTGCCGTGCGACGCGTCGGCCCGGTTCGCTCACTCCCTGTGCCGCGCCGAGGGGATCCCCCTGGTGGGCGGGGGCGGTACGGACCTGCGCACGGGCTTCGCCAAGGCGCTGCGCGCACGTCCCGCGCCCGACGCCGTCGTGGTCCTGACCGACGGGCAGACACCCTGGCCCGCCACACGGCCCGCGTGCCGGACGGTGGTCGGACTGTTCCCCCGGCAGCGGGCGCGCTCTTCGTGGGACGAGGACGACCCGCGGTACGTACCGGACTCACCGCCCGGCTGGGCCCGCGTGGTGGTCATCGGGCCGGACCCGGCCGACGGCCGGTGAGGGGCCGCCACTTCCCGCGGTCCTGCGGACCGGCCTTCCGGAGAGTGATCAGCCGAGCCGAGGGATCTCGATCGCAGGGCAGCGGTCCATCACCATCTCCAGGCCCCTGGCCCGGGTCCGTTCGTACGCGGCCTCGTCGATCACGCCGAGCTGGAACCAGACGGCCCGGGCCCCCTTGGCGACCGCCTCGTCGGCGACCGGCCCGGCCAGCTCGCTATTGACGAAGACGTCGACGACGTCCACGTCGAAGGGGACGTCCGCGAGAGAGGCGTACCCCCGCTCCCCGTGCACCGTCTCCGCCTTGGGGTGCACGGGCACGACGCGCTTGCCGAAGCGCTGCAGCACCTCGGCGACGCCGTACGCCGCGCGCTGCCGGTTGGACGACAGGCCCACCACGGCCCAGGTGTCGCCGAGCTCGTTGAGGATCTTCCGGACGGTTGCCTCGTCGCCGTACACCGGCGGCCTCCTTGGACTAGTGGACGACTCGCGTATCGATCTTCGCGCGTCCGAGCACGTCTCCGCGTTTCTCCATGCGTCTTCGTGCGTCTTCGTGCGTCTTCGTGCGTCTTCCGCAGCGACAACGGACGGCGGCCCGCCGGGATTCCCCGCACGGCGGGGGCGGGACGGCGAGCGCGCCCCCTGTGCGCCACCGCCCCGACCCGCCTACGCTCACCCCGTGCTGCGCATCATCGACGCCCGGACCCACGAGCCCGCCTCCGCCGCTCCCGCCCGGCGGGGGCCCACCCGTGTCGAGGCGCACGCGCCGGGCCGCGACACGACCGGGCTGCGCGTGCTGCTCGTCGCCGACCTCCTGGTCCGTGCCCTGGAACTCGACGGCACGCCGGCGTGGGCGCTGCTGACCGGTGCGCAGGACGGGACACGGCTGCTCGCGGACGCGGCGGCACTCGGCATCCGGCCTTTCGAGGACGGCGGCGCCGCCGGCTCCGGACCGGGCGCCGGCCAGGTCGTACACGTCGTGCGCCGGGGCGGGGCCGCCACGCCGGACGGGGCGACGGTCGCCGTCGCCCCGGCGGACGTGGCCGGACAGGACACCGCCGGCCTCGCCTCCCCCGACGCCGTGCGGCTCGCGCTGCTGGAGCGGCACCACCACGCGCGCGTGGAGCTCGACGCGAGCGCGCTGGACGACGCCCGGGACACGCTCGCGCGCTGGCGCCGCGCGGTCGCCGCCTGGGCGCGGCAGCCGTCGCGTCCTGTCCCGGGCGAGGTGCGGGATCAACTGCGGGCGGCCTGGGAGGACGACCTGGACGCCCCCGGGGTGCTGAGCGTCCTGCGCCGGGTGGAGACCGATCCGGACCTGCCCGACGGAGCCCGGTTCGAGATCTACGCCTACGCCGACCGGTTCCTCGGCCTGCACCTCGCCCGGGACATCGGAGCCCCGGCGTGATCGCGCCCCCCGGTCAGCCGCGCCGCCCGGCTGACCGCGCCGAGGGGCGGGTCACGGTGAGCGCATAGGCTGGCCGGATGCAGGACGAGTACCGCACCGTCGCCCGCGCGGGTGTGCACGAGACCGAGATCAACCGCTCGCGCTTCCTGTGCGCCCTCGCCCCGGCCGCCACCGAGCAGGAGGCCCAGGAGTTCGTCGCGGCCGTACGCAAGGAGCACGCCACCGCCACCCACAACTGCTGGGCGTACGTCATCGGAGCCGACGCCGCCGTCCAGAAGGCCAGCGACGACGGCGAGCCCGGCGGCACCGCCGGCGTCCCCATGCTCCAGATGCTGCTGCGCCGGGACATGCGGTACGTCGTCGCCGTCGTCACCCGCTACTACGGCGGCGTCAAACTCGGCGCGGGCGGGCTCATCCGTGCCTACGGCGGCGCGGTCGGTGAGGCCCTGGACGACCTGGGCACGCTCACCCGCCGCCGGTTCCGCCTGGGCACGGTGACCGTCGACCACCAGCGGGCCGGCAAGCTCCAGAACGACCTGCGCACGGCGGGGCGCGCGGTGCGCGACGTGCGGTACGCCGAGGCCGTCACCATCGAGATCGGCCTTCCCGAGGCCGACGTGGACGCCTTCCGGTCCTGGCTCGCGGACGCCACCGCGGGGTCGGCCGGGTTCGAGCTGGGCGGCGAGGCGTACGGGGACGCCTGACGAAGCGGACGACGGCGACACCTGTCCGTCGCGGTGACGAAGGAGTCGGGGCGGCCACACTGCCCGGGCGGCGTGGCCGCTCTCCGCGCCACGCCGGTCATTCCTCCGCGTCGCGGACCAGCAGCGCGATCTGCACCCGGTTCTCGACCGCCAGCTTGGCGAACAGGGCGCCCGTGTGCGCCTTGACGGTCGCGACGCTGATGCGCAGCCGCTGGGCGATCTCCGGGTTGCCCAGTCCGTCCGCGATGGCCCGGGCGGTTTCGAGTTCTCGTTCGGTCAGTGTGGACAGCCGCTGCCGTGCGGCTCGGCGGGACGAGCCGCGAGCGTGAGCGGACCGCGGGCCGGTGGCCGCGGCGATCACCCGTGCCATGGCCGCCGGAGACAGCACGGACTCGCCGTCCGCGACGGTCCGCACCGCGTCGAGAATCCGCGATGGCCGGGTGTCCTTGAGGACGAAGCCGAGGGCTCCGGCGCGCAGTGCGCCGAGGATCAGATCGTCGGAGTCGAACGTGGTCAGCATGAGCACCCGCGGCGGCGCCGGTCGGCTGAGGAGTTCCCGGGTCGTGCTGAGACCGTCCCGGCCGGGCATGCGCACGTCCATCAGTACGACGTCCGGCCGCTGCTCGTCCACCACGGTGATCGCGGCGTCCCCGTCGGCCGCCTCCGCGACGACGGTCAGGTCCGGTTCGCCGTCGATGACGAGCCGCAGCGCCATGCGCACCAGCTGTTCGTCGTCGGCGATGACGACACGCACCGGCTCCCGCTCGCTGTCCACTCAGGTCCTCTTCTCTCGGGTGGCGTTCGGCCAGGGCAGTCGTGCGGTGAGGACGTATCCGTTGTCGGGTGTGGGGCGGTGGTCGAGTTCTCCCCCGGCGAGGTTGATCCGTTCGGTCAGGCCGAGCAGGCCGAATCCCGATGCCGGTGGTCGCGCCTTCTTCGTGACCGTCGTCGGTGAGTTGCGGACTCCGACGGTGAGACTGTCGCCCGCCTTCCCCTCCAGGGTGACGTGTACGCGTGTGCCTGGGGCGTGTTTGGCGGCGTTGGTCAGTCCCTCCTGGACGATCCGGTAGCAGGTCCGTCCGGCGACGTCGGACGGCCTTCCCGTCACGGTGGTGGTGAGTGTGACGTCCAGTCCGGACGTGCGGGCGTCGGCCACCAGGTCGGGGATGAGGTCGATGGAGGGCTGGGGTGGTTCCGGGAGGCCCGGGTCGGCCCGGAGCACACCGAGGACATCCCTCAGTTCTTCCAGTGCCTGGTGGGAGCCCTCGGCGATGCCGCGGACCAGCACGCGGTTCTCCTCCGCCGCGAGATCACCGCGGTGGTTCAGCACTCCGGCCTGCATGGCGACCAGGGAGATCCGGTGCGCGAGCACGTCGTGCATCTCTCGGGCGATCCGGTTGCGTTCCAGGGCCCGTGCCTGCGCCGCCCGGGCGGTCTGTTCCCGTTCCGCGCTCTCCGCCCGGTCCCGCAGGGACCGCACTTCGACACGCCGCGCGCCGACGGCCATGCCCACGGCCACCGCGATGCCCGCGGTCAGCGCGGGGACCGCGAGCTGGAACCACCACCAGCCGGGCGGGCTCTGGACCGGGTAGAGCCCGGCAGTGAACTGTGACGCGGTCACGTAGGCCACCACCACGGCCCCGATCTCCACCGGACGACGACGGGTGGCGAGCGAGCCCATCGCCACGAGCGCTGCTCCGGTGGCGAGTGCCGACGCGGGCGAGACGATCGCGACCGTCAGGGCGACGGTGAGCGGGAACCTCCTGCGCCACAGCAGCACCGTCAGGCAGCCGAGAGCCACCAGCGGATCGGCGATGAGAAACCAGGAGCCCGTCCCCGTTGTCGGCTCCCGCGACAGCAGCACACCGGTGGAGAGCCAGACCGGCACGCCCACCGCCGCGGCTGCCACCAGCCGCCAGGTCTGCTGCCACCCCCCGAGCCGTGGTGCTACGTCCGTGTTCACCCGCCCATTGTCGCGAAACCGTACGGCCGGTGGGTCGGACCGGAGGCTGATGTGCCCTTCGACCAGAGTCGAACCACCGTCCCGACTCCGGTCGAAGCCGGTTCGAGCCGCCGGGCCGATGTGCCGGCGGCGCCCCCGGGGACAGACTCGTGGAGGCGGTCGGGAAGGTGATCACAGCTCTGGCCGCCCAGCGGTGATCGGCTGCGGGGACCGACCGAGGCACGCCCTCCGGCACCCCCGCGTACCCTCGTGCGCCCCCTCAGGAGGACATCAGATGCACCGAACCCTGTCCCTCGCCCTCGCCGCCACCGCGGTGGCGGCGACCACGATTCCGGGAGTGCCGGCGGCAGCGACGCCGGACTCCGTGCGGTGGGGCCCCTGCTCGCAGAAGGCCGCCTCGAAGAAGGACGCGGTCGCCGCCAAGGAGGCTCCCCCGCCCCCTCTGGAGTGCGCGACGCTCGAAGTTCCGCTGGACTACCGGGACCCGGACGGCCGACAGATCGAGATCGCGATCTCCCGGCTGGCCGGCAAGGAACCCTCGCAGCGCCGCGGCGTGCTGCTGACCAGTCCGGGCGGCCCCGGCATCTCGGGACTCGGCTACCCGGCCGTTCTCGCCGGCTCGGGGCTGCCGCGGGAGGTGCTGGACTCGTACGACGTGATCGGCTTCGACCCGCGCGGCGTCGGCCGCAGCACGCCGGTGACCTGCGACCTGACGCCGGAGCAGCAGGGACGCGGCAACATCCCGCCGTACGCGCACACCGCGGCCGATGTCGCGCGCGAGGCGCCGCACGCGCGGGCCGTCGCCGAGCAGTGCGCCACCTCACGGACGGCGTGGATGCTGCCGCACACCACCACCGCGAACACCGCGCGCGACATGGACCGGATCCGGGCGGCGCTGGGCGAGCCGCGGCTCTCGTACCTCGGCGCCTCCTACGGCAGCTACCTCGGTGCGGTGTACACCACGATGTTCCCGAGGCGCGGCGACCGGATCGTGCTCGACAGCAACCTGGGTCCCGGTGGTTACGACGTCACGGCCATGCGGATGCTCGCCCGCGGAATGGAGGACCGGTTCCCGGACTTCGCGGCCTTCGCGGCCGCACGCCCCGAGTACGGCCTGGGCACCACACCGGAGCAGGTGAGGGCGAAGTTCTTCGAGCTCGCGGCACGGCTGGAGGCGGAACCGGTCCAGGGCTTCGACGCGACGTCGTTCCGCGGGGTCACGTTCGACCGCCTCTACAGCGATGCGGACATGCCCCTGGTGGCCAGGACCTGGCAGGCACTCGACACGGACCAGCCGCCGCCGGCGACCCCGCCGTTCCCCGACATGGAGAACTTCATGTCCGCCCGCTTCTCAGTGATGTGCGCGGACAATCGCTGGCCCCGGACGGTCCGGGAGTATCAGCGCGACGTCGCGGTCGACCGGCCGGCATACCCGATGCTGGGCGGGTCCACGGCGAGCATCGGACCGTGCGCCTTCTGGCCGGACGAGCGGGTCGAGCCGCCGGTGCGCATCGGTGACCGGGGCCCGTCGAACGTGCTCATGGTGCAGAACGAGCGTGACCCGGGGACACCGCTGGCCGGCGCCCAGGAGCTGCGCCGGGCGTTCGGGAAGCGGGCCACGATGGTGACGGCCGACCAGGGCGGACACGGCGTCTACCTGTTCGGGCCCAACACGTGCGCGAACGACGCGGTGACCGCGTTCCTGACCACCGGGCACCGCCCGTCGCAGGACCTCGCCTGCGCGGCGGAGCCGAGCGAGCAGCAGGAGTAGAGGCATGCTCAAGGAGTGGCGGCATCGTCGGGCTGTGCGGCGGGTCAAGCCCGGGGACGGGCGGCCGTTGAAGCGTTTTCGCTGGTGGCAGATGCTGACTCGGGCCCTGTTCCGTCTTCGGCTGGTGAACGACGACGGCCGGCAGACGGTCTACGCCGTCGACGTCAGGCACCAGAACAAGTCGGAGGGCCACGTCAGGGCCCACCTGTACCTCGATGGCAGGCATCACGCCGAGTCCAGAGTCCCCGCCGTCTTCCCCGTCCAGGGCGGCACCGTCGAGGTACGGACGAGCGGCTTCGGGCTCAAACGCTGCCACTACGTCACCACCGAGGGGGCCGAGCACCAACTCGTCCCCGACCCCGCCTCCGCCGAGGGGCGCCGCGCGCGCCTCGACCGCGCGCACCCCGTACTGAGCCGCTGTACGGGTGTCCTCTCGTCGCTGGTGCTCGCCATCGGCCTGGTTCTTCTGATCCTTCAGCTCGCCGAGCAGGTCACCCGGGCACCGGAGGGCGTCGCCCAGTACGTCGGGACGTTCGTCTCACCCGTTGACCTGCCGGCCTGGGGCAACGTCGCGGTGGGGCTCGTCACCGCGGCGGCCAGCACGGAGCGGGCGCTGCGGCTGCGCTACAACTGGCTGCTCGACGGCGGAGTGGGCTGACGTGAGGCCGGGCGGTGGCCTTCCGGCGTGACGGTCGTCGTGGGACCGGGTGTGAGGTCAGTGGTGAATCAGGTACCGGCAGGCGTTAGCGTGGTGGGTGCCGACCCGGGACTCCCTTGGCGGCTTGTGCCGGTTTTTGAGTCGTTACCGAGGGAAACACGCAGGTCAGGACCGCTTGATGAGATTGCTGCACACTTCCGACTGGCATCTCGGCCGGGCGTTCCACCGGGTGAACATGCTCGACGCCCAGGCCGGGTTCATCGGCCACCTCGTCGAGACCGTGCGTGATCACGGCGTCGACGCCGTGGTCGTGTCGGGAGACGTGTACGACCGGGCCGTGCCGCCACTGGCCGCCGTCGAGCTGTTCGACGACGCCCTGCACCGCCTCGCCGATCTCGGTGTGCCCACGGTGATGATCTCCGGCAACCACGACTCGGCCCGCCGTCTCGGCGTCGGCGCCGGACTCATCGACCGCGCCGGCATCCATCTGCGCACCGACCCCGCCGGATGCGGAACCCCGGTGGTGCTGGCGGACAGGCACGGGGAGGTGGCCTTCTACGGGCTGCCCTACCTGGAACCCGCCCTGGTGAAGAGCGAGTTCGGGGTGGAGAAGGCGGGCCACGAGTCCGTGCTCGCCGCCGCCATGGACCGGGTCCGCGCCGACCTCGCCACGCGCGCGCGGGGCACCCGTTCCGTCGTCCTCGCGCACGCCTTCGTCACCGGCGGCGAGGAGAGCGACAGCGAGCGGGACATCACCGTCGGCGGGGTCGCCGCCGTGCCCCGCGGTGTCTTCGACGGCGTCGACTACGTGGCACTCGGGCACCTGCACGGCTGCCAGACCCTCACCGAGCGCGTCCGCTACTCGGGCTCCCCGCTGCCGTACTCCTTCTCGGAGCACCAGCACCGCAAGAGCATGTGGCTCGTCGACCTGGACGCCGACGGCTCGGTCACCGCCGAGCGGCTCGACTGCCCGGTGCCGCGCGGCCTGGCCCGGCTGCGGGGCACGCTGGAGGAACTGCTCGCCGACCCGGAGCACACCCGGCACGAGGAGGACTGGGTCGAGGCGACCCTCACCGACCCGGTCCGCCCGGCCGACCCCATGGCCCGGCTCACCGACCGCTTCCCGCACACGCTGAGCCTCGTCTTCGATCCCGAGCGGGCCCCGGACGACCCCGCCGTGTCCTACGCCCGGCGCCTCGCCGGCCGCAGCGACCAGCAGATCGCGGAGGACTTCGTGGCCCACGTGCGCGGCGCCGGGCCCGACGGCCACGAACGGAGCGTACTGCGGGACGCCTTCGACGCGGTGCGCGCGGACGACACCGTGCGGGAGGTGGCCCGGTGAGGCTGCACCGCCTGGACATCACCGCCTTCGGGCCCTTCGGCGGCTCGCAGAGCGTCGACTTCGACGAGCTGTCCACCGCCGGACTCTTCCTGCTGCACGGACCCACCGGCGCCGGCAAGACCTCCGTCCTCGACGCCGTGTGCTACGCGCTGTACGGCTCGGTCCCCGGAGCCCGCCAGAGCGGCCAGGGCATGACCCTGCGCAGCGACCACGCCGTCGCCGCGCGCACCGAGGTGCGCCTCGAACTCACCGTCGCCGGACGCCGGCTGGAGGTCACCCGGCAGCCGCCCTGGGAGCGCCCGAAGCTGCGCGGCAGGGGCACGACCGTCGACAAGGCCCAGACCTGGCTGCGCGAGTACGACGCGAGCGCCGGCACCTGGAAGGACCTCAGCCGCTCCCACCAGGAGATCGGCGAGGAGATCACACAGCTGCTCGGCATGAGCCGCGAGCAGTTCTGCCAGGTCGTGCTGCTGCCCCAGGGCGACTTCGCGCGTTTCCTGCGCGCCGACGCGGAGGCGCGCGGCAAGCTGCTCGGCCGGCTCTTCGACACCCGGCGCTTCGCCGAGGTCGAGAAACGCCTCGCCGAGCGGCGCCGCACGACCGAGGCCCGGGTGCGCGAGGGGGACGCCGCGCTGCTGGCCGACGCCCACCGGATGCAGCAGGCCGCCGGTGACGCCATGGAACTGCCCGAGCTGGCGCCGGGCGAGCCGGGACTGGCCGAGGCCGTCCTAGGAGCCGCCGCCGTCGCGCGCACCACCGCCCGGGAACTGCTGGCCGTCGCCGACTGCCGGCTCACGGCCACCGAGGCCGCCCAGGCCGCGGCCGAACGCGACCTCGACGACACACGCGAACTGGACCGGCTGCAGCGCCGGTTCACCGAGGCGCGTCAGCGGGCCGAGCGGCTGGCGGAGCGGGCCGACGCCCACCGCGCCGCCCAGCAGCGCATGGAGCGCGCCCGCAAGGCCGAATCGGTCGCACCCGCACTGGAACTGAGGGACGCCGCCGACGCCGAACACCGGCGGGCGGCCGGCTCGGAGACACGCGCGCGCGCCGCCCTGCCGCAGGCCCTCGCGGACGCAGGCGCGACGGGGCTGGCCGCCGCCGCGCGCCGGGCCGCCGAGGAACTGGGCGGCCTGGAGTCGGCCCGGCGGGCCGAACAGCGCCTCGCCGAGCTGGTCGAGGAGCGGGCCGGACTGGACCGCCAGGAACGCGCCGACGAGGACGTCCTGGACGAGGCGGAGAGCTGGCTCGCCGACTGGGAGGCCACGCGCTCCCGGCTGCAGGCCGGTGTCGACTCCGCGCGGGAGGCCGCCACCCACGCCGAGCAGCTCACCGTGCAGCGCGAGTCGGCTCAGCGCCGGCTGAGCGCGGCCCGGCAACGGGACCGGCTGACCGCTGACACGGCTGAGTCCCGGCGGCACGTCCTCGCCTCGGCCGAACGCGCCGTCGAGGCCCGTGCCCACTGGCTCGACCTCAAGGAGCAGCGGCTGAACGGCATCGCCGCCGAACTCGCCGCCGGCCTCACCGACGGCGCACCGTGCGCCGTGTGCGGCGCCACCGAACACCCCGCCCCCGCACGCAAGATCGCCGGGCACGTCGACCGCGAGGCGGAGGAGCGCGCCCTCGTCGCCTTCCAGGACGCCGACGAGCGGCGCGCCGAGGCCGAGCGGCGCCTGGGCACCGTACGGGAGGCACTCGCCGCCGCCACCGCGGAGGCGGGAGACGCGCCCACCGCCCGGCTGGCCGAGGAGGCCGAGGAGCTGGAGCGGCGTTACGCGCGGGCGCGGGCGAGCGCCTCCGGGCTGCACGCCGCGCAGGAGGAGCTGCGCCGGGCGGAGCGCGAGCGGGAGCAGCGGATCGCCGCCCAGCAGCAGGCCGCCGTCCGGGCCGCGTCCCGGGTCGGCAACCGGGAGCGGCTGGAGAGTGAACGGGCCGCGCTGGAGGAGGAATTGACCAGGGCACGTGGGACCGCCGACAGTGTGGCGGCGCGGGCCGCGCAGCTGGAGCGCCGGGTCGCGCTGCTCACCGAGGCAGCCGACACCGCCCGCGTCGCCGAGGACACGGCCCAGCGGCTCAAGGACGCCGACGCCCGCCTCGCCGACGCCGCATTCCGCGCCGGCTTCGACACCCCGAGGGACGCCGCCGCCGCACTGCTCGACGACGCCGCCCACCGCGAGTTGCAACGCCGGCTCGACGCATGGGACGCGGAGGAGGCCGCGGTACGCGCGATCCTCACCGAGGCCGACACCGCCGCCGCGGCCCAGCGGCCGCCCGCCGGCCTCGGCGCGGCACAGGACACCGCCGCAGCCGCGGGCCGACGGCTGCGCGAGGCTTCCTCGGCACGCGACGCCGCCGCCCTGCGCTGCGCCGAACTGGACCGGCTGTCCGCGCACGCCACCACCTCCGTGCGACGGCTCGCCCCGCTGCGCGAGGAGCACGGCCGCGTCGCCCGCCTCTCCTCACTCGCCGCGGGCACCTCCGCGGACAACGAACGCCGGATGCGCCTGGAGTCGTACGTGCTGGCGGCCCGCCTGGAGCAGGTGGCCGCCGCGGCGACCGCGCGCCTTCGGCGCATGTCCTCCGGCCGCTACACCCTCGTCCACTCCGACGACCGCACCGGGCGCGGCCGCAGTGGCCTCGGCCTGCACGTCGTCGACGCCTGGACCGGCCGCGAGCGCGACACGGCCACCCTCTCGGGGGGTGAGACGTTCTTCGCCTCGCTCGCCCTCGCGCTCGGTCTGGCCGACGTCGTCACGGACGAGGCCGGCGGCGTCCGTCTGGACACCCTCTTCATCGACGAGGGTTTCGGCAGCCTCGACGACCAGACCCTCGACGAGGTCCTCGACGTCCTGGACTCCCTGCGTGAACGGGACCGCAGCGTCGGCATCGTCAGCCATGTCGCCGACCTGCGACGGCGGATACACGCCCAACTCGAGGTCGTGAAGGGGCGGACGGGGTCGGTACTGCGGCAGCGGGGCGCCGGCTGAGCGCTCCCGGCGGACCTCGGCGGCGACCGCGCCTGCCATGTGCGGGCCGCCCCTGGTCCCCGGACGCTACGCGGTGGGCGCGGCCGAGCCGCGCCCCGGGCCGGAGACCTGGCTGAACGTCGTGCGGCCGCCGCGGCTCGCGGACCGCCGGCATCCCGGACGCCGAACGATATCGGCGTGCGTGGCGGCGGCGGGCCGTCCATCATGGTTGCCCATGCCACGACTCGCGCACCCCGCACCCGAAGACCTGCGCCGCGACCCCCTGCCCCTGCGCGGCCGGACCGCCCTCGTCACCGGAGCCAGCCGGCGCGGCGGCATCGGCCACGCCGTGGCCCGGCGGCTCGCCGCGTACGGGGCGAGCGTCTACCTGCACCACCACCTGCCGCACGACGCCGCCATGCCCTGGGGCGCCGACCGCACGGAGGACGTGGTCGCCTCCGTACGCGCGGCGCTCGGCGACCCGGACGCCACCGTGGCGGCCGGCCCCGGCGACCTCACCGACCCCGCCGCACCCGGCGAACTGGTCGCCACCGCCGCCGAAGCGCTCGGCGGACGGCTGGACGTCCTCGTCGCCAACCACGCCCTCAGCGGCAGCGACGGGACCCTCGACACGATCGACGCCGCCATGCTCGACGCGCACTGGCAGGCCGACACCCGGTCGGTACTGCTGCTGGTCCAGGCCTACGCGCGGCTGCGCGCCGCGCTGCCGCCCCGCACACCCGGCGGACGGGTGATGATGATGACCTCGGGCCAGGACATCGCGGGCGGCATGCCCGGCGAGATCGCCTACGCGCTGCAGAAGGGCGCGCTCGCCTCCATCACGCGCTCCCTGTCGACGGCCCTCGCCGAACACGCCGTCACCGTCAACGCGGTCAACCCCGGACCCGTGGACACCGACTACATGACCGGCGAGGACTACGAGGCCGTCGCCGCGCTCTTCCCCGCCGGACGGTGGGGCATGCCCGACGACCCGGCCCGCCTCATCGCGTGGCTCGCCACGGACGAGGCGGAGTGGGTCACCGGTCAGGTCGTCGACTCGGAGGGCGGTTTCAGGCGGTGACGCCGAGGGCGGCCGGGAACCGACGCCCGGTTCAGAGCCGCGACAGCTCGTCCACCAGGTCGTCCAGGCCCAGCGAGCCCTGGGAGAGGGCCGCCATGTGCCAGGCCTTCGGGTCGAAGGCGTCGCCGTGCCGCTTCCGGGCGTTCTCCCGGCCCAGCAGCCACGCCCGCTCACCGAGCTTGTAGCCGATCGCCTGGCCCGGGATCGTCAGGTACCGGGTCAGCTCGCTCTCCACGAAGTCCGCCGGGCGGCTGCTGTGCGCGCCGAAGAACTCCTGCGCCAGCTCCGGCGTCCAGCGCTCGCCCGGGCGGAACGGGGAGTCGGCCGGGATGTCCAGTTCCAGGTGCATGCCGATGTCGACGATGACCCGGGCGGCCCGCATCATCTGCGCGTCCAGGTAGCCGAGCCGCTGCTCCGCGTCGGTGA
The DNA here is from genome assembly GCF_044331465.1 of Streptomyces sp. NPDC017225. Taxonomy (NCBI): domain Bacteria; kingdom Bacillati; phylum Actinomycetota; class Actinomycetes; order Kitasatosporales; family Streptomycetaceae; genus Streptomyces; species Streptomyces sp. NPDC017225. The sequence goes on along the minus strand of NZ_JBIRNE010000013.1, from coordinate 121,528 downwards.
GGAAGCCCAGCTCGTCCATCAGCCGCTCCGCGTACAGCGCCCAGCCCTCGGCGTTGGCGCTGACCATGCCGACCGAGGCCTGGTAGCGGGAGAGGTCCTTCGCGACGTGCGCCCACTGGGCGAGCTGGAGGTGATGACCGGGGACACCCTCGTGGTACCAGGTCGAGACCAGGTCGTAGACCGGGAAGCGGGTGAGGCCCATCGTCGGCAGCCAGGTGCGGCCGGGACGCGAGAAGTCCTCCGACGGGGACGTGTAGTACGGCGCCGCCGCGCTGCCGGGCGGGGCGATGCGCGACTCCACCTTGCGCACCCGCTCGGCGAGTTCGAAGTGGGTGCCGTCCAGTGCCTCGATCGCCTGGTCCATCAGGCCCTGAAGCCAGTCGCGGACCTCGTCGACGCCCTCGATGTGCTTGCCGTGCTCGTCCAGGTGCGCCAGCGCCACCCACGGCGTCGCGGCACCCGGCAGGATCTTCTCCGCCTCCCGCCTCATCTCGGCGAGCAGGCGGTGGTACTCGGCCCAGCCGTACGCGTACGCCTCGTCCAGGTCCAGGTCCGTGCCGTTGTAGTAGCGCGACCAGCGGGCGTAGCGCTCGCGGCCCACCGTGTCCGGGGCGCCCTCGATCGCCGGGGCGTACACGTCGCGCATCCAGTCCCGCAGCTCCACCACGGCCGCGGTCGCGCCCCGGGCCGCCTCGTCCAGCTCCGCGCGCAGCGTGTCGGGGCCGGTGGACGCGAAGTCCTCGAACCAGCCGCGGCCCTCACCCGTGTCCGCCCACTCGCCGAGCTGCTCGACGAACGTGGCGGTCGGGCGCGGGGACGCGTACAGCTCGCGTTCCAGACCCAGGGCCAGGGACTCGCGGTAACCCGCGAACGCCGCCGGTACCGCGCGCAGCCGTTCGGCGATCCGCGCCCAGTCCTCGTCGGTCCGCGTCGGCGTGATGGTGAAGACCTCGCGCACCGAATGCGCGGCGGTGCCCATGTTGCCGACCGAGCGCAGGCCCTCCTCGGCCTCGTGCACGGCGAGTTCGGCGGTGAGGCGCTCGCGCAGGAGCCGGGCGCAGCGCCGCTCCACGTCGCTGTCCCCGCCGGGCCGGCGCTCCGCCTCGTCCAGCAGGGCGAGCGTGGCCCGCGCCAGCTCCGCGAGGGCCTCCTGCCCCGCGGGCGAGAAGTCGGGCAGGCGGCTGGAACTCTCCTGCACGCCGAGGAACGTACCGGTGACCGGGTCGAGGGCGATGAGCTCGTCGACGTAGGCGTCGGCGACCTCGCGGGGCAGCGGGCTCTTGGTCTCTGACATGCGGACATCCTCATACGGATTCCGGTGCCACGTCAGCCCGGTTCGCCGGGCCCGCGGCCGCGGGCGGCCGGATTTCGCTCAGGGCGTGGCCGCGGGGGCGGCGGGCGGCAACAGGGGGCCGCACTCCCACTGCTGGAAGATCAGCCGTGTCTCGACGCGCGCCACCTCCCGACGGGACGTGAACTCGTCCAGGACCAGCCGCTGCAGGTCCGCCATGTCCGCGACCGCGACATGGACGAGGTAGTCGTCCGGGCCGGTGAGATGGAAGACGGTGCGCGACTCCGCGAGCGCCCGGATCCGGTCCACGAACGGGCCGACCAGCTCCCGCCGGTGCGGGCGCACCTGCACCGACAGCAGTGCCTGGAGGCCGCGGCCCAGCTTCGCCGGGTCCAGTTCGAGCCGGTGGCCGAGGATCACCCCGGCCCGCCGCAGCCGGGTCACCCGGTCCAGGCAGGTCGACGGGGCCACCCCGACCTGGGCGGCGAGATCGCGGTAGGTGGTCCGGGCGTCGTTCTGCAGCAGCCGCAGCAGATGAAGATCCACCGGATCCAGTACGACGGAATCGGCCATTCGGCGAACGTAGCACGGTCGACGACCCCACAGGCCCGGTGAGTGTTCAGTCTTCGGCCATGGACTCTGCGCGCACACACACGTCACCGTCCGACGGGGCACGCGCCGCCGCGCCCTCGGGCGCGCCCACGAGCAGGGCACTGGCCACCGAGGCCGTGCACGCCGGCCGCGACGATCTCGCGGGCCAGGGACTGCACGCCCCGCCCATCGACCTGTCCACGACCTACCCGTCGTACGACAGCCGGGGGGAGGCCGCCCGCATCGACGCGTTCGCCGCCACCGGCGCCGACCCCGAGGGCCCGCCGGTCTACGGCCGTCTCGGCAACCCCACCGTCGCCCGCTTCGAGACGGCGCTGGCCCGTCTGGAGGGCACCCAGGCCGCGGTCGCCTTCGCCAGCGGCATGGCCGCGCTGAGCGCGGTCCTGCTGGTCCGGGGCTCGATGGGACTGCGGCACGTCGTCGCCGTACGGCCCCTGTACGGATGCAGCGACCACCTGCTGACCGCCGGGCTGCTGGGGTCCGAGGTGACGTGGACCGACCCGGCCGGTGTCGCGGACGCGCTGCGCCCGGACACCGGCCTGGTGCTGGTGGAGTCGCCGGCCAACCCCACGCTGGCCGAAGTGGACCTGCGGGCCGTCGCCCACGCCTGCGGATCGGTGCCGCTGCTGGTGGACAACACCTTCGCCACGCCCGTGCTCCAGCGCCCCGCCGGACAGGGCGCGCGTCTGGTGCTGCACAGTGCCACCAAGTACCTCGGCGGGCACGGCGACGTGCTGGCCGGTGTGGTGGCCTGCGACGAGGAGTTCGCGGGGCGGCTGCGGCAGGTGCGCTTCGCCACCGGTGGCGTACTGCACCCGCTGGCCGGCTATCTGCTGCTGCGCGGGCTGTCGACGCTGCCCGTGCGGGTGCGGGCCGCCTCCGCCAACGCCGCCGCGCTCGTCCGGCGCCTCGCCGCCGATCCGCGCGTGGCCCGCGTCCACTATCCGCGCATCGGCGGCGCCATGGTCTCCTTCGAGGTCCACGGGGACCCGCACGACGTCATCGGCCGCGTCCGCCTGATCACCCCGGCCGTGAGCCTCGGCAGCGTCGACACGCTCATCCAGCACCCGGCGTCCATCAGCCACCGCATCGTGGACGCCGACGACCGACGCGACGCCGGGGTCGGCGACCGGCTCCTGCGGCTGTCGGTCGGCCTGGAGGACGTCGACGACCTGTGGGCCGATCTGGACCGGGCGCTGGGGGAGCGGGCGCCGGGGGAGCGGGCGGCCGGGGCGATCCCGCCGCGGGAGGCGCTGTCGCGGGCCGACTGACCGTCTTGGGCCGGCCGGGACGGCCTGCGTGCGCGGGCCACCCGCGCCACCCACCCGCGCCACCCACCCGCGGGCTCACTCCCCGCCGATCCGCTCCCCGTGCGGCAGCCGCGCCGCGGCCCGGGCCGCCGGGTCCAGGCGGGCCGTGACGACCAGGGTCCCCTCCTCGATCTGGTAGTCGAGGGGGAGACCCAGTCCGCGCATCGCGGCGACCATGCCGGTGTTGGACGCCTGCGTCACGGCGTACACGTTCGCGCAGCCCGTCTCCGCCGCCATCGCCACGAGCCGGCCGAGGAGCTCGCCGCCGATGCCCCGGCGCTGCCACGCGTCCTCGACGAGCAGCGCGACCTCCGTCTCGTCCCCGTCCCACAGCAGGTGACCCAGTCCGACGATCCGCCCCGAGGCGGTCTGTACGGCGAGGGTGCGGCCGTAGCGCGGGCTGAGCAGGTGGTTGAGATACCGGTCGGCGTCCTTGACCGGGCCGTGGTATCGCAGCCCGAGCGTTCGCGCCGAGCACCGCTCGTGCATGGCCTTCGCCGCCGGGACGTCACGCGTGTCGGCCCGGCGGACCGTGATGTCGCTCCCCTCGGGCAGCGTCAGCACGTCCCGGCCGCGCGGGACGCGCGGACCGAGCCGGGCGTCCAGCTCGACCAGCGCCCGTGCCCGGGCGAACTCGGCCGGGGTGAACGGCAGGTACGGCCGCTCCACGCTGATCACCCCGCCCTCGGGCGCGCGCAGCCGCAGCACGGTGTCCTCCAGCGCGCCTTCCGGCGGCACGTCGTCCCCCGCGTGCCCTCCGACGCCCGCGGGCAGCGAGCGGATGGTGCACCGGCCCAGCAACTGCCGCAGCGCCAGTGGGAGTTCCGCCGCGTCCAGGGCCGTGCGGGCGGCCAGCCCCAGTATCCGGGTCGGCGCGTCGACGAGGTCGTGGGCGTCCGCCCGCTCGGTCCAGGTGCGGTCACCGCCCGCCGCCGACACCACACCGGCCAGCTCGGACCCCGTCAGCTCACCCGGGGCACGGAGCAGGAACTCGTCCACGGTGCCCTCGGCCAGCGGGTGCGTCTGCAGGCTCAGGATGTCGACCCGCCTTTCGGCGAGGGCCGCGCACAGCACGGCCAGTGACCCGGGGGCGTCCCGCACGGTCGTCCGCATCCGCCACAGCGCGCTGTCCCCGGCCTCGGCTCCCGCCACCGCCTCGCCGTCCCGGTCGGACGACCCGGCCTGCCGCGCGGCGGACGGCGGCCGGGTGCCGGTATCGTCCGGCGGCGGTGCGTGCCCGTGGCGCCGTGACCACCAGGTGTGGAAGCCCGCCGTGGCGATCAGGGCGGCCACCGACGCCGACAGCAGGGCGGGGACCGCCGGGCCGTGCTCCACGAGGCGCGCCACGGCGCCCGTCACATCGGACATGTCTCGACTCATGCGACCACTGTGAAGGAATGGTGTTGCGTGATCACGAACGCTCTGTGACCGATGGGTAAAGAGCGCTTCCGGGACATTTGGGAAACACGGCCGCAGGGGGGACACGGGGCCGCGCACCGGGGGATGACGCCGGTGCGCGGCACACCGCACAGGCTATACGGGAACTACTGACCGACCCGGCCCGGCTGGAGCACCTTCGTGAACAGCACCGTACCGTCCTGTTCGCGCAGCCGCACCGTCATCTCGGCGCTGTCGCCGTCGATTTGGACCTCGCCGAAGAACTGGTAACCGCCCGCGGGCGAGACGTTGGAGGCCGTCGGCGCCTTCACGAAGACCCGCTCCGGGCCGAAGGTGCCGTCGAGCGCGCTTGCCGGGAAGGCGCCCGCGTTGAGCGGCCCGGACACGAACTCCCAGAACGGCTCGAAGTCGGTGAACGCGGCCCGCGAGGGCTGGTAGTGCTGGGCCGAGGTGTGGTGTACGTCGGCCGTCATCCAGACCGTGCCGGTGATCCGCCGGTGCTTGACGAAGCGCAGCAGCTCGGCGATCTGCAACTCACGTCCCAGCGGCGCGCCGGGGTCGCCCTGCGCCACCGCCTCGATGTTCGCCTTCCCCTCGGTGGCGTCGGACACGACCAGGCCGACGGGCATGTCGGCGGCGATCACCTTCCACACCGCCCGCGAGCGCGACAGCTCCCGCTTGAGCCACTCCAACTGCTCGCGGCCCAGGATGCCCTGCGGGTCCACGCTCTGGTCGCCGGGGGAGTTGGCGTTGCGGTACGTCCGCATGTCCAGCACGAACACATCGAGGAGAGGGCCCTGGTGGAGGACCCTGTGCACCCGCCCCTCCCGCGCGCCGGGACGCAGCGTGGAGACCGGGAAGTACTCGCCGAACGCGCGCCGGGCCCGGGCGGCCAGCACGTCCACGCTCTTCTCGGTGTAGCGGCTGTCGGTGTCCGCTATCACCTGGCCCGGGTACCAGTTGTTGCGCACCTCGTGGTCGTCCCACTGGACGACCGACGGGACCTGGGCGTTGAAGCGCCGCAGGTTCTCGTCGAGCAGGTTGTAGCGGAAGTTGCCGCGGAACTCGGCGAGGGTCTCGGCGACCTTGGACTTCTCCTCGGTGGTGATGTTCCGCCAGGTGCCGCCGCCGGGCAGGGCGGCGGTCTCGGCGATGGGACCGTCGGCGTAGATGTTGTCGCCGCTGCACAGGAAGAAGTCCGGGTCCAGGGCGCCCATGGCGTCGTAGATGCGGTATCCGCCGAGGTCGGGGTTGATGCCCCAGCCCTGGCCCGCCAGGTCGCCCGACCACACGAAACGCACTCCCTCACGCCGGCGGACCGGCACCGTGCGGAAGGTACCGGGGACCGGCTCGCCGGTGCGGCGCGGGTCGTCCGGGTCGGCGAGGAGGACCCGGTAGTGGATCTGCTCGCCCGGCGGCAGGCCGCGCAGCCTGGTCGTGCCGGTGAAGTCCGTGTCCGCTCCCAGCAGCGGGCCGCGCCATCTGCGCGGATTGCGGAACGACTCGGTCGCGGACGTCTCGACGATCATCCGGGCCGGCCGGTCGGACCGTACCCACACCAGACCGGAGTGGGCGGTCACGTCACCCGTCTGCACGCCCCAGCCCGCCCCCGGCCGCCCGGAACGGGCGAACGCCGGCGCCGCAGCCAGAGCGGTGGGCAGGGTCAGGGCCGCCGACGCGGCGAGCGAGCCGCGCAGCACGCTGCGGCGACCGGGCAACGGACGGTGTGACATGGATGCGCCTCCAGGGACGGGATCCGGCCGGTGTCCGGCCGGTGTGCAGAGCCAGACCTACTGGTGCGGCGCGGCGATCACGGAAACTCCGGGTGAACAAGCCGCCGCCCGTGCGCCGGGAGCGGCTCACTCGCCCCGCGCCATCAGCGCCACTCCCGCCCGAATCCGCCCCGGCGTCAGATGCGCGTATCCCAGCACCAGCCGCACCTCCTTCCCCGCCGTCCCGTCGCCGTCCGCCTCGTGCCCGTACGCCGCGAGCGCGTGTACCGCGACCCCGGCGTCCGCCACGCGCGCGAGGAAGCGCTCCTCGGGGCCGTACCGCTCGGGGAGCGTGGCGATGGCGTGGAGTCCGGCGGCGATGCCGGAGACCCGCGAGCCGGGGAAGTGCTCCTCCAGCGCGCCGACCAGCGCGTCGCGGCGCTCGCGGTAGGCGCGCTGGCAGACGCGCAGCTGGCGGTCGTAGTCGCCGCGCTCCACGAAGCGCGCGAAGAGCGCCTGGTCGAGCGTCGGATGTCCGAGGTCCGTGGTGCGCTTGCGCTCGACGACGTCGTCCGCCAGCCACTCCGGTACCAGCAGCCAGCCCAGCCGCAGCCCCGGTGCGAGGGACTTGCTGACCGAACCCGTATAGGCGACCCGTTCCGGATCGAGGCCCTGGAGGGCGCCCACCGGGGCACGGTCGTAGCGGAAGTCGCCGTCGTAGTCGTCCTCCAGGACGAGCCCGTCCACGGACCGCGCCCAGTCCAGCAGTTCGGCGCGCCGCCGCGCCGAGTAGGCGATCCCGGTGGGGAACTGGTGCGCGGGCGTCGTCACGACGGTCCGTACGCCCGAGGCGCGCAGCGGGCCGACGGCGAGCCCCTCGTCGTCCAGGGGCAGCGGTACGGTACCGACGCCCGCCGACGCGTACAGGGCGTCGTGCTGGGGGCTGCCGGGGTCCTCGACGCCTGCGGTGCGCATCCCGCGCGCGCGGAGCACGGTCGCGAGCAGCGCCGTCGCCTGTGCCACCCCGGAGACGACCACGATCCGCTCCGGGTCCGCCACCACGCCCCGGCGCCGGGTGAGCAGCTCGGCCAGCGCGGTCCGCAGCCGGGGCAGCCCGCGCGGGTCGGGATAGCCGAGGCTCTCGTGCGGCAGCTCCGCCAGCACGCCCCGCTGCGCGGCCGCCCACGCCGCGCGCGGGAAGAGCGACAGATCCGGTGTCCCCGGCACGAAGTCGGCACGGTCGCCGGGGGAGCGCGGGGCGAGATCACGCGCGCGCGGACGGGCCGCCCTGACGGCGTCGCCCACCCAGGTCCCCGCACCCTGCCCGCTGCGCAGGTATCCCTCGGCCGTCAGCTGCTCGTACGCCTCCGTCACGAGACCCCGTGACACCCCGAGGTCGGCCGCGAGGTCCCGGCTGGACGGCAGGCGGGTGCCCGGCGTGAGCCGGCCGGAGCGGACCGCGCCCCGCAGCGCCTCCTGGAGCGCACGGCCACGCGCGCGTGCCGGTGCCGAGACGGCGGGCAGCAGCAACTCCCAGGCGGCCGTCCCGTCGGGAGCGCTGTCGGGAATGCCGTCGGCAGTGCTGTCGGCGGAGCCCGGACGGCTGTCGTCCCGGCCGGTCGGCGCTGATGTCATGAAAGCAGTCCCCCGAGGATCACGTTCGCCCAATCGCCCCCACTTTACGAGGGGTTGGACCCGAGGGGTGGGAGCCGCCGGTGCGTAAACCGGAGTGACAGACCACAGCGAGGGGGCAGGCCGCTGCCGGGCCCCGGAATCGTACGCGCAATCCAGGAGCGCCCGTGGACGCCAAGAACCGTTTCGAGACGAAGGCCACCTTCGCTCTCTCCCGACTCGAATGGCTGGGCTTTCTCGCCGTATCGCTCGTGCTCGCCTTCCAGCACCATACGGAAATCCGCTGGGGCGTGTTCGTGCTGCTGTTCGTGGTGATCGACGTCATCGGTTATCTTCCCGGTGCGATCGCTTTCCGGCGCAGCCCGGACCGACGCGTGCCGCGTGGCTGCTACGTGGCCTACAACGTGATGCACAGCCTGGTCACGGCAGGTGTCCTGGCCGGGGCGTGGGCGCTGTTCGTCCGGCCCGAATGGGCGCTGCTCGCCCTTCCGATCCACCTCATGGGCGACCGGGCGCTCTTCGGGAACTCCCTCAAACCCTTCGGCGTCGCCTTCGAACCGGAAACCGACCCGGCCTTCCAGGTGTTCGAGCAGCGCTATCACTCGGTGGCGGATCGCGGTGCGGGCGCCGCGGCGCGGACCGTGGAGGACACCGATGCCGTCCGTGCTTGACACGCTCGCCGCGCACAGCGACAACCCCAGTTCCTTTCTCGCCCTCAACAGCGGGAACGCCTACTTCCACGACGACCGGTTCGAAGGTGCCTGCGCCTATCGCACATCGGGTCGTTACGTGCTGCAATTCGGCGGCCCGTTCGCGGCACCCGAACACCGCGCCCGGCTGCTGGACGCCTTCGCCGCGCACGCCGGGCGCCGCCTGGTCGCCGTGCAACTGCAGCGGGCGGACGCCGAGCTGTACGCGGCGCACGGGTTCACGGTCAACCAGATCGGGTCGTCGTACGCCGTCGACCTGAGCCGTTTCACGCTGCGCGGCTCACGTTTCGTCCGGCTGCGGAACAAGATCTCACGCGCCCGGCGGGCCGGTCTGGAGGTCACCGAGGTCGTGGACGGTGACGACCGCGCCGAACTGGACCGGATCGACCAGTGCTGGCTGCGGGAGAAGGGCCGGCACGTCAAGGAGCTGCGCTTCCTCGTCGGTCAGCGGAACGGGAGCCTTCAGAGGCATCGCCGTCTGTTCGCCGGCCGGATCGACGGCGAGGTGGTCGGGTACATCAACTACTCGCCGGTCTTCGGCAGCCGCCCCGGCTGGCTGCACGACCTCAGCCGGCGCCGGCCCGACGCGCCGCCCGGCGTGATGGAGGCACTCAACGCCACCGTCATGGAACGGCTGACCGCCGACGGAGCCGGCTGGCTGCACTTCGGGTTCACCCCGTTCACCGGGCTCGACCCGGAGCACGAACCGCCGGGCGCCAGCCGCCTGTTCTCCCGGTTCGCCCGGCTGCTGGCCGAACGCGGCGACGCGATCTACCCCGCGGCCTCCCAGCTCGAGTACAAGCAGAAATGGGCCCCGCACGCGGTCCTCCCGGAGTACATCGCCTTCCGCGGCAGGCCCCGCCCCGGTGCCGTCTGGCAACTGCTGCGCGCCACCAACGCCGTATGAGCCACCGCTTGCGCGGCCGTGCGAGTGCCGTACGTGCGCCGCTTGAGCGCCGTGCACGTGTCACACCCATCCCACCCCGGAGGACCACGCCCATGAGATTCCTCGAGCGTGAACGCGCCACCCTCGCCAAGCTGCTGCCCGACCTGGATCCCGCCCTGCGCGAGACCCCGCTGATGGAGCTGGAGCGGCCGGGCAGCCGCGGCATCCGGCACTTCCGGGACAGCGGCGGTCCGGGGCTCCTGGTTCCGGAGTCCCACCAGGGCCGGGGCGCGACCGCGCTGGACGCGCTGCGCGTGCAGCGGGCCATCGGCAGCCGTTCTCCCTCCCTGGCCGTGGCCACCACCATGCACCACTTCTCCATGGCCACCCTGGTCGGACTCGGCGACCTCGGCGACGGCCTGGAGTGGATGCTGGTCGAAGGCGTGGCCTCGACCAACCGGATCATCGCCTCCGGTTTCGCCGAGGGCCGCAGCGGCGCCGGCATCCTGGACCCGTCGATGACCGCCGCGGTGTCAGAGGACGGCGTCCGGATCAACGGCGTCAAGCGGCCGTGCAGCCTCGCCCGCTCCATGGACGTGCTCACCGCCAGCGTCATGCTCCCGCGCGAGGACGGGCGGGGCGACGAACTCGCCGTCGCCCTCGTGCCCGCCGAGAGCGACGGCCTGAGCGTCAGCGGCTTCTGGTCGAGCGCCTTCCTCGCCGGTGCCGAGAGTGAACAGGTCACCCTCACCGACGTCCTCGTCCCGCCGGAGCTCCTGCTGCGCACCGCGACGACCTCCGGTGAACGGCTCGACGAGCTCCAGACGGCGGGCCTGATCTGGTTCCAGGCGCTGATGACGGGCAGCTACCTCGGCGCCGCGAGCGCGCTGGTGGAGCGGGTGCTGCTGAACGACCGCATCCCCGAGCACGAGCGCGTACGCCTCTTCGTCGAGACCGAGGCAGCCATGGCCACCGCCGAGAGCGTCGCCCGGCGTATCGACGCCGGCGACCTGGACGAGTCGGCGCTCGCGCAGGCCCTGTACGCGCGCTACGGCGTCCAGGACGTCATCGCCCGTGTCGTCCCGCGCGCGGTCGAACTGCTCGGCGGTCTCAACTTCATGACCTCCGACGAGGTGGGCCACCTCGCCGCCTGCGCCAACGGACTGTCCCTGCACCCGCCGTCGCGCTCCCGGATGACCGGCCCGTTCTCCGCCTACCTGGCCGACCGGCCACTCGTCATCGCCTGACCTCAGTCCGCCGTTCATCGGTGGCCGAGCCCCGTTGGGAGAACACACCCATGCCGTCAGACAACCAGCGTCTCACCGTCCTGCCCACCGGCCGTACGGGACCGCGGGACCGCCCCACCCTGCTGCTCACCGGCGGTTCCGGAGTGCTCGGACGGGCCCTGATCGACGAGCTGTCAGCCGACTTCGACCTGCTGTGCCTGCGCCGCAACACACCGCTGCGCGATCCGCGGGTGCGCGAGATGAGGGGCGACCTCGTCGCACCCCGGCTCGGTCTGAGCCCCCTGGCCTGGCACGAACTGGCCCTCCAGGTGGACGTCGTACTGCACTCCGCCGCCGAGACCAACTGGCGCACCCCGCCGGAGGACATCACACGCACCAACCTGCGCGGTGCGGACACGATGCTCGACCTGGCCGCCCGGGCCGACGCCCCGCTCTACCTGGTGAGCACCGCGTTCGTGGCCAACACCCCCACCGAGGAGGACCGCCGGCGCTTTCCCGGCGCCGCCGCCTACCTCGACTCCAAGACCCGGGCCGAGCAGATGACACGTGACGCGGGCGTACCCGGCGCCATCGTGCGGCCCTCGGTCGTCATGGGCGACTCCGGCACCGGACGGATCGCCGGTCAGCAGGGCCTGACCAAGACGATCGGCTCGATGGTCCTCGGGCAGGTGCCCGTGCTGCCCGGGGCTCCCGAGGCCAGGATCGACATGGTGCCCCAGGACTACGTGTCGCGGGCCATCGGCGACCTGGTCCGGGGCGGCGTGGGCTGCGGCGAGTACTGGCTGACGGCGGGGAAGGAGGCCGTCGAGCTGCGGGAGGTCGCCGACGTCTGCGCGGACGTCGCCGTGCGCCACGGCCTGCCCCGGCCCGAGCGGCCCCGGCTCATCCCGGTCGAGGCCGTGCACCGGCTGCTGCTGCCCATGCTGGAGGGCACCGCGCTGCCCGCGTCGGTCCGCCGGCGACTGGAGCACTACGCGGAACTGCTGCTGGTGTTCCAGCGGGAGCTGCCGTTCGACACCTCCCTCGGCGAACCCGACTGCGGCACCCGCCTGACCCGCACCGACATCCGCGCCGCACTCGTGCGCAACGCGGAGAGCTGGGCCGAGGACAGGGCCGGCCTGCTCAGCCGGCACCGGGCCGCCGCGACCGCTCCGAGGGAGGCGGCGTCATGACGGTGTCACCCCCGTCCACCGAGGCCTCCGGATCGCCTGCCGGGACGGCTGGTCCGCCCGCTGGGACGACCGGACCGTCCGCGGGGGCCGCCGGGCCGTCCGCCGGGACCTCCGTGCCACCCACCCGGGCCGCCGAGCCGTCCGACCGGATCGACGTCGTCGACCTCTACCTCAAGCACATCGGCTCCGGCCGCGCCGTCATGGGCAGGGTCATGGGAGGCATGGCAGAGGTCCGCTCCGAGGGCGTCTGGATCCACGCCGACGACGGCCGCCGCTTCCTGGACTTCGGCGGCTACGGCGTCTTCATCCTGGGCCACCGCCACCCGGCCGTCGTCGAGGCGGTGCACCGCCAGATCGACACCCACCCGCTGGCCAGCCGGGTCTTCCTCGAACCCGTCGCCGCCCTGGCCGCCCAGGCACTCGCCGCCCACACCCCGCCCGGCCTCGACTACGTCCACTTCGTCAACTCCGGCGCCGAGGCCACCGAGGCCGCCCTGAAACTGGCCCGCGCGCACGGACGCACCTCGGTGATCACCACTCGCGGAGGCTTCCACGGCAAGACCCTCGGCGCGCTGAGCGTCACCGCCAACGCCACCTACCAGACGCCCTTCCAGCCGTTGCTCCCCGACGTCACCCAGGTCCCCTACGACGACCCGGCCGGCCTCGAACAGGCGCTGGCCGCCCGCCGCGACCGGGCCTGCGTCATCATCGAACCCGTACAGGGCGAGGGCGGCGTACGCATCCCCCGCCCCGGCTACCTCAGCCAGGTGCGGGCGCTGTGCCGGGCGTACGGCGCCCTGCTGGTCGTCGACGAGATCCAGACCGGCATGGGGCGGCTGGGCACCTGGTGGGGCGTCGACGCCGAGGGCGTGCGCCCGGACGTACTGCTCGCCGGCAAGGGGCTCAGCGGCGGCGTCGTACCGATCGCCGCGATGGCCGCCACCGCGGAGGCCTACGCGCCCTTCAGCCGCGACCCCTACCTGCACACCTCCACCTTCGGCGCCTCCCCGATCGCCTGCGCCGCCGCCCTCGCCACCGTACGGGCGATGGAGGAGGAGAACACCGTGGTCCGGGCCGCCGCTCTCGGCCTGCGCGTCCTCACCGCCGTACGGGCCGTGTGCGCGCCGTACGAGGGCGGGCTGGTGCGTGAGGTGCGCGGCCGGGGGCTGCTGATCGGCATCGAGTTCGCCGAGGACCAGGCGGTCGGCGAACTCCTGCTGGAGCTGATCTCCCGCGGTGTGCTCGTCAACCACTCCCTCAACTCCACCCGGGTGCTGCGGCTGACCCCGCCGGCCGTGGTCGAGGACTCCGCGCTCGACCTGTTCCTCACCACCCTCGCCGAGGCCCTGCACAGCGCGGCCGGCCGCATGGCCGGCTGACACCAGCTTCTGGAAGGAACCGAACGACCCATGCGCCATGTGGTCCTGCACGCCTTCGCCGGCAAACTGGCACCCGCGGACGTCTACCGACGCATCAGCGACTTCCGCCGCTACCCCGAGTACAGCGACACCTTCCGCGAGGTGCGCGTAGAACCCGAGCTGCCCGACGGCTCGACGGTCTCGGACTGGACCGTCGAGTTCCGGGGCGGCCTGATGCGGTGGCGGGAACGCGACACCTACTCGCCCGAGACCCACTCCCTCGCCTTCGAGCAGCTCAGCGGCGACTTCCAGACCTTCGAGGGAAGCTGGCGCTGCGAGCCCCGGAGCGGCGGCACGCTCGTCGTGTTCACCGCCGCCTTCGACCTCGGCATCCCCTCCCTGGCCGAGATCCTCGACCCGGTCGCCGAGTCGACCGTGCGGACCAACATCGCCCGTGTGCTGCGGGGCCTGGCGGACGCGGAGGTGATCGATGAACGCGCGGCTGCGGCTCGTGGCTGACCGGACGGCGACCGCCGGGACCCCGCCCACCGCGACCGACCCGCCGCACGGGGAAGCGTTCAAGGGGGAAGCGCTGTACGAGGAGCCGGGGCCGGGCGCCGCCCGCTGCCTCGGCCTGTACGCCAAGCTGGCAGCCGGGGTGACCGTCGTGACCGCCCGTGGTGAGGACGGCCCGCTCGGCATGACGGTCTCCGCCGTCACCTCGCTCTCGGCCCGCCCACCGCTGCTCCTGGCCTGTCTGCGCGACGGTTCCCGCACCCTGGCCGCCGTCCGTGCCCGCCGGGTCTTCGCCGTGCACCTGCTGCGCGAGGAACAGCAGGAGCTGGCGGGCCGGTTCGCGTCCCCCGCCACGACGGCGGCCGAGCGGTTCGCCGGAACCGACATCCGGCAGGTCCTGGGCGTCCCGGTGCTGGCCGGCGCGCTCGCCTGGTCGGTGTGCCTGACCGAGGACGTACGCCGCTACGGCGACCACCACCTCGTCGTCGGCCGGGTCGCCGCCGTGCACGTGGGCGGCGGACGCCCGCTGCTGTGGCACGACCGCCGGTTCGGTGCGCTGACCGAGCCGGTGCCGGACGCCGCCGGATGACCACGCCGCCGGCCGGAACGCCGTACTGGCAACCGGCGGAACTGCCGCCGCAGCCCCAGCTGCACGGCGTGGTCACCGCGGACGTGGCCGTCGTCGGGGCCGGCCTGGCCGGACTGTCCTGCGCCTACCACCTGGCGGTACGCGCCCCCGGGCTGGACGTCGTCGTGGTGGACGCCGAGCACCCGGCCGCCGGGGCGAGTGGCCGGGGCACCGGTCTGCTGGGCCCCCGGGCCGGCCCCGCCGTCGACCGCGCGGTGCGCCGCTTCGGCCCGCGGACGGCGCGCCGGATGCACCGGGCCAGCGAGCGGGCGGTACGCGAGGTCCTCGACCTGTGCGGCCGGCTCGACGTGCCGTGCGGGCTGCGGACCGGCGAGCAGCTCATGGCCGCACGCTCGTCCGCGGGCCTGGTGGCACTCGCCCGCCAGGCCCGCGCCTGCCGCGAGATCGGCCTGGACGTCCCCGTCCTCACCGCGGCCGGCATCCGCGACCGCGTGGGCGTGCCGTACAAGGCCGCTCTCCTGCACCGCCCCGCCGCCACCCTGGACCCGGCCGCCCTGACCTGCGCCCTCGCCCGAGCCTGCGCCGACAAGGGCGTGCGCTTCTACGGCGGCAGCCCGCTGCTGGCGCTGCGCCCCGGGGACCTGGTCGGCCCCGAACTGGTCCTCCCGCACGGCCGGCTCTACGCCGGTCAGGCGGTGCTGGCCGTCAACTCCGCCGCGCGGACACTGGACCTGCCGGTCGGCACGGTCCTCCCGCTGGAGGTGTACGCCGTCGCCACCGAACCGCTGAGCGCCCCGGTGTACGAGGTGCTGGGCGGGGGCGCCGGATGCACCGTCGTCGACGCCGTGCCCATGGCGCCGTACTTCCGGCTGCTCCCGGACGGGGGTCTGGTGGCGGGAGGCGGCACCGCGACGGTCCCGGCGGGGCTGGACGCTCCCCGGCTCCAGGCCCTGCGGGAGCGCGCCTGGAGCCGGCTGGAGCGATGGCTGCGGTGCCTGCACCCCGGCCTCGCCGGGGCGCGGGTCACCCACCGCTGGTCCGGCCGTATCGGTGTCACCGGCGACGACCTGCCGGTGGTCGGGCCGGTGCAGGGGTTCCCCGACGTCTGGTACATCGGAGGCTGCGGCGGACACGGCCTCGCCCTGTCCGTGGCGCACGGCGCGCACGTGGCCGCGGCCCTGCTGGGCGAGCCGGAACCCGGAGAACCGCTGCCGTGGCACCGCTCCCGGGCCCCGCGCCTGCCGGTCCACGGCCCCGCCCGGCCCCTGCTGCGCGCGTACGTGGACGCACTCGGACGCACCGCGCGCCGCGCCTGCTGAGACCCCGGCGGGGCGGTAGCCATGTACGTGCGACCGAGGGACGAGCCAACAGTCAAGCCGACAGCCGAACCGACAGCCGAACCGACAGCCGAACCGACAGACACCCGACGGAGAGGTCCTGGATGCGCCACCCCCGCCCCGGCAGCGACGGCGGTCTGCCGGCGTCCCTGCCCATGGGCACCGCCGACATCGCCTACCACCTGGCCATGGAGGGCAGGCCGCTGCCGGCCGGGTTCCTCTTCGGCTTCTCCGGCCGCGCCCCCACCCTGGACGCGGTACGCGCCCGGGTCGCCGAACGCGCCCACCGCATCCCGGCGTTGCGCTACCGCATCGATCGAGGGAGCCGGACGTTCTCCCGCGTCGAACGGATCGCCGTGGAGCAGCACGTGCACGAGGCCTGGCTGCCCGGGGACGACGACGGCTCGGGCGCCGGACGGCTGATGCTGTCCCGTCCCATGGGCGGGGACGGGAGGCCGCCCTGGGACCTGTGGCTGGTGCACGGCCCCACCGGCGGCCACAGTCTGTGCTACCGCACCGACCACACCTTCCAGGACGGCGTGGGAGCCGCGCACACCGCGCGGGCCCTGCTCGACGACGACCCCGCGGGCGGACCGCCGGCGCACCACCGTGGGCTCCCGGCTCCCGGCGGCCTCGCCGGTGCCGTCGGGGACGTGGCGGCCTCCTTCCGCCGGACCGTCAAACCGGCCTTCGACGTACCGGTCCGCGGGCGGACGGACATGTGCCAGGCGGTCGTCCCGGTGGCGCGGCTGCGGGCCGTCGCCCGGGCCCACGGCGCATCCGTGAACGACGTCTTCCTCGCCGCCTACGCGTACGCGGTCGGCACCTGGCACCGTAAGAACACCGGTGGTGCCCATCCGCCGCTGCCGGTGGCACTGCCGATGTCGGTGCGGGGACCCGGTGAGGAGTGCGCCCCGGGCAACCGGCTCGTCGTGGCACGCGTCCTGCTGCCCTGCGACGCGCCGTCCCCGCGGCACGCCCTGGACCGCGTGGTCGCCCGTACCGGGGCACTGCGCACCAGCCGTCAGCGTGAGGCCCTGCGCCTGATGCTGTCGGCCGGGCCGCGGGCGGTCGGCGCCCGGGTCGGCACCCTGATGGTCAACGGCCGGTCCGTCGCGGGGCCGGTGAGCAGCGTGAACTTCGGCAGCGCACTCGTCCACCAGGGCAACGCCGCCCGCCGGGCCGTCGTCTACTCCGGGCTCGGTGCCGGTATCCGCTGCCTGACCACGCTGACGAGCCAGCAGGACACCGCCTGCTTCGCCGTGATCCACGACGAGGCCCTCTCGACGGCCGGCGAACTCCCGGACCTGTGGCTCGCGGCACTGCTGGAACTCGAACGGCCGTAACGGGCACGGGGCACGGCAGGGCCCTCGGGTGTCGCGACGAGCCCGGGGCGCCTGCCGTGCCGTGCCGTCCGGTACCTCAGCGGGAGTCGCCGGAGTCGCCGGAGTCGCCCAGTGTCCCGGTCGTCAGGAACACGCACTTCGCCGCGGCCTCGGAGAGCAGCGGCAGATAGGGCGCCAGGCGCTGCACCACGTACGGCAGCGTGAAGAGATCGGCCGCCCGCGCGTCCCAGCCGTGTCCCGCCCACCAGTCCTCCGGCTCGGCGAGCTGCCAGTCCCAGGAGATCCCGGTGGCCGACAGCGCCTCCAGGAACGGCGCCACGAACGACGAGGAAGCGGCCCCGGCGTTCACGCACTCGGCACCGAAGGTGCTGCCGGGCGCGGAGAGCTCCGTCATGGTGCGGACGATGGACTCCACCGTGTGAGGCCGGAGGTGGTAGAGGTGCGTCTCGCACAGCCACGCGGTCGGCCTGCGCGGATCCAGCCCGGCGGCGAGCAGCTCCTCGCCCCAGGATCCGGCCGGGTCGGCACCGACGGTGCTGCGGCGGCCGCAGGACGGCGTGGCCCAGTCCAGCACGTACTCCTTGAAGGCCAGCAGCGCCGGGTCCTCGACCTCGAAGACGTGCACCCCCCTCGGCCAGTCCAGCCGGAAGGCGCGGGTGTCGAGACCGGCCCCGAGCAGCACGACCTGCCGGCATCCCGAACGGGCCGCGGCCATCAGGTGCTCGTCGTAGAAGCGGGTGCGCACCACGGCCCAGTCGGGCAGCAGCCGCTGGAGCGGACCGTCGCCCGGGGGACCCCCGGTGAAGCCGGCCGCGTGCAGGAAGTCGGCGGCCCACGGATCTCGGACGTACGGCCCGGACCGCCCGTACTCGGCGGCGTGCGCGGACGCCGTCCACAGGGCGACCCGGGAGAGCCCGTCCGGCAGCGGGACGCCCGACGCGGGCGGGACCTTGGGCCGTGTGGTGTCCGGCATGGGAAACCTCCGTGTCGGTGGTGTCGGTGGTGTCGGTGGTGTCGGTGGTGTCGGTGGTGTCGGTGGCAGTGGTGGCAGTGGTCTCGGTCCGGCGGCCGCCGGGTCCGGTCAGGGGGAGCGTCGGCGGCTGAGCAGGACCGCCAGCGCGCCCAGCGCCAGCAGCCCGCCGGAGGGACGGGTGGGCCGCTGGCCGCCCATCGCGGCGGGGGTCCGCGGCTCGTGGATGTTCAGGGCGAACTGCCGGTTGGCGATGTCGGACAGCACCCCGCGGACCTGTTCCGGGCTGGTGACCGCGGTCAGCAGCAGCTCCATGGAGTTGCGGGCGAACTGGTTGCGGCCCAGGAACTCGCGGCCCAGCGAGAAGAGGATCTTCGGCACCTCGCCCTGGAACACCTCCGGCAGCGTGATCTCGGGAGCCAGGCAGCGCACCGAGCCGTCCAGGTTCGCGAACGACTTGCCCAGCAGTGAGACGGCCGGCGGCGAACCGATGCCCCGCTTGGTCGCCTTGGCCAGCACCGTGGTGAGCGAGACGCCGAAGTTCATGTCCTCCAGGGACAGATGGGAGACCTTCGGCACGAAGGCGGCCATGTCGGCGGCGAACGCCGGCATGTTGGCCCACGGCGTCATCCGGCCCATCCCGGCCCAGTGCTGTGCCAGTCCGGCACCGTCGTTCTGCGCCAACGTCATGAACAACGGAAGCAGTTGCATGCTGGTACGGCGGTCCAGACGGCCGACCATGCCCCAGTCGATCAGGGTCGCGGGCCCGCCGGGCACGGCGAAGACGTTGCCCGCGTGCGGGTCCGCGTGGAAGAAGCGGTGGACGAAGTACCCGTGGTACATGAACCGCAGCAGATCCTTGCCGATCTCGATGCGCTCGTCGTCCGTGAAGTGGCTGCGGTCGATGTGCCGTACCGACTTCCCGCCGGCGAGCGACTGGACCAGGACCCGGGGACTGGCGTGCAGCACCCGGGGCACCTCCAGCGAGCGGAAGTTCCGGATGTGCTCGCGGGCCTCGTCCATGTTGTGGGCCTCGCCGTTGAAGTCGAGCTCCGGCTCCATCGCGTCGAAGACCGAGCCGAGCATCGCCTCGATGTCGATGACCTCGTTGAACCGGGGCGCGACGCGGGCCACGATCTTCGATGCCCGTCGCATCAGGGCCATGTCCGCGAGCACGCCGTCGCGGATGCCGGGCCGCTGGATCTTCACCACGGCCGGGCGTCCACCGGGCAGTGTGACCCGGTAGACCTGCGCGAGGGACGCCGCCCCGAGCGGGGCGGTGGTCTCGACGTCGTCGAAGCGCAGCTTCCAGTCCGGCCCGAGGTCCCGTGCCAGCACCGGCTCGAACACGGAGAACGGCTGGATGTCCACCTGGTCGTGCAGGTTCTGCAGCTCGTCCCGGATCGACCGCGGGACCATGTCGGGGCGGGTGGACAGGATCTGACCGAGCTTCACGTAGAAGGGTCCGAGGCTCTCCAGCGCCCGCCGCACCGCTTTGGCCCGGCGCTGCTCCGACCCGGCGGCGGTGTCGGGGCCGGACCCGGCGGAGGCCTCGGTGTCCTCCGCCGGGTTCCGCGTGTCCCGTCTCGTACGTCTCCGCAGCCGGGTCGCCTCTCCCACCTCGTCGGCCACGAGGCTGCCCAGCACCTTGACCACGAGACGCAGTCGATCGCAGACGACAGACGCCATCGTGTGTGATCCTCCTCAGATCGGGAGCCGGGTACGCGAACGGCGGTCGGCGCGCTCGACCGGGCCGGCCGGGCGGGACGGGCGGGACGGGGGCACCGGCGGCCGGCTCTAGGACGAGGACTGCCCGCCCTGGGTCGGCAGGCCGGTCAGGTTCTGCAGGCCCTCGAGTGCCTCGACGAGCTTGGGCAGTACCTGGAGCAGCTGGGTGAGCTGGGTCGGCAGCGACATGAGGTCGCCGACCCCGCCGGCGGCCTGGCCGAGGCCTCCGGCCAGTTGCCCGAGCCCGCCGAGGGCACCGGCCGCACCGCCGACCGCGGCGAGCGGGTTGGCGGCGCCGCCCAGCGCGGCCAGGGGGTTACCGGCCCCGCTGAGCGCCGACAGGGGGTTACCGGCCCCGCCCGCGCCCAGTGCGGCGAGCGGGTTGGCCCCTCCCACGGCGCCCGTGAGCGCGGCCAGGGGATTGCCCGGGGTGCCCGCGAGCGCCGCCAGCGGGTTGGCCGCGCCCGCGAGCGCGGTCGCCGGGTTGACGGCGCCGGCCAGCGCGCCGAGCGCGTTCGCGGGCAGCCCGGCCAGTGTGTCGACGGGGTTGCCCGCGCCCGAGCCGCACGGCCCGGGCCTGTCCGGCCGGTCGAGGATGTCGTCGAAGGCTTCCTTCCCGCTGTCGGCCATATTGCCGACCAGGTCCTTGAGGATGTCCTGGAGGTTTTTGTTGTTGGACATGAGCGGGGTCCCTTTCCGTTTTCCTGTGATGCGAGGGAAATGGCTTCTGTCCGTTATCGGACACAGCCTTCCAAGGATTTGGCGCACGCGTTCTTGAGCCGGGCGCGGCCCCTGGTGAAGGCGGCCTCGGCTGCCTTGACGGAAATGTTGTGTATGCGGGCGAATTCCGCAGTCGAAATCCCCTTGGCGCGAGCGAGTATGACCTCCTGTTCGCGTCCGCGCAGGTGTTTCACCTGGCCCAGCAGCCATCTGCCGAAGTCTTCGTCGCAGACGTCGTCCTCGGTCGTGCCGGAGGCGTCCATGGGCGCCGCACGCTGCAGAAGTCTGCTGCGACGCTCCATGTCACGGTAGAAGTCGATGCAGAGCCGAAGCGCCACGGACGTCAGGAAGGAACCGAGCCGATTCCTGTCCAGCGCGGCGTGGGCGGCTGCGCGGGCCATCGTTTCCTGAACGCAGTCCTCGGCGTCCTGAAAACTGGGCAGTCTTCGCCGAACCAACCGCATGAGGCGGTCCTGATGCTGGAAGATGTCTTCCCAGGAGCATTCAGCGGGCGATTGGCAGGTGGAATGTCGCACCATTGTGGATTGCAGCCCGTTGTCTCTCGGATTGGGCAGGGAGAACCGCAGTCGACTTTCTATTCGTCGACCATGTGGTTTTCCTACCCGAGGCCTTCGGGGGGCAAACCGGAATGTGTACCTCCACCGGTCGGCAGGAATGATTCTTCGCGGTCATTTCCGCGAAGCCGGACGCCGGGTCCAGTCGCGGTTCCAGTTGAACCACATGTCCCGTACGGTCTGGTGCACTTGGGAGCCGCCGGCGCGCAGCTCGGTGGTGTACGCCTGGACGGCCTCCCTTCCCACCATCCGCGCGCCACCGGTGAAGTAGGACCCGCGCACGTGCCGCGGTGAGCGGAACTTGCCCCACAGCAGGATCCTCATCAGCGGCCACAGGGTGAACACGCCGGCGGGACAGCGGTCCTCGGGATCGAGGGTGCCCCACACCGAGGGGCAGAGTTCGCTCTCGCGCAGCAGTTCGTAGATGCGCGCGATCGTCCGCTCCTTCGTCGACTCTCCCGCGTGATAGGCGAGTACGGCGTCCCGGGACTGATCGAACAGCCGCTCCACCCACGGGTTGTCGACGCCCTGGAGGCCCCGGTAGGGCGGCAGTTCGAGCGCGTCGAAGCAGGCCGGGTCGTGCGTCTTCTCGAACGTCACGGCGGCCTGGTTCTGGGCGTTGGTCCCGTACAGGGTGGTGATGGTCCACACCCGGTTCCAGGCGTTCCACAGGTCGAAGTCGTCGAACGAGATGTAGCTGCAGGACACCAGGTCGTCGTAGAAGCGGAACATGCGCTTGGTCCAGTGGTCCAGGTACGCGAACCGGGCGGTGTCGAAGTCGTCCTGGCGCACGGCCTCGATGAGCCGGTGACCCAGGGCGTTGAGTGCCATCACGGTGACCGCGAGGCCGCTGGAGAACAGCGGGTCGATGAAGTCGCTGGCGTGCGGCAGCAGGCACCACCGGTCTCCCACGACCTTCTGCGAGGCGAACTGGGTGCGGTCGGTCGACACGTACGGCCGTACCGCCCGCGCCTGGTCGAACTGCCGCGCCACACTGGGGAACCGGCGCACATGACGCCAGAACTCCTCCTCCGCCGAGACGTCGTCCGGACGGGGGTACCGGTCGAGATCGAGGTTGACGCCGACGCTGCACAGCTCACTGGTGCTCGTCGACTGGTTGTCGAACGGGATCACCCAGAACCAGCCGCCCCGGAACATGTGGTGGAGCGTCCCCTGGCTGAACGGGCTGGGCATTGCGTGCTGCTCGCGCGGCGGTGCCACGGTGTCGAAGGGGCGTACGTCCACCATGTGCGTGAAGATCGTGCGTGACCGGGTGCGGTACGGGGGCTCCTGCCGCAGCCCGAGCCGTTCGGGCAGTACGGCCCGCATCCCGCCGGCGTCGACCACGTAGGACGCCCGGAAGGTGCCCCGCTCCCGCGTGACCAGGGTGGCGCCGTCCTCCTCGAACTTCACGTCGTCCACCAGGGTGTGGGTGTACGCGGTGACGCCGTAGGACACGGCCACGTGGAACATGTACGCGTCCACGTCCTGCCGGAAGTAGTGCGAGTCCGGACCGAGCGGCGGCCCCCAGGTGGGGTACTGGGTGCACTCGTCGGCCCGGGTCGGCTCGCCCTCGCGGTGGTAGACGAAACTGAAGTTCCGCTTGACCCCGCAGTTCGACGACACGTGACGGCGCAGTGTTCCGTTGGTCGCCAGGTGCTCGATCTCCGGGACGCCGTAGCGGCGGGCCAGCACGCGCAGGCCGAAGGTGGTCTCGGGGACGGTGGACTCTCCGATGGCGAAGCGGGGGTGTCCGCTGCCCTCCAGCAGCAGCACGCGCACACCGTTGCGTGCGAGTACGGCCCCCAGCATCGTCCCGCCGATGCCGCCACCGACGATGGCGACATCGAAAACACGCTGGTCCTCTTGCATGTCTGCGGTTCCTTTCGCGACGGGAAGAGCGAGCTGCCCGGCCTTCCCGGTCACCGGTGGGCGACCGGGGAGCCCGGCAGTACCCGGCGCAGCCCGCAGGCCGCCACCCGGGCGGAGAAGGAGACGGCGAACCAGGGAGTGGGCGCCAGCTCGGACAGCCGGCGCCGGTCTCCCGGTACGAGGCGCTCGCCGCGCCCGGTGACGTCGAGCCACGCACCGAAGTGCAGCAGCCGCGCCTCGGGCCCGGCATCACGCGCGGGGAACGGCCGCATGTGCTCGCGCACCGCGCGGGTCAGGGCCCCGCGCCGTTCGGTGCCCACCGCGTGCCCGGCCAGGAAGGAGTCGAGCAACTCGGCGGAACGGCCCGGGAACCCACCCCGCCCGAGCCGCGTGCGACCGACCAGTCCGGCGTCGTGGAACGCGGCGGCGGCCAGCAGCCCGACCCGGTCGTAGGCCGTGCCCCGGGTCCGGGCACAGGCGTCCGCCAGCAGGAACGTGCGCAGGGAGTGCACGGCGACGTGCGGCGGCAGCCGGCGCAGCCGCGACAGCGCGGCGCCCGCGAGAGGATGCCCGAGCAGCTCCGCCAGGCGGGGCCGGCCGAGCAGGGGCTGCCAGGAAGCCGGCAACTCCTCCGGTGGCACGGCGGGCCAACTCGCCGTTTCATCACCCGAGTCGGGCGATCCGGGCTCCGCGGCCATGACCAACTCCCCCTCGTCGTACAGCCGTGCGTCGGCTGTTGTCCGTCTCATCTGTCCTTACGCTCGGGCCCCATCCCACCCCCCATGCGCAACGGCCTTTACCTGACCGCGCGTTGGTGCGCGAGCGGCGGCGCGCGTACCGGGAAACGCGCTCCGGGCGTGCTTTTGGGACCGGCCGCGTTTCGCGCGAGTCGCGGGCGGGCGGGAACGGGCATTCTGTATTCCGTGATCGCCGTGCTCAACGTCCATGAACGCTCCCTGCCCGCCCCGTCCGAAGAAGTCGGCGCCCTGATCGACTCGCTGGGCAGCGAGAACGACCGCCTCTGGCCGCCCGACTGGCCGCCCGTACGCTTCGAGGGGCCGCTGGCCGTCGGTGTCCCCGGGGGCCACGGACCGGTGCGGTATGTGGTGAGCCACTATGTGCCCGGCCGGTGGGTGCGATTCCGGTTCACCGGTCCGCGGGGGTTCGAGGGCTTTCACGAGTTCAGCGTCGAATGCCTCGACGAGGGGCGGACCGTGCTGCGCAACACCCTCGTGGTCCGTCCGCGGGGCCTGCGCTGGCTGGGCTGGGTACTGGTCGTCCGGCCGCTGCACGACGCGGCGTTCGGGCGCAGCCTGGACTGCGCCGAGCGGGCCCTGACCGGACGGGTGGCCGACCCCGTCAGGTGCGGCAGGTACGTGCGTCTGCTGCGCGGTGCCGCCTTGCGGCTGGCCGTATGACCCATTCGAATGAATGAACCCTATTTACTCGATGGAAGGAATTCTTTCCCCCCATCGAGGGATCGTTGCGGAATTCGATGGACGCGAGACTGAGGAGTCAGAGCGAACCCAACGGTATTCCCAACGACAGGGAGATCGTCGTGAGTTTCCCGAATCCCCGCCTCCCCGGATTCAATTCGGACGACGCGGCAACGGACCTGAGTGAGGCCCCGCACCGTCTCGCCGGACTCGCGCAGGCCGGCGGCGCCCAGGTCATCACCACCGTCGACGTACAGCCGGGGGAGGACGACTGGAACGTCCCGGCGACCGAGGAACATCCCCGCCCCGTGGTGCTCGTGCACGGTACCTTCGGCAACCGCGGCTACACCTGGACCTCGGCCGCGCCCCTGCTGCGGCAGCACGGCCACCGGGTCTTCCGGCTCGACTACGGCCAGCACGGCAACCCGGTGATCTTCGGCCTCGGCGACATCAAGCACTCCGCCCGTCAGCTCGCCGACTTCGTCGAGGAGGTGCTGCGACGCACGGGTGCGCAGCAGGTCGACCTCGTCGGCTTCTCGCAGGGCGGCATGATGCCGCGCTACTACCTGAACGCCCTCGGCGGAGGGCCCAAGGTGCACAACTTCGTCGGCATCGCGCCCAGCAACCACGGAGTCACGGCCCAGGGCCTGATGAACCTGGCCCGCCAGATCCCCGGAGCGGTGGAACTGCTCGAACAGGGCGCTTTCGGGGAGGTCGTGCCGGCCTGGCCGCAGCTCCAGCACGACCACCCCTTCCAGAGCGAGCTGGCCGGTCTCGGCGAGACGACGGAGGGCGTCCGGCACACCGTCATCGCCACCCGGTACGACGACGTGGTCACCCCGTACACCTCGTGCGCCCTGGAGCGGACCGAGGGCCGCTACGTCGACAACATCGTCCTGCAGGACATCGACCCGGACGACCGCACGCCGCACGTGAGCATGCCCTACAACCCGACCGTGCTGAAGGAGGTCCTCAGGGCGCTCGCCGACTGAGCGCGGCTGCCGTCCAGGAGGACGCGGGCGACCAGCGCCGGGTCGTCGTTCATCGGGACGTGTCCGCAGCCGGGCAGCCGTACCAGCCGGGCCCGCGGAATGGTGTGCTTGGCGCGTATGCCCTGCCGGGGCAGGAGCAGCCGGTCCCGGTTGCCCCACGCCACGGTGACGGGGACGCCCGGGACGTCGTCGGTGAACAGCACGCTCCGTCCGGCCCGGAGCGTCTGCGCGAACCCCTCGGCGTGCGCGAGCGCGAGCGTCTCGGCGACCACGGCCTCGGGGGAGCGGCGGCCGGGGCGGGCGTAGATCGTGCTCGTGAGGGCGGTGCGGCCGACGGCCGTGCGGGAGAGCCGCTCGACCAGCGGGAGGGGCAGGCTCCGGGCGGTCCGGCGCATCCCCGTCAGCACGCCGAAGGCGTAGCGCCGCTCGGCCCGCGTCCAGAACCCGGCCGGGGACAGGGCCGTCACCGACCGCGCCAGGTCCTCGCGGCCGAGCTCCAGGGCCAGCAGGCCGCCCAGCGAGTTGCCGGCCACATGCGGCCGGTCGATTCCCAGCGCGGCACAGAAGGCGGCGAGCGCGGCGGTCGTCGTCGGCAGGTCGTGCGGCAGTCCGTACGGCAGCGCGGCCGACTGCCCGAAGCCGGGCAGGTCCACGGCTATCACCTCGCGCTCGGTCGCGAGGATGTCGACCACCGGGTCCCAGGCCTGCCGGTGGTGGCCTATGCCGTGCAGCAGGAGCAGCGGCTCGCCGCTGCCCGCGCGCGCGTAGGCGAGAGAGAGGTCCTGCGGGCCGTACGGGGTGGGGGCCGTGAAGGAGAGCGTTGCGGACATGGGGCTCCTTGTCGGGAACACGTGTCGCGGGAACACGTGTTGTCGGGAACGCGTGAACGAGGACGGCATCGCGTAGACAGCCTGTCAGTAAGAGCTACCGACGGGTAGCCCCCGGGTGCCGCCCCTCCGCCGGCGGTGGTGGCGGCCGTGGGCGAATCCGCCTGGACACGGCCGGACGAGTCCGCTGGGATGGGACGGTGACCACCGAAACCACGACCGACGTCTTCGAAGAGCACCGCCCCGTCCTCCTGGGGGTCGCCTACCGCATGCTGGGCCGGCTGGCCGACGCGGAGGACGTGGTCCAGGAGGCCTGGCTGCGCTGGTCCGGCGCCGACCGGTCCGGCGTCCGCGAGCCGCGCGGCTTCCTGGTGCGCGTCACCACCCGCCTTGCCATCGACCGGCTGCGCCAGATCAAGTCGCGGGGCGAGACGTACGTCGGCCCGTGGCTGCCCGAGCCCTATGTCACCGACTTCGGGGACGCCGTCCCGGACACGGCGGAGCGAGCCGTCCTCGCCGACTCCGTCTCCCTGGCCGTACTCGTCGTCCTGGAGT
This sequence comes from Streptomyces sp. NPDC017225, assembly GCF_044331465.1. Taxonomy (NCBI): domain Bacteria; kingdom Bacillati; phylum Actinomycetota; class Actinomycetes; order Kitasatosporales; family Streptomycetaceae; genus Streptomyces; species Streptomyces sp. NPDC017225. The sequence continues at coordinate 94,737 of NZ_JBIRNE010000013.1, read as the reverse complement.
CGCTGTCACCGCTGGAGCGGGCGGTGTTCGTCCTGAGGGAGGCGTTCGGCTACCCGTACGCCGAGATCGCCGCGATGCTGGAGCGCCGAGAGGCCGCGGTGCGCCAGCTCGCCGGCCGGGCCCGCAAGCACGTCGACGAGCGGCGGCCCCGCTACGACGTCGACCCCGCACAGCGCCGGGACCTCACCGAGCGCTTCCTCGCCGCCGCGGTCGACGGCGACCTGGAAGGACTCATGGCGCTGCTCGCCCCGGACGTCCGCCTGGTCGGCGACAGCGGAGGCAAGTCCAAGGCGCCCCTGCGCGTCCTGGAGACCTCGGGCAAGGTGGCCCGCTTCCTGCGGGGCGTCGCGAGCAAGGGGATCGAGGACGCCTCGTTCCGTTTCCTGGAGCTCAACGGAGGCCCGGCCCTGCTGGTCCTGTCCGGGAACGAACCCGACTCCGTCTTCCAGCTGGACGTGGTCGACGGCCGCATCGAAGCGGTGTACATCATCCGCAACCCCGACAAACTGCGATCCCTGGCGTCCCTCGTCTAGGGGGTGTCGTTCGGATCAGGTCGCAGGTAATCGGCGGTTCCTCGTTGGCGCGGGCGAGCGGGGGCTGGTGCGTGCAGATGCAAGGCGGAGGAGGAGTCGACGCGGAGCGGTGGGGGCCCTCCCGCTCGAGCGAAGTCGAGAGTGGGGGAGAGTGACGACAACGCGGCAGATGTGCGTGCCGGCCCCCGCGTCTGCGGCATGATCCAGACGACACCCCCTGGCCCCCGCCTCCCCGTCACCCGCCCTGCCCGCCACCGCCGAGCCCCCGTCGCCGCGACGGGGGCTTCGTCGTCCTGTCGCGGGATTGGTCTTGACCAAGGGTGTGGGCCGTTTTAGGGTCGCAGAGAACTGCAACAACCTTTAATAAACAAGGGCGTCAAAACGCCGCCGGACCACGGCGATTGCGGAGGACAGGGTGGGGACCACGCAGTTGGAACCGCTACCGGAACCCAAGTACTGGCATCTCAGGACCGTACTCAGCGAGGCCCTGGACTCGGAGTTCTCGGTGGGTGAGGTCCTGCCCAACGAGCGGGACCTCGCCGCCCGGTTCGGGGTCGCCCGTGCCACTCTCCGCCAGGCCCTGGAACAGCTCGAACTGGAGGGCAGGCTCCAGCGACGCCGAGGTGTCGGCACGACCGTCGCCCCACCGCGCGTCGGTGTGGCCGTCGGCACCCGGCAGCACGCCTGGCCCGGCACCGCCGACGACACCTGGCAGCCGGCCGACTGCGCCCTGACGGTTCCGTCCGCGGCCGTCGCCGACGCGCTGGGCACCGGACGGGACGAGCCCGTGCACACCGTCCGCCGCTCCCGCGTGACGCACGGCCAGCCCGTCGCCGCGGAACTGCTGTACGTCCCGCCCGCCTCGGTGCCCGACCTCACCGCCATCGACGCTCCCTCCGGCACGGCACGCGCGCGTGCCGTGCTCCGCGAACTGCAGCGCGGACAACTGGAGCGGCAGGAGAGCGCCGTGGAGCTCGGATCGGCCGGCGCGGAGGACGCGAAGGAACTGGACCGCCTCCCCGGAGCGCCCGTCCTCGTGGTCACCACCCGCTACCTCGCCGAGGGCCGCACCGCCGCTCTCTCGGTCGCCACGTACCGGGCGGACACCTGCCGCCTCACGTTCGGGGACTGTGGCGACGTGGAGATCCATCACGGCCCCGAGACCCGGGCCTCCTGACCGGCCCGGCCCGGTCTTCGGCAGGTCAGCGGCGGGCCGTCGCGCCCTCGACCGCGAACAGCTGCTCCTCCACATGGTCGAGGGCCAGCCGCAGCGCGCCGGTCGCCACGGCCGCTTCGCCGAGGAGGGACAGGGCCAGCTTCGGCGGGCGCAGGCAGTAGCGCGCCAGCTCCCGCCGCAACGGCTCCAGCACGTCGTCCAGCCCCGCCGCCCAGCCACCGATGACGACCAGCTCGGGATCGAGGGCCAGCACCATCGCGGCCACGTCGTGCACCAGCCGCTGGATGTAACGCTCGACGGCCGCGCGGGCCCGTGGGTCGCCCTGACGGGCCTCGGCGAACACCTTGGCGACCGCCTGCTCGTCCAGCGGGTGCAGCGGCTGGTCCGTGGTGGACAGCAGCGTCTCCGGTGTCACGTCCCGGCCCAGCAGATGCAGCGCGCCGGTCTCGCCGGCCGCCCCGCCGTACCCCCGGTGCAGCCGCCCGCCGATCAGCGCCCCGGCCCCCGGACTCAGCCCGGCCAGCACGAACACGATGTCGTCGGACTCGGTGGCGGCCCCCTTCCAGTGCTCCGCCACCGCCGCGGCGTTCGCGTCGTTCTCGACCAGCACCGGGCACTTGAAGGACCGGCTCAGCCGCTCGCCCAGACGCAGCCCGGTCCACCCGGGCAGCGCGGTGCCCAGCCGGACCGTGCCGTCCGCCTCGACGATCCCCGGCGTGGCCGCTCCCACGGCACGCAGCGATCCGCGGGCCACCCCGGCCCGGCGCAGCAGCTCGGCGACCGCCGTGCGCAGCCGCTCCAGCCGCTCGTCGGCCGGGGCACTCTCGTCGACGTCCTTGGCCTGGGCGCCGATCACCCTGCCGTCCAGGCCGGACAGAAGCGCGGCGACGCGGTGCGGCCCGATCTCCAGACCGAGCAGGTGCCCGGCCTCGGCCCGGAACCGGAACCGCCGCGCGGGCCGCCCCTGCCGTCGGGCCGTGCCCTCGTCGGCGGGCGCCTCGATGACGAGACCCGCCTCGATGAGTCCCTCGACGACCCCCTCGACGGTCGGCCGGGACAGCCCCGTCACCCGGGTGATCTCGGTCAGCGTCGCACAGTCCGTGGCACGCAACGCGTGCAGCACCACAGCGGAGTTGATCCTCCGCAGCAGCGACGGATCCCCGCCGGTCAGCCCGCCCAACGTCCGTCCTCCCAGCTCGTGCGCGTGTTGGCCGGATCGTACTCGGCCCGCTCCGCCCCGGCGAGAGCCGGTCCGCCCCTTCCTCGCCGGGCAAGCGCCTCACCCGGGTGCCACGAACCCCGACTCGTACGCCGTGATCACCGCCTGTGTGCGATCCCGCGCCCCGAGCTTCGCCAGCACCGCGCTCACGTGCGACTTCACCGTCTCCGTGCCGACGACCAGCCGGGCGGCTATCTCCGCGTTCGACATGCCACGCGCCATCAGCCGCAGCACCTCGCCCTCCCGCTCGGTCAGCTGCGCCCGCTCCAACTCCGCGCGGGCCGCTCGGTTGCCACCGCCGTCGCCGTACTCGGCGGCGAGCTGCCGGACCGAGGCGGGGAACAGCAGGGACTCGCCCTCGGCGATCAGCCGCACCGCGTGCACGATCTCGGCCGGCCGGGCCCGCTTCAGCAGGAAACCGTCGGCGCCCGCGCGCAGCGCCTCGTACACGTACTCGTCGTTCTCGAAGGTCGTCACCACGAGGATCTTCGGCGGATCGGTCATCGTCCGCAGCAGCGCGCGCGTGGCCTCGATACCGTCCAGCAGCGGCATCCGGACGTCCATGGCGACCACGTCCGGCCGCAGCCGCCGCACCAGCGGAATGACCGCCGCCCCGTCGGCCGCCTCCCCGACCACCTCGATGTCCGGCTGCGCCTCCAGCACGGCTCGCAGACCCGCGCGTACGAGGGGTTCATCGTCGACGAGGAGCACTCTGACCGGCATCCGCCCAGCGTAGATCAGGTCGGCGGCAGCTCGACGCGCACCTGCCAATCACCGGAGTCGTCGGGTCCGGTGTGCGCCCGGCCGCCCAGCAGCGCGGCACGCTCGCGTATACCGCGCAGCCCGCTGCCGCGTCCGGGCGTGACTCTCCCGTCCGGCAGCGCGTTGCGCACCTCCAGGGTGAGCGCACCGTCCCTCACCTCGACGCGGACCCGGGCCGGCACGGCACCCGCGTGCCGCAGCACGTTGGTCAGCGACTCCTGGAGGATGCGGTACCCCTCGCGGGAGACGGGGCCCGGCAGGGTCTCCACGGGGCCCGTGACCTCGGCGTCGACCTTCGCCCCGGAGGCGCGGGCGGACTCCAGGAGACGGTCGGCGTCCACGAGCGTCGGCCGCCCGCTCGCGGGCCCCCTCGACTCCCGCAGGACACCGAGCACCCGCTCCAGGTCCTCCAGGGCGGCCCTGCCGGTCTCCTCGATCGCGGTCAGGGCGCGGTCGGTGAACTCGGGACTGTTCGCCGTGCGCGCGGCCCCCGCCTGCACGACGGCGACGGTCAGCGCGTGACCGATGGAGTCGTGCAGCTCGCGGGCGATGCGGTTGCGCTCCAGGAGCTGCTCCGTGCGTTCCTCGAGGGCGCTGAGCCGTTCGGCGGCGGACGGTCCGAGGAACGCGCGGGCCGCCGCCGTCACCAGGACGCCGAGGCCGACCACGGCGCCGTACAGCGCGAGCAGGGGGAACACCGCGAGGACCGCCCACACCCAGTGCGGCTCGGCGTCCCGCAGGACCGGTATGTCGTCGACGCTGTACCCCAGGGAGTGCCGGACCATCTCGACGGCGATGAGCGGCAGCCAGACACAGACCATCGAGGTCACGCCGCCCAGCAGCATGCGCAGCTCCAGCCACGCCACCGTGCGCAGCCGGTCGCGCCGGTTCACCGAGGGGGTGACCGAGAACGCCGAGTCCTCGTGGCCGGGGGTGAGGAGCAGGCGCGCCTGCACTCCCTCGCCGGTCCGCACCGCCGCGATCAGGCCGACCGGGACCAGCACGAGCAGGGGCACCCAGGGCATGTGCGGCACGACGAACATGAACACGCTGAAGGCCGCCATCGGCACCCACAGGTGCAGCAGGCGTGTGTACGTCGTCCCGCGGACCAGCGGGCGCAGCAGGCGGACCATCCCGTCATCGTGCCACCGGCACCGACAGCGCGGCTCCCCCGCACGGGGGAGAGGCTCTCCACCGGCGGGGGAGGCCACGACCCGGTGCGAACCGACACGCTGCTGTCATGACCAGCATCGACGTCCAGAACCTCACCAAGGAGTACGGCACCCGACGAGCCGTCGACGACCTCACCTTCACCGTGCGCCCCGGCCGCGTCACCGGCTTCCTCGGCCCCAACGGCGCGGGGAAGTCCACCACCATGCGGCTCGTCCTGGGCCTGGACCGGCCCACCTCCGGGACCGCGACCGTCGGCGGACGCCCCTACGCCACCCTGCACGAGCCGTTGCGGCACGTCGGCGCCCTGCTCGACGCGCAGGCCGCGCACGGCTCGCGCACCGCCCGGGACCACCTGCGCGTCCTCGCGGCGAGCAACCGCGTCCCGTCGCGCCGGGTCGACGAGGTGATGGAGGAGACGGGCATCGCGTCGGTGGCGCGCCACCGGGTGCGGACGTACTCGCTGGGCATGCGCCAGCGGCTGGGCATCGCCGCCGCCCTGCTGGGCGATCCCGAGGTGGTCATGCTGGACGAGCCCTCCAACGGGCTGGACCCCGAGGGCATCATCTGGATCCGCGGACTGCTGCGCGGGCTCGCGGCCGAGGGACGCACGGTCCTGGTCTCCAGCCACCTGATGAACGAGACCGCGTCCTTCGCCGACCACCTGGTCGTCCTCGGCCGGGGCCGACTGCTCGCCGACACCCCGATGCGGGAGTTCATCGACGCGCGCGTGCGGCCGCGTGTCCGTATCCGTACGTCGGACCCCACCGCGCTGAAAGCCGCCCTGGCCCGGCACGGCCACGACGCGGTGGAGCAGGAAGACGGGCGCTGGACCGTGCACGACGCGCGCGTGGACGACATCGGTCGCGCCGTGTCCGGCGCCGGAGTCCCGATCCTCGAACTCTCCTCGGACGAAGGCACGCTGGAGCAGGCGTACCTCGACCTGACGGCCGCCGAGACCGAGTTCACCGCACAGTCCCAGGAGGTCTGACCATGTCGTTCACGCCCGTACTCCGTTCGGAGGCGCTCAAGGTCCGCACCCTGCGCTCGCTGTGCGGCACCCTGCTGGCGGTGTTCGCGGTCACCACCGCCGCCTCCGCGCTGGCCGGAGTCTCCGACACCACCCAGCCCGAGTTCGATCCGCTGTTCATGGCGCTCTCCGGTGTCATACCCGGCCAGATCGCCGCCGTCGCCTACGGGGCCATGGCCGTCTCGTCCGAGTACCACGGCAACGGGATCCGGCTCTCCCTGGCCGCCGTTCCGCGGCGCGGACGGTGGTTCGCGGCGAAGCTCGTGGTCGTCGCCGTACCCGCGCTCGTCGTCGGGCTGCTCACCGCGTTCGCCGCCCTCGTCGCGGCCCGGGCGGGCCTCGGAGCGGCGGCGGACGGGCTCACCACCGGCGAGCAGGTGCGCGGCGTCGTGGGCTGCGGGATCTACCTCATGCTGATGGCGCTGCTGGCGGCCGGCCTCACCGCGCTGTTCCGCAGCGGCGTGGCCACCCTGTCCGTCCTGATCCCGTTCGTCCTCATCGTCTCCTTCGTGATCGGGGACGCGGTGGGCGGCGTCACCGACTTCCTGCCGGACAAGGCGGGACAGGTCATCCTCTACCAGACGCACGAGGGAACCCTGGGGCCCTGGGCCGGACTCGCGGTGACCGCGCTGTGGGTGGCGGCCGCCCTTCTCGCGGGAGCCTGGCGGCTGCGCGGCCGGGACGCCTGACGCCCGCTCGCGGCTGACGCACCGCCAATTGTCAGTGCCGGCCGGTTTACTGGAGGGCATGGACATCGCGCGGCACATCGCCCTCATCGACGAGCTGTGCTTCCGCCCCTTCCCGGCGGAGCACGGCCCGTCGGGCGGGGGCGCACGGGGTCCCGGCCACTTCGTGGCGGTGCTGGAGAGCAGCCACGGCCTGCGCGGCGGCGACCAGGGGGAGCGGACGGCGACGGTGGAGCAGTACGAGAAGTACCGCGACGCCCTCTACGAGCGCCTCGCCGGGCGCTGGGGGCAGACGGACCCCTGGAACCTCCAGACGGTCCTGCTGCGCACCGAAGCGGAGGAGATACCCGAGCCGTGGGCTGACCTCTGTGTCCGCGCGAGCGTGGCGTACCTCTGGGAGGCGGAGGGCACCGGCCGCTGGGCCGCGGTGGCCGTCGCGGACCGGGACGAGACGGACGAGGTGCGGCTGCTGGCCGTCGTCACGGAGCAGGCACCACCATGACGGCCCACGCGGCTACGCTTCCGGCTGTGCCTCCGCCGCGATCCGCAGCCGCGCGAACTCCTCCGCCATCGTCCGGGCCGTCCAGTGCGCGTTGAGACCACTCGGGTTGGGCAGCACCCACACGCGTGTGTCCCCGATCGTGCGCGCCTGCGGACCCACCTGGGCCTTCCGGTCGTCGAACGCCGCGCGATAGGCGGTGACACCGACCACGGCCAGCCAACGGGGCCGCAGCCGCGCCACCTTGAGCGCCAGCAGCCGGCCGCCCTCCCGGTACTCCTCGGCACTCAGCTCGTCCGCCCGCGCGCTGGCCCGCGCCACGACGTTCGTGATGCCGAGCCCGTACGACGGCAGTTCGCCCTGCTCCGACGGCTTCAGCAGCCGCGGTGTGAACCCGGACAGGTGCAGCACCGGCCAGAACCGGTTGCCGGGACGGGCGAAGTGGTGGCCCGTCACCGCCGTCATCAGCCCGGGATTGATTCCGCAGAACAGCACGCGGAGACCGTCCGCGACGACGTCCGGTACCGGACGGTCGCGGGCGGCCTCCAGCTCTGCCCGGGTGAAGCGCGTCAGAGGATCGCTCCGGGGGTGTAGCCCGCGGCGGCCGGGTGCTGCTTGACGATCTCCTCGATCCGGGCGACGACGACGCCGACCTGGCCGGCCGCGGCGCCCGTGAAGGACAGCTTGTCGGCCATCAGCGCGTCCAGTCCGGCGCGGTCCAGCGGGATGCGCTCGTCGGCGGCCAGCTTGTCGAGCAGCTCGTTGCGCTCGGCACCCCGCTCGCGCATCGCCAGCGCGGAGGCGACCGCGTTCTCCTTGATCGCCTCGTGCGCGACCTCGCGGCCGACGCCGGCCCGCACCGCGCCCATCAGGACCTTGGTGGTGGCCAGGAACGGCAGGTAGCGGTCCAGCTCCCGGGCCACGACGGCCGGGAAGGCGCCGAACTCGTCCAGCACGGTCAGGAACGTCTCCAGCAGCCCGTCCAGCGCGAAGAACGCGTCGGGCAGGGCCACCCGGCGCACCACCGAGCAGGACACGTCGCCCTCGTTCCACTGGTCGCCCGCCAGCTCGCCGGTCATCGAGGCGTAACCGCGCAGGATCACCATCAGGCCGTTCACGCGCTCGCAGGAGCGGGTGTTCATCTTGTGCGGCATGGCGGAGGAGCCGACCTGGCCGGGCTTGAAGCCCTCGGTGACCAGCTCGTGCCCGGCCATCAGCCGGATGGTCTTCGCCAGCGACGACGGCGCCGCCGCCAGCTGCACCAGCGCGGTGACGACCTCGTAGTCCAGCGAGCGCGGGTAGACCTGGCCGACCGAGGTGAACGCCTGCGAGAAGCCCAGGTGCCCGGCGATCCGCCGCTCCAGCTCCGCGAGCCTGTCCGCGTCCCCGCCGAGCAGGTCCAGCATGTCCTGGGCGGTGCCGACCGGACCCTTGATGCCGCGCAGCGGGTAGCGGCCGAGCAGCTCCTCCACCCGGCCGTACGCGACGAGCAGCTCGTCGGCGGCGGTGGCGAAGCGCTTGCCCAGCGTCGTGGCCTGCGCGGCGACGTTGTGCGACCGTCCGGCCATGACCAGCTCGCCGTACTCGCCGGCCAGCTTGCCCAGCCGGGCCAGGACGGCCACCGAGCGGTCGCGGACCAGCTCCAGCGAGAGCCGGACCTGAAGCTGCTCGACGTTCTCCGTCAGGTCCCGCGAGGTCATGCCCTTGTGCACGTGCTCGTGCCCGGCGAGGTCGTTGAACTCCTCGATCCGCGCCTTCACGTCGTGCCGGGTGACCTTCTCGCGCTCGGCGATCGAGGCCAGGTCGACCTGGTCCAGAACACGCTCGTAGTCGGCGATCGCGGCGTCGGGCACCTCGATGCCGAGGTCCTTCTGGGCCCGCAGCACGGCGAGCCAGAGCTGCCGCTCGAGCTTCACCTTCTGCTCGGGCGACCAGAGCGTGGCGAGCTCGGCGGAGGCGTAGCGTCCGGCGAGGACGTTCGGAATGCGGGGCTTGGCGGGAGCGGAAGTCACGTGAACGGATTCTACTGGCGGTTCCTGCAGGCCGGCTCCACGGGGTTCTTCGTCGAAAGCTACGAAAGCTACGAAAGCCGCGAAGGCCGCGAAGGCCGGGCGGGCCGGGCGGGCCGGGCGGGCCCGGGCATCAAGGAGTCAGGTCCTCGTACGGCAGCAGTTCCGGACGCTTGGGGGGCATCCCGTCCCCGGACGACCGGCCGGTCAGCCTGCGGCCTATCCAGGGCAGCAGGTACTGCCGGGCGAACCGGACGTCCGCGGTCCGGCGCATGACCCACCCCGGCGGGGGCGTCGCCGGGATCGGCGCGTGCCATTCGGGGTCCTCCGGCTCGTGACCGAGCGCCTGCCACACGGCCTCCGCGACCCGGCGGTGCCCGTCGGAGGTCAGGTGCAGCCGGTCCACGTCCCACAGCCGCGGGTCGGCCAGCGAGCGGGCCCCGTACAGGTCGACGACCACGGCGCCGTGCTGCTCGGCCAGGTCGTCGATGATGGCGAACAGTGCCTCCATACGCGGCCGGAACCGCTCCAGCACCGGCCCCTGGCGGCCCGGGCTGCGCATCAGCACCAGCTGTTCGCAGCGCGGCGCGAGGCGCTCCACGGCCTGCGTCAGCAGATCCCGTACCCGGGCCATGTCGCACTTGGGCCGCAGCGTGTCGTTGAGCCCGCCGACCAGCGTGATCACGTCGGCTCCCATGGCGGCCGCCACGTCGACCTGCTCGTCGACGATCTGCCCGATCAGCTTCCCGCGCACCGCGAGGTTCGCGTACCGGAAGCCGGGGGAGCGGGCGGCCATCCGCGCGGCGAGGAGGTCGGCCCAGCCCCGGTAGGAGCCGTTGGGCAGCAGGTCCGACATGCCCTCGGTGAAGGAGTCGCCGACGGTGACAAGGCTGGTGTGAGTGGGATGCGTCTGCATGGCGACAGAAATGGTAGCCCCTGCACATACCCGCCGGTCGGTCGCCCTCCGGCAGGGCACGGAGGCTCACGTACGTCGCCCGAACAGCTCCCGCAGCACGTCCTCCATGGTCACCAGCCCCGCCAGCCGGCCGTCGGAGCCGATCACGGCCGCCAGATGCGTACGACTGCGACGCATCGCGGTGAGCACGTCGTCCAGCGGGGTGCGCTCCCGCACCCGCGCGATGGGCCGCATGTCCCTCAGCCGGAAGGGCAGGTCCCGCGGCGAGGCGTCCAGGGCGTCCTTCACATGCAGGTAGCCGACGATCCGCCGCCCGTCGTCCACCACCGGGAAACGGGAGAACCCGGACTCCACCGACAGCCGCTCCAACTGCTCCGCGGTGATGCCCACGCGCGCGTGGACGACGCGTTCCAGTGGCAGCACCACGTCCCGCACCGGCCGCCGGCCCAGCTCCAGGGCGTCGTGCAGACGCTCCTGGGCCCGGTCGTCGATCAGGCCGGCCTCACTGGCGTCCTTCACGATCTCGGCCAGCTCCGCGTCCGTGAAGGTCGAGGAGACCTCGTCCTTCGTCTCGACCCTGAGCAGTCTGAGCAGCGCGTTCGCGAAGGCGTTGACCGTGAAGATCACGGGTCGCAGCGCCCGGGACAGCGCCACCAGCGGCGGCCCGAGCAGCAGCGCGCTGCGCACCGGCTCGGCCAGCGCGATGTTCTTCGGCACCATCTCACCGAGCAGCATGTGCAGGTACGTCGCCAGCGCCAGGGCGATCACGAAGGACACCACGTGCCCCGCGCCGGAGGGCACTCCCACCGCGTGGAACACCGGCTCCAGCAGGTGCGCGATCGCCGGTTCCGCGACCACGCCGAGGACCAGCGTGCACAGCGTGATGCCCAGCTGGGCCGCCGCCATCAGCGCCGACACGTGCTCCAGACCCCACAGCACGCTCCTCGCGCGCCGGCCGCCCTCCGCTCCCGCCGCCCCCGTCGCCCCGGCCTCGACGGCCTGCTCCACCTGGCTGCGGCGCACGGAGATCAGCGCGAACTCGGCCCCCACGAAGAAGGCGTTGACGACGAGCGTCGCCAGCCCGATCAGCAGCTGTACGGCGGTCACCGGCCGGCCTCCCCTTCGTCCGCGTCGGCGGTGCGCGCGTCGTCGAGCGGCGCGCGCAGCAGCACCCGGGCCGCCCTGCGGCCCGTGGCGTCCACGACGTCCAGCCGCCAGCCGGCCACCTCCAGAGTGTCGCCGACGGCGGGAATGTGCCCCAGCCCGGCCGCGACCAGCCCGGCGACCGTCTCGTACGGCCCCTCGGGCACCTTGAGTCCCAGCCGCGCGAGCCGGTCCACGCGCGCCGCACCGTCGGCCCGGTACAGCGCGTGGCCCTGGTCGTCGGTGCCGGCCGGGTCCAGCTCGGGCGTCTCGTGCGGGTCGTGCTCGTCCCGCACCTGGCCGACGACCTCCTCGACGATGTCCTCCAGCGTGGCCACGCCCGCCGTCCCGCCGTACTCGTCGATCACGACGGCCATCGTGCGCCGCCCGGAGAGCCGGTCCAGGAGCCGGTCGACGGTCAGTGACTCCGGGACGAGCAGCGGCTCGCGCATCAGCTCGGCGACGGCGATCCGGCTCCGCCGCTCGGCCGGCACCGCGAGTACGTCCTTGACGTGCGCCGTCCCGACCACGGCGTCGAGAGTGTCCTGGTAGACGGGGAACCGGGACAGCCCGGTCGCCCGCGTCGCGTTCGCCACGTCCTCGCACGTCGCCCGGGCGTCGAGGGCGACGACCTGGACGCGCGGGGTCATCACGTTCTGAGCCGTCAGGTCGGCCAGGTTCAGGGTCCGCACGAACAGCTCGGCGGTGTCGGCCTCCAGAGCGCCCTCCTTGGCCGAGTGCCGGGCGAGCGCCGCCAGCTCCTGCGGTCCGCGCGCGGACGCCAGCTCCTCGGCGGGCTCCACGCCGAACCGGCGCACGATGCGGTTGGCCGTGTTGTTCAGGTGGGTGATGAAGGGCCGGAAGGCGGCGCTGAACCAGCGCTGCGGACCACCCACCCGTTTGGCCACGGCCAGCGGCGAGGAGATCGCCCAGTTCTTCGGCACCAGCTCGCCGACGATCATCAGGAAGACCGTCGACAGGGCCGTGCCCAGCACCAGCGCCAGCGAGGATGCCGCCGAGCGCGACACCCCCACGCTCCTGAGCGGACCCGCGATCAGCGCCGCGACCGACGGCTCGGCGAGCATGCCGACCACCAGGTTGGTGACCGTGATGCCGAGCTGCGCCCCGGAGAGCTGGAAGGTCAGGTTCCGTACGGCCTTCAGAGCACTCGCCGCACCCCGCTCGCCCCGCGCCGCCGCGCGCTCCAGCTCGCCGCGCTCGACGGTGGTCAGCGAGAACTCGGCCGCGACGAAGGCGCCGCACACGAGCGAGAGCAGGATCGCCACCAGCAGCAGGAGCACTTCGGTCATCGGGTCACCTCGGGTCCATGATCGGCCAGGACGCGGTGGCCCGCGCGACGGGGTGCGCCGGGGGAGGACGCCGGGTGAGGTGCCGGGGCGGGCGTCTGGGCGGGCGCCGGGAGGCTCGCCGATGCGGACTCGCTCATGCGCCGTTGCTCACACCTTTCAGTCGGTGAGGGCCTTCACCCAGCGTCGCCACTGTTCCTCGGGCGCGTACCCGGCCGCCCGCCAGGCATGCTGGGCCCGCTCGTTGCGCCGCAGCACCATCGCGTCCCCGCGGCGCCCGCCCAGCCGTACGAACCGCTCCTCCGCGGCCGCGAGCAGCGCCGAGCCGATGCCCTGACGCCGGTGGTCCGGGTGCACCGCCAGCCGGTACAGATGACAGCGCCACCCGTCGAAGCCCGCGATCACCGTGCCCACCAGGTCCCCGCCCCGCTCGGCCAGAAGCAGCGCCTGGGGGTCGCGGGCGACCAGCCGCTCCACGCCCTCCCGGTCGTCGCTGATGCTCGTCCCCTCGGCGGCCGTCTTCCAGAAGGCCAGCACGGCGTCCAGGTCCCCGGGCCCGGCGGCCCGTACGCGCGGTTCGTTCATACGGTGATCCCACCACGCGCGCCGGACCGTCACGCGGCATTCCGGCATGCGGACCCTCGCGGCGCGCACCGCCACGAGGGGCCGGCCGTCAGGCGTCGCGCAGCGCCCGCATCACCGGGGCGAAGACCTCCATGTACGGCTCCAGCACGGTCAAGTAGGTGAAGCCGTACCGCTCGCGCTGCGCCCGTACCTGCGCGGTGATCTGCTCCAGGGTCCCGGCCAGGAAGATGGGCAGCTCCAGTACCTGGTCGGCTCCCAGGTGCGGAACGTGCTCCAGGAGGGGCCGGGCGGCGGCCTCGCGGTCCTCCGTCACGACGACCGTCTGGATGAGCAGATTCAGCTCCGCCGGTGTCTCACGGCCCGCCGCCAGCTCCCGGTACCGGGCCACGCGCTCGTCGAGCTCCTCCGCCGTGACCGGGGCGAGCTGCCCCGTCGTACTGCCCCGCACCGTACGTCCGCCCGTGAACGCGGCGATGGCGGCGTGCCGGGCGGTCAGCTCCAGCATCCGGTCGCCGTTGGCGCCGATCAGCAGTGGCACCCCCGGCCGCTGCACCGGCCGCGGCTGGTACTCCTCGTCACCGAGCAGCCGCTCCAACTCCTCGACGGTGCGCCGCAGATGGTCCACCCGCTCACCGGGCGAGCCGAACGGCAGCCCCGCCGCGTCGTGCTCCGCCCGTACGTAGCCGGTGCCGAGCCCGAGTTCCAGGCGCCCGCCCGTCAGGGCGTCCGTGGTCGCCACCTCCCGGGCCAGCAGGGCGGGATTCCAGAAGCCCGCGTTGAGCACGAAGGTGCCCAGCCGGGGCCGCTCGGTGACCCGGGCCGCCGCGACCAGCGCCGGGAACGGCGCAGGCATGCCGAGATGGTCCGGAACCAGGATCACGTCGTACCCGAGATCCTCGGCCCGCCGGCATTTCGCGGCCCACTCGTCGGCGGGTGCGGACGCCATCAGGTTGACGCCGAAGCGGAACGGACGCGACATGAACTCTCCTCCACGCTGGGGCACTTCGGGTATCGCGAGTCAATCACCCGTACGCGGTGGCCGCCAGCGCCTTCCTGTGCGGCACGCGGCGCACGCGCCGGCGCCTGCGCCGCGTGCCGCGCCCACCACCGCGGCCACCGTGCCCCCACCCGCCGGGATCCGCCGGGCTTCCGCGGGCCGCCGCCCTTGCCGGTGCTAGCGTTCCGGCGCTAGCTTCGAGGTATGGCGAAGACCCGGAAGGCCCAGCTGAACGTGCGGGTGGACGAGGGCACCGCCCGGGCGGCCCGCGAACGAGCGGTGGCCCGGGGGATGAGCGTCAACCGCTACATCGAGGAACTGGTCCGGCAGGACACCGGCGAAGCCGGCCACACCTTCGTGGAGGCCGCCGCCGACTTCATGCGGCAGTACGAGAAGGTGTTCGCCGAGGAGGTCGGCGAAGGCCGCGGCTGAGCCGCCGACGCCTCCGGATGAACGACCTCACCATCGATCTCGCCTGGCTGCTGATGCTCGCCGAACAGCACACCCCGGGAGACCCCCAGGTCACCGACTGGGGAGCGCTCGTCGCGGCCGTCGCCCGACACCGGGCCGAGATATTCGACACCCCCGTCTACGAGGGCCCGCACGCCCGCGCCGCCGCGCTGCTCCAGCTGCTGATCCACGTCCCCGCGCTGGAGCGCTCCAACGCCCTGTTCGCCTCCGCGGTCGCCTACGCCTACCTGGTCGCCGGCGGGGTCGAGGTCGCCACCACGCCCGAGCAGGTGCGGGACCTCGCCCTGCTGGTCAAGAACGGTGAGGCGTCGGTCGACGAGATCGCGGACGAGCTGCGCCGGTGGAGCGTGTGACGACTACGCCTCCGCCTCCCGCCAGGCCGTGCCCAGCACGCAGTACGAACTCGGCAGCGCCGGCCCGTTCTCCGGCATCAGCACCCGGCGGTAGGGCCCGAGCGTGAACCCCGCGCCCCGCAGCGCGGCGACCGGCTCGCGGGACAGGTGGCAGCCGCCGGACAGCGGAGGCCACAGGGTCCGGTCCAGCGCGCGCTGGGTGAAGGTCATCACCCGGCCGCCGCCCCGGCCGTGCTCGAAGAACCGCAGCTCGCCGCCGGGGCGCAGCACCCGTCTCAGCTCCCCGAGCGCCCGCGGCACGTCCCGGACGCTGCACAGCACCAGCGAGACCACGGCCGCGTCGAAGGCCTCGCTCTTGACCGGCAGCGCCTCCGCCGCACCCGGCGCGACGTCGACCGGCACCTGAGCGCGCAGCGCCGCCTCCACGGCCAAGTGCCGCAGCACCCGCTCGGGTTCGATGGCGACGACCTCCGAGACGGTGCCCGGGTAGTGGGAGAAGTTCAGCCCGTTGCCCGCGCCGACCTCGATCACCCGCCCGGACAGCCCGGCCAGCAGACGTTCGCGCACGCGGCCCATGCCCATCCGGATCTCGGCGCTCTCACTGAACCGGGCGTAGCAGCGGGCGAACAGCGGATGGTGCACGGCGTCCCGCGGCACCCCGCGGGGACGAGCGGATCGCGGCGCCATGGGACCTCCCTCACGAGGTGGTGCCTTACCGCGATTGTCCCCCCTGCGAGCACCGCGCACCCACCGCGCGGACGGCTTCTTTCCGGGCGCCTCGCTTCCGCCCGGGGTGCCGGGCGGTCGCCGGCCCCCGAGCCGGTCCGTCGGTCAGGGCGCTTCCCGGGCCCGGAACGCCTCCGCGTCCCAGGTGCCCTCCAGCCGGGGCGCCAGCCACAGCGGGGCCGCCGACCGGAAGGCGGCCGGCGGAAGGGAGCCCGCTCCGGCCGGCAGGGCGCCGAGCAGGGGGGCTCCGGCCACCTCGGGAAGGTCCACGAGATTGCAGCGCGAGGCGAGGTCCGGGGCCCCGGGCCAGCTGCCGATCACCACGCCCGGCAGTTCCAGGCCACGGGAACGCAGCTCACGCGCCGTCAGTTCCGTGGTGTTCAGCGTGCCCAGCCCGGCCGAGGCCACCACCAGCACCGGCGCGCCCAGCAGTCCGGCGACGTCCGCCAGCGTCCCGCCGGCCGCGTCGAAGCGTACGAGGAGCCCGCCCGCGCCCTCGACCAGGACGAGGTCGTGCTCGGTGGCCAGCTTGTCCGCGGTCTCCGCCACCTCCTCCGGGCGCACCGGCGCCCGGCCGGCCCGCCGCGCGGCCGTACCCGGCGCCAGCGGTTCCGGGTAGCGGGCGACCTCGGCCGCCGTCACGGCGCCCGCGAGACGCGCCACCTCCCGGGCGTCCCCGGGCTCGTCCGGCCGTACGCCCGTCTGCGCGGCCTTCAGTACGGCCACCGACCGGCCGCCCGCCAGCGCCGCCGCGGCGACGGCGGCGGTCACGACCGTCTTGCCGACCTCCGTGCCCGTGCCCGTGATCACCAGTACCGGCATGTCATCCCTCCCGTGCCGCCGCGCACACCGCGCGGGCGATCCGTGCCACGTCCGCGTCGTCCGTGACGTACGGCGGCATGGTGTAGACCAGATCGCGGAACGGCCGCAGCCACACGCCCTCGCGCGCGGCCGCCGCCGTCGCCGCCCGCATGTCGACGGCGTGGTCGAGCTGCACCACGCCGATCGCGCCGAGTACCCGTACGTCCCGCACGCCCGGCGTCCCGGCGGCGGACGCGAGACCCTCCCGCAGGCCCGCCTCGATCCGCTTGACCTCCGCGAGCCAGTCCTGGCCGAGCAGCAGCCCGATCGACGCGCACGCCACGGCCGCCGCCAGCGGATTGCCCATGAACGTCGGCCCGTGCGCCAGCACCGGCACCTCGCCCCGCGAAATGCCGTCGGCCACCCGGGAGGTGCACAGCGTGGCCGCCATCGTCAGATAGCCGCCGGTCAGCGCCTTGCCCACGCACATCACGTCCGGCGTCACCGCCGCGTGCTCCGCCGCGAACAGCGCGCCCGTACGCCCGAACCCGGTCGCGATCTCGTCGAACACCAGCAGCACGTCGTGCGCGTCGCACGCCTCGCGCAGTACCCGCAGATAGGCGGGGGAGTGGAACCGCATCCCGCCGGCGCCCTGCACCACCGGCTCGACGATCACCGCGGCCAGCTCGTCGGCGTGCCGCTCGACCGACGCGCGTAGGTGATCCGCGTACGACTCCTCGTACTCCGCCGGCGGCGCGTCCGCGAAGACCTGGCGCGGCAGGACGCCCTGCCACAGCTCGTGCATCCCGCCCTCGGGGTCGCACACCGACATGGGCTGCCAGGTGTCACCGTGGTAGCCGCCGCGCCAGGTCAGCAGGCGCCGCTTGGCCGGGCGGCCCAGCGACCGCCAGTACTGCAGACACATCTTGACCGCGACCTCGACCGACACCGACCCGGAATCGGCGAGGAAGACGTGCTCCAGGCCCTCGGGTGACATGTCGACAAGGAGCTTCGCCAGCCGTACGGCGGGCTCGTGGGTGAGCCCGCCGAACATCACATGGCTCATCCGCCCCAGCTGCTCGCGCGCGGCCTCGTTCAGCACCGGGTGGTTGTAGCCGTGGATCGCCGACCACCAGGACGACATCCCGTCGACCAGCTCGCCCGAGCCGTCGGCCGGCCGCAGCCGCACCCCGCTCGCCGACTCCACGACGAGCGGGTCCTGCCGGCCGGGCATGGGGCCGTACGGATGCCAGACGTGCCGCCGGTCGAGCGCCAGCAGCTCGTCCACGGACAGCGCGGGCTCAGGCATTGGGCGCGAGGTCCGTTCCGGCACCACGGCGGCGTACGGCGACCAGGTCCGTACGGACTTCGCCGGCCGCCGCCGGACCGGCGGCGGCCGGCGCGGAACCGCGGGGTCCGCCGCTCTCCTGGGACCCGCAGCCTCCGCCGCTCTCGTGCGATCCGCAGGGCCCGCCGTCCTCGTGCGACCCGCAGCCGCCACCGCCACCGCCCGTCGTCGCCCGGTGCCCGGGCAGGGTCACCTGGTCGGCGCCCTCCACCTCGAAACCGGCGTCCGCGATCATCTCCAGGTCGGCATGGCCCGCCTGGCCCTCGCTGGTGAGGTAGTCGCCCAGGAAGATGGAGTTGGCCAGATTCAGCGCGAGGGGCTGCATCGTGCGCAGGTGGACCTCGCGCCCGCCCGCGATGCGCACCTCGACGTCCGGGCAGACGAACCGCGTCATCGCCAGGATGCGCAGGCAGCGCTGCGGGGTGAGGTGCCACTCCTTGGCCAGCGGCGTGCCCTCCATCGGGATCAGGAAGTTGACCGGTACCGAGTCCGGGTCCAGCTCGCGCAGCGAGAAGACCACGTCGACCAGGTCCTCGTCGCTCTCGCCCATGCCCGCGATCAGACCCGAACAGGCGGACAGCCCGGCCGCGTGCGCCCTGTTCACCGTGTCCACCCGGTCGGCGTACGTGTGCGTGGTCGTGATGTCCCCGTACGTCGCCTCGGACGTGTTGAGGTTGTGGTTGTAGGCGTCGGCGCCCGCCTCGCGCAGCCGCTCCGCCTGGCCGTCGGAGAGCAGGCCCAGGCAGGCGCACACCTCGACGGCCTCGTTCTGGTCCTTGATGGCCCTGATGGTGTCCGAGACCCGGTCCACGTCCCGGTCGGTCGGGCCGCGCCCGCTGGCCACCAGGCACACCCTTTTGGCGCCCCCGGCCACGCCCGCGGCGGCGGCCTGCGAGGCCTGGTCGGGCTTGAGCCAGGTGTACTTGAGGATCTCGGCCTTGGAGCCGAGCCGCTGCGAGCAGTAGGAACAGTCCTCGGGGCACAGGCCCGACTTGAGGTTGACGAGGTAGTTGAGCTTCACCCGTCGGCCGAACCAGTGACGGCGTACCTTGCCCGCCGCGGCCACCACATCGAGCAGGTCGTCGTCGGAAGTGGCGAGGACGGCAAGAGCCTCCTCGCGGGTCGGCGACTCGCGCCGAAGCCCCTTGTCCACCAGCGTGTTCAGCAGGTCCATGAGAGCCGATCCTGTCCTACGGGGCCACCCGGGGCCAAGGAGAGTTTGCACAACACTGACAGATCGCCGTGTGGGTATCGCCACACCTCGCGGGGGCTGTCGTGCCGCTAATGTCTGTCCACTGCCTACAAAACTCCGGAGGACCGTCCCATGGCGTTCGGCTGGATCGACGAGCAGGCCAGGGCGCGCCGCCGGGCCGGACTCGTACGGGTTCTGCGCCCCCGTCCGGCCGACTCGCCGCTGCTGGACCTGGCGAGCAACGACTACCTCGGACTGGCCCGGCACCCGGAGGTCACCGAGGGCGCGGCGCGGGCCGCGCGGAGGTGGGGGGCCGGCGCGACCGGATCCCGGCTGGTGACCGGCACGACCGAGCTGCACGCGGAGCTCGAACGCGAACTGGCCGCCCACTGCGGTTTCGAGGCCGCGCTCGTCTTCTCCTCCGGCTACGCGGCCAACCTCGCCGCGGTCACCGCGCTGGCGCCGCACGGCTCCCTCGTCGTCTCCGACGCGGGCAACCACGCCTCACTGATCGACGGTTGCCGACTGGCCCGCGGCACGACGCAGGTGGTGGCGCACGCCGACCCGGACGCCGTACGCAAGGCACTGGCGACGCACGACGGACCCGCCGTCGCCGTCTCCGACACGGTCTTCTCGGTCGACGGCGACGCCGCCCCGCTCGCCGCGCTCGCCGGGGCGTGCCGGGAGCACGGCGCCGGGCTGGTCGTCGACGACGCCCACGGTCTCGGCGTCCTGGGCGACGGCGGCCGCGGCGCCCCGCACGCGGCGGGACTCGCGGGCGCCGACGACGTCGTCGTGACGGTGACGCTGTCCAAGTCGCTCGGCAGCCAGGGCGGCGCCGTGCTCGGCTCCGCCCGGGTGATCGAGCACCTGGTCAACGCGGCCCGGACCTTCATCTTCGACACCGGCCTCGCCCCCGCGGCGGCGGGCGCGGCGCTCGCGGCGCTCACCCTGCTGCGCCGCGAGCCGGATCGGGCGGCGCGGGCCCGCGCGGTGGCGGCCGAACTGCACGCACGCCTGACCGGCCTGGGGCTTTCCGCGGTACGGCCGGACGCCGCGGTCGTCTCGGTGCGCGCCCCTTCCCCGGAGGGGGCGCTACGGTGGGCGGCCGAGTGCCGTGCGGCCGGCCTGTCCGTGGGCTGCTTCCGCCCTCCTTCCGTACCCGACGGCGTCTCACGGCTCAGGCTGACCGCTCGTGCGGACCTCTCCGGGGATCAGATCGAACGCGCTGTACGGGTGATCGGCGAAACGCGGCCATGAGTCGGCGTGACACGGCCGTGCGTCGCCCGATGCCGGTCCGGTTCAGTGGCGGTGGATCCCGGCCGTGAACGACGCCCAGCTCCCGGGGGAGAAGAGCAGCGCGGGTCCGGCCGGGTCCTTGGAGTCGCGTACGGCGAGCAGTCCGGCACAGGGGCCGGCCGACGGCCTCGCCGTCTCGACGCAGTTGTTCGCCCCGGTGCTGTAACTGCTGCGCAGCCACCGCACACCGGGCAGATCGGTGCCGGCGGGGATGTTCCGGGGAAGTGCGGACGTGGAGCCTGTCATGGTGCCTCCTCACGCGCCTGCCGCTGTCGCGGCGATGAAGTCCAACGAGTCCTCGGGCGAAAGGGCATGGATCAGAAGAGCGTCGAAGGCCTCGGTGTAGGCCTCTAGGTCTTCTTTCCGTTCGAGGTGCAGGCTACTCGTCAAGTGGTCGAGAACAACCACGTCTAGATCAGAAGTGCTCGAAAAAGAAAAGATTACGAAAGGGCCGGTGACACCGATGTGCGCCCCGGCGGCGAACGGCAGTACCTGGAGCCGGACATGTGGCAGGCGCGCGGCCTCGACCAGCCGGGCCAGCTGACGGGCCATGACTCCGGGTCCGCCCACCTCCCGGCGCAGCACCGACTCGTCCAGGACCGCGCTCAGTCTCAGCGGTGTCCGTGCCCGCAGCACGTCCTGCCGGGCCAGCCGGACCTCCACCAGTGTGTCCAGCCGTTCCTCCGGCAGCCCGTCCACCGCGGCGCGCGTCACCGCGCGGGCGTACTCGGGCGTCTGCAGCAGCCCGGGGACCACCGTGGTCTCCAGCGTGCGCATCGCGCTCGCCTGGGACTCCAGGCTGATGAAGTCGCGGTAGGTCGGCGGCAGCACCCCGCGATAGGCGTGCCACCAGTGGTTGCGGCCGCCCGCGTCGTCGGAGCCGGCCAGCGTCACCAGCAGCTCCCGCAGCTGGTCGTCGGCCACGCCGTAGGCGTCCAGCAGTAACCGCACGTCGGCCGGTCTCGCCCCGCTCGTCCCGGTCTCGATCCTGCTGACCTTCGACTGGTGCCAGCCCACCAGCCGGGCCGCCTCGCCGCTGGTGATCCCCGCCGACGTGCGCAGGGCGCGCAGTTCCGCGCCCAGCTTCCGGCGGCGCACCACGGGACCATGTTGCATGGGCCACTCCTCTACTCCCTGTGGGCCGCCCACATACGCTCTGCCGTCGCAGAGTTCACCGCATCGAGCGACAGATATATGCACATCTTGGTGGATCGCCGCCCTTCACGGCCTGAGGGTGGCAGTCTGACGGCGAAGCACCAGTCCGGGACCGTACTCGAACCGTCCGCTCCATGTCGGGTCGCGGTCCCGCGGGAAAGGGACGAGCTCGCCATGGCAGACCATCTGGAAGCATCCGTCACTCTGCCGAGCGATCCCGCCTCGGTGGCCGCCGCGCGCACGTATGTGGTCGGCACGCTGGCGGAGTGGGGCCTGCCGGCGGACACCGAGGTGTCCGAGACCGTCCGGCTCATCGTCTCCGAGCTGACGACCAACGCGGTCCAGCACACCCTCGGCCAGTCGCCCACCTTCACGGTGGACCTCGCACTCGACCGTGACGAGCGGCTGCGCATCGGCGTCACCGACAGCCATCCGCGGTTCCCCAAGCGCCTGCCCGCAGCCGTCCAGCAGGACAACGGCCGCGGCATGGTGATCATCCGCTGGCTGACGGCGGAGTGCGGCGGCAGGCTGAGAGTGCGGCCCACGCGGGAGGGCGGCAAGACCATCTCCGTCGAACTGCCCTGGACACCGCCGGGCAGTCCGGTGGCTCCCGAGCCCGCCGCGGCCGTGGGGCAGGCCGCCGACCGGCGGGAGACTCAGCGGTGAGGCGCCGACAGCCTCCGGAGCGCCGCCGCATACCACGCACCCGAGGGGGAGTCGGCGGCGTGGCCCGCCGACTCCCCCTCGGGTGCGCTACTTGACCCGGCCGTACCAGACGCTGCCGGTCCAGATCTTCTGCAGACGCACCACGTCCCCGGTCTTCGGGGCGTGCCAGATCTTGCCCTTCCCGGCGTAGATGCCGACGTGGTAGACGCTGCGGCCCGAGTGGAAGAAGACCAGGTCCCCGGCCTTGCGGCTGTTGGCGGAAATACGACGTGTCTTGTTGTACTGCTGAGCCGCGGTGCGCGGCAGCTTCTTGCCGGCCTTCTTGAACGAGTACAGGGTCAGCCCGGAGCAGTCGAACCTGCGTGGTCCGACGGCGCCCCATGCGTACGGTGAGCCCTTCTTGGAGGCCGCGATCTTGAGGGCCTTCGTCGCGTAGGTGGCCGCGGCCGCCTCGGAGGCGGCACCGGGGACCACGACGGATCCGCCGATGGCGGCGAGGGTGAGGGCCGAGGCCGTACCGGCACGGGCCATCAGCGACGGGACACGATTGAGCGCGGACATGCGCAACCCTTCGTCAGCCGCCTGTGAAGGGTGACCTGTCGGATTCGGGCTGGCGAAGTTGCCCGGCCGCACGAGTGCGGCTTCACCCCAAGGGCTGCCCGGCCCGGTGCCTCTCCCGCGGAGATGACCGTTCCGGCGACCCGTCGTGCTCGGGTCCTCCACTCCTGCCGATCCACTCCTGTCGACCGGTCGTCCGGGCGGCGGCAGGACTCGGCGTCCGCCCGGACCGCCCCGCCGCTGCGGCGGGGGCTTGTCGTCAGTCACGGATCTTGTCTCCTCCAGAGGGAGAATCCCAACGGAACGTGCCCTTTGTGTTGTTACCCGCCACTCACCCGTTCGGGTGGACGCCTCCCTGTTCGAGTCACCTCCCGGCGTGGTGCCGACCCCCGGGACCAGCGGCGGAGCCCCCCATTGCGCTGTCCGGGCACGCGGGTCGCGCAACCTCGGCCGGTCGGAAATCGATGGTGTTCCTACGCCGAAAGGGGGTACGCCGTTTGGTCCGTTTCACCCCCTGGTGTGTCAACTGCCGGACCGGGGCGGAAGGTCGACACGCGCAGTCCGCCGTCCAGCACGCGCGGCGCCCGGGCCGGGGTGGCGGAGCGCGGATCCGTCTCGCCCCGGATCGGTGGGGCCGTGGCCGCGGTCATCCTCCGTTCGGTGGCTCGTGCAGGCCGAAGGAGGAGCCCTGGTCGTCCCGGCACAGCACGAACCGGCCGAACCGGGCCGCCGACTCCGCGTCCTCCTCGCCCTCCTCGCCGAGGTCCTCGACCGCGCCGCCCAGCTCCCGGACCCGGGCCACCGCCGCGTCCAGGTCGTCGACCCGGAAGAAGAGGTACGGAGAGGCTCCCGCGTCGCCCCCGTGCAGGCCGCCCGGCACTCCCGCGGTGCCGATGGAGAACCCGCGCCCCGTGGGGCCGGGTTCGAGGTGCCAGCCGAACAGGGAGCCGTAGAAGACCCGCCCGCGCTCGGGATCGGCCACACCGAGCTCGAAGAACGACGGTTCGCCCGTCATGGGGCACCTCCTGCGGGTCGGTGGACTGTGCTCGCCCCCCCGACCCGATCGTCCTCCCCGCCCGGCGGCGGCGCAGCCCGTCGTCGCGAGGCGAACGGTAGGCGGCCGTCATCACCGACGTGCCCGGTGCCCTCCGCGGCGTGTACGAGCGCGCCGCGCTGGAGAGTCCGCCGCGCCGCCCGTCCCCGGTGAGCTCATCGCCCGCACCCTGGCGCGGGAGCGGTCGGCGGTGACGAAAGCGGTCAGCGGCTGTTCCCGCGGCTCATGGTCCAGGACTGGGCCCAGTACGCGCTGTTCGGCGGCTTTCCCCCGGAGGTGCTCCAGGAAGGCATGCGGGGGTTGTTGAGCATGCGGGAGACCGGTGACGGCACCGGTAATGAGCCGGTCAAATCCGGGTGACGTGCCCGAAACACTGTAGCCCTACTCTCCACCCCGATCCACCTGCGGTTTTTGGGCACACGCGAGTGCATTCCAGCGCATTCATGTGTGTTACATCTATAGCCGTCGCGGTGGCCGCGGCAGCCGGACCGCCCGGTCCTGGCGTGATGTCCTGTGAGGTGGTAAGTGCAACTGACCCCGCACGAGCAGGAGAGACTGCTCATTCATGTGGCCGCGGACGTGGCGGAGAAGCGCCGCGCACGAGGCGTGAAGCTCAACCATCCCGAGGTCGTCGCACTGATCACCTCGCACATCCTCGAAGGTGCCCGCGACGGTCGCACGGTCGGTGAACTCATGGCCTCCGGCCGCAAGCTGATCCAGCGCGACGAGGTCATGGAGGGCATACCCGAGATGATCCACGACGTGCAGGTCGAGGCAACCTTCCCCGACGGCACCAAGTTGGTCACCGTCCACGATCCGATCATCTGACGGGGACGGCAGCCATGATTCCCGGAGAGATCCTCTTCGCCGACGAGCCGGTCGCCTTCAACGAGGGGTGCCAGACCACCCGTCTGACCGTGCTCAACACCGCCGACCGGCCCGTCCAGGTCGGCTCCCACTACCACTTCGCCGAGGCCAACCCCGCTCTCGACCTCGACCGCGCCCTCTCTCACGGCAAGCGGCTCAACATCGCCGCCGGTACCGCCGTCCGGTTCGAGCCCGGCATCCCGGTCGACGTGGAGCTCGTCCCGCTCGCCGGCGACCGCGTCGTCGTGGGTCTGCGCGGCGCGACCGGAGGTGCCCTCGATGTCTGAACTGTCCCGCCCCGCCTACGCCGACCTGTTCGGCCCGACCACCGGCGACCGCGTCCGTCTCGCCGACACCGACCTGCTCGTCGAGATCGAGGAGGACCGCTCGGGCGGCCCGGGCCGCTCCGGCGACGAAGCCGTCTTCGGCGGCGGCAAGGTGCTGCGCGAGTCCATGGGCCAGTCCCGTGCCACCCGCGCCGACGGCGCCCCCGACACCGTCATCACCGGCGCCCTGATCATCGACCACTGGGGCGTCGTCAAGGCCGACATCGGCATCCGTGACGGCCGGATCACCGGCATCGGCAAGTCCGGCAACCCGGACACCATGGACGGCGTCCACCCCGACCTCGTCATCGGCCCCGAGACGGAGGTCATCGCGGGCAACGGCAAGATCGTCACCGCCGGCGGCATCGACACCCACGTCCACTTCATCGCGCCGGCCGCCGTCGACGAGGCCCTCGCCTGTGGCATCACCACCCTCATCGGCGGCGGCACGGGACCGGCCGAGGGCAGCAAGGCGACCACCGTCACCCCCGGCTCCTGGCATCTCGCGCGGATGTTCGCCGCCCTGGAGACCAGCCCCGTCAACATCGGCTTCCTGGGCAAGGGCAGCACCATGTCCAAGGAGTCCATGCGCGACCAACTGCGCGCCGGCATCCTCGGCTTCAAGATCCACGAGGACTGGGGCGCCACCCCCGCCGTCATCTCCGCCTGCCTGGACGTCTGCGACGAGTCGGGCGTCCAGCTCGCCATCCACACCGACACCCTCAACGAGGCCGGATTCGTCGGCGACACCTTCGACGCGGTGGCCGGCCGCACCCTGCACGCCTTCCACGTCGAGGGCGCCGGTGGCGGCCACGCGCCTGACATGATCACGGCGGTCTCGCTGCCCAACATGCTGCCGGCGTCCACCAACCCGACCCGGCCGCACACCGTCAACACCGTCGAGGAGCACCTCGACATGCTGATGGTCTGCCACCACCTCAACCCCGCCGTCCCCGAGGATCTGGCCTTCGCGGAGTCCCGCATCCGGCCCAGCACCATCGCGGCCGAGGACATCCTGCACGACATGGGAGCGATCTCCATCATGTCGTCGGACGCCCAGGCCATGGGCCGCATCGGAGAGGTGATCCTGCGGACCTGGCAGACCGCGCACGCGATGAAGCGGCGCCGGGGCTTCCTGCCGGGCGACACCCGCGCCGACAACCTGCGCGCCCGCCGCTATGTCGCCAAGTACACCATCAACCCCGCCGTCGCCCAGGGCATCGAGCACGAGGTCGGGTCCGTCGAGAGAGGCAAGCTCGCCGACCTGGTGCTGTGGGACCCGCGGTTCTTCGGTGTGAAGCCGCAGTTGGTACTCAAGGGCGGTCAGATCGCGTACGCGCAGGTCGGCGACGCCAATGCCTCCATCCCCACCCCGCAGCCGGTCCTGCCGCGCCCGATGTTCGGCGCGCTCGGCACGGCACCCGCCGCCAACTCGGTCGCCTTCGTGGCCGAGGCGGCCATCGAGGACGGCCTGCCCGAACGCCTGGATATCGGGAGGGAGCTGGTGCCCATCCGGTCGACCAGAGGCCGTACCAAGGCGGACATGCGCCAGAACGACGCCCTGCCGCGCGTCGAGGTCGCCGCGGACTCCTTCGCGGTGACCATCGACGGCGAGCTCGTCGAACCCGCTCCCGTCGCCGAACTGCCGCTCGCGCAGCGGTACTTCCTCTTCTGAGCGCCGACATGAGCCGCGCGACACTGCTCGTCCTCGCGGACGGCCGCTTCCCCGCCGGAGGGCACGCCCACTCCGGCGGGGCGGAGGCCGCCGTCCGGGCGGGCCACATCACCGACGCCGCGAGCCTGAAGGAGTTCTGCCGGGGACGGCTGCACACGAGCGGGGCCGTCGCGGCATCCCTCGCGGCAGCCGCGGCCCTCGGCGTCGGCCCCGGCGAACTCGACCAGGCCGCGGACTCCCGCACCCCGTCCCCCGCTCTGCGGGCGGCGGCCCGCAGACTCGGGCGGCAGCTCATGCGGGCCGCCCGTGCCACCTGGCCGCATCCAGAACTCGACGCGCTGGCCCGGCGGTTTCCCAAGGGCGCCCATCAGCCCGTCGTCCTCGGGCTCGCGGCCCGGGCGGCCGGGCTGGGGCCGCTGGACGCGGCGTACTGCTCCGCCTACGAGGGGGTCAGCGGACCGGCGACAGCCGTGGTGCGGCTGCTCGGCCTCGACCCGTTCGACGCGACCGGCGTACTCGCCCGGCTCGCGCCGGAGCTGGACCGGGTGGCCGAGGACGCCGTGGAGGCGGGGCTGCGGGCCGTGACCGAGGGAGCCGGCACGCTGCCCGCGCGGTCCGCGCCGTTGCTGGAGACCGGGGCGGAGGCGCATGCCGCCTGGCCTGTGCGGTTGTTCGCCTCGTAGCGGGTTCCGCCCCCGCCGCCCCCTCCATTCCCGATCCCGGGGCTGGCCCCTTCGACCCCGCCGGGGGGGCTCTGCCCCCGGCCCCCCGGCGGCCTGAACGGCCTCGTCCTCGAACGCCGGACGGTCCGGCAGTGCCGGCCTCAGTCTCACAGGAGTCGCAGCATGCATCTCGACCATCACCACGACCTCCCCGCCGTCTCCGCCGATGCCCACCGGCCCGACGGCCGCCGCCGTGCCCTGCGCGTCGGGCTCGGCGGGCCCGTCGGGTCCGGGAAGACCGCGACCGTCGCCGCGCTCTGCCGGGCGCTGCGTCAGGAGCTGTCCCTCGCCGTCGTCACCAACGACATCTACACCCGCGAGGACGCCGAGTTCCTGCTCCGGGAGGCGGTGCTGCCGCCCGAGCGGATCAGTGCCGTCGAGACCGGGGCCTGTCCGCACACCGCCATCCGGGACGACATCTCCGCCAACCTCGAGGCCGTCGAGGACCTGGAGGACGAGGTCGGGCCGCTCGACCTGGTCCTGGTGGAGTCCGGCGGGGACAACCTCACCGCCACCTTCTCCAGGGGACTCGTCGACGCCCAGGTCTTCGTCATCGACGTGGCCGGCGGGGACGACATCCCGCGCAAGGGCGGACCCGGCGTCGCCACCGCCGACCTGCTGATCGTCAACAAGACCGACCTCGCCCCGTACGTCGGTTCCGACCTCGCGCGGATGGCCGCCGACGCGAAGGCCCAGCGCGGCGAACTGCCCGTCGTGCTCCAGTCCTTGCGGAGCCCGGACGGCGTACGGGACGTCGCCGACTGGGTACGGGCCCGGATCGCCGCGTGGACGGCGTGACCGCGCCGGGCGGAGTGCGCGCGAGGGCGAGCATCGTCGCACGCGGTGACGGGCGGGGCGGCACCGCCCTGCCCGTGCTGAAGGGCGAGGGGCCGCTGGCCGTGCGGCGTACCCGGGGGAGCGGTGCCGAGGCCCGGGTCATGCTGGTCGGCGCGATGAGCGGACCGCTCGGCGGCGACCACTTCGCGGTGGACGCCGAGGCGGCCCCGGGCGCCCGGCTGCGGGTGGGCTCGGCCGCCGCCACCCTCGCCCTGCCGGGGCAGGACAAGGCCGGGGCCCGCTACGACGTCCGGCTCACCGTCGGCGACGACGCCGAGCTGCGCTGGCTGCCCGAACAGCTCATCTCCGCGCACGGCAGTGAACTGAGCGTCACCACACGTGCCGACCTCGCCGCCACCGGGCGTCTCCTGCTGCGCGAGGAACAGGTGCTCGGACGGTCCGGTGAGGAACCCGGGCGGCTCACCAGCCGTCTGACGGTACGGATAGCGGGCCGGTGCGTGCTCGACCAGGAGCTGGCCTGCGGGCCCGGCGCCCCGGGCGGCTGGGACGGCCCCGCCGGGCTCGCGGGACACCGCGCGCTGGGCCAGCTCGTCGTCGTACGCCCGGAGTTCGCCGCCGAGCCGCCGAAGGCGCGCACTCTCGCCCAGGGCGCGGCCGTGGTGCCGCTCGCCGGGCCCGCCGCGCTGGTGACGGCCGTGGCGACCGACGCGTTGCGGCTCAGACGCCTGCTGGAGGAGGGGCTGGCCTCACTGGGCTGAGGACCCGGCCCGGCCTCGCGGACTCGGTGGTCGCGCGGACCGGAACGGAAGGGGAGGAGGGGCGGCCCGTCCGTATCGGCCGCCCCTCCCGTCGGCCTCACGCCTGCCGCGCCGCCGACCAGGTGTCCTCCGCCGCGTAGTCGAACAGATCGCCGTACGCCTGGAACATCTTCGGGTACGCCTCCCGCCAGTCCCGTCCGGCCAGCCGCTCCTCGATGAAGGCGACCGTCTCCGGCAGGGTCTCGGCGTACCGGACCACCGGGCGGTAGCCCAACTGCCGCTCGGCCGCCGCCATGTCGCACACCACCGGCGCGGGCACGGACCACGGCGTGTCGCCCACGCCGCCCGCGGGCGGCGGGCCGTCCACCAGTACGTCCTCGGCCTCGAAGCCCATCACCGCGTCGATCGCCGCCGCGATCTCCGCCACGGTCGGCGCGTCCGGATCGACCGCGTTCAACACGCGAGTGCCCGGTCGCGGCGCGGCCAGCCGGACCAGTTCGGCGATGTTGTGCACGCTCGCCGGGTGGAAGCGGCTCGCACCGCCGTACGCGAGGACACGCCGGCGCCTGCCGTCGAGGACGCGCTTGACGAAGTACAGCTCGCGCGGCGTCCGGCAGTACGGCCCGTGGACGGCGCCCGCGCGCAGCAGTGTGACGGGCAACCGGTCGCCCGCGGCGAGGAGCTCACGCTCCAGGGCGACCTTGCGGGTGCTGTAGGAGGTGTCGCCCGGCCGGGTCGTGCGCTGCTCCTCGGTGAGCGGCACGGGGTACTCGGGGAAACCGTCGGGCTCGGCCTGGGTGTCGAAGTTGCGGCCCTTGTCGTCCTCGTAGACCGACACACTGGAGATCACCACGGCGGAACCGACCCGCCCGGCGAGCGAGACCAGTTGCCGCGCGTGCCCGCCCCCGAAGGCGACCATGTCCACCAGGACGTCGCAGCCTTCGCCGACCGCCGCGGACAGGGCCGCGTCGTCCTCCCGGTCGGCCCGCACCACGCGTACGTCCCCGGGCCAGTCCCCGTCCCTCTCGCCGCCCCGCGAGACGGCCGTCACCTCCCAGCCGTCCCGGGCCAGCGCCCCCACGGCCACCCGTCCGATCTGTCCCGACGCTCCGACCACCACAGCACGTGTCATACGTCAGACCGTAGGCGCCCGTCGGCGGTCCGGCCACGCCCCTCTGCCGACGGCAGACAACAGGAACCGCACGGCGACCGCGAGTGTCCGACGGCGGGCCACCGCCCCCGACTAGCGGTGCGGCAGCCGGGGGAACCTCGGTCCCTTCGCGGCCTTCGCCGCCTCCTCGGCCTTCACGTCGGCCGCGTACCGGTCGACGTACTCCTGCCCGGACAGCGTCAGGACGGCGTACATGATCTCGTCGGTGACGGCGCGCAGCACGGCCTTCTCGCGTTCCAGGCCGGCGTACCGGGAGAAGTCCAGCGGCCGGCCGAACCGGATCACCACGGGGTGCAGCTTCGGGATCTTCCGTCCCGGCGGCTGTGCCTCGAAGGTGCCGATCATCGCGCAGGGCACGACCGGCACGCCGGCCCTGAGCGCCATCACCGCGACGCCGACCTTGCCCTTGTACAGCCGGCCGTCGTGCGAGCGCGTGCCTTCCGGGTAGATGCCGAGCAGCTCGTCCCTGCCCAGCACGCCGAGTCCCTCGCGGATCGCGGCCTGCCCCGCCTCCTTGCCGGTGCGGTCGACGGGGATCTGCCCGGCGCTGCGGAAGAAGAAGGCGGTCAGCCGGCCCTTGAGGCCGGGGCCGGTGAAGTACTCGGCCTTGGCGAGGAAGGTGATGCGGCGTCTGAGTACCGCGGGCATCAGGAAGTGGTCCGAGAACGAGAGGTGGTTGCCCGCGACGATCGCCGCCCCCGACGCCGGCACGTGGTCCAGGCCCTCGATCCGGGGGCGGAAGACCACTCTCAACAACGGGCCCAGCAGTACGTACTTGAGCACGTAGTAGAACACGGTGTGTCTCCCACTCTCCCGGTAGGCACGGCACGGCTTTCGAGCCGGACGTCCGCGTCCGGTGATCGATCGTAGCCCGGACCGCGGCGGTCCGTCCGGGACGGGTACGGACGCTCTTGGGGCCCGACGCGACGAGCGGGCGGTGGGGTGCGCACCCCACCGCCCGCTCGACGCGTGATCAGAACTTCGGCGTCGGAGCCTGCGACTCGACCATCTCCGCCGCCTCCTCGTCGGTCTGCACCGAAGGCGGTGAACCCTCGAGGGGCCGCTGGGCCGTCTCCTTCATGCAGGCCACCGCGACGATGCCGACCAGGGCCGCGGCCATCGCGTAGTAGGCCGGCATCATGTCGGAGCCGGTCACGCTGATCAGGGCGGTGATGACCAGCGGTGTCGTGCCGCCGAACAGGGACGCCGACAGGTTGTAGCCGACCGAGAGGGACCCGTACCGGACGTTGGTCGGGAACATCGCCGGGAGCGCCGCCGACATCGTGCCCAGCAGACAGACCAGGGACAGGCCGAGCATCAGCATGCCGGCCGAGACGGCGAGCAGACTGCCCTCCTGCACCAGCACGAAGGCCGGGGCGGACAGCACGAAGAAGCTGATCATGCCGGTCATGAGGAGGGGCTTGCGGCCGAAACGGTCGGACAGACGGCCGACCTGGTTGATGATCAGCATCAGCACCACCATGGTGGCCACCAGGATCATCAGGCCGTGGCTCTCGCTGTAGTGCAGCTCGTCCGACAGGTACGTGGGCATGTACGACAGCAGCATGTAGTCGGTGATGTTGTACGCGCCGACGAGCGCGATGCACAGCACCAGCGCGCGCCAGTGCGTGCGGAAGATCTTGGCGAGGTCGCCCCGGGCGGTGGTCTCCACCGCGGTCGCCGCCTCCGAGATGTGGACGTTGGAGTCCTCCAGTTTCAGGAAGGCGGGTGTGTCGTCCAGCTTCAGCCGCAGATAGATACCGACGATGCCGAGCGGCGCCGCGACCAGGAAGGGGATGCGCCAGCCCCAGGCGTCCATGGTGTCGCTGCCGAGCCAGGCCGTGAGGCCGGTGACCAGACTCGCGGCGCCGGTGTACCCGGCCAGCGTTCCCAGCTCCAGGAAGCTGCCGAAGAACCCGCGCCGCTTGTCGGGCGCGTACTCGGCGATGAAGGTGGAGGCACCGCCGTACTCGCCGCCGGTGGAGAAGCCCTGGAGCAGGCGGAAAACGATCAGCAGGACGGGGGCCCAGAAGCCGATGGAGTCGTAGCTGGGGATGAGCCCGATGGCGGCGGTGCCGATCGCCATGAGGATCATCGTCAGCGCGAGCACCTTCTTGCGGCCGACCTTGTCACCCATCGGGCCGAAGACCATGCCGCCGAGCGGGCGCACCAGGAACGCCACGGCGAACGTGGCGAACGAGGAGAGCAACTGCGCGGTGTCACTCCCGGACGGGAAGAACACGCGGCCGATGGTGCCGGCCAGATAGGCGTAGATGCCGAAGTCGAACCATTCCATGGCGTTGCCGAGAGAGGCGGCCTTCACCGCTCTCTTGACCGCGGCCTCGTCCGTGACGGTGATGTCCGACCGGCGCAGCCGGGGGTTCTGCCGACGCCTGATCGCCCGGAAGAGAGCCGGGTGGCGGCGGATCGCCGCGGTGTCGGGTTCTTGGCCGTTCTCGGTGGGGGACGTGGCGGCCTCCCTTTCCACGCGCAGCCGCTCCTGACGGAGTGCTGCTCGGTCGTACGTTTCTCAGGGTCGTACCGTTCCCCCGATCATCCTGGGTATGGTCGTGACTTCGGTCATGTGGTTGAGCCGATGAGGTGAGCGGCGCGCCGGGCGGGCGGTGGGTAGGCTTCGCCCATGCGCGTCTCCGTCTCCTCCGACATGGACGAACCCGTAGCCCGCCTCCTCGTCGAGGAGCTGCGCGCACGGGGCCACGAGGTGCTGCCCCACGGCGCGCTGCGGCCCGGGGCGGACCCGCGGTGGGCGGTGTGCTCGCAGCGGGCGGCGCGTGAGGTCGCCGACGGCACGGCCGACCAGGCGGTGGTGTGCTGCTGGACCGGCACGGGAGCGTCGATCGCCGCCAACAAGGTCCCGGGCGTGCGGGCCGCCCTGTGCACCGACGCCCACACCGCCGACGGGGCCCGCCGCTGGAACGACGCCAACGTACTCGCGATCGGCCTGCGGCTGACCTCGGCGCCGCTGCTGCGGGAGATCCTCGACGCCTGGTTCGCGGGCGGGCCCAGCGAGGACGCCGAGGACCTGGCTAACGTGGCCCACCTGGAGCGGCTCGACCGGGACCCAGCCGCTCCGTGACAGCACCGTCAGGACGCCAGGCCCTTCGGTCCTCCAGGTCCGGGGTCCTTCAGGAGGTCAGGACCTTCTCCAGCGCCCCGAGCGCCCCCGCCAGCTCCTCGCCGGTGACGGTCAGCGGCGGGGCCAGCCGGATGGTGGAGCCGTGGGTGTCCTTGACGAGGACGCCCTCGCGCATCAGCCGTTCGCTGATCTCGCGGCCGGTGCCGAGCGCCGGATCGACGTCGACGCCCGCCCACAGGCCCCGCGCGCGGAAACCGACGACGCCCCTGCCGACCAGGGCGGTCAGGCCCTCGCGCAGCACCGCGCCCAGTTCGGTGGCCCGGCGCTGGAACTCGCCCGTCTCCAGCAGATCCACCACCGCCGTGCCGACCGCGGCCGCCAGCGGGTTGCCGCCGAACGTCGAGCCGTGCTCGCCCGGGCGCAGCACGCCGAGGACCCCCCGGCTGCCGACCACCGCCGACACCGGGACGATGCCGCCGCCCAGCGCCTTGCCGAGCAGCACCACGTCCGGCACGACCGACTCGTGCTCGACGGCGAGGGTGCGCCCGGTGCGGCCGAGACCCGACTGGATCTCGTCCGCGACGAAGAGGCAGCCGGCCCGGCGGGTCAGCTCCCGCACGCCGGCCAGATAGCCGGTGTCCGGGATCAGCACGCCCGCCTCGCCCTGGATCGGTTCGATCAGCACGGCCGCCGTCGTCTCGTCGACGGCCGCCTCCAGGGCCGCCAGGTCGTTGTACGGGACGACCCGGAAGCCCGGGGTGAAGGGGCCGAAGCCGGAGCGGGCCGTCTCGTCCGTGGAGAAGCTCACGATCGTCGTCGTACGGCCGTGGAAGTTGTCCGCCGCGACCACGATCGTCGCCCGGTCGGCCGGGACGCCCTTGACGTCGTAGGCCCACTTGCGCGCCACCTTGATGCCGCTCTCCACCGCCTCCGCGCCGGTGTTCATCGGCAGCACCATGTCCGTGCCGGTCAGCCCGGCCAGCCGCTCGGCGAAGGAGGCGAGACGGTCGTTGTGGAAGGCGCGCGAGGTGAGCGTGAGCCGGTCCAGCTGGCGGTGGGCGGCCTCGGTCAGCGCCGGGTGGCGGTGGCCGAAGTTGAGCGCCGAGTACCCGGCCAGCATGTCCAGGTAGCGGCGGCCCTCCACGTCCTCGACCCAGGCGCCCTCCGCGCGGGCCACGACCACGGGCAGCGGATGGTAGTTGTGCGCGAGGACGGGCTCCTCCGCGCGGATGAGCTCCTCGGAGCCGCGGGTGCGGACGGGACGGGCGGGCGCGGTCATGTACGGGTCTCCCGGATCTCCTGGGTGCAGCACTTGATGCCGCCACCGGCCTTGTGGAACTCGGACAGGTCGACGGGGACGGGCACGTATCCCAGGCCGGCGAGGCGGTCGGCGAGTTCCCGGGCCCCGGGCGCGAGGAACACGTGCCGTCCGTCGCAGACGGAGTTGAGCCCGAACGCCATGGCGTCCTCGCGCGTGGCGATCACCGCGTCCGGGTAGAGCCGCTCCAGCACCTCGCGGCTGCCGGGCGAGAAGGCCCCGGGGTAGTAGGCGATGTTCCCGTCCGCTGCGCCGTCCGCGTCGTCGAGCACGAACAGCGCCGTGTCCAGGTGGTAGAAGTACGGGTCCACGAGCGTCAGCGAGACCACCGGCACGCCGAAGAACTCCTGCACCTCGCGGTGCGCCTCACGGGTCGTACGGAACCCCGTGCCGGCCAGGATCCAGCGGCCGGCCGGGACCAGGTCGCCCTCGCCCTCGCAGACCTCCTCGGGATGGTGGACCTCGAAGCCCTCCGTCTTGAACCACGCCTCGTAGGGCACCGACTCGGGACGGCGCTCGCGGGCGTGGAAGAGGGAGCCGCAGACCCGGCCCCCGACGACGACCGCGCAGTTCGCGGCGAAGACCATGTCGGGCAGGCCCGGCACCGGCTGGACGGTGTCCACGGTGTGGCCGTGGGCGCGGTACGCGTCGACCAGCGCCTGCCACTGGTCCAGGGCGCGGATGACGTCGACGGGCCGGTCGGGGCTCATCCACGGGTTGATCGCGTACTGCACGGCGAAGTGTCTGGGTTCGCAGACCAGGAAGCGCCGCCGGCGCGGCACACGGGAATCGGACACAGAGGGGTTCCTCCGCTTCCTGACGGATTGTGACTGGGGTATGACACCACGGTAGGAAGCGAAGGAGACGGACGACAAGCGACAAAAGCTGCGTGTTCGCGCACGAACGCTGCGTCCTGAGCCGGTCCGGCGCACGCCTGCTGCGCCCTCGGCCGGTCCGCGGGCCGCCACCCACGGGTTCCGGGGCCGCGCCTACGGTGCCGGATGGCTCGCGCCCGCCTCCGGACTGTCCGGGATCAGATGGGACAGCACCATCACGCTGATCGTCTTGCGGATGAACGGCTCCGCCCGGATCCGTTCCAGCACCTCCTCGAAGTGCTCCACGTCCCGCGCCCGCACATGCAGCAGCGCGTCCGCCCCACCGGTCACCGTCATCGCCGCCGTGATCTCCGGGTAGCCGCGCGCGACCTGGGCCAGCCGCCTCGGCGGCGCCGCCCCCTCGCAGTACACCTCCACGTAGGCCTCGGTGCGCCAGCCCAGCGCCAAGGGCCGCACCGTCGCCGTGAACCCGGTGATCACACCGGTCTCGCGCAGCCGGTCCACCCGGCGCTTGACCGCCGTCGAGGACAGCCCGACCTCCGCGCCGATCTCGGCGAAGGACGTCCTGGCGTTCGCCATCAGGGCGGTGACGATCTTCCGGTCGAGTTCGTCGAACGAGGCGGGCCTGCTGCTCATGCGGGCACTGTATCCAGCGGATACGTCCACGTCGGGCACGTGTGCAGGCGTACGGATTGCTCCTACACTCCAGCCTCATGCTGCGCGCCCTGGCTGTCGACGACGAACGCCCCACCCTCGAGGAACTCGTGTACCTGCTGAACGCCGATCCCCGCATCGGCACGGCGGAGGGCGCGTCGGACGCGACGGAGGCGCTGCGCCGCATCAACCGCGCCCTGGAGTCGGGCCCCGACGGGCCGGACTCCATCGACGTCGTCTTCCTCGACATCCAGATGCCCGGCCTGGACGGACTCGACCTCGCCCGGCTGCTGAGCGGGTTCGCCCGCCCGCCGCTGGTCGTCTTCGTCACCGCGCACGAGGACTTCGCCGTGCAGGCCTTCGACCTCAAGGCCGTCGACTACGTCCTCAAGCCCGTCCGCAGGGAACGGCTCGCGGAGGCGGTCCGCCGCGCCGTCGAACGACGGGGCACCGTGACCCCGGCCCCGCGCATACCCGTGCACGAACCCGATCCCGACCACATCACCGTGGAACTGGGCGGCGTCACCCGTTTCGTCCCCGTCGAGGACATCACCCACGCGGAGGCCCAGGGCGACTACGCCCGCCTGCACACCGACAAGGGCAGCCACCTCGTCCGCATCCCCCTGTCCACCCTGGAGGAGCGCTGGCGTGCCCGCGGCTTCGTCCGCATCCACCGCCGCCACCTCGTCGCCCTGCGCCACATCGCCGAGCTCCGTCTGGACGCCGGGACCGTCAGCGTCCTGGTCGGCACCGAGGAACTCCAGGTCAGCCGGCGCCACGCCCGCGAACTGCGGGACCTGCTCATGCGGAGGCCGTGAGTCATGCCCCAGGACCCCACCGAACGCCGCGTCACCGTCACCGGCCCGCCCAGACGCACCGGCAGGGCCCCCGGCTACTACCGCCCGCGCACCGAGATCGACGAGCAGACCACCCTCGGGCACACCTACGTCCGCTCCCTCATGCGCAGCCAGCTGCGGGCCGGCCTCACCGCCTTCGCGGTGCTCGGACTCCTGGTCGGGCCGCTCCCGCTGCTGTTCGCGGCGATGCCCGACGCCCACCGCCTGGAATGGACCGTCCTCGGCTTCGGCCTCTACGCCCCGCTCGTCCTCCTCGCCCGCTGGTACGTGCGCCGCGCCGAGCGCAACGAACGCGACTTCGTGCGCCTCGTCGAGGACCGATGACCCCGTCCCCGAAGGCGCCATGAACTCCAGCTACGCCATACCCGCCGTCGCCCTCGTCGTCGTCGCCACCGTCCTCGTCGGCGCCTTCGGCCTGCGCATCTCCCGCACCACCTCCGACTTCTACGTCGCCTCCCGCACCGTCGGCCCCCGCCTCAACGCCGCCGCCATCAGCGGCGAGTACCTCTCCGCCGCGTCCTTCCTCGGCATCGCCGGGCTGGTCCTCGTCCAGGGCCCCGACATGCTCTGGTACCCGGTCGGCTACACCGCCGGCTACCTGGTCCTGCTCCTGTTCGTCGCCGCCCCGCTGCGCCGCTCCGGCGCCTACACGCTGCCCGACTTCGCCGAGGCCCGGCTCGCCTCCCAGGCGGTGCGGCGGCTCGCCGGGGCCTTCGTCGTCGGCGTCGGCTGGCTGTACCTGCTGCCCCAGCTCCAGGGCGCCGGACTGACCCTGGCCGTGCTGGGCGGGGCGCCCGACTGGCTGGGCGGAGTGATCGTCGCCGTCGTCGTCACCGCCATCGTCGCCGCCGGCGGCATGCGCAGCATCACCTTCGTCCAGGCCTTCCAGTACTGGCTGAAGCTCACCGCCCTGCTCGTCCCCGCCCTCTTCCTGGTGCTGGCCTGGCAGGGCGACGGCGCACCCGGCCGCCCCTTCGAGGAACCGGCCACCTTCCGCGAGCAGCGCTCCGTCCGGGTCGAGGACAGCCTCACCCTCAAGCTGGAGCGGCCGCTGACCGTCACCGTCGACGGCACGGTGGACGGCCGCGCCCACGACGGCACCCGGCTCGGCCTGCCTTCCGGCACCCATCACATCGAGGCCGGCACCCGCCTCACCTTCGCCAAGGACACCCCCGTCCCGGCCGCCGGACGCGGCGCCGACGACGCCCTGTCACCCTCCCGGGCCGAGAGCCGCACGGAACGCCCGCTGTACGCCACGTACGGCCTGATCCTCGCCACCTTCCTCGGCACCATGGGCCTGCCGCACGTCGTGGTCCGCTTCTACACCAGCCCGCACGGCGTCGCCGCCCGCCGCACCACCGTCGCCGTCCTCGGCCTCATCGGCGCCTTCTACCTGCTGCCGCCCGTCTACGGCGCCCTGGGCCGCATGTACGCCCCCGAGCTGACCCTCACCGGCGACGCCGACGCCGCGGTGCTGCTGCTGCCCGACCGGGTGATCGGGGGAGTGGGCGGCGACCTGCTCGGGGCGCTGGTCGCGGGCGGTGCCTTCGCCGCGTTCCTGTCCACCGCGTCGGGGCTGACCATGGCCGTCGCGGGCGTCCTCACCCAGGACGTGCTGCCGTCCCGCGGCGTACCGCACTTCCGGCTCGGCACCCTCCTCGCCATGGCCGTGCCACTGGCGGCGAGCGCACTGGTCGGCGGGCTGCCGGTCGCCGACGCCGTCGGCCTCGCCTTCGCCGTGTCCGCCTCCTCCTTCTGCCCGCTGCTCGTCCTCGGCATCTGGTGGCGGCGGCTGACCCCGCCCGGCGCCGCGGCCGGAATGCTGGTGGGCGGCGGCTCCGCCCTCCTCGCCGTCGCCGCCACCATGGGCGGCTTCCCGGGCGGCGGCGGTGCGCTGCACGCCCTGCTGGCCTGGCCGGCGCTCTGGTCGGTGCCGCTGGCCTTCCTCACCATGGTGCTGGTCTCCCTGGCCACACCCGGGCGCGTCCCGGCCGGGACGGCGGCGATCCTGGCCCGCTTCCACCTGCCGGAGGAGCTGCGCACGGACGAACTGCACAAGGAGGTGGCCCCGTGAGCGGCTCCACGAGCGGCTTCCTGGCGGGCCTGGCCGTCGCCGTGCTCCCGCTGCTGGCCGCGGGCTTCTGGCTGGGGCGGCGCACGGCCCGCCCGCAGAACCTCGGCGGTCTGGGCACCCCGGTCGAGCACGCCACCTTCCAGACCCTGCACACCGCCTCCCTGGCCACACCCCCGCTGCGGGCGGGCCTGACCGAGGAGACCGCCGGCAAGTCGGCCCGCAAGCTGCGCTCCCTGCTCGGCACGGACGCGCTCTGCCTGACCGACCTCGGGGAGGTCCTGGCCTGGGACGGCGCGGGCGCCCACCACCGCACCGAGATCATGGAGCGCCTCGCCGGACCACTGGAGACCGGCCGAGGCGAGGCCTTCCCGCTCTCCTGCCTCGTCCCCGACTGCACGGTGCGCTGGGCGGTCGTCGCCCCGCTCACCGTCGACGACCGGGTGCACGGCGCCCTCGTCGCCTGCGCTCCCCGTGAGTCCGCCGTCCTGGTCCGGGCCGCCGGCGAGGTCGCCCGCTGGGTCTCCGTCCAGCTGGAGCTGGCCGACCTCGACCAGTCCCGGACCCGGCTCATCGAGGCCGAGATCAAGGCCCTGCGGGCCCAGATCTCCCCGCACTTCATCTTCAACTCGCTCGCGGTGATCGCGTCCTTCGTGCGCACCGACCCCGAGCGCGCCCGCGAGCTGCTGCTGGAGTTCGCAGACTTCACCCGCTACTCGTTCCGCCGGCACGGCGACTTCACCACCCTCGCCGACGAGCTGCACGCCATCGACCACTACCTGGCGCTGGTACGGGCCCGCTTCGGCGAGCGTCTCGCCGTCACCCTCCAGGTCGCCCCCGAGGTACTGCCGGTCGCCCTGCCCTTCCTCTGCCTCCAGCCGCTCGTCGAGAACGCCGTCAAACACGGCCTGGAGGGCAAGTCCGACCGGTGCCGCATCCAGATCACCGCGCAGGACGCGGGCGCCGAGGCACTGGTCGTCATCGAGGACGACGGCGCCGGCATGGACCCGGGCCTGCTGCGCCGCATCCTCGCGCGCGAGGTCAGCCCGTCGGGCGGCATCGGACTGTCCAACGTCGACGACCGGCTCCGCCAGGTCTACGGAGACGACCACGGCCTCGTCATCGAGACGGCCGTCGGCGCGGGCATGAAGATCACGGTCCGGCTGCCGAAATACCAGCCGGGCGTGCACTCGGCGGGCCGGCTCGGCCGCGAGTGAACGGTGGTGCGCCCCGGCGCGGGGCTCAGGCGCTGCGCGTGGTCACCAGCCCCAGCGTGATCAGACCCAGCACGACCCAGCCGAACCACAGCCAGCCGTTGCTTCCGAGCCCCAC
Source organism: Streptomyces sp. NPDC017225 (assembly GCF_044331465.1). Classification (NCBI taxonomy): domain Bacteria; kingdom Bacillati; phylum Actinomycetota; class Actinomycetes; order Kitasatosporales; family Streptomycetaceae; genus Streptomyces; species Streptomyces sp. NPDC017225. The sequence goes on along the minus strand of NZ_JBIRNE010000013.1, from coordinate 54,599 downwards.
CGTGTAGGCCGTCACCGCGACCAGGCCGCCGATGGTGAGCGCCCCCATCGTCTTCGTCGAACTGTCCGTGGAACCGGGCATCGCGACACCCTCCTCATGGTCCGTTCCCCTCCATGGTGCCCCCGTTCCGCCTCCGTACGGTGCAGACGACGAGATGTGAGCCCGATTTCCACGCGCCGGCGGCCGTCCGCGAACCGGACTCGTACAGGGAGGGGTCGAATCCGTAGTCGCGCGGCGGCACCCGGCGCGCACACGCCGTGTCCGCCGCCGCGGGTGCCTCGGCGAGCGAGACACCGGGGGCCAGTCGGGTGAAGCCGAGCACCTGGGCGTCGTACCGGCCCGAGCAGGACACCAGCCGGGCCTGACGCGCGGAGCGCTCGTCCAGGCAGTCCCGGCGCTGCATGGTGGCGGTGTCCGCGAACACCGTCCCGGGCTCGCGGTGCCGTCCGAGCGGTCCGTGCAACGGCCCGTACGCGCCCACGACCAGGCATGCCGTGCGCCCGAGCGCCGTCTCGAAACCGTCCTCGGCCGGCACGACCGCCACGCCGCGCACCCCGGCCAGCCGTCCCCGGACCTCCCGCGTCCGCTCCTCGCACCGTACCGGACCCAGCTCGCGTGCCTCCTCGGCGGAGGAGGCGGGCACGAACGCCATCACCTGGCCGTCGGGCGTCCCGCCCCGGCAGGCCGGGTCCGCGGTGAGGCGCGGCGTCCCCGTGAACCGGGTGCCCTCCGGCCAGCGGACGCGCACGCAGTCCCCGTCCCTCAGCGGCGTCACGAGCCCCACGGCGTCGCCGTACGGTGCCCCGGCCCCGTCGGCCGCCCGGTCGGCCAGGGCGTACCAGGCGCCGCCCAGGGCGAGGGACAGGCCGAGCCCGCCGGCCAGGGCGGCCCGCAGGGCCCGCAGGCGCGGACGCCGGTGCCCGGCGGGGGAGGCGGCGGAGGCGGCAGAGGTCCGCCGATCGACGGGGGTGGAGGAAGGAGCGGAGACGGAGGTGGAAGCGGAGGAGGAAGCGGCTGGTCCGGTCACGGCCGGGCGCGCCGCGGACCAGGGCGGCCGCGACCCCGGATCGGTCCGCGGCCGGGCGTACGTCTCCGTCTGGGGCGTGACGATCCACGCCATTTCCGCCTCCGCCTCGGCCACCGTGACACGCGGCCCGGGGGCCCGGCCGAGCAGCCTCTCCAGCAGGGGCCCCAGCGCGCCGGCACGCACGGGCACGTCCCGGCCGAGGGGCTCGCGGCCCTCGACGGCGTAGTACAGCGTGCGGCCCAGAGCGAGGAGAGCGTCGCCGTCGCCGGGACCGGCGACGACGTGGTCCAGGAGCAGGATCCTGCCGTACGGCGCGCCGCCGCGGTCCGGCGCCAGCAGGATGCCGGCCGGCGTCGGCCGCCGGTGCGGCACGCCCCGTCCGTGCCCGGCGTCGGGCGCGTCGAGCACGGAGAGCACCGCGAGCCCGATCCGGGCGCAGTCGGCCGGGGCCCGCGGCCCGCGCCGGGCCACCAGCTCCCCGAGATCGACGGCGCCCGCCACGTACTCCATGACGATCCACGGCACGTCCTCGTGCTCCACGACGTCATGAACGGCCACCAGGTGCGGATGGCCGTACCGCGGCCGTGGCAGGCTCCGGGGACCGGTGCGGGCGGCCTTCAGCGCGACCTCGCAGCCCAGCCGCTGGTCGTGGGCGAGCCACACCCGGCCCGAGCCGCCGTCGCCGAGCGGACGCAGCAGCAGATAGCGGCCGGCGACGAGTCGGCCCACCTCCGGCCGCCGTGATCCCGGCCCCTCCGCCTGTGGCCCCTCTGATCCTGAGAACGCGTGACGCGCCATACCGCTCCCCCCGGGCGGTTCCCCCGACGCGCCACATGCTACTGAACGCAGCCGCCGTTCAGCCGCCGCGTGTGCTCAGTGAGGCCAGATAGGCGTTGTACGCCTCAAGTTCCTTGTCGCCGTCGCGGTCGGCCGCCCGGTCGCTGCGCCGGGCCTGCCGCTCCTCCGAGGCGTACCACTGGAACAGCAGCGCGAGCAGCACCAGCACGGACGGGACCTCGCTGAAGGCCCAGGCGATGCCGCCGGCCGCGTTCTGGTCGGAGAGCGCGTCGATGCCGAGTGAGGCGGGCGGGTTCTTGAACGTCTCCACCATGGGGGAGGACGCCATCATCAGCGCGATGCCGAAGAACGCGTGGAACGGCATGCCCGCGAACAGTTCCAGCATCCGCATCAGGTAGCCCGGCCGGTGGGGGCCCGGGTCCACGCCCATGATCGGCCAGAAGAACACCACGCCGACGGCGAGGAAGTGCACCATCATCGCGATGTGCCCGACCTGGGAGCCCATGAGGAAGTCGAAGAGGGGGGTGAAGTACAGCGCGTACAGGCTCGCGATGAACAGCGGGATGGTGAACGCGGGGTGCGTGATGATCCGCATGTAGCGGCTGTGCAGCAGCATCAGCAGCAGTTCGCGGACGCCCTTGCGGCCACGGCCCGCGGGCGGCAGCGCGCGCAGAGCGAGGGTGATCGGGGCGCCGAGCAGCAACAGGATCGGCGACACCATGCTGATCATCATGTGCTGCACCATGTGCACGCTGAACATGACCATGCCGTAGTCGTTGAGCTTGGTGCACATCATCAGCGCGACGCTCAGCACGCCGACGACGAAGGACACGGTCCGGCCCACCGGCCACTTGTCACCGCGCCGGGTCAGCCGGACGACGCCCCATCCGTACAGCGCCAGTCCCAGGAGGCAGGCGATCAGGAAGAAGGGGTCCGCCGACCACGCGAGACCTCGCCCCAGCGTGAACGGCGGCAGATCCATTGTCATGCCGTGCCCGCTGTGATCCATCCGCCGGCTCCTGTTTCGTGGGGGTTGAGCGCGGTTGAGCGCTGTCTGTCCGAAGCAAGACTAGAACCGCCCCCGGCCACACTGGTGACCGGGGGCGGCTTGTCGTCGGGTATGCCTCAGAGAACGCACTCCGCTTCCGCGTACCGCTCGTCCGGCACCGTCTTCAGCGTCTCGACGGCCTCCGCCAGCGACACCATCGCGATGTCCGTCCCGCGCAGTGCCGTCATCATCCCGAACTCCCCGCGGTGCACGGCCTCCACCGCGTGCCAGCCGAACCGGGTGGCCAGCACCCGGTCGTACGCCGTCGGCGTGCCGCCGCGCTGGACGTGACCGAGTATCACCGGCCGGGCCTCCTTGCCGAGGCGCTCCTCCAGCTCGATCGAGAGCTGGCGGGCGATCCCGGCGAAGCGCTCGTGGCCGTAGACGTCCTTGCCGCCCTCGTCGAAGTCCATGCCGCCGGCCTTCGGCTTGGCGCCCTCCGCGGCCACCACGATGGCGAACCGCTTGCCCGCAGAGAAGCGCTCGCCGACCTTGGCGGTCAGCTCGTCGATGTCGAAGGGCCGCTCCGGGACGACGACGGCGTGCGCGCCGGCCGCCATGCCCGAGTGCAGCGCGATCCAGCCGGTGTGACGGCCCATGACCTCGACGATCAGCACCCGCTGGTGGGACTCGGCGGTGGTCTTCAGCCGGTCCAGGGCCTCGGTGGCCACCGTGACGGCCGTGTCGAAGCCGAAGGTGACGTCCGTGACGGCGATGTCGTTGTCGATGGTCTTCGGTACGCCCACGATCGGCAGGCCGTTGTCGGACAGCAGCCGGGCCGCCTTCAGCGTGCCCTCACCGCCGATCGGGATGATCGCGTCCAGACCGAGTTCCTCGACGTGCCCCCGGGCCCGCTCCACGCCGTCCCGCAGATGCTCGGGACGGACCCGGGAGGAGCCGAGGATGGTGCCGCCGCGGGCCAGGATGCCACTGACCGCGTCGAGGTCGAGCTTGAGGTAGTCGCACTCCAGGAGGCCCTTCCAGCCGTCCCGGAAGCCGATGACCTCGTCGCCGTGGTCGACTACGGCGCGGTGCACGACGGACCGTATGACGGCGTTCAGGCCGGGGCAGTCACCGCCGGACGTGAGGACACCAATGCGCATAGCCCGGAATACCTTCTCAAGTGGCACGGGGGCCGGACCGCGCTGTCCGGCTCGATTCCCGCCACCCTAGCGGCATCGGGGGGCGGGACCGAACCACGCGTCCGCCTACTGGACGTGCCCGCTCACCTGTGCGGATGAGTCATCAGACGGGCCCGCCCACGGAGGCCGGCCGGCTGCCGAGCAGTCGGCCTACGCGGGCTGCTGCGCGGCGGCGATGCGCTCGCCCCGCAGTGCCTCGTACCAGCGGTCGTCGGTCGGCGGCAGCGCGTTCACGTCGAGGGCCAGCTTCAGCAGCAGGTCCGCGATCTGCGGGTTGCGCGCCAGCACCGGGCCGTGCATGTACGTACCGAAGACCGTGTCGTTGTACGCGCCCTCCGTACCGTCGCCCGTGCCGTTGCCGTTGCCGAAACGGACCTGGGCGAGCGGGCGGGCGCCGGGGCCGATGTGCGTGATGCCCTGGTGGTTCTCGAAGCCGGTCAGCGGCGGCAGGCCCAGGCGCGGGTCGATGTCGCCGAGGACGTCGCCGACGCACCGGGCGCCCTCGCCGCGGGTGGAGACCACGTCGAGCAGGCCGAGGCCCGGCTCGCGCTGGCCCAGGTCGTTGATGAACTCCTGGCCCAGGATCTGGTAGCCGGCGCAGACGGAGAAGACGATCGCGCCGTTCTCCACCGCCCGGTACAGGCCGCCGTCCCGGCGCAGCCGCTCGGCCGCGAGCCGCTGCGGGCGGTCCTCACCGCCGCCGATCAGGTAGATGTCGCCGGAAGTCGGGATCGGCTGGTCGCTGCGCACGTCGAGCCGGGCCACGTCGAGGCCGCGCTGGCGGGCCCGGCGCTCCACGACGAGGGCGTTGCCCTGGTCGCCGTACGTGCTGAGGAGGTCCGGGTAGATCCAGACGATCCGCAGTTGGTTGTCGCTCACGAAAGTCCCCTGAAATCTCGCGGTCAGTTGCCGACGCGGCGGCGCAGGTCCTGGAAGGCGGTGTAGTTCGCGATGACCTCGATGCGGCCGGGCGGGCACAGCTGCACCGCCTGGTCGATGTCCTCGCAGACCTGGAACTGCTGGTTGGCGACCTCCAGGCGCACCGCGAGGTCCAGCTTCCGGTCACCGACCAGGCAGATCGGGTGGCCGGTCAGCCGGGTGTAGTCCACGTCCCACAGCCAGGAGGTGTCGGTGCCGTCGGCGCCGCGCGCGTTCACCGACAGGATCACCGGGGTCGGCGGCGGGTCGATCAGGGAGAAGGTCTCCAGCCAGCCCGCCGGGTTCTTGGCGAGCAGCAGGCGCAGGTCACGGCCCTGGTACTGCACGACGTCGTAGCGCCCGGCGACCGCCTGCACCTGGTACATGCGCTCCAGCGCCACCTGCGGCGGCACCCCGAACACGGCGGCGACGGCCGCCGACGAGGCGGCGTTGGCCTTGTTGGCGCGGCCCGGCAGCTGGAGGTGGATCGGCCAGGCGGAGCCGTGCGGGTCGAGTACGTGGTCGCCGGACAGCGCCCAGCTCGGCGTGGGCCGGCGGAAGCCGCACTCGCCGCAGAACCAGTCGTCACCGGGGCGCTGCATCACACCGCCGCAGGACGGGCAGGACCACGCGTCGTCCTTCCACATCTGCCCGGCCGCGACCCAGATCACATTGGGGGAGGAGGACGCGGCCCACACCACCAGCGGGTCGTCGGCGTTGGCGACGACCACGGCCTTCGAACCGGCCAGACCCTCGCGCCAGTTCTCGGCGAGCATCCGGGTCTCCGCGGCGCGGTCCAGCTGGTCGCGGGAGAGGTTGAGCAGGGCGATGCACTTCGGCTCGGTGGCCTGGGCGACGCCGACGAGGTACTTCTCGTCGACCTCGATGACGCCGAACCGGGCCTCCGAGCCGCCCGCGAGCGCCGAGGTGATGCCGGCCGGCATGTTGGCGCCGAGCGCGTTGGAGACGACCGGGCCGGCCGCCTTGAGCGCCTCGGCGATGAGCCGGGTGGTGGTGGTCTTGCCGTTGGTCGCCGAGACGAGGGTCACGTCCAGGTGCTGGGCGAGCCGTGCGAGGAGGTCGGGATCGAGTCTCAGCGCGACCTTGCCGCCGATCACCGAACCGCTGCCGCGCCCCGCGGCACGAGATGCCGCCGCGACCGCCTTGCCCGCGGTCACGGCGATCTTGGCCCGGGGCGAGAGCGGGTCCGAGTTGCCTGCCATCAGTTCTCGATCCTCCTTGCGTACGCGCCGCGCCTGAAGCCTGACGGCCACGTGGTGTGGACCTCAGCCTATCGAGATCCGTTCGCACTCCCGAATCGCGGCACCGGCCACGGGGTTTTGGCGGTGGGCGCGAGCCGCCGCGGGACACAGGGACCTTACTCTTGCCGCCATGCGACACGGCTCCATCCCGGGCGCCCACGGGCGCACCCGCCCCCTCGGCCTCCTCGGCGACCCCGTCCTGCACGCGCCCTGCGAGGAGGTGACGGACTTCGGCCCGGAACTCGCGGCCCTCGTGGAGGACTTGTTCGCGACCATGTACGCCGCGCGCGGCGTGGGCCTGGCCGCGAACCAGATCGGCGAGCCGGTACGCGTCTTCGTGTACGACTGCCCGGACGACGAGGACGAGCGCCATCTCGGCCATGTGGTGAACCCGCGGCTGGTCGAGACCGGCGGGGTGGTGGTGCGCGGGCCGGAGGGCTGTCTGTCGCTGCCGGGGCTGGAGGCCGGGACGGAGCGTCATGACGAGGCGGTCGTGACGGGTCTCACGCTGACCGGGGAGCCGGTCACCGTGCGCGGGACGGGGTTCTTCGCCCGGTGCCTCCAGCACGAGTGCGATCACCTGGAGGGCCGGGTGTACGCCGATCGCCTGACGGGCCGGCGCCACCGCAAGCTGATGCGGCAGGTGGCGCGGGCGTCCTGGCGCCGCTGAGCGAGCTGCCCGGCCGGTGACGGCCACGGACGCGTCCCGCGCCCGGCGCGTGGCCCGAGGCACCGTCGGAGAGGCGTCCGCGGCATCGGCGCGGCACCGGCACGGCATCGGCGTGCGGCCGCGCGCGGCCTGTGACCGTCAGAAGCCCGGGCCGCCCGCCTTGTCGCCGGCCGCGGCGAGGCGGCCCCACAGCAGGTCGGCCAGGGTGCGCACCAACTCCTCGCGGGAGCAGGGGCGTTCACCCAGCCACCAGTCCCCGGCGGCGTGCATCATGCCGACGATTCCGTGCCCCCACACCCGGGCCAGTTGCTGGGTGCCCGGTCCGACGTCGAGACGTTCCTCGATGACCTGGGCCAGTTCCTCGCCCATACGGCGCAGCAGCGGCGCCGAGTGCTTGCCGATGTCGAAGCCCTGCTCGGTCTGGTCGCCCGTCGGGGCGGCGCCCTCCGCCGGATGCATCAGGAAGCGGTACACCTGCGGGCGGGCCTCTATGGCCGCCAGATAGGTGTCCAAGGTGGCCTCGACGCGGTCCCGCCGTTCCGCCGGAGCGTCCAGGGCGGCCCGCAGCGAGGACAGGAGCGCGTCCGTGTGCCGCCGGGCGAGGGCGGCGTAGAGTCCGCTCTTGTCGCCGAAGTGGCGGTAGAGGATCGGCTTGGTGATGCCGGCCTCGGCGGCGATGGCGTTCATCGAGGCCTGGGGGCCGTCGCGCAGCACCACCCGGTCGGCGGCCTCCAGCAGCTCACGCCGGCGGCGGTCGGCGGACCGCTGTTGATCGGTCCGCTGCGTGGTGTCCATGTGCTCTCCCCACCCGTGCTGTTTCGGTGACGCCTGCGCAAACTAACACCTGGCGGACACCCGGCATCGAACGGGAGGGCGACGGGGCCTCGGGAGTTGACTTTTCCTACCCGCCGGTAACAGACTCGGGTTACCGCAAGTAACATGCACGTGCGTCACTGGAGGGGACATGGCCGAGTTCACCATGGAGCTGAGCGACGAACAGAAGGAGGTCCGGGACTGGCTGCACGGCTTCGCGGCCGACGTCATCCGCCCCGCGGCCGCCGAATGGGACGAGCGTGAGGAGACTCCCTGGCCGGTCATCCAGGAGGCCGCCAAGGTCGGCATCTACTCCCTCGACTTCTACGCCCAGCAGTACTTCGACCCCACCGGCCTCGGTATCCCCATGGCGATGGAGGAACTGTTCTGGGGTGACGCCGGCATCGCGCTGTCCATCGTCGGCACCGGCCTCGCCGCCGTCGGCGTCCTCGCCAACGGCACCGAGGAGCAGATCGGCACCTGGATCCCCCAGATGTACGGCGACGCCAACGACGTGAAGCTCGCCGCGTTCTGCTCCTCCGAGCCCGACGCCGGCTCCGACGTGGCCTCCATGCGCACGCGTGCCGTGTACGACGAGGCCAAGGACGAGTGGGTGCTCGACGGCACCAAGACCTGGGCGACCAACGGCGGCATCGCGAACGTCCACGTCGTGGTCGCGGTCGTCGACGCGGAGCTGGGCTCCAAGGGCCATGCCTCCTTCATCGTCCCGCCGGGCACCCCCGGGCTGTCCCAGGGCCAGAAGTTCAAGAAGCACGGCATCCGCGCCTCGCACACCGCCGAGGTGATCCTCGACAACGTGCGCCTCCCCGGCTCCTGCCTGCTGGGCGGCAAGGAGAAGCTGGACGCGCGCCTGGCCCGCGCCCGGGAGAAGGCCAAGAAGGGCGGCATGGGGGTCCCCCCGCTCGAGCGAAGCCGAGAGTGGGGGAGGGTCAAGAACGCGGCGATGGCCACGTTCGAGGCGTCCCGCCCGGCGGTCGGCGCCATGGCGGTCGGCACCGCGCGTGCCGCGTACGAGGTCGCGCTGGAGTACGCGCAGACGAGGGAGCAGTTCGGCCGCCCGATCATCGACAACCAGGGCGTCGCCTTCCAGCTCGCGGACATGCGCACCTCGATCGACGCGGCGCGGCTGCTGGTCTGGCGGGCCTCGTGGATGGCGGTCAACGGCAAACCGTTCACGGCGGCCGAGGGCTCGATGTCGAAGCTCTTCGCGAGTGAGACGGCGAAGAAGGTGACCGCCCAGGCGATCCAGATCCTGGGCGGCAACGGGTACACGCGGGAGTACCCGGTGGAGCGGATGCACCGCGACTCCGCGATCTACACGATCTTCGAGGGCACGAGTGAGATCCAGCGGCTGGTGATCGCCCGGACGCTGGCGGGGATGCCGATCCGTTAACGATGCCTGAGCGGCGTCAGCTGCTCGATGTCGTACTTGGCCCTCAGCGTCTCGATGGCCTCGTGGTCCGGCGGACCTCCGTCCGACAGGATCTCCAGCAGTTCCTCGAAGTAGCGTTCGTGGTCCGGGGGCGGGCCGGCCTGGAAGAACATCTTGGCCGGCTCGCCCGTCGGGTTCGCGAAGGCGTGCGGGCAGCCGGGCGGTACGACGATGACCGTGCCCGGGGTGGCGCGGACCACCCGGTTGCCGGTACTCGACTCCCACTTCTGCCAGTTGTCGGGCGTACGCACGCGCGGCTCGAAGGCGAGGACGTCCAGTTCGCCCTCGAGCACGTAGAACAGCTCCTCGCTGCGGGTGTGCACATGGGCGCCGACGTCGAAGCCCGGCGGCACGACGACCTCGAAGGTGGAGGCCATGCGCGAATGCGAACCGGTCACCTTGAAGGTCACGTGCTGGGCGGGTGCCTGCACGACCCTGCCGTGCCCCGGCGGCACCAGCAACCCCTGCGACTCCGCCGCGAGGCCGCTCACCAGGTCACCGGCAGGGCCTCGGGACCGCGGATCAGCGCCCCCTTCCTGAAGGGCACGTCCTCGGGCGGCACCGCGAGCCTCAGGCCGGGCACCCGGTCCAGGACCGCGTCGACGAGCAGCTCCGACTCCAGCCGGGCCAGCATGCTGCCGGGGCAGTAGTGCGGGCCGAAGCCGAAGGACACGTGCGGGTTGGGGCTGCGGGCGAAGTCGATCGTGTCCGGGTCGGGGAAGACCTCCGGGTCCCGGTTCGCGGCCAGGTACGACACGTAGACCGCGTCACCCGCCCGGATCCGAACCCCTTGGATCTCCACGTCCTCCAGGGCGATCCGGGACAGCCCGACGGCGTTGCGATGGGGAATCCAGCGCAGCAGCTCGTCGATGGCCCGTGGACGGGTTTCGGGTTCGGAACGAAGGCGTTCGGCGAGTTCGGGGCGGGTCAGCAGCAGGTAGAACATCTGCCCGCTGTTGTTGGTGACCGCCTCGCCGCCGATCTGCAGCAGGACGGCGAGCCCCACCGCCTCCTCCAGAGTGATCTCCTCCCGGCCCACGGCCGCGCCGAGGAGCGAGGTGACGTCCTCACCGGTGCTGTCGGACCGGAGCCCGACGAGATCGGCGAAGTAGGCGCTCATCTCCTGCTTGGCCTTCTCGCTGACCTCCGCGCCGTGCGAGGAGGACAGGATCAGCTGGGTCCAGGTGTGCATGCTGTGCCGGTCGGTGGCCGGGACGCCCATCAGCTCGCAGATCACCGCGATGGGGAAGGGGCTCAGCACGGCCTCGGTGAGGTCGGCCGGCGGGCCGGCCCTCAGCAGGGCGTCGACGAGTCCGTCGAGCATGACCCGGGACCGTTCGCGCACGCGCTCCACGCCCCGGGCCGTGAACGCGGCGGCCGCCGAACGGCGCAGCCGGGTGTGGTCGGGAGGGTCGAGGAAGCCGACCGCGCCACGTGCCGGGATGAAGTGCGGGGCGAGCCGGGTGACCTGCCGGTCCATGACGGCCTCGCGGCCGAACCGGGAGTCGTTGGTGACCAGGCGGACGTCGTCGTGGCGGGTCACCAGCCAGGCCCAGCCCTCGCCGTTGGGCAGCGAGATACGGGTGAGGGGACCGTCGCGCATCAGCTCGGTCAGGACGGGGTCGAAGTCGGTGCCGGGCAGGTCGAGGGCCGGCCAGTCCCGGACGGGCGGAGCGGCTTCGGCCCCGGCCCGGTCGATCGTCTCTTCAGTCACGCTTGCCTCACGCCTTGCCTCACGCCTTGCGTCTCGTCCGCGGTCTGCCAGCGGCCCAGGGACATCTCCGCGGTGATGCCGGGACCGAAACCGGCCAGCAGCCCGCGCGCCCGGTCCTGGGCACCGCCTTCGTCGAAGAGCCTGCGCAGCGCGTCCAGGACGACGGCGCTGGCGATGTTGCCGTACTCGGTGAGCGTGGCCCGGCTGAACCGGAACGCGTGCCGGTCGACGTGCAGGAACGTGCTGAGGTCGTCCAGGATCCGGGGCCCGCCGGCGTGGACGATGTAGAAGTCCAGGTCGGAGGCGTCCCAGCCGTGGGTCTCCGCAAGGTCCCGCAGGGCCGGAGCGAGCGGCTCCATGGTGGCCGGCACCCGTTTGTCCAGCAGGAAGTGGAAACCGGTCGCCTTCACGTCGTACATGATCCACTCTTCGGTCTTCGGGATCAGATAGGAGCCGTTGCGCTCCAGCCGGACCCCGGTGCCGCCCTGACCGCGGACTACCGCGGCGGCGATGCCGTCGCCGAAGAGGCCGTTGGAGAGCAGGGAGCCGACACCGATGTCGGTGGGCTGGTAGCACAGCGAGCAGAACTCGCAGGCCACGATGAGCGCGTTCGCCTCGGGATAAGCGGTGCAGAAATCGTGGGCCCGGTTGATCGCCGCACCGCCGGCCGCGCATCCCAGCTGGGCGATGGGTATCTGCCGCGTGGTGCTGTCGAAGCCCATCTCGTTGATCAGCCACGCCGTGAGCGAGGGCATCATGAAGCCCGTGCACGAGACGTAGATGATCACGTCGATGTCGGTGGTGAGCAGTTCCGCGTCGTCCAGGGCCCGCTGGACCACCGCCGGGACACGGGACTTCGCCTCCCGCTCGTAGATCCGGTTGCGGTCCTCGAAGCCGGGGTGCTTCAGGGTCTCCTCGATGGGCTGCACGATGTGCCGGGTGCGTACCCCGGTGTTCTCTATCAGCCGGAGGGCCAGCGGCAGTTGGGGATGGTCGGTGTGGCGCTCGCGCGCCAGCTCCAGCGTCTCCTCCATCGTGATCACGTGCTCTGGAACGGACACCGAAGGTCTGCACAAAGTCGCCATGAACCGTGCCTGCTTTCGCCTCGCGGAAGGCTCTCGCCCCCCGGCCGGAAAGTGGTGCACCTTTTCGGGGTGCTCACCCACGATCACTCACGGGGATGGCGATCTCTCGCCGGGCTACTCCGTCTCGGGGACCGGACCGGACCGGACCGGACGGCGCGGGCGGGGAGGAACGGCGTCAGGAGGACTGGCCGCTGCTGTGGGCGATGCACGCCACGTCGATACGGTCGGCCAGCTTGGCGAGCTCGATGGTGAGGGCGGCGACCGTGTCCTCGTCCAGACTCTCCTCGCCGGCCTCCACCAGCCGCAGCCACCGCCCGCCCACCGTACGCAGGAGTTTGCTCACGTCGGACGCGGCGACCTGCAAAGTGCCGTGGTCGTCGACGATCAGAGGCAGGGTCACTTCGCGGTTCACAAAGGGGATCGTAGTCGCGGAAGGCTCACGCTCCGTGCCATACGGTGGTGATGTTGCAGAACTCCCGGATTCCGTGCCCGGACAGCTCACGCCCGTAGCCCGACCGCTTGACCCCGCCGAACGGGAACGCCGGATGGGACGCCGTCATCCCGTTGACGTACACGCCGCCGGCCTCCAGGTCCCGTACGAAGCGGTCCACGTCGGCGTCGTCGCGGGTCCACACGTTGGAACTGAGCCCGAAGTCGGTGTCGTTGGCGATCAGCACCGCCTCGTCCAGGTCGGCCGCCCGGTACAGCGTGGCGACCGGGCCGAAGGCCTCCTCGCGGTGGATGCGCATCTCGCGGGTCACGTCGGCCAGCACGGTCGGCGGGTAGTACCAGCCGGGCCCGTCCGGGCGTTCGCCTCCGCACAGCACGCTCGCCCCGCCGCGCACCGCGTCGTCGACCAGCTCCACGAGGTCGTTGACGCCCTGCTCGCTGGAGAGCGGGCCGACCTCGGTCGCCTCGTCCATCGGGTCGCCGACCGTCAGCGCCTTCATGCCCTCGGTGAAGCGTGCGACGAAGGCGTCGTAGACGTCCGTGTGCACGATGAACCGCTTGGCGGCGATGCAGGACTGTCCGGCGTTCTGTGTGCGCGCGGTCACCGCCACCTGGGCGGCCCGGTCGACGTCGGCGGACGGCATGACGACGAACGGGTCGCTGCCGCCCAGCTCCAGCACCGTCTTCTTGATCATCTCCCCGGCGGTGGAGGCGACCGCGCGGCCGGCGGGCTCGCTGCCGGTGAGCGTCGCGGCCCGCACGCGCTCGTCGCGCAGAATGTCGTCGACCGCGGCGGAGCCGATGAGCAGGGTCTGGAAGCACCCCTCGGTGAAGCCCGCCCGATGGAACAGGTCCTCCAGGTACAGGGCGGTCTGCGGCACGTTCGAGGCGTGCTTGAGCAACCCGACGTTGCCCGCCATCAGCGCGGGCGCCGCGAAGCGGATCACCTGCCAGAGCGGGAAGTTCCACGGCATCACGGCGAGCACCGGCCCGAGCGGCCGGTAGCGGACCAGCGCCCGGGAGGCGCCGGAGTCCTTCACGTCCGCCTCGGCGGGCTCCTCGTCGGCCAGCAGCTCCGCCGCGTGGTCGGCGTACCAGCGCATCGCCCTGGCGCACTTGACGGCCTCCGCGCGGGCCTGCTTGACCGGCTTGCCCATCTCCGTGGTGATGACCTTCCCGACCTCCTTCTGGTCCGCCTCCAGAAGATCGGCGGCCCGGCGCATGAGCCCGGCCCGCTCATAGAACCCCGTCGTCCGGTACGTGCGGAAGGTGGCCTCCGCGAGCTGGAGCCGGCGCTCGATCTCCTCCTCGCCCATGGCCTCGTACGTCCTGAGCGTCTCGCCGTTCGCCGGGTTCACCGTCGCGATGGGCATGGCCGACCTCCTGGGTGCGCGTTCGTGCTTCGACCTTGGCGTGTGGCGCGGGGTGCCGCAACGCGCACGGGTCCCGTCGCCACCGGTCGACTCTCGTCAGTGCGAGTGCTCAGCCAGCCGGTCGAGAAACGCGGCCTGCGCCTTCACGATCACCTCGCGCGCCCGGTCCACCGGGAACCAAGCCACCCGGTCCAGCTCGGGGAACTCCTCGGACCGCCCCGACCGCGGCGGCCACTCCATGCGGAACGTGCCGGGGACGACGGCGGCCGGGTCGAGGCCGGCCTCGACCGCCCAGACCGTGACCACCTTCCCGCCCGCCTGTCGGACCTCCCCGAGCGGTACGGCCACGCCCTCGGGCGGCGGCAGCCCCAGCTCCTCCTCGAACTCGCGCCGGGCCGCCTCCCAGGCCGGCTCGGCGGGGTCGTACTCGCCCTTCGGGACGGTCCACGCCCCGGCGTCCCGGCCGGCGTGGTAGGGGCCGCCCATGTGCCCGAGGAGCACCTGGAGATCCTGGCCGGGTCCGCGCCGGTACAGCAGCAGGCCCGCGCTGCGCCTCACGGGGCCGCCCCGGGGTGGGCGGCGAGCAGGGTGTCCACCGTGTCCGCGTTCTCGGGGCGCTTGTCCTCGCGGTAGCGGACCACGCGGGCGAAGCGGAGGGTGACGCCGGCCGGGTAGCGGGTGGAGCGCTGGAGGCCGTCGTAGGCGATCTCGACGACGAGTTCGGGGCGTACGGTCACCCCCCAGCCGTGTTCCTCGACGGCCAGCCGCTCCAGGCGCTCGGTCTGCCAGGCCAGCAGTGCGTCGGTCATGCCCTTGAAGGTCTTGCCCAGCATGGCGAAGGAGCCGTCGGCGGTGCGGGCGCCGAGGTGGAGGTTGGAGAGCTTGCCGGTGCGGCGGCCGTGGCCCCACTCGGCGGCCAGGACGACCAGGTCGAGGGTGTGGACGGGCTTGACCTTCAGCCAGGAGGCGCCGCGCCGGCCCGCGCTGTAGGGGGCGTCGAGCCCCTTGGCCACGACGCCCTCGTGCCCGCGCCGCAGTGTCTCGGCGAGGAACTCCTCGGCGGCCTCCGTGTCCTCGGCCCCGCGCACCAGCTCGCGCCGCACCCGGGCCGGCTCGGGGACCAGCCGGGCCAGCTCCGCGTGCCGCTCGGTCAGGGGCAGGTCGAGCAGGTCGTGGCCGTCGACGGACAGCGCGTCGAAGAACACGACGGAGACGGGGACCGTCCGCGCGGCGGTGGCCACGTCCGTGCGGGAGCCGACCCGTCCGGCGGTCTCCTGGAAGGAGCGGGGGCGTCCGTTCTCGTCGAACGAGATCACCTCGCCGTCCAGGACGAACCGCTCACCGGGCAGTTCGAGCGCCGCCGCGGTGACCTCGGGGAGCCGGTCGGTGATGTCGTCCAGGGTGCGGGTGTAGAGCCGTACGGTGCCTCGGTCGCGGTGCACCTGGACGCGGATGCCGTCGAGCTTCTCCTCGACGGCCGAGGCGCCCAGCTTGCCGACCGCCTCGGCGACCGAGGAGGCGCTGTGCGCCAGCATCGGCAGGACCGGGCGGCCCACGGTGAGCCGGAACCGGTCCAGGGCGCCGGGCCCGTCGGCCAGCAGTGCCTCGGCCACCGTCTGCAGCGAGCCCGCGAGCATCACCGCCCGCCGTACGTCCGCCGGGGGCGCGTCGGTCGCCGCGGCCAGGCCCTCCACGGCGGCAGCGTCCAGGGCACCCTGCCGGACCTCCCCGGTGAGCAGCCCGACCAGGAAGCGCTGCTCGTCCTCGGTGGCCGCGCCCATCAGCTCGCCGACCAGCCGTGTCCGCTCGGCCTGCGAACCGGCGCCGGACACCGCACCGAGCCGCGTGAGCCGGGCGTCCACCTCGCGCACGGTCAGGGTCGGTCCGGCGGCCGGTGGGACCGGGCGGCTCAGCACCTTCCAGCCGACGCCGATCCGGCCCTGCGGGAGCCGGCCCGCCAGGTACGGGATGACGACCGGCACGTCCGCCGCCTCCGCCTCCCGGAACAGCTCCGCGAGCAGGGCGGTCTTCCGGGACCGCGCCGACGTGGCGGCGACCTCCCGGGACACCTGGGCCAACCGGGTAAGCAGCATGCAGTCAGAGTGCACCGCGGAGGCCGGGACCACACCCGCGCGCCTCGTCCGGTCGGTCTGCGGGGCGGACGCCGGGCTACCCGGGCACGTCGCCGCCGCTGAGCACCCGCACTCCTCGGAGCGAGATCAGTCGACGCACCGCCGTGAATCGGTCGCATCCAGGGCGACCGACACATCCTCACGCCAGAACTCCACTTGATCAAACAAATTGCCACATTCAGTCCCTGCACGCGTCTTGCCGTGTCCGGCGGCCCGCCCCTAGCCTCGCTGGGAGCGCTCCCATTCATCACCCGAAACAGGTTCCTCTCGCGCCCGACCTGAGTGAATCGTTTCATCCGATGTGTCGGGAAGCGCGCGAGCACTTACCCGCCCCCCGAAGGAGCCGCACATGTCCGTCCGGAGTTCGCGAAGATCCCGAGGACCGGTCACGTATCTGCTGGCGGTGTTACTGGCCGCCGTCTCACTTGTCGCGCTGCCCGTGTCCAGCGCGAGCGCGGCCGTGATCGACACGTCCGCCTACTACCAGCTGGTCTCACGCCACAGTGGCAAGGCCGTCGACATCTTCGAAGGTTCCACCGCCAATGGCGCGGAGGTCGTCCAGTGGGCCCCTGGAACCGTCGCCAACCAGCAGTTCCAGTTCGTCGATTCGGGCAACGGGTACTACCGGATCAGGGCCCGGCACAGTGGCAAGGTGCTCGACGTCGAGGGGCGGTCCACTGCCAACGGCGCGAACGTGGTGCAGTGGACGGACAACAACGCCGTCAACCAGCAGTTCCGCGTGGTCGACATCGACAGCCAGTATGTGCAGCTGATCAACCGCAACAGCGGCAAGGCCCTGGACGTCTGGGAGCGGTCGACAGAAGACGGTGCCCGGATCTCGCAGTACGACGACGTCGACGGCTTCAACCAGCAGTGGCGGCTGGTCAAGGTCGACGGCGGCACCAGCCCGGATCCCGATCCACCGGCCGGTGACGCCTTGCAGATGGAGGAGCTGAACCGGGGCCTGGTCTCGGTGCGCTCGGGCTCGGGCAACCTGGTGTCCTGGCGGCTGCTGGGCACCGAGGGCTACGACACGGCGTTCAACGTGTACCGCGACGGCGCGAAGGTGAACGGCTCACCGGTCACCGACTCCACCAACTACCTGGACAACGGCGCTCCTTCCAATGCCTCGTACACCGTGCGCGCGGTGGTGGACGGCACGGAGCAGCAGGTCTCGGAGTCCTCGCTGCGTTTCACCGGCGGCAACTACCTCGACGTGCCGCTGTCTTCGCCCGGCTCGGGTTACACGCCGGTGGAGGCGAGCCCGGGTGACGTGGACGGCGACGGGCAGTACGAGCTGATCGTCAAGTGGGATCCGGGCAACGCGAAGGACAACTCGCAGTCCGGTGTGACCGGAAACGTCTACATCGACGCCTACCGGCTCAGCGGCCAGCGGCTGTGGCGTATCGACCTGGGCCGCAACATCCGGGCCGGGGCGCACTACACGCAGTTCCAGGTGTACGACTACGACGGCGACGGCCGGGCGGAGGTGGCTCTGAAGACGGCGGACGCCACGCGCGACGGCCAGGGCACGGTCATCGGCGACGGGGGTGCCGACCACCGCAACGCCGGCGGTTACATCCTGGCCGGACCCGAGTACCTGACCATGTTCAACGGTCTGACCGGCGCCGCGATGTCCACGGTCGACTACGATCCGCCGCGGGGCAACGTCTCCTCCTGGGGCGACAACTACGGCAATCGCGTGGACCGCTTCCTGGCCGGTACCGCCTACCTCGACGGTCGGCGCCCGTCCCTGGTCATGGCCCGTGGCTATTACACCCGCGCTGTGATCGCCGCCTGGGACTTCCGCGACGGCCGGCTCGTCAAGCGCTGGACGTTCGACTCCAACTCCTCCGGCAACGGCGCCGCGTACGGTCAGGGCAACCACCAGCTGTCCGTCGCCGACGTCGATGCCGACGGCCGCCAGGAGATCGTCTACGGCTCCGCGACCATCGACGACAACGGCCGGCTGATGCATACCACGGGCTTCGGCCACGGCGACGCCCTGCACGTCGGCGACTTCGCCCCCGACCGCACCGGCCTGGAGGTCTTCAGCATCCACGAGTCGGGCGATCAGCCCGGCTCCGACCTGCACGACGCCCGCACCGGGCAGGTCATCCACCGCACCCCCACCAGCGGCTCCGAGGGACCGGGCCGCGGCGTGGCCGGTGACATCCACGCCGGGAACCCAGGCGCCGAGTTGTGGGGCTCCGGACCGAACATGAGCAACCTGCGCAACACCCTTGGCGGCAACGTCGGCCGCAACCCGTCCTCGGCGAACTTCCTCGCCTGGTGGGACGCCGACCCGGTGCGCGAACTGCTGAACGACACCCGGATCGACAAGTACGGCACCGGCGGCGACACCCGGCTGCTCACCGGCAGCGGCGTCGCCTCCAGCAACGGCACCAAGTCCACCCCGGTGCTCTCGGGCGATCTGTTCGGCGACTGGCGCGAGGAGGTCATCTGGCGCCACTCCGGCAACAACGCCCTGCGCATCTACGCCACGTCCACCCCGACGACCACCAAACTGCACACCCTGGCCCACGACGCCCAGTACCGCGTCGCCCTGGCCTGGCAGAACACCGCCTACAACCAGCCGCCACACCCCAGCTACTTCCTCGGCGCCGGCATGACCCGCCCGCCGCAGCCCCACATCTACGTGCGCTGACGGCTTCCCGCCGGCACACGGGAAGGAACGACACCTCGAGCCCGGCCGGGACAGCCCCCGGCCGGCTTCGGGCCCCCGGACGGCGAAGGCGAGGGTGAAGGTGCACTGTCATGCCGGACACGGTTGCAGTCCGGAGCCGGTGTTCGGCTCTCGACGGGGTCTCGGGGGCCGGCACGCGCTCCCCACTGCCTGAAGGGAGCCGGCGGTGCCCCCGGCGGCGTTGTCGACGCTGGCGCCCCCTCCTCCGCCTCGTGGCCGCACGCACCGGACTCCGCTCGGCCCCGGCCGCGAGGCGTCGTTCGGAGCTGTCCGTCCGATCAAGTGACTGTCGGGTGACTCGCGGAGGGTGTTCTTCCTCCCGTGTCTGCGATGGTGCGACCGCCGCGTTCCGGTCAAGTGTCCGGCCTGGCTGGTCCCATCCGTTCGGAGTGGCCTCGTCGACGGCCACCGTCCGCCGCGACAGATGGTCCCAGGCACGCCACACCGTGCCCGTACCGCCGCTGCCCAGTCGGTCGGTCGGGGAAGGCGGGCGGCAGCGGTCGTCCGTGCTCAGGTGGAGCTTGGTGGTGGACCCGCCGCGCGAGCGGCCGGGGCCGGTGTTCTGCCGCTGCGCCCCCCTTTGAGGCGGGCGCAGCGGCAGCGTGCTGATGCGCCCGCACGATGGTGGAGCCGACCGAGACGTCCCAGCCGATCTGCCCGGCCGCGTCGGCCTGGGCCTGCTGGAGCAGGCGTTCCCAGGTTCCGTCGGCCGACCACGGGCGGTGGCGTTCATGAACGGTCTTCCATGGGCCGAACCGTTCGGGCGGGTCACGCCACTGCGTGCCGGTCCGCACCCGGTGCGGATATCCCGTCGACCACCTGCCGGTGATCCCTCCACCTGCCGCGACGCCTGTTGCTGACCGGCAGGAACGGCCGCAGCCGTTCCCACTCGACAACCGTCGGATCGCCTGCCGTCATGCCGACATCAATGACACGACCGCACGGTGGTCACGTGATCGACCGGACGAGTCCGTTCACCGGAGCCGACCTGGTCCGAACGGCACCCCCTGGCCCGCGACGGCCGCGTCCAGGTCCGACATGATCAGGTCGCCGACGATCGCCGACGCCGCGCGGTAGCCGCCGCTGGCCGCGTGCACGACCTGCTCGCCGAACCCCATCGCGTTGCCGGCGGTCCACACGCCGGGCACGGTGGTCCGGCCGGTCGGGTCCACCACGGGGTAGGCGCCGAACGGGGTCTCCCGCAGTTCCGCGCCGAGCCGCTCCATCAGGCCGGTCCGCGGTGCGGCCCTGGGAGCGACGAACACCACCGAGCGGTCGTGCTCCGTGCCGTCCGCCAGCCGGACCCCGGTGAGCCGGTCGTCCTCGACCCGCAGCCCGGCGACCTCGCCGGGCACCACCTCGACCCCGGCCGCGGCGAGCCGGCGCAGGTCGTCGTCGGACAGCTCCTCCTCCGGGACCGTGTGCAGGAAGAGCGTCACGTCGTCCGACCAGCCGGACACCATGAGCGCCTGGTGCACGCTGAGCGGGCCGGCGGCGAGCACGCCGAAGCGCTCGTCGCGCACCTCCCAGCCGTGGCAGAACGGGCAGTGCAGCACGTCCCGGCCGAACCGCTCGGCGACGCCGGGCACCGCCGGCAGCTCGTCCTCCAGGCCGGTGGTGACGATCAGCCGGCGGGCTCGGACGACGCTTCCGCCGGCCAGGTCCACCGCGATGTCCTCGCCCTCGCCCCGGGACACGTCCACCGCCCGGTCGCGGACCAGCTCCACGCCGTACCGCGCGATCTCCTCCCGGCCGAGCTCCAGGAACTCGGCGGGCGACATGCCGTCCCGGGTCAGATAGCCCTGCATGTGGGCCGAGGGCGCGTTGCGCGGCTCCCCGGCGTCGACGACCAGGGCGCGCAGCCGCGAGCGGCCAAGGACGAGCGCGGCGGAGAGTCCGGCCGCACCGCCGCCGACGACGACCACGTCGTACTTCTCGGTCAGGTCCTTGTTCTGGGTCACGGTGACCACCTCCACGTAGAAGGTCGCTCGGACACCGCGGGATTGACAAAGGTGTTTGCCGGTTCTGCAATAAGTGCATGACGACCGCAGACGATGTCCTCGCCGGTGTCGGCCCGAGGCTCCGCCAGGTGCGCAAGGAGCGCGAGGTGACCCTGGCCGCGCTGTCCGAGACGACCGGCATCTCGGTGAGCACCCTGTCGCGGCTGGAGTCGGGGCTGCGCAAGCCGAGCCTCGAACTGCTGCTGCCGATCGCCCAGGCCCACCAGGTGCCGCTGGACGAGCTGGTCGGTGCCCCGCAGGTCGGCGACCCCCGGGTGCGCGCCAAGCCGATCGTTCGCCACGGCCGCACCCACTGGCCCCTCACCCGCCAGCCGGGCGGACTCCAGGCGTTCAAGGTGCTGGAGCCCTCACGGCAGGAGGAGCCGGACCCGCGCACCCACGAGGGGTACGAGTGGCTCTACGTCCTCTCCGGCCGGCTGCGGCTCGTGCTCGGCGACCACGACGTGGTGCTGTCGGCGGGGGAGGCCGCGGAGTTCGACACCCGGGTGCCGCACTGGTTCGGGTCGACGGGGGAGGGGCCGGCCGAGTTCCTCAGCCTGTTCGGCCCGCAGGGGGAGCGGATGCACGTACGGGCGCGGCCCACGCGGGGGTGACTCCTCGCAACCTGTTCCCTGAAGGGCAAGCGACCGCTTAGTATGCGAGAGACCCGGTCGGACGACGCAGTCGGTGGAGGCCCCGCATGCAGGCATGGCAGGTGCACGAGAACGGCGAGCCGGGCGAGGTGATGCGCCTCGTGGACGTGGCGCCGCCGACGCCCGGCGACGGCCAGGTCCTGCTGAGGGTCCGCGCCGCGAACATCAACTTCCCGGACGCGCTGATGTGCCGCGGCCAGTACCAGGTCAAGCCGCCGCTGCCCTTCACGCCGGGCGTGGAGATCTGCGGCGAGACCGAGGACGGGCGCCGCGTCCTCGCCAACCCCGCGCTGCCGCACGGCGGCTTCGCCCAGTACGCCGTCGCGGACGCCCGCGCCCTGCTGCCCGCACCGGACGCCCTGGACGACGCCGAGGCCGCCGCCCTGCACATCGGCTACCAGACCGGCTGGTTCGGCCTGCACCGCCGGGCTCGGCTGGAGGCCGGCGAGACCCTGCTCGTCCACGCCGCCGCCGGAGGGGTCGGCAGCGCGGCCGTGCAGCTCGGCAAGGCCGCCGGCGCCACCGTCATCGGCGTCGTCGGCGGCCCCGAGAAGGCGGCCGTCGCCCGCGAACTGGGCTGCGACGTGGTCGTCGACCGGCACGGCGAGGATGTCATCGCCGCCGTGAAGGAGGCCACCGGCGGCCGGGGCGCCGACGTGATCTACGACCCGGTGGGCGGCCAGGCCTACGCCCAGTCCGCCAAGACCGTCGCCTTCGAGGGCCGCATCGTCGTCGTCGGCTTCGCGAGCGGCACGATCCCCAGCCCCGCGCTGAACCACGCCCTGGTGAAGAACTACGCGATCCTCGGCCTGCACTGGGGCCTGTACAACACCAAGAACCCGAAGCTGGTCCAGCACTGCCACGAACAGCTCACCGAGCTGGCCGCACGGGGTGCCGTCAAGCCGCTGGTGAGTGAGCGGGTACCGCTCGCCGGGGCCGCGGACGCCGTGCAGCGCGTCGCCGACGGCCGGACGACCGGCCGGGTGGCCGTCGTACCGGAACAGCAGGAGAGGGGAGCCGCCGCATGACCGACGCAGCGGAACTGCGCCGCCGTACCAAGGAGCTGCTGGCCGCGCATCCACCGGCCACCACCGAACGCCTGGACTTCCTCCGGGCCCGCTTCGACGCCGGACTGGCCTGGGTGCACTACCCCAAGGGCCTCGGCGGACTCGCCGCGCCCCGCTCCCTCCAGGCCGTCGTGGACGCCGAACTGACGGCCGCGGGCGCCCCCGACAACGACCCGCGGCGCATCGGCATCGGCCTCGGCATGGCTGCCCCGACCATCCTCCAGTACGGCACCGAGGAGCAGAAGCACAGCCTCCTGCGCCCGCTGTGGACCGGCGAGGAGGTCTGGTGCCAGCTGTTCAGCGAGCCGGGTGCCGGCTCCGACCTGGCCGCGCTCGGCACCCGGGCGGTCCGCGAGGATGGGGGCCCCTCCCGCTCGAGCGAAGCCGAGAGTGGGGGAGACTGGGTGGTCAACGGGCAGAAGGTGTGGACGTCCAGCGCGCACCTCGCCCGCTGGGCGATCCTCATCGCCCGCACCGACCCGGACGTGCCCAAGCACCGGGGCATCACCTACTTCGTGTGCGACATGACCGACCCCGGGGTCGAGGTCAGGCCGCTGCGCCAGATCACCGGTGAGGCCGAGTTCAACGAGGTGTTCCTCAGCGACGTCCGCATCCCCGACTCCCGCCGCCTGGGCGAGACAGGGGACGGCTGGCGGGTCGCCCAGACCACGCTGAACAACGAGCGCGTCGCCATCGGCGGTACGCCGATCCCCCGCGAGGGCGGCATGATCGGCAAGATCGCCGCGACCTGGCGGGAACGCCCCGAACTGCGCACCCACGACCTGCACCAGCGGCTGCTGGGCCTGTGGGTCGAGGCCGAGGTCGCCCGCCTCACCGGCGTACGCCTGCGCCAGCAGCTGGTGGCCGGCCAGCCCGGCCCCGAGGGCGCCGGCATGAAGCTGAACTTCGCCCGCCTCAACCAGGAGATCAGCGGCCTGGAGGTGGAACTCCTCGCCGAGGAGGGGCTGCTGTACGAGGACTGGACCATGCGCCGCCCCGAGCACGTGGACTTCACCGGCCGCGACGCCGGGTACCGCTACCTGCGCTCCAAGGGCAACAGCATCGAGGGCGGGACCAGCGAGGTCCTGCTGAACATCGTCGCCGAGCGCGTCCTGGGCCTGCCCGCCGAACCGCGCACCGACAAGGACGTCGCATGGAAGGACCTCGCCCGATGAGCGCACAGCCGGAACCCGGTCTGCTCTACTCGGAGGAGGAGGAGGCGCTGCGCGCCGCCGTCCGGGACCTGCTCACCGACCACTGCGACCCGGCGGGCGTCATCACCCGTACCGAGTCGGCCGCTCCGCACGACGTGTCGCTGTGGAAGGCGCTCTCCGACTCGATGGGCCTCGCGGGCCTGCTGATCCCCGAGGAGCTGGGGGGCCAGGGCGCCACCCACCGGGAGACCGCGGTGGTCCTGGAGGAACTCGGGCGCGCGGTCGCGCCGGTGCCCTACCTGACGAGCGCCGTCGTGGCCACCGAGGCGCTGCTGGCCTGCGGAGCCGACGACCTGCTCACCGAACTGGCGTCCGCGACGACCATCGCCGCGCTCGCCGTCGGCCTGCACGTCGCACCGGGCGGCGCCGTCGCGCACGTACGGCTCGAAGAGGGGCGTCTGCACGGGGAGTTGACCGGCATCGCCGACGCGGCCGTCGCCGACGTGCTGCTGGTTCCGGCGGACGACGGGGGGCTGTACGCCGTCCATGCCGCCGACGCGACCGTCACTCCGCAGGTGTCCCTGGACCTCACCCGGCCGGTGGCGCGCGTGATGCTCGACGGCGTGTCCGGGCGCCGGCTCGGCGACGCCGGACCCGCCGTACGGCGCGCCCTGCGGGCCGGTGCCGGTCTGCTCGCCTCCGAGCAACTGGGCCTCACCGACTGGCTGCTGACCGAGACGGTCCGCTACCTCAAGGAGCGCAGGCAGTTCAACCGCCAGGTCGGCGGATTCCAGGCGCTCAAGCACCGGCTCGCCGGGCTGTGGCTTCAGGCCGCGGGTCTGCGCGCCGCGGCCCGCAACGCGGCCGACGCGCTGGCGACCGGAGAGGACACCGACGTGGCCGTCGCCGTGGCCCAGGCGTACGCGGGGCAGGTCGCCGTCCACGCCGCCGAGGAGGCGCTGCAACTGCACGGCGGCATCGGCATGACGTGGGAACACCCGGTCCACCTGTACCTGAAGCGGGCCAAGGCCGACTCGATCGCCTACGGCGCGGCGGGCACCCACCGGGAGGCGCTGGCCGGACTGGTCGACCTGCGAGCACCCTGACGTCCGGCCGTCCTGCCCGGCCGATGCCCGTCCCACCAGGGGCGGGCATCGGCCGTACCCGCCGTGGGACGAGATGAACGACCGGCGGCGGTCCGGCCAACTCCCCGCACGGCCCTGCTCCCCGAAGGCATCGGGACCCCATACTCACAGGCGTCCCGTACGGCACTTACAGGGAGGCAGAGCATGGCCCTCACCACCCGACGCAGAGCCCTCACCACTCTCGGCGCCGCCCTCGCGGGCGCGGTCGCCCTGCCCGCCGGCACCGCCCTGGCGAGTGAAGGCAGGCACGGGCCCCGCCCGTTGTGGCGCGCCCACGCCCACAACGACTACGAGCACCCCCGCCCCCTCCTCGACGCCCTCGACCACCGCTTCGGCAGCGTCGAGGCCGACATCTACCTGGTCGGCGGCCAACTCCTCGTCGCCCACGACCCCGAGGACCTCGACCCCGCCCGCACCCTGGAATCCCTCTACCTCGACCCCCTCGCGGCCCGCGTCCGCGCCCAGCACGGCCGGGTGTACCGGCGGGACCGCCGTGCCCTCCAGCTGCTGATCGACATCAAGACCGAGGGATCGTCGACGTACCTCGAACTCGACCGTCGTCTGCGCCGCTACCGGCACCTGTTCACCACCTACGCCCACGGACGGGTGTTCCCCGGCGCGGTCACCGCGGTGATCTCCGGGAACCGGGCGGCCCGCGCGCCCATGGAGGCGCAGCGCACGCGCCGGGCCTTCTACGACGGCCGCCTCACCGACCTCGGCAGCTTGGCACCGGCCTCCTTCGTCCCGCTGATCAGCGACAACTGGACGCTCAACTTCACCTGGCAGGGCGTGGGCGCCTTCCCGGCGGCCGAACGGCGCAGGCTGCGGGACATCGTCGGCGCGGCGCACTCCCGTGGGCAGCGGGTGCGGTTCTGGGCCACGCCCGACGTGGCGGGCCCCGCGCGGGACGCCGTATGGACCGAACTGCTCGCCGCCGGCGTCGACCACCTCAACACCGACGACCTCGCCGGCCTCGAGGCGTTCCTCGACGCCCACCGGGCCGCGTAGGACGCCGACGGAACAGTACTCGTTCGGAGGACAGGTCAGCCGCCCGGACGAACCCTCCGCTACGCCACACTTACGGCCGAACGCCGCGAAGTGGACGTGGCGGAGGAGGTTGACGATGGCCATTTCCATCTCTGTGGTGCTGTTGCTGTCCGTTCTGGCGGTGATCTTCCTGCGCAACGGCGGGCTGAAGGTCTCGCACGCGCTGGTGTGCCTGCTGCTGGGCTTCTATCTGGCCGGTACGAACATCGCACCGACCATCCACAGCGGTCTGACCGCGACGGCGGACATCGTCGGCAGCCTCAGGCCGTAGGCAGCGGACGGCGGGCCGGCGGTCGGCCGGTGGTCGGTCGGCGGACGGGGGTCGGCGGTCGGCCGGTGGACGGGAGGGGGTGGCAGGGCAAGGGGGCGCCGGTGGTCCCGGGGCGGGCGCTACGCGTCGATGACGCGGGAGCGGATGAGGAAGCGCACCCCCTCGGGCGCCTCCAGTGAGAAGCCGCTGCCCCGGCCCGCGACGACGTCCACGATCAGTCTCGTGTGGCTCCAGGCCTCGTACTGACTGCGCGACATCCAGAACGCCACCGGCTCCCCGACGCCCTCGACGGTCAGCTCCGCGAGCAGGACGTCCGCGGCTCCGGTGCGGAACTCGCCGGCCGGGTAGCACATCGGGGCGCTGCCGTCGCAGCAGCCGCCGGACTGGTGGAACATCAGCGGGCCGTGCGCCTCACGGAGCCGCCGCAGCAGTGCGGCCGCCTCGGGGGTGAGCTCGACGCGGGGAGTCTCCTCGTATGTGTCGCGCATACCGTGCATGCCAGCACGGGGAAGGTTGCGAGAGCGTTGCACGGGCGGCTTTACCTCTTTTGACATACCTATCTGATCATATCTATCGTGTCCGGGTGACCGACTCCAGCACCCCTCGCCGGGACATCGACCGTGTGGCCTCCGGGCTCGCGGCATGCCTTCCCGCGCTGCACCGGGCGCTGGACCGACAGGTCACCGCCCAGTACCCGCACCCCAAACCCCCGGAGAGCCAGCTCGCGCTGCTGCGGTTCGTCGCCCAGCACGAGGGCGCCACGGTGCGCGAGGCCGCCGAGGCCCTGCTGATGAAGCCGAACAACGTCAGCGCCCTGGTCTCCCAGCTCACCGAGCAGGGAGACCTGGAACGCCGGCAGGACAGCGCCGACCGGCGGGTCGCCCACCTCCACCTCACGGCCACGGCCCGTGAGCGCGTGTCCGAGGTGCGGGAACTGGAGACCGCGTTCATCCGCCACGCCCTGACCTCCCTCACCGAGGGCCAGCAGGGCGCGCTCGGCTCCGCCCTGGACGCCCTCGACGCGCTGACGCGGCACCTCCACCCCACCGCCCGCTGACCGGGCGGGGCCCAGGCATTCCCGCCGGCCGCGGGCACACCGTCGTGCCCGCGGCCGGCCCGCCGTGTGCCCGTGGGCCGCCCCGCCCCCCGCACCACCCTTCGAACCTGGAAGAGAAGGCTCACCCATGCCGTCCACGTCCGTGGATCACCCCACCACGCCCGCGGCCGAGACCGCCCCACCGGCGGCCCGCCGCCTGCGGTCCAACCCCTGGCTGACCCTCCTCGCCGTCGCCTTCGGACTGTTCATGGTCCAGCTCGACGGCTCCGTCGTCGCCATCGCCAACCCCGAGATCGGCAGCGACCTGCACGCGTCGACCGCCCAGCTCCAGTGGGTGACCAACTCCTACCTGCTCGCGCTCGCCGCCACCCTCATCCTGGGCGGCAAGCTCGGTGACCGGTTCGGCCGGCGCACCTACTACCTCGTGGGCGTCGCCGGCTTCACCCTCGCCTCCGTCGCCATCGGCCTGGCCGGGTCGATCGAGGGCGTGGTCGCCTTCCGCGCCCTCCAGGGCGCCTTCGGCGGACTGCTGATGCCCAACACCCTCGGCCTGCTCCGCTCCGTGTTCCCGCCGAAGAAGTTCGGCATGGCCGTGGGCATCTGGGCCATGGTCTCCGCCGTCGCCACGGCCCTCGGACCCATCGTCGGCGGTCTCCTCGTGGAGAGCGTCAACTGGGAGTCCGTCTTCTACATCAACGCCCCCATCGGCGTCATCGCCATCGTCTTCGGCATCCTCGTCCTCCCGGAGAGCCGCAACGCCGCCGGCCGGGAACGCTTCGACATCCCCGGCCTCGTCCTGCTCGCCCTCGGCCTGCTGGCCGTGGTCTTCGGTGTCGTCAAGGGCGAGACCTGGGGCTGGACCTCCGCCGGCACCCTGGGCTCCGTCGCCGCAGGCCTCGTGCTCCTGCTCGTGTTCGGCTGGTTCGAGACCCGTGTGGAGCACCCGCTGCTCCCGATGCGCCTGTTCCGCAACCGTGCGCTGACGATCGGCGCGATCATCACCGCGCTGAACTTCTTCGTCATGCTCGGCGTGATCTTCTTCGTCATGCTGTACCTGCAGAACGTGCGCGGTTTCACGCCGGTCGAGGCGGGCGTGCGGACCCTCCCGCTCAGCCTCGCCTCGCTGGTCGCCTCGCCGCTGGGCGCGGCCCTGACCCAGCGCTTCGGCCCCCGTCTGACCATGCCGCTGGGCATGCTGCTCCAGGCGGCCTCCTGCTTCGGCATGCTCACCTGGCAGACCGACTCCTCCTACGCCACGATGTGGCCGCCGTTCATCGCGCTCGGCCTCGGCGTCGGCATGGTGATGGCCGCATCCTCCGACGCCATCGTCGGCAACGCCCCCGTCCGGGACGGCGGTGTGGCCGGCGGTCTGCAGGCGACGACCCTGCAGATCGGCGGCGCGCTCGGCACGTCCGTGCTGGTCTCCCTGATCAGCAGCAAGGTCGGCTCCACCCTCACCGGGGAGCTGACCGGCGCGGGTGTGCCCTCGGCCGTGGCGCACGGCCTGCTGGAGGCCAAGGACGCCGTGGCGATGGGCGTGGCGCCGGTCTCCGGCGACATGCCGGCCGGCCTGCGGGCCGCCGTCGTGGAGGGCAGCGGACAGGCCTTCATGAACGGCGTCCACGTGGCGGTGATCGTCACCGGCGTCCTGTGTGTGCTCGGGGCGGTGCTCGCCGCGGTCGGCATCCGGCGCGGCGCGGAGCAGCCCGCGGACCACTGAGACCGCGGACGGCGGCGCCGCCGCGAGGCGGGGCGCCCGCCGTCGGCGTGTCTCAGATCTCCCCGGCCGCGGAACGGGGGAGCACCGTGACGCGGCGGAAGTTGCACTTCGAGGGCAGATCCGCCGGGGGCCGCGCCTGATGAGCCTTCAGCGCGATGCTCACCAGGCTCAGCAGCAGGTCGACGTCCGTGTCGCAGTCCAGGTGCACGGTCACCCACCGGGACCCGGGGATCATACGGATGGCGCTGGAGGCGCCGAGGTCGTACTGGAATCGCTGGATGGCCCGGTGGGTGAGGTGGAGGTCCACGTCCCGGTCCGAGTGGAAGTGGACGATCTCGTCACGAACGGAGCGCAGCGCCCGTCCGGTTCCGCAACTGGCCGGGCCCGCGGTGAGGTCGGGCCAGGCCTGCAGCCGCTCAAGGGCGCGCTGAGCCAGAGTCATGGCCCCATAGTCGCCCGATCACCGCTCCGCAACCAGGGGTTGAGCGATTTGTAACCGGCACGTGAGGTGCGCGGGTGTGCCGAAGGCCGGTGGGAGGCGGGGGGGGGGGGGGGCGCCGGGCCGGCGCCGGGCCCCGCCCCCCCCCCACAGACGGCGCCACCCCCCCCCGAGGCCGTACTACGGCGCCACGCAGCCGATGGTGTCCACGGGGAAGTCGTTGCCCGTGGACGTGGCGGTGAAGCCGAAGGTCACGCTGCCGTCCGGTGGGACGACGCGGTTGTGGTCCACGTTCCGGACCGTGACCGTGCCGTCGGTGCCGCTGGAGAGCGAGCCGTTCCACACGCTGCTGAGCGTGGTCCCGTTGCCCGGCTGCCACTCCACGGCCCAGCCGTTCAGCGGCTCCGTCCCGTGGTTCATCACCTCGACGGAGCCCTGGAAGCCGCCGCCCCAGGAGTTCTCCACGTTGTAGACGGCCATGCAGGAACCCGAGTGCGTGGGCGGCGGGGTCGTCGGAGGCTCGGTCGGCGTGGGGGTGCCGCCCGAGTCGCCGATGCCGGTCACCTCGCCGTTGCCGCCGTCGAAGACGACGTCGGAGCAGGAGAAGAAGTTCTCCTGGCTGTCCGAGCGCACCCACTGCATGAAGATCAGCGCGTCACCGGAGCGGCCCGACGGCAGTGCCAGATCCCAGTAGTAGTGGCCTCCGTCGGCACCCGCCGAGCCCTGCTGGGGCGGGTCGGTCACGGTCTGGATCAGCTCCAGGTCGTCCCAGCCCAGCTCGGACGTGGGCGACCATCCCGGCTCGGTCAGATAGACCCGGAAGTCGCCCGGGTGGGCCGCCCAGTTGCTGTAGTTCACCTTGATCGTCGAGCCGGACGTCAGGTGTGTCCGGGGCCAGTCCGACCGGGCGGCGTTGTAGGCGGAGAAGTCGTACGGGGACCGGTCGCCGGCGCTGCACAGGGTGCCGTCCGGCACGTAACCGGCGCCGCGGCCACCGGCGTTGGAGTCGAGCACGGCGAACCAGTTGTACAGCGCCGTAGCGCCGCTCTGGTCGAGGGCGCTCTGACAGGCGGGGTTCGTCGGATCCAGGGCACCGGTGCCGGTCTTGGCGTCCAGCTGGCAGAGGTAGGTGCGTGAGCCGGGCATCATCGCCACGCCGTGCGCGTCGGCCCGCCCCTGCCCGAGCAGGAAGGTCACGCCGAGCGTGCCGAGCAGGGTGGCCAGTACCGCCGCGAGAGAGAGGGATCTGCTGCGTCGAACCATAGGGGTCTCCTGTTTCCGGGTGCTGGATCTTTTCTCAGTTGATGATCAGTCCATGACAATCAAGGTGTGGTGATCGGAGCGCGGCGTGCGAAGTGCGGTGATCAGAGGGCGACGCTCGGCGGTGACGCTCGGGGGCGCCACTCGGAGGGATGGAACCCCCGCCCGCCCGGGGAAGGCGCTTCGACCGGACGGGCGAGGGGGCGAGGGGGTGATGGGGGCGAGGGATGATGGGCTGAGCTTCCGCGCGGACGCTAGGCCGTGGCGCAGACGGCGTCGTTCAGGCGGAAGCCGTCCGGCTCGGCGAACCCCCCGCTGTAGGTGCCCTGGAATCCGAACGTCAGGCTGCCGCCGGGTGCGAGCCGGGCGTTGTGTCCCACGCCGGTCGCCGTGACGGCGCCCGTGGCGGGGGTGACCGAGGCGTTCCAGGCGTTGGTCACCCGCTGGCCCGAGGGCAGGGTGAAGGCGAGCTGCCAGCCGTCGACGGGGGCCGTGCCGGTGTTGGTGACGGTGACGTCCGCGGTGTAGCCGTTCTGCCAGACGTTCGTGCCGTACGTCACTTCGCACGCCACGGGGTCGCCGGGGTCGCCCGGGTCGCCCGCTCCGTCGCCGGTCTCGACGGTGGAGGAGAAGGAGTTCACGGCCAGTCCGGCGCCGCCCTGCCACGGTTCGAAGCCGGCCTGGACACTCGTCAGGTACCAGTCGTCCTCGGCCAGTCCGCGCGCGACGGTCGCCCGGACGAAGTCCATGACATCGAAGCTCCAGTCGGTGATCGCCGACGGGGCGACGAAGGACAGTACGTCGTTGGAGCCGTTGCTGCCGGTCCACACCTCCCAGGTCCGGCCGCCCACCGCGGCCGTGCCGATCTGGGAACCGATGGGCTGGATCGGGCCCACCCTGTTGAACCAGATCATGATCTCGGTCTGGTTCACCCCGTCGGTACGGGGAGTCGGGTCCAGCCAGATGTCGTACGAGGCGTTGTAGACGGCGTTGCCCGCGAAGCCGTACGAGATGCTGGAGGGCGCCTCGGATACGGTGTCGAGCCGGGCGGGAAGGGCGGTGCCCGGCGAGCAGGTCGTGTAGTGGCAGCCGTTGAAGACCGACGGATACGACTTCGGCGCCCCGTTGGTCGGCACGGAGCCGTCGGCCTGGTCGACCCGGAAGCCGGTGTCCGTGGCCGTGACGCACTGGGTGGCGGCGGAACCCCAGCGGTTGTTCTGGACGACGTACCGTCCCTGGATCGTGGTCGTGCCGAACGGTTCGCAGATCGTGGTGTCCGCCTGGGCCGGCGCCGCTGCGGCGGTCATGAGCGACCCGACGACCGCGAAGGTCGCGAGCAGTGCGCCTAGAAGGCTGCGCAGGGAGCGGACTTGGGGCCGTAACGGTCGCATGGGGGCCTCTCCGGGAGGGTGCGGGGGGAAGGAGGGGGCCGGGGCGGGAGCGCTCCCAACTCCCCACTGATGGGAGCGCTCCCACTTACCGGTTGACTGGGGACTGTAGAAGCGGTTCATGTTCCTGACAAGACTGTGCGTGTCGGAGTCGTCGAAGAAATCTCGAAGTTCCAGGCGACGGACGCGCCGCCGGGGGAGTCCCCCGGCCGTCGGCGTCGGTCATGCGGAGTCGGTCAGGCGGAGTCCCGGAGTACCAGTTCCGTACGGAGGATGACGTGCCGCCGGGCGACGGGGGTGTCTTCCATCTCCTCCAGCAGGAGCCGCACCATCGTGCGGCCGATCTCCTCCAGCGGCTGCCGGACCGTCGTCAGCGGCGGATCCGTGGGCCGGGCGGGCCGAGAGTCGTCGAAGCCGATCACCGCGACGTCCTGCGGCACCCGCCGGCCTGCCGTGCGCAGCGCGTTCAGTGCTCCGGAGGCCATGGAGTCCGAGGCGGCGAAGACCGCGTCGAGCTCCGGGTGACGCGTGATCAGGCCGGTCATCGCCCGGCGCCCGCTCTCCTCCGTGAAGTCGCCGCCCTCGACGATCAGCGAGGGCCTGACCTCCACGCCCGCCAGCTCCAGAGCCTCCCGGTATCCGCGCAGCCGGCACTGGGCGACGTACATGTCGAGCGGTCCGCTGATGGCCCCGATCGTGTTCCGGCCGCCGTTCAGCAGGTGCGTGACCGCGCCGCGCGCGCCGCCGGCGTTGTCGGCGTCGACGTAGGTGGTGCTCTCGTCGCCGGAACGCCGACCCAGCATGACGGTGGGCAGTCCCGCCTTCGCGAGCATGTCCGGCAGCGGGTCCTCGGCGCGCACGGACATCAGCAGCACGCCGTCGACCCGGCCGCCGCGCGCGTACTCCACGAAACGCTGCCGCTCGGTGTCCGTACGGACCAGGGTGAGCAGCAACTGCACCGGGGTGTCGGCGAGGGCGTCGCCGACGGCATGGACGATCTCGGTGAAGAAGGGCTCACCGAACAGCCGCCAGTCCGTCTCCGTGATGACCAGCGCGACGGCGTCCGCGCGGTGGCCGGCCAGGGAACGGGCCGCGAGATTCGGGACGTAGCCCAGCTCGGCGATCGCCTGCCGCACGGCACGGCGCGTCGAATCCCGTACACCGGACGCGTTGTTGACGACCCTCGAGACGGTGCCCCGCCCCACACCGGCGCGGGCGGCCACCTCCTCCAGCGTCGGCGTACCGGGACGCTGCCTGCCCATGCCCGCCTCCCCCTACGAGATCATCCGATAGTACGGCTCCACGCTCGGCTCGGCGGGCCGATCGCCGGTGCCGTGACCGGATGGGTCCGCCGGGATACCGATCGGTAACGGTGGCCCGGTGCGCTCGCGCCGCGGTGAGGGCACGATCACCGTGCCCTCACCGCGTCCGAAGCCGATCCGCTCCTACGGCCGCGGTGTGCTGGACCAGTGCCACGCGGTGGGACGAGGGTGGCCCGGCAGTTCGGCGCGGCCGGTGGCCCACAACAGGGTGAGCCAGGGATCCGCGCCGCCCGGAGCCTCTGGAAACAGACGGGCGATGACCCGCGAGCAGAGAGCGGAGGGCGGGGTCCAGGTGAGCCCGAAGCCTTCCGCCACATCGTGCATGTGCACCAGCGTCTCCACCACCCCCATCGCCGCGAAGCCTTCGGGGTCCGACGCCCCGGCGGCGTGGTGGGCGCGAACCGCGGGCGGCTTCGTACGCACCATGGCCACCAGCAGCGCGCCGCACGCTTCCAGCACCTGCAGCAGGCCGGCCGGGCCCGCATCACGCTCCGCGAAGAGGAAGACCGTGGGTCCGTCCGGCCTCTTCTGGCACAGCGCGAAAGGCACATGGGTGTCCAGCGGTGGGCTCTGCGGTCCCAGCTGCACGGCGTAGTACAGCAGGTCGTTGGCGAGGTGCTCGATGGTCTCCCAGCGGTCCCACTCCAGCGAACCGGCCTTACCGCCCCACCCCTCCGCGGGTGCGTCCCGAAGGATGCCCACGGCGAGCCGCACGGCAAGGCCGACGTCGTCCGCGGTGACGGGAGGCAACACTGACCCGGTTTCGACTGATCGAGACATGACAGCACCGTAGCGCGAGGGAAGAGGTCGACTCCTTCCAGCCGGTGCTGTGACCGGGGACTCGACGTGACCTCACCCCGCTGCGCGAGCAGGCCCCAGCCGCAGCCGATTTCGGCGCTGACGCCTGAGACGGGCGGGCCCTGGCTTCGTTGATTTCCAGGAACAGCGTTTGTCGAGCGGTTCCGGAGGCGGTTGGCCATGCAATCAGGGCGCCTTGAGATCGACAGGCTCCGCCGGGTCTGTGGGGATCGTCGGGTGGGCGGGGTTCGCCGGGTCTGCGGGAGTTGCGGGATGGGCGGCCGGGTCTGCGGGACCTCCCGCAGGGGCAGGGGCAGGGGCAGGGGCAGGGTCAGGGTCAGGGACACGGAACGCCGGGGCCGCGGTGTCGGTGAGGTCCGCGCCCCACGCGGCGGCGCACAGGACGCGGTCGAGTTCCTCGGTGTGGACGGCGGCGCCGAGCCAGGCGCGGGCGAAGCGGCCGGGATCGGCCGGGAGAAGGCGGCCGAAGGGATCGCGTGCGCGCTCCGCGGCGGCGGCGTGGAGCGCGGAGAGGAGTTCACCGGCGGTGACGAGGCCGTGCCGGCGAAGACGCGCGCCCTCGGTGTCCCGGTCTCCGGGAAAGGCGAGCACACGGCGGCCTCCGGAGGCCGCCTGGTGTACCCGGCGCCGCAGCAGATGCACCGGGGCCTCGTCACCGGCGGGCCCGGCCGGCGCGCCCCCGGGAGTCGGCGCGGTGGGCAGGTCCGCGCGGCGGAGCCGGTCGAGACCGAGGTCGAGGCGGGTCGCGGGGTCGGTGGGATGGCTGACGGCCAGGAGCAGGGCACGGGGTTGCGGGGCCGGCGTGAGCCGGGCGACGACGCGCAGCCGGACACCCCGGACGGACGCGAGGAGGCGGAGGTTCTCGCGGTCGGGCAGCGCCGGATCGTCATGGGCGGCGGTGAGCCGGAGCGGCCGGCCGCCGCAGTCTGCGACCAGACACTCGCCCGCCGCCTCGCGGACCGTGCCGGTGAGCGTGACGTCGAGGAACAACAGCTCCCGGTCGCCCGCCAGGGCCATGGAGACCTGTTCGGCCACCGGCACCGCCCACAGGCGGTCCAGGGGTTCGGCGTGCCATGCGGCGCCGGCCGCGCGCACGGCCCGTACGCCCGCGCCCGCACCCAGGCGGCCCGTCGGGGAGACGGTCGCACCGGACACGGCGAGTCCGGCGCGCGAGAGCTCACGGTGGGTCAGGGACGTGTCGCCGACGCGCACGGCGCGGTCGGCCGCGCCCGTGGCCCGTCCGGCGCCGCCCGGG
The DNA here is from genome assembly GCF_044331465.1 of Streptomyces sp. NPDC017225. Classification (NCBI taxonomy): domain Bacteria; kingdom Bacillati; phylum Actinomycetota; class Actinomycetes; order Kitasatosporales; family Streptomycetaceae; genus Streptomyces; species Streptomyces sp. NPDC017225. The sequence continues at coordinate 19,410 of NZ_JBIRNE010000013.1, read as the reverse complement.
GCCACGTCGGAGATCGAGTAGAGCCGTCCCGCGGCGTCGGCGGTCCAGGTGACGGCGCCCGCGTAACCGGTCGCCGTGAGGACGGGCTCGGAGAAGAGCCCGTACAGGCGCAGGGATCCGTCCGGGGTGTACGGCTGCCGTACGGTGCCGCGCAGTTCGGCGAGTTCGGGACCGATGGCGTCGGGGAGACGGTGTGAGATGACCAGGACGTCGCGGAGGGCGGCGGTGAGATCGGTGAGGCGGTAGGCGGGGTCCGTGCCCCGGGCCGCGCGCAACGCGGTGACGACGGCGACCGCACGGCTCGCCGCCCGGGGAAGTCCCGCGAGCCGCGCGGTGTGCGCGGCGCGCAGCAGTTCCGCCTGGAGCACGGCGCCGGCACCGTCGGTGCCCGCCTCCAGCACGGCGGCCGCGGCGTCGTGCAGGGCTGCCGCGGCGACACGTTGGTCGGGGGTGGCGGTGGCGGTGGATGGGGATGGGGCGGGCGGCGGTTGTGCCGAGCCCGTGACCGGCGGTGGCGCGACCTGTGCCGCCGTGGCCGGTGGCTCTGTCGTTGACGGTTCCGTGGAGTCGGCGACCGGTGCCGCCGATGCCGCGGCGGCTCGGTGCAGACAGTCGGGTGCGAGCAGGCACCCGCAGCGGATCGCCCCGGCGCTGGTCACGACCCCGCCGGGAGCGTGCAGTTCCAGGTCGGTGTCGTCGTCGACGGCGATGCGCGCCACGTCGCCCGCACGCGCCGTCGGCCGTGCCGCCACCTTGGCGACGCCCGCGTCGAGCCGTTTGCGCAGCCGGGGCGTCAGCGCCGCGACGAGCTCGGCGGTCACCGACGGGGCGACCGGCGGAAGCTGTGGGTTCACGCGATCTTCTCTCCTACCCAGCGGGCGAGTTCGAGCGGGCTGAGGGCGGCGACCGGCATGCCCGCGGCGACGAGCCGGCCCGCCACGCCGGTGGAGTACCGGGGGCGCCCCGTGTCGTCGAGACTCGCGCAGCCCAGGACCTGGCAGCCGGCCCCGACCAGGGCGCGGACCTCGCCGAGCAGTCCGCCCAGGGGGTAGCCCTCCTCGAAGTCGCTGACGACCACGACGAGGGTGCGGGACGGCACGGTCACCAGCTCGCGGGCGTGCCGCAGCCCCGCGGCGATGTGGGTGCCGCCGCCCACGCTGACCTCGAGCAGCAGGGACAACGGGTCCTCGACGTGGTCGGTGAGGTCGATGACCTCGGTGGAGAAGGCCAGGAAGTGCGTCGACAGTGTGGGCACTCCGGCCAGCACCGAGGCTGTGAGGGCGGCCCAGACCGTGGACGCCTCCATGGATCCCGACACGTCGGTCACCAGGATCAGCCGCCAGTCGGCGGCCCGTGCGGCGCGGGTACGGAAGACGGGGCGTTCGGGGAGGACCTGGACCGTGCCGTCCGGGAGGCGGCGAGCCGAGGCCAGGTTGGCCCTCAGGGTGCGGGGCAGGTCCAGGCCACCGCCCGGGCGGCGGCTGGGGCGCGGCAGGACCGTGCCGTGCAGCGCCGGACGCAGCCGCGTGGCCAACTGCCGGGTCAGCGCATCGACCAGGCGCCGCACCAGCGGCCGGAGCGCGGCCAGGCGGGCCTCGGGCAGACCGCCCGCATGGCGGAGCACGGTGCGCAGCAGGTCCACGGAGGGCCGCACGCTGTCCGGGTCCAGCTCGGCCAGGACGTCCGGCCGGCCCGACGCGGCGGCGGCCGCCAGGACCTCCTCGCGGATGCCCGGCCCGAACAGCACCGCCAGGTCCTCGGACCACTCACGCACACCCGGATAGGCGGTCTCCCGGCCACCGCCGCCGCCGCGGCCGGGCCGGGTCAGCTCGCCCCGGCTGCCTTCGCCCCGCCCGCTGCCGTACAGCTCGTCCAACGCGGTGGCCAACGAGGCCGCCGACGGGGGCAGCCGGTCGGTACGGCGGCCGAGCACGAGCCGCCAGCGGTCGGCGGGGGCGAGACGGTGGTCCCCGGCGGCAGCGGGTCGCGCGCCGGCGCCGGGGGCCGTGGCGGCGGACTCTGGTGCGCCGGTGCGGTCGGCGGTGGGGGCGCCGGTGCTGTCGGCAGTGGGTGCGGACTCTGGTGTGCCGGTGCGGTCGGCAGTGGGTGCGGGAAGCAGCCCGAGTCCGTCGAGAGTGGCCCGGGCCGTGAGGTCCGCGCGGGTCCACAGGGCGAGGGCGTCTGGGTCCACCCCGTCCGTGCCGGCCAGCCGGCCGACGTCCAGACGCTCCTCGACGGCGGAGAGGAGCCGGTCGCGGCCGGCCGGGCTGAGCGTGTCGAAGCCGCCGCGCAGCGAGGGCAGCCGGTCGAGGAAGTCCCGGTCGGACAGCTCGGATACCCGGTCGAGCAGTGGTTCCAGCGCGGGAGCCGCGGACTCCAGCAGCGGGCCGGCGGCTGTCAGCAGGCCGGTCAGCCGGGCGGTGAGCGCGGACCGGGAGGCGCGGTCGCTCGCCGCGTCCACCCAGGAGGCGACGCGGCCGCCCAGGGCCTCCGCGTCCTCGTGTCCGAGGAGTACCCGGACAGCTCCGGCGGCCCCCCGCATCAGGGGCGAGCCGTCGTGTGCCAGCCGGGCCAGAGCGTCGGTCAGACGGACGCCACCGAGGACGTCCGCCCGGTGGGCGAGCTCCAGCAGAGCGTGCGCGTCCGCCGGGTCCTCGGCCCCGGTGAGACCGTCCACCTGGCGAACCGCGGCGGATGTCAGGAGTTCGGCCACGGCGGTGGCCCGCACCGCACGGTCCTTGTCGGTGCCGAGCGCCGCGATGTGGCCCGCGCGCAACCGGTCCAGCAGGGCCAGGCCGGTGAGGAGTTCGGGCAGTGCGGCGGTGCCCGGCAGTACCTCGGCGGCCTCCGCGAGCCGTGCGTCCGTCAGTTCCGGCAGGCCGCACTCCGCCGCCTGCCGGAGTCCCTCCAGCGTCTGTGCTGCCACCGGCCCGCCCTCGTCCCGCTCCGCACGCCACCGCTCACGCAGGACCCCCTCGGCGGCCTGGGCGGGAGTGACACCGCGTACACCGACCGCGGACAGCATGGCCTCGGTCGCCGGAGTCCAGCGCACCTCCCACCGAGTCGTCAGTGTCTCGGCACCGCCCGCGCCGACGACCTCTTTCGCCTCCGCGTACGGCACACCGCACACCGTCAGGCGGCGCAGCAGCAGGTCGCGCTCACGGTCGAGGCCGGACCGCAAGGGATCCAGTCGCAGATCCCGGGCGGCCGCACCCGGCCTGGCGCCCGTCGGCCCGACTGTCGTTGGTCCGGCCGTCCCTGGTCCAGGGGAGCCCGGCCCGGGCAGTCCCAGCGCCGACAGTTCGGCCTCGACCGCCGGGGCCAGGCCGCTGCGCGGCGTGCCCGGCGCCGGACGGCCGCCGCGCGTCCCGACGAGGACCTGCTCCATCGCCCGGGCGACGGCCCGCCCCCTGCCGTACGGCTCCCCCTGCGCGAGCACCGTCTGCACCGCCTCGACCAGCTCTCCCCGGCCCGCGGCGGGCAACCCGCGCAGCCGCGCCAGGTCCGAGGCCAACCGGGTGATCTCGCGCGCGTCGGCGGGCCCCGACGGATGCCCGAGGGCACGCAGTGCCGCGCACACCCGTACGGCCGCCCCGGTCAGCGCCTCCTCCAACGCCACCGGATCGCCTGCCGCCCGCAGCACGAGGTGCTGCCACTCAGGGTCCCGGATGCCCGCCGGGTAACCGGACCGCTCGTCCAGGAGGGCGTACGTGTACGGGATGAGGGACGTGATCCACCCGGAGGGGTCGGTAGCGCCGGGTGGGTCCGCAGGATCGGGCCGGTTCGCCGTGTGGCCGGGGCGACCGGGGGCGTCGGGGCGGTCGGCCACGGGGCCGGACAGGTCGGCCGGACCGCGACGGCCGCGAGGACTGACGGGGCTGGCTGGGCCTACGAGGCCGGCGGGGTTATCGGGATTGGTGGGACGGCCGGGACTTCTGGTGCTCCTGGGAGGGTCCGGTTCGGGTTCGGCGGTCGGGCACACCAGCGCCGGGGCGTGGAAGGCACCCACGACCACCGCCGCACGCGCGCCGTCCGCGGTGGCGGCGGCCAGACAGGCGCGCATCCACTGCTCACGCCGCAGGTCGAGCTCGGCCACGCCTCCCGAGGCGATGGCCTCCTCGCGCAGCGCCCAGCCGGTGAGGAGCGCGGCACGGCGCAGCGCCTCCGGCTCGGAGCCAGGCGCGGTGGCCTCGACGAGACGGTCCCAGAGATCCTCACCGGGACGGCCGGTGAGCCGGGCCCGGAGGGCGACGGCGAGCCCGGAACGGTCGTACTCCGGCGCGACGGTGGACGCGGTGGGACCGGTGGACGGGCCGGGGCGCCTGCCCTCGTGCCACGCCCGGTCGGCCAACGGCAGGTCGCAGGCGACGACCGGGACGCCGTGCCGGGCGGCCCAGCGCACGGCGGCGAGCTCGGGGGAGAAGTCGGCGAAAGGATAGAAGGCCGGCCCCCGGCCCTCCTCGGTGGACGCGGCCGCGAGGGCGACCGGCGCCCGGGTCTCCTCGTGGCCCAGCCAGGGCAGCCACTCCTGCATCTCGGCGGGAAGCTCGACCAGCAGGACGTCCGGAGCAGCCCCGTCCAGCAGCGCCGGCACGGCCGCGGCAAGGGACGGCGCGTGATGCCGTACGCCGATGAGGCAGGGCGCCGCGGGATCGGTGAGCGCGGCGACCGCTTCGTCGGGAGACAGGCGCGAGGAGACGAGGGAGGACGACGAGGCCGGAGAGGACGAGGCGGCCGGAGAGGTCGAGTCGGTGAGAGAGGAGGAGGCGGTGAGAGAGGAGGAGGCGGCCGGTGAGGGCGGGGAAACCGGTGAGGGCGACGAAGCGGTAGAGACCGGAGAGCTGGAGCCGGACGAGGAGCCGGAGCCGGAGCGGGGCGAGGAGCGGGACACGGACGTCAGCCCTCCAGGACCGTGCGCAGGTCCCACAGGGTGCGCCAGGTGGCCGAACCCTGCTCGGCGCGGCGCCGGACCGGACCGTCCCAGTAGCCCCGCAGTCGCGCCGCGTCGGCCGGGTCGTCCTTGCGGACCACGCCGAGGAGATGCCCCGGGAGCAGCCCCAGTACGTCGCGGTCGCCCGGGAAGTACGCCGCGGCCAGCCCGAGCGCGCCCGCGACGGACACGGCCTCCGCGGTGCTCATCACGGTGGACGGCCGCTCGACTTCCCAGCCCTCCGCCGAACGGCCCTCGCGCAGGTCTCGGAAGGCGACGACGAGGGCCTCCAGGACGGCCTCGTCGACCTGGAACGGCGCGCCGGCCCGTTCGACGCAGGCCCGCGCCTGGCTGCGGACCAGCGCCGTCTCGGCGTCGAGGTCCGGGATGGGGCCGACCGTCTCGAAGTTGAAGCGGCGTTTGAGCGCGGCGGACATCTCGGAGACGCCCTTGTCGCGCAGGTTGGCGGTGGCGATGAGGTTGAAACCGGGCGTGGCGTGCGCCAGCGAGTCGTCGGTGCCCGAGAGTTCGGGGACGGCGATGCGCCGCTCGGAGAGCAGGGAGACCAGGGCGTCCTGCACCTCCGGCAGGCAGCGGGTCACCTCCTCGACGCGGGCGATGCCGCCCCGGCCCATCGCGGTCAGGACCGGGGAGGGCACGAGTGCCTTGCGGCTGGGACCCTGGGCCAGCAGCAGGGCGTAGTTCCAGCCGTACTTCAGCTGGTCCTCGGTCGTGCCCGCCGTACCCTGGACCACCAGGCCGCTGGTGCCGCACACGGCCGCCGACAACAGCTCGGACAGCATGGACTTGGCGGTGCCCGGCTCGCCGACGAGCAGCAGGCCGCGCTCACCGGCGAGGGTGACGACGCACCGCTCGACCAGTGCCCGGTCGCCGACGAACTTGCCCTCCACCACCAGACGGCGCGGCACGCCCTCGGGCGCCTCGGCGTCCTCGGGCAGTCGCAGGGCCCGGCCGTCGCTGCCCATGACGAACGTGACGACGGCCCGGGGCGTGAGCCGCCAGGCGGGCGGACGGGGACCGTCGTCGAAGGCGGCGAGGAAGGCCAGTTCGGTGGCGTGACGCTCCTCGGGCGGCACGATCTGACGGGTGTTGCCGGGGGCGAGAGTGGTGGTCATCGACGGATCTTCCGGTGGGCTCGGGCAGTGGTCGGGGGCGGGGGCGGGGGGCGCCGGGTGGACACGCCTTCGGGTCACCGCCGGCGGCCCTTCCGCGTGGCGCGGGTGGTGAGCTCTTCGTAGCCGGGCGCTTCTCCGGCCCGCACCCGGTCCCAGGCGTGGGCGAACAGCTCGGGCACCGGGAGGAGCGGGACGGCGCGGGTCCTCTCGCTGACGGGATAGAGGCTCTCCTTCCACGTCTCCACCGGCAGGGCGGGTGCCTTGAGGTCGCGCCAGCCGCAGGGAAGGAAGAGGGAACGGCCGGCCCGGGGCCGTTTGGCCTCCACGACCAGCTCCGTCGCGGCGAGTTCGGCCCGGGCCTTCTTGAGACGGGCGGGCTTCCAGCCGGTCCAGCGGGCGCAGTTGCGGTCCGTCGGGTCGGGCAGGGCGAGCAGTTGCAGGTAGAGCGTCGCCGCGTCCTCGCCGAGACCGTGGGCCACGGCGACCTCGGTGACGAGTGCCGGTACGCAGACTGTGGGGTCCTGGGCGGGCCCGGAGGGCCCTTCGGGATCGAGGCCGGCGGCGAGGGCCCGGTCGAGTTCGTCACCGAGGACGGACCGCAGGGCCCGGAGCCCGGTGGCGCGCGGGGCACCCACCAGCCCTTCGAGGAGCCCGAACACGGCGTCGTCCGGGCCGGTGAGGCCCGCCGGGCGCACCAGCACGGTCTCCCTGTCGCTGTGCCAGGGGCGCAGTGCGAGCGCCTCACCGACCCACGTGGTGCCGTCCGCGTCTGCGCCTCCGGTGGCGGGCAGTCCGTACGCCTTGCGCAGCTCGGCGGCCGTGGTTCCGCCCTTCTCCGTCCACTCGAGGTCCAGCCCGAGCAGCAGCCCCGGGTCGGCGACGCGGCGGCGCAGCGCGGCGAGGCCCGAGGGCAGGGCCGCGCGCAGGGGGTGCCCGTGCGGCAGGGCGTAGGCGAGCGAGGCGAGGGCGGCGACCGCGCCGGTCAGGTGGTGGCGTCCGGGCACCGCGGCGCGTTCCTCCGCGACCAGCCGGCCTTCCTCGTCGGGCCGCTGGACCGTCGTGCGGCTGAGCCAGGCGGTGCGTGCCGGGTTGAGGACGTCCTCGGCGGAGGCGGTCGGCAGGCCTTCGAGAGCGGGCGCCAGATCCTCGGGCACGCGGACGAGGGAACCGAGACGCTCGGCCCACACCCGGCCCGCGGCGCCCGTGTCGGGCCCTGCCGTCCACAACTCGGCGAGGTCGTCGGGGAGCAGGGCGCCGACGAGCGCCTCCCGGTCGGCGGCGGGCAGCGAGTTCAGCATGCCCCTGCCCGCGCTCAGCTGACGCTGCTTGAGACCGAGCACGGCGAGCGCGTCGCCGCCGAGCTGCTCCGGCTGCCCGGCGAGCAGCACCGCGGCCTGGAGCGGACCCAGGCCGGCGTGCGTCGCCGCGGCGAGCGCGGCGGGTGCCTCGGGCTGCCAGGGCGCGGCCCCCTTGTCCCGGATCAGCCGGATGACGGCGGCGAGCCCGTCGGCCGGGAACGCGGAGGTGTGCCGGGTCTCCTTCTCGAGCGTGAAGTGCGCGACGGCTCCGAACGCACCCGTCGGATCGTGGTCGAGAGCGAGCCAGTTGACGCGGTCGCGGCCGTAGTCGACGTTCCTGCGGCCGAGGACGACCACGGTGCGGCCGCCCCGCCGCAGCACCTGTCCCGCGCGCTCCTGATTGCCGTGCCGCTTGTGCTTGTCCAGCGGCTCGCTCAGCACGATCTCCCGCAGGGCGTTCTCCGGAGCGCCGAGCGGCCCTTCGACGAGCGCCTCGAACAGAAGGAGCAGCGCCTCGCGTTCGGCATCCGGCACGGTCGGTGCGGCGGCCCGGTAGGCCAGCGGCCGCAGCACGGTCAGGAGGGACGGCCAGACCACGCCCATGCGGGGGACGGTGTACTCGTCGTTCTGCCACCCGTCACCGAGTGCTGCGCGGCGGACGTGATCGGGCAACTGCCTGCCGTCGGCGGGCTTCCCCGAGAGCACGTGATTCACGGCGCGGATCTGCCGGAGCGCGGTCCACTGGCTGTTGCCGCCCCAGGCTCCCCACAGATTGGCCAGTCCGTCGGTGGCCGTGCGCACCGTGTGGTCGTCACCGTGCTCCGGGCGGTAGTCCGCGAACATGCCCTCGACCCGCTTCAGCTCCGGCTTCGCCTGCTCGACGGGTGGCGCGACGAACCTGGTGACCGAGTCGGCGATCTGGAGTGCCGAGCGGACCAGGGCCGCCACGCCGGTCAGGAGCCGCTCGTCGGTGAGGCCCGGAAGTGACCGGGACACGGTCTGCCGTACGACCTCCTCGGCGCTCGGCACGGCGGGCTCGCCGTCGGCGCTCGCGCCGTCAGGCCCCCCGGTCGCACCACCTCGGCCCCCGGTCCCACCAGCCAAACCACTGGTCGCACCAGCCGGACCGACGGGCGCGGCAGCCGGACTGCCGGGCCCAGTGCTTGCCCCGCCCTGCCCACGAGCCGTCCCGCCGCTCGTGGTGGGACCACCGGCTTCTCCGTCGATGCCCTCGGCCGCCCTCGCCGGCGCCTGACGCTCGGCCAGCGCCCGCGCCGTGTCGCGCACCAGCTCGGCCGCCAGCTCGTCGGTGAGGGCGCGCAGCACGGCCGACGCAGGCTCGTCACGGGGCCGCAGGGCGTGCCAGAAGGCGACCGGCGGTACGAGCGGGGTGCCCGCGGCGAACTCCCCGCCCTGTTGGTTCGGTGTCACCTGGCCGAGCACGCCCGCGCCGGTACCGTCGTCCCGCGCGAACAGGGCGATCCGGCGCCACTCCCGGGCCACCACGGGGGCGGCGCCCCCGGGCAGCCGCAGCGCGCCGAGCGGCACGACGGGGCCGCCGCGCTCGGAAGCTCGCAGCGTGACGGTGCGGCCGTCGGGTGTCCCGGCGGTCGTCAGGGTCTCGCCCGCCTCGTCCTCGGCACGCACCCAGCGGCCCAGAACGGTCCCGTCCGTGCCGAACGGGCTCTGCTCCAGGCCCGGTCGCAGAGGCAGGACCTCGCACTGGTCCTGCAGCAGCGTCGCGTCGTCCCTGATGCCGGACCGCAGGAAGGCGGGCAGGGAAGCGCGCCCGTGGGTGCCGGTCGCCGGGTCGTACTCCAGCCACACCCGCTGCCGGCCCTGCCTGCCCTCTCGCCAGTACAGGGTGCCGTCCCCGATGACGCGACGGCTCGCGGGCAGGACGGTGTCACCGGCGTGCAGAGCACGCCCGCCGGTGGCCCGTCCGCCGCCGGGCAGCGGAAGGGACGGGGCGCCGGCGCTGTCGTTGCGCCACCGGTGGGCGATCTGCTCGCCGGTGAACGTGACCACCTCGGACGGCCGGGTCGACCAGTAGCCGCGCTGCTTGCCCTCCTGCCACCACACCACGAGGAGTTCCCCGTCGGTGTAGCGGAACCGCGGGCGCTGCCAGCGCTCCAGATCGGCCGGGAGCCGCAGGTCGTGTTCGAGCAGGATCCCGTCCGGGCCGACGACGACCGCCTGGCGACCACGGCTCAGGATCAGGCAGGGCCAGGCCTCGTCGATGATCAGTGTGTCGTCGCGGTCCTTGCGTGTCCCGCCGTCGAGCAGCCGCAGGGCGTCCTCGAGCGCGGGCCAGCCCAGCTCGTCGAGGATGCCGGCCCGCAGGGTGCGCCCGAGCAGCGGAGCCGTCTCGTACCCGGCCACGCGGGCGACCGCTTCCGGGTTGGCCCGGGGGGCCACCGCCCGGAAGGGGCTCAGCCGGTGCAGTGCCTCGCGGGCTCCGGGCAGACCCACGGCGTCGGTGAGTTGCCCGACCGCGCCCTCCAGCCATTCGCGCAGCACGTCCGTCAGCACGGGATGGTCGGCGAGGTGCTCGAGTACCTCGGCCGACTGGTGGTCCTGGCCCACGGCACCGACGGCCCGCAGCAGCAGGGGACGCAGCCGGGGATCAGCCGCGACGGCGGCCAGGTCTCGTCGCTCGGGCCGGGTGTCCCGCGCCCAGCGGTCCAGTCCGAGGTGGACCTCGGTGCCGGGCTCCGGCAGGACCAGGGGGATGTCCTCCGCCGCGCAGAGGTCCAACAGGCCGATGTCGGCGCCCACGTGCCTGCGCCCGGTGAACAGGTCGACGGGCCGTCCGTCGGCGCGCAGCCGGGGTGCCATCCGGGTCACCAGGTCGAGGGTGGCCGGCGAGGTGCCGTGCACCCTCGCGCCGTGCTTGCGGTGAGCGGCCCAACGGCTGAGCCAGGCCGCCGCGTCGACACCGTCCGCCGCGGTGCCGGGCGCGTCCGCGCTGTCGGCCCCCTCGGTACCGTCGGTCCCCTCCGCACCGTCGGTGTCCTGCGCGCCCCCGGCCTCGCCGGTCAGCAACCGGTCGGCGGCGCACTCGGCCAGTAGCGTCAGCCAGAAGTCGTCGCTCGCCAAGTCGTGGTCCAGCCCGGCAGGCATGATCTCCAGCAACCGGGTCCGTACGGCCGGTCGACGGCCGGCGAGGACGGGCAGGACGGCCCGGTAGGCGGTCCAGAAGGACGCGGGCGCCCGGACGGCGGCGGGAGAGGCGACCAGATCGGCGACCAGGTCGCACTCCGTGTCGATCCGGGGCAGTCCGGCCGCCTTGATCAGCGTCCGCGCGTCCTGCGGCAGCGACGCGTACGGCGGCATACCGGCCGCGCAGCGCTCCACCGCCAGCTGCCGGAACTGGTCCCACGCCTCGGCGGCGTCCAGCCGGCCGGCGAGATCCCTCACATGCTGCTTGAGCGCCTTGACCGTCAGCGCCCCGGCGAAGGCGAACTCCAGGAAGACGGCGCGCTGCCGCTCCTCGTCGACGGCGAGCGCGTGCACCCGCTCGGCTTCGCGGGCCTTGCCGAAGAACGCGGCGGCGTAGGTGGTGTTGTCGTACTGGAGGAAGATGCGGGCGGCCTGCTCGTAGAAGGTGGGCAGGAAGTGCGGCACCGCCCGGCCGAGCCGTTCACCGAGTGTCTCGAAGCCTTCCTTGGCGGTGCCGGGACGGGACTTGGCCTGCCGTGTGAGCCGCTCGACGTCCTTGACCAGGGCCAGCGCGTGATGTCCGTTGGCCGGGTCGTTGACCAGTGCCCAGGCGGGGAAACCGAGGGTCTCCCGCCTGACCTGCCCGACCTCGGGTGTCTCCGCGTCGCGCACGAGGCCCAGGAAGTCCAGGGCGAGGTCCTCGGCCCCGCCGAGGGTGCCCGGCACCAGCCGGACGACGCTGCGGTCGCCCAGTGCGGCATGGGTGTAGGTGCGGACGGTGAGGGTGTCGGCGTCCTCCCGGCCGGTGCTGCCCAGGGGCAGGAGCGCGCCCGCGTCGAGCAGGGCGGCGGCGGTGGCGTCGTCGTGGACGGTGGTTGCACGAGTGCCGCGTGGGGCGCTGTCGCGGGCGGCGCCTGCGGTCGGTGGGGTGGTGCCTCCGAGGGGTGTGGCGGCGCCTCCGGCGGGTGCGGTGGTGTCCCCGGTGGGGCCGGTGGTGGCCCTGCCCGGCGCGGTCGTTCCGTCGGTCGTCATGGTGGTCCCGTTCATGGTGCTCACGCCGCCCGCTCCTCGTCCTCGATGTCGCGCCCGGCGTACAGCGCGGCAGCCATGCGCATGCCCTCCGACCAGGCCACCGGCCCTATCCGGCCGAGCTTCAGCACGCGTCCGGTGCTGTCGGTCCACATCAGGGGACCGGTCTCCGTCTCCGCGTAGCCGTCGTAGTCGCCGACCCAGACACGAGCCTCGGCGCCCTGGCTCCCCTCCCGTACGGAACAGACGGCGTACCCGCCGCGCACGCGGTAACCGAGCTGGGTGACCCGCCCGTGCAGGAAACGCAGCTCCTTGAAGGTGCCGCCCGCGTACTCCTCGACCGAGGTGCTGTCGGCGTCGAGCGCGGCGGGGCGGTGCCATACCTCGCGGAAGAGCTGCTGGGCGCGCTGCTCGACGTCGAGTTCGACGGCGAACTCCCTTAGTTCCTCGAGATCTTCGAGGAGCACGGGATGCGGAAGACGGACCAGGTCGGGGGCGATGCGCACGGTGTCTCCGTCGAGGTCGACGAGACCGAGGCCGCGTTCGGGGTCGGCGTCCCGCAGGAACCCGGCGACCTCGCCGTCGGCGCCGGTGACGACAAGGTCTCGCAGGGCGGACCGCCAGGCCGGGTCGGGCCACACCCGGGTGAGCACGGCGAGGGGGACGGGCAGCGACCGCACCATCCACCGCTCCACGTCGGTCAGGCACTGGCGTTCGTGCCGCTCCAGCCACTCGGTGAGCTGTCGGAGGCCCACCACGGCGGGATCCTCCGCGAGTTTGGCCGGTACCGACTTGAGCCGTCGTCCGGCGGCGTTGCGGCACACCACCTTCCCGTCGTCCAGAGCCACTTCGTAGTCCCCGGCCGTCACCCACCCCATGAGTGCCTCCCCGCACCGCAGTGATCAAGTGCATGAAACTCTAGGCCAGCCCACTGACAATGCGGCGGGGGCGGCGGGGCGGCGGGGCGGAGAGGGGACGGCCGGGGGACGAGCGCCTCCCGTCAGTCGTCCGGCGTCAGTCCTCCGTGCGGACCGGCATCAGCAGGGAGAAGGCCGTCTCGTCGTCCGGCCGGCGGACCGTGAGGGGGGCCGTGGGGGCGCCGAACTCCAGGATCAGCCGGTTCCGGTCTCCTGCGGTGAGCGCCTCCAGCAGGAACCCGCGGTCGACGGCGACGTTGTCCGGGGCGTCGTCACCGTCCTCGCAGACGGTCACCGTGCCGTCGTCGGCCACCCTGAGCACGCTGAGGTCGTGCGACGCGCCACCCTGCTCGCGCACCCCGCTCGCGCGGACGGGGCCGGACTCCAGTGCCTCGCGGAACGCCGGCACGTCGACGTCAGCCCGCCGCCCGGAGGGCAGCCGGACGAGCCGGCGGTAGTCCGGGAAGTCGTAGGCGAGGCACTGCCCGGCCGTCTGACGGTCTCCGGCCTCCAGCGTCACACGGTCACCGTCCACGGCCAGGGCGACGGACTCGTCGCCGCTCAGCAGCGCGCGCATCGCGTCGGCCAGCGGGACGGGCACGATGACCTGTACGCGCGGCCCGCCGTGTCCGGCGGTGCCCGTCCGCGCGACGGCCAGCCGGTACCGGTCGGTCGCCACGAGGTGGAGCGAGTCCCCCTCCACATCGAACAGGACTCCGCCGAGCATGGGCAGTTCGGGGTCGCCACCGGTGGCGAAGCGGACCGAGTCCAGCGCGGCGGCCAGTCCGGACGCGGAGACGGACAGCCGGACGGTGTCGGTGTGCGGTGCTGCGGTCATGGGGTTCTCCCTGTGGTCGAGTAGCGCTCGGAGCGTGGAGAACTCGCTGCGGGCATCGGCCAGCCCCAGTTCGAGACGGCGCAGGTGCGCCTGGAGGAGCCCGCGCACCAGGTCCGTGTCCGCGCTGGACCAGCCGGCCAGGACCAGCCGGATGTCCGCCAACGGCATACCGGCCCGCCGCAGCCGGGCGAGCAGCCGGGCCTCGTCGAGCTGCCCGGGGGCGTACCAGCGGTAGCCACTCACCGGATCCACCCAGGCGGGGACCAGCACCCCGGCCCGGTCGTAGAACCGCAGGGCGCTCACGCCCAGTCCGCTGTCGCGGGCCGTCTCCCCAATGCTGCGCATCTCGCTCTCCACGTCCGCAACCCTGAGCCCTTGACCAGGTCGAGGGTCAATCATGGCCCGCCCCGGCCGGCGAGCGGCTCCACGCAGCGCCCCGGCCTCCCCGGCCCGCCACGCCGCAGGCGCCGCGCCACGCCCCAGCTCTCCATGCCCTGCCCAGCTCGCCCTGCCCAGCCCTCCATGCCCTGCCCAGCTCGCCACGCCTGGCCCAGCCAGCCCCGGCCCACCGCACCCGGCCCGGTGCGCGCCCCGCCGTCTGCCATTCTTGCGCCGTGCAGAAGCCCACCGCCGTCACGCCCGACGCCCCCGTGACCATACGGATGCCGCTCCTCACCCAGGAGTGGCTCGACCTCGCGTTCATCCACTGGGCCGTGGAGCCCGCCGCCGTGGCGGGGCTCATGCCGCGCGGAGCCCTCCCCGACACGCACGACGGACTCACGTACGTCGGGCTCGTCGGCTTCCGGATGCACCGGGTCGGCTGGCTGGGGCTGCCCGGCGTGCCGTACTTCGGCTCCTTCCCGGAGACCAACGTGCGGCTGTACTCGGTCGACGCGCACGGGCGGCGCGGTGTGGTCTTCCGGTCGATGGACGCCTCGCGGCTGATGCCGGTGGTGATGGGCCGCTTCGGCTTCCGGCTGCCCTACCTGTGGTCCCGCATGACCGTCCGCACCGTCGGCGACACCGTGACCTACGCCAGTTCCCGCCGCTGGCCCGGCCCACGCGGCGCGTACAGCCGCATCACCGTACGGCCCGGCGAACGCATCCACGAACCCACCGGGCTGGAGCACTTCCTCACCGCCCGCTGGGGCATGCACAACGCGTTCTTCGGCGGTGCCGCGTATCTGCCCAACCACCATCCCCGCTGGCCCCTGTACCGCGCCGAGCTCGTCACCTGCGACGAGAACCTCGTGGAGAGCGCCGGGATCCCGGCCCCCACCGGCGCCCCGGTCAGCGTCCTGTACTCGCCCGGCGTCCCGGTCCGTCTCGGCCGCCCGGCCCGCGCCGCGCGCCCCGGCCCTTGACCTCAAGCGCGCTTGAGGCAGCAGGCTGATCCGCATGAACACCGATACCGCGGACAACAGGGCCGACGCCGCAGACATCAAGGCCATCGAGCAGGTCGTGGCCACCGTCGAGCGCACCCAGCGCGCCAGGGACGCCGAGGGGTTCCTCGCCCTCTTCCACCCCGACGCGCTCTGGACGACCGCCCACGGCAAGGTTCTCCTCGGCTTCGACGCGATCGCCGAGTTCACCCGGGCCGTGCTCCCCGGCGCCGTCTGGGACGGCGACGTCACCTACCAGGTGGTGCACACCCGGTTTCTGCGGCCCGACGTTGCGGCCGTGAAGGTGCGGCAGGTGTACCACTCGGCCGAAGGCGACACCGAGGGTGCTCCGCTGTACGTCATGACCAGGCAGGATGACGGAAGCTGGCTGTTGCACGCCTGCCAGAACACCGAGGTCCGCGGCGGCTAGGTCCACCCTGCGGACCGGCGGCCGGTCGGTGGTGTGGGCAGGAGAAGGGGGGCGGCCGTGCGCGCGGTGACGTCCTCGGCGGTGACGCCCGGAGCGGTCTCGACGAGGGCGAGGCCGTCCTCGGTGACGTCGATGACGCCGAGGTCGGTGATGACGCGGTGGACGCACCGCTCGCCGGTGAGCGGGAGCGCGCACTCCCGGAGGATCTTCGGGCTGCCGTCCTTGGCGGTGTGTTCCATGAGGACGACGACGCGACGGGCTCCGTGCACCAGGTCCATGGCGCCGCCCATGCCCTTGACCATCTTGCCGGGGATCATCCAGTTGGCGAGGTCGCCGCGCTCCGACACCTGCATGGCGCCGAGGACGGCGGTGTCGATGTGTCCGCCGCGGATCATGCCGAAGGACAGCGCGGAGTCGAAGAAGCTCGCACCCGGCAGCACCGTGACCGTTTCCTTGCCCGCGTTGATCAGGTCCGGGTCGACCTCGTCCTCGGTGGGACAGGGGCCGGTGCCCAGGATGCCGTTCTCGGAATGCAGGACGACGTGGACCCCCGGCGGCAGGTGGCCGGGGACGAGGGTGGGCAGGCCGATGCCCAGGTTGACGTAGGAGCCGTCGGTGAGTTCGGCGGCGGCGCGGGCGGCCATCTGGTCGCGGGTCCAGCTCATGGGCGCACGGTCCTCTTCTCGATGGGCTTGTCGGCCGCCTGCTCGGCGGTGAGCGCGACGACACGCTGGACGTAGACACCGGGCAGGTGGATCTCGTCCGGCGCCAGTTCGCCGGGTTCGACGAGTTCCTCGACCTCGGCGACCGTGACGCGTCCGGCCATGGCGGCGAGGGGATTGAAGTTGGCGGCGGCGCGGCGGAAGACGAGGTTGCCGTGCCGGTCACCGCGCCAGGCGCGTACGAGGGCGAAGTCGGTGGTGATGCCGTGCTCCAGGACGTACGGGCGTCTTTCGAACACGCGGGTCTCCTTGGGCGGGGAGGCCACGGCCACCTCCCCGTCGGACGTGTACCGCCAGGGCAGTCCGCCCCGGGCCACCTGGGTGCCGACGCCGGCCGGGGTGTAGAAGGCGGGGATGCCCGCGCCGCCCGCGCGCAGCCGTTCGGCGAGCGTGCCCTGCGGGGTCAGCTCCACCTCCAGTTCGCCGCCGAGGTACTGGCGGGCGAACTCCTTGTTCTCACCGACGTAGGAGCCGGTGACGCGGGCGACGCGGCCGGCGGCGAGGAGGACGCCGAGGCCGCGCCCGTCCACGCCGCAGTTGTTCGAGACGACCTCAAGACCGGTCGTGCCCTGCGTGTAGACGGCGTCGATGAGGGTGGCGGGGACGCCGGAGAGGCCGAAGCCGCCGACGGCGAGCGAGGCGCCGTCGGGCATGTCGGCGACCGCCTCGGCGGCGCTGCCGCTGACCTTGTTCACGTGCGGTGTTCCTTTCAGGTGGTGGTGCCGGGCAGGACGGTGGACCACCCGCCGTCGACGACGAGGCCGGCGCCGTGGATGTACGCGGCCTCGTCACAGGCCAGGACGACGCCGGCGTTCACGACGTCGTCCGGGGAGCCCACCCGGCCGGGCCGGGTCTGGTGCGTACGGCTGCGAGGCGGAGCAGCACAGGGCTGCGCGGTGTCGGCGTGGGCGATGCCGACACCGTTTCAACCGGCGCTCTCCGCGTCGCGCAGGGCGTCGGACACCGACTTGACGCCGCCGTGCGCGGTCAGGCCGCCGTCCACCGGGATCTCGGCACCGGTGATGAACGACGACTCGTCCGACAGCAGGAAGACGACCAGCGGCGCCACCTCGTCGGCGGTGCCGGTGCGCCCGAGCGGGGTCTCCCGGAGGTTGGCCTCGCGGAACGCCGGGGCGGCGGAGGCGGTCATCGCCGTCTCGATGTAGCCGGGGTGGACGGTGTTCACCCGGATGCCGCGGGGCCCGAGTTCGAGCGCGGCGGTCCTCGACAGGCCCCGCAGCCCCCACTTGCTCGCGGTGTACGCGACGGGGTAGTGGGCGGTGAGCGCGGCGGAGGAGCCGACGTTGACGATCGAGGAGCCCGGCGGCATCAGCGGGCTCAGGTGCTGGATGCCGAGCAGTGGGCCGGTGACGTTGACCGAGTGCACCCGCTCGAAGTCCTCGGCCCGCACATCGCCGACCCGTGCGCGCCAGGTGACGCCCGCGTTGTTCACGAGGCCGTGCACCCGTCCGTACCTGTCCTCCAACTCGGCGGCCAGCGCCGCCCATTCCTCGCCGCTGGTGACATCGAGGCGGCGACAGCCGGCCGCGGGCTCGATGTCGGTGGCGATGACCCGGGCACCCTCGCGGGTGAGGGCATCGGACTCGGCGGCGCCCTGACCGCGGGCGGCACCCGTGACGACGACGACCTTGCCGAGCAGCCTCTTGGGATGCGGGTCGCTCACGGCCGCTCCCGGTCGCGGCGCCGGCCGGCCGGCAGGGACACCGGTCGCGCGCCGGGGACGACGGTGTTCGTCAGGGTGCCGATGCCCTCGACGGTGAGGGAGACGGTGTCGCCGGGCTTGAGTGGCGGTGGGGTCTGATCGCCGCGCCGGCCCCACAGTTCGGCGAGGCAGCCGCCGTTGCCGCAGGTTCCGGAGCCGAGGACGTCGCCGGGGACGACGCGGGTGCCGCGGGAGGCGTAGGCGGTCATCTCCTCGAAGGTCCAGCTCATGTTGGACAGCAGGTCCTCACCGACCTTCTCGCCGTTGACGTCGGCGGTCAGGGCCAGGCGCAGGAACCCGGCGGCGTCCCGGTACGGCTCCAGTTCGTCCGCGGTGACGAGGTACGGGCCGAGGGTGGTGGCGGTGTCCTTGCCCTTGCAGGGGCCGAGGCCGACCTTCATCTCCGCGCCCTGAAGGTCTCGCGCCGACCAGTCGTTGAACACGGTGTAGCCGACGATGTGGTCGCGGGCCTGCCCGGGAGTGAGGTCGCGGCCCTCCCGCCCGATCACGGCGCCCACCTCCAGCTCGAAGTCCAGCACGGTCGAACCGGGTGGCATCGGGATGTCGTCCCGGTGACCGTAGACCGCGTGCGGGTTGGTGAAGTAGAAGGTCGGTGCCGCGTACCACTGCTCGGGGACACCGGCGACGCCGTCGACGGAGCGGCGTACGCCTTCGACATGTTCCTCGAAGGTGACGAAGTCCCGTACCGAAGCGGGCAGGAGCGGGGGCAGAAGGCGTACCTGGGAGACATGCGGGCCGGGCGGAACGTCGAGCGCCTGCCGGCCGGCGGCGAGCAGCCCGGGCAGGCCGTCGGTCTCCGTCAGCAGTGCGGACAGCGACGAGACGCCCGGCAGTGGGAAGAGGGTGCCGTCGTCCTCCACGACGGCCACCCGGTGGCGGTGCCGGTGCTCGTAAGCGGCGAAACGCATGGTGCGGCTCCAGGGGTGGGGCGACCGGGAACAGGCGGAAGACGGCTCCCGGCGCGCGGGGCCGGGGACGCGACGGTGTGCGTCAGGGCGTGGGCACCGGCGCCGCGCCCCCGGCGGAGGGGAGGGAGGATCAGACCGGTGGAGCGACGAACACGCCGCGGTCGGGGTCGTTGAACGACTCCTTGGCGACCAGTTCGTTCATGGGGTTGGCGGTGCCCCACTGGTCGGTGACCTCGGGCTGGGAGAAGTCGTAGACGTGGGGGTGCCAGGTGTCCTCGTCCAGGTTCTCCAGCTCGGTGGTGTACTCGACGGTGTTGCCGTGCGGGTCGAGGAAGTACGTGAAGGTGTTGTCGCCGGCCATGTGCCGGCCCGGGCCCCAGATCTTCTTGAATCCCGCGCGGATGACGCGCCCGGAGCCGCGCATGTACTCGTCGATGCCGCGCATCTCGAAGGAGATGTGGTGCAGGGCGGTGTGCGGGCCCTGGGCGATGGCCATGGAGTGGTGCCGGCTGTTGATCCGCATGAAGTGCATGACCTCGCCCATGTGCGGCGAGCTGAGCGTGTCGGAGAGGGCGAAGCCGAGATGGCGCTCGTACCACTCGCGGGTGCGGTTCAGGTCGGGGGAGTTGAGGACGACGTGGGAGAGCTTGACGGGGATGGACTCCTTCTCCTCGATCCTGCGGTGCCTGCGGACCTCGACGTCGGCGGAGACCTCGATGGTGCGGCCGTCGACGTCGAAGAAGCGGAAGCCGTAGCCGCCGCCCGGCGTGTCGACCGCGCCGGGCCGGCTGATCAGCTGCACGCCGCCCGCGAGCAGCCGCTCGGCGAGGGTGTCGACGTCGGCGGCGCTGGCGGCGCCGTAGGAGACGAGGTCGAGGCGCTTCTCCTCGGCCTTGCGGAGCCGGACGACGTAC
>NZ_JBIRNE010000012.1:42835-265107 GCF_044331465.1 Streptomyces sp. NPDC017225 | reverse complement strand
TCCGCACGCTCCGAAGTGCGTGGCCGCGTCTGGTCGTTGGCCGGTGAGGATGCCCCGGACGCCGGAGGTCAGGTCGTCGTCGATCTTGACGGCGTCCTCGTGATCGCGCACTCCGACAAGGAGGACGCGGCCGCGACCTGGAAGAGAACCTACGGCCACCATCCGCTGACGGCCTTCGTCGACCACGGCCCGGGCGGAACCGGCGAGCCGGTCGCCGCCCTCCTCAGGCCGGGGAACGCGGGCTCGAACACGGCCGCCGACCACATCACCACCGCCCAGCTGGCCCTGGCCCAACTGCCCAAGCACTACCGGCGAGGGCGGCAGACGCTGATCCGCACGGACTCCGCCGGCGGCACCCACGACTTCGTGTCCTGGCTGGCCAGGCGAGGACGATGGCTGTCCTACTCGGTCGGCATGACGGTCACCGAGGTGATCCACGAACACGTGCTGAAGGTCCCCGCCTCAGCCTGGACGGCAGCCGTCGAGACCGATGGTGAGGTCCGCGACGGGGCCTGGGTCGCCGAGCTCACCGGCAAGCTGCTGGACGGCTGGCCCAAGGGCATGCGACTGATCGTCCGAAAGGAACGGCCCCACCCCGGCGCCCAGCTGAGGATCACGGACGCGGACGGCATGCGGATCACCTGCTTCGCGACCAACACCGCCGGCCGGCCGATCGCCGAACTCGAGCTCCGTCACCGGCTACGGGCCCGGGCGGAGGACCGCATCCGGGCCGCCCGGACCACCGGCCTGCGCAACCTGCCCCTGCACACCACAGCCCAGAACAGGGTCTGGCTCGAGATCGTCCAGATCGCCCTCGACCTGCTGGCCTGGATGCCCATGCTCGCGCTCACCGGCAAGGCCAGGCTCTGGGAGCCCCGCCGCCTGCGGCTCCGCCTGTTCACTGCGGCCGGACAACTCGTCACCACCGGTCGACGGCGCATCCTCCGCCTGGCCCGGCACTGGCCCTGGACCGGCCACATCACCGCCGCGCTCGAACGGCTCGCACTCCTGCCGAACCCCGGCTGACCAGCGCATCCACCCGTCCCTACGACAGCCCTTCACCACCCGGAGCAGTGGAACCCGGCGCCACCCCGAGACGACGCTCGGGCCCTCGGCCTGCCCACCCTCAGCTCACGGCACGAAAACGGGCCACCGACTCCGTCGGCGGCCCATCACGAAACTTCGAGGCTAGCACCAGGGTCAGCAGAACCGGGCGCTCTGGGTTTCTTGCCGTGGTATCCGTCGTGGCCGTCCTTGCTTCGGCCGTGTCTTGCGCCCCGCCGCCGTACGACCACTGGGTGAGACCTGGACCGCTGACCCCAGAATGAGCACTCGCCCCGGCAGTGTGACTCCTATGTTGCGATTTCCTTGGGTCGCGGCATCCGCCCTGACAGTTCGGACCGCTTGCTGGTATGCGGACGTAGGTTTGAAGCGTGAGCGCTGCGTGGGCGGACTGGGCGGCACCACGGCGGATTGGGCGTCATGCTGATCAAGGCTGCAGGTCTCTGATCAGCGAGAACAGGATTCGGTGGCACCGCCAAGCACCACCCGCCACGACCTTGCAAGCCCTCGTAATGCGAAGGTCTCGGGTTCGAATCTCGTAGGCGGCTCGGAAAAGGCCAGGTCACGCAGCCCATGACCCTGGCCCTTTGTCTACTCCTTCGCCCTGTCCGAGGGCCGGGTCTACGACCTGTTCGCTGGCCTCTGCACCACGCTCCGCGACAGCGAGGCGCGCGAGCGCTGGACCGCCGCGAAGACCAAGCTCCTCGCCCTAGCCTTCTGATGCCACTCGCCCCTGCCCACACCACCGCCAGTCCGGAAGGACTGCACGTTCCCACCGTTCTGTCTCCGGCTCCGACCGATCTGCAGTCGACGAACTGACCGGCGGCACCCAGCTGCCCGTGCTGACCGTATCTGCGAGCCCCTGTCCGCTTCCCCCCGCGGTCACTCACCTACTGGTCCGCAGCTCGCTCGCCTCCGACACCGACGGCCTCCTCTCCGACGTGACTCGTTGTCAGTGTCCATGACGCGCACCTGGCCGCCTTCATGCCACCCTGCAGGGCACCCGAGTCGCCCTGACCAGCGTGCAACTTGCTATCGCAAGTCGGCCCACGGGTGCAGCGCGCCGACAACCCACCGTCCCAGCACCGGGTGCTGGGAGAAATCTGGGAGATGGTCTTCTCCCAGAGGCCAACCGAGCCCCCGCCGCACCAACCCAGACCAAGCCTCTGACCTGCCCGTTTAGCAGGATGCGTAGGTGTCGATCTTGTTCGAACCTCATTCGGGACGAAGAGGTCGTGGGTTCAAATCCCGCCACCCCGACAGAGAAACACCAGGTCAGGGACCTGATCCGCTTAGCGGGTCGGGTCCCTGAGTGGTTTGTGAGGGTCTTTTCGGGAGCCCTTTGGTGGCCTGGTGCGGGGTCGTGCGGGTCTGCTGGGGCTTCACGCCTGAAGGACCCGCGTGGCCGTCGTCAGGTCACGGAGTGATCGGCGAGCTGGGCTGGTCAGACCCGGTCCAAGGGGCGGTGCGGGCCGCTGGGGAGTTCCGTTTCGACGGGGTCGCCGGGGCGGACCACACCGCCCTCCCTCACGACGCTCATGATTCCGGCCTTGCGTACGGTGTTCCCCGCCTCGTCGCGGCCGACGACCCGCTTCAGGAGCCCGGCCTGGAAGTTGTCGATCTGCAGGCAGGGATTGCGGAGACCGGTGACCTCCAGGACCGCGGAGTCGCCGATGCGCAGGAGTGTGCCGACCGGAAGGCCGAGCAGGTCGATGCCACGCGTGGTGATGTTCTCGCCGAGTTCGCCGGGTGCCACTGCGAAGCCTTCTTCGGCGACCTCGGCGAAGAGCTCTTCGTGGATGAGGTGGACCTGGCGCAGGTTCGGCTGGCTGGGGTCCTGCGCGACGCGCGAGCGGTGCTTGACCGTCACACCGGCGTGCACGTCCCCCTCCACACCGAGCCCGGCGAGCAGTCTGACGCTGTCCCGGTTCGGCTTGGTGAACGAGTACTCCCCGTTGCTGCTGACCGCCGTCACTCTTCCGCCCATGCCTCACAACCCCCTCGTCGGTGACCGTGTTCGGCCACGAGCCTGGCTCTGGTTCCTCGGGCGCCTTGGGTGGCCAACGAGCTCACACAGTGACTTCCGGTTGTTGCGGGCTGAGGTAGTGCGTGCGCGTCTGCTCGGAGTGCGGCGACAACAGGCCGGTCAGTTCCTCGGCGGCGGTCTTGAGAAGGTGGCCGTCGTGGGTGGCCCGGAGGGTTTCGAGGACGAAGGCGACGCGGGTGGAGTCTTCGGTGACGCGGGTGCGGTGGGCGTCGCGGTGGTTCCAGTGGCGGGTCAGCACGCCGGTGGCGTCGGTGTAGACGACCTCGCCGGGCTTGGGGTTCTCGGTGGTGCCCGGCTCGCCGAGCGGGGTGAACTCCTCGGTGCCGTCCGCGTACTTGATGTCCACGGCGCCGGTGACGTGGTCGAGGTCGAAGGCTCCTGCGGGCAGGCCGTGGTGGACGGAGACGGCGTTGTAGGTGTCGACGGCCGGGTTGATGCGCGGCAGGCTGCCCTTCTTGGCCATGCGGCGGCCGAGCGCGTCGACGCTGGGGCGAACGCGGCGCGGGTTGGTGCCGAAGGCGCGGTAGGCGGTGTGCCACGCCTCGATCCGCGGGTCGCTCTCGTCGGCGGGGGCCCAGACGCCGGCGGCCAGTCGCTGCTCGAGTCCGTCGAGCGCGGCGGCACTGCCGGGCCAGGGCTCGTGGCCGCGCAGTCCGTCGGCGGTGACCACGGCGATGAGCGTGTCGGGGAAGACGTGGGCGACGTCGGGGGCGAGGCGGAAGGCGGTCATGGGAGGGCTCCGTTCCGATGTGGTGGAGGGTCGGCAGGGGGGCCGGGTCAGGGTTTCCAGGGGCCTACGCGGGCCAGGCGGCGGCGCTGCTGGCGGGCCGTGGGCTCGTCGAGGGGCTGTCTGCGGTCGGTAAGACGGTCGGCGACGGTGGCACGGTGCTCCACGGGCTTGTGGTCGTCGTACTTGAACTTGGCCCGGACCTCCGTCACCGCCAGCTTCAGACCGCGGATCCCGGGCAGCATCCGCCCGTACGGCGCCTGATCGGCCTCGATGGGGGCGTGGTCGCCGTCGGGCTGGAAGTGGGCCATCTGTCGGCGCAGTAGCCCGGCCTTGGCTTCCGGATCGTCGACGATGTGGGCCCGGCAGACGAACTGGACGGCGGCGTAGTAGCTGGTGGGCACGCCTTCGGTGGGAGGTGTGCCGGGCTTGGCACGCCAGGGGCCGGGGACGAAGGCGTAGTCGCCGATCACTGTGAACGTCACGTTCGGGTCGTGCTCGATCGGCTCCCAGACCGGATTCGGCCGGGCCAGATGGATCAGCAGTTCGTTGCCGTCCGGGACGAAGTGGGTGGGCACGGTGACGGGCGCGTGGCCGGGCGGGCCGTTGACGCTGAGCAGCCCGAAGTCGTGACCGTCGGCGATCCAGGACCGCCATTCGGCCTCGTCCAGGGCCGCGTCCCAGGGCTGGATGAACAAGCGGGGCTCCTTGAAGTACGCGGGGTGGTCGGGCGAGGACGAAGAGGGCCGACGGCGGCCGCGGCCGCGCCCGGGCCGACGCGTTGTCCGCTCTGGACGCGCTCGGCGTGCACGCCGCGGGCGGCAGGACCGCGCCCGGCCGGGTCCTGGGCAGGCAGGGCAGTGATCACGGTGACGACGGTGAGGTCATCGTCGTGCGCGGCGAGCAGCGGCCGGGCCGCCGAGGAAGTCGGCGCATCCGCAGGCCGGCGAGCCGCCCGGGGCCGGCAGCGGAGCTGTCACGGGACGATCCCTTACGATTACAGCAGAACGACTGGAGCGTACAACGAAACGACCGCCCTCTGTCAACCGAACGACCGAGTGGCACGTTCCACTGACCGCACGTTCCACTGACCGACCGATGGGATGGTGACAGGTGACCGAGACAGAGGTGGCTCTGCGCACGCTCGCGCACAACGTCCGCTCGGCTCGCACACGCGCCGGTCTGTCCCTGGACGAGCTCGGCCGGCGGGCCAAGGTCAGCAAGGGCGCCCTGGTCGGCCTGGAGAAGGCGCAGGGCAATCCGAACTTCGCGACTCTGGTCAGGCTGGCCGACACGCTCGGCGTTTCGGTCTCCGCGCTGGTGGACGGTCCGGCCGAGGGGCGCGTACGCGTGGTCTCGGCCGACGCCGTGATGCCCCTGTGGGCGGGCGAGCGGGGCAGTGAGGCCCGGCTCATGCTGACGACGTCGGGCCCCGCCCCGGTCGAGGTGTGGCGGTGGCGTCTGGAGCCGGGCGAGGAGTACCCCAGCCACCCCCACCAGGCCGGTGTCGTGGAGACCGTCAGCGTCACCACGGGGCGCGTGGTCCTGGTGGTCGACGGCGCGGAGCACCCCGTCGAAGCCGGGCAGACCGCCACGTTCGACGGCGACCTCCCCCACTCCTACCGCGGGGCGGGTGACGAGACCTGTCATTTGATCATGACCGTCCATCTGCCGCCCGGGCCCACCCTCACGGCCTGATCGCGCCGCTTACGGCGGTGGCTCCGATGTCGTCCCTTGGACCGGGCGCTGCTCGGCGCGGTCCTGCCGGCTCGCGGAGCGAGGGGCCCGGTCGGACACGGTCCGTCCCGTTCAAGCCCCGGGCTTGCCCGGCACCCCGAAGGCGCGGCCGGGGGCGGCGTACTCCACCGGGCCGTCGTAGCGCGTGCCCGCCCGGGTCACGGCCTCCGCCGGGGCCAGGGACGGGCCGAGGTGGGTGACGACCAGGCGCCGCGCACCGGCGACGGCCGCGCTCGTGCCCGCCTGCTCCGGGGTGTGGTGGACGGCCTCCGTGCCGGCCTGGGGCGTGTGCGCGTAGTCCGCCTCGCACAGCAGCACCGTGCAGTCGTCGGCGAGCGCGGTGAGCGCCTCGCAGGGGGCGGTGTCCCCGGAGTAGGCGAGGGAGGCACCGTCCTCGCTCTCGACACGGACCCCGAACGCGGGTATCCCGTGCGCCACCGCCCGGCTGGTCAGCGCGAGTCCGCCGACCAGGGCGCGGTGGTGGTCACTCACTTCGACGACCTGGAAGGCGTCCTCCACGGGGCTCCGTCGCGGCCCGTTGGTGAGGAAGCCGGCGAGCCGGTCCGCGATTCCCGGTGGGCCGAGGAGGGGGACGGGTGCGGCGAGTCGGACGTCGGCGTACAGGAGGCCGTAGTACGCGGTCAGCAGGTCGGAGCAGTGGTCCGCGTGCAGGTGGGAGACCCAGATGCCGTCGAGCTGGTCCAGGCGTACGTGTGCGCGCAGCGCCCCGAGCGTGCCGCTGCCGGCGTCCAGCCACAGCCGGGTTCCGGCGCCCTCGACGAGGTATCCCGAGCACGGGTTCCCGGCCTGGGGGTACGGGCTCGCGCTGCCGAGCACCGTGAATCGCAGATCGTCTGTCATGCGCGCGGAGTCTAAGGGCATGGCCCTCAGGGCCTCTCGGTGTTCGAGTGTCCGGGCGGCCCCCGGGCGGTCGCTTCCGTCCACGTCGTCCTGCCGGTCCGGCGGGCGTCCTGGCCTTGCGTCCAGCCGTTCCCAACCCGTGGGAGCGGACGCGCCACCGGCCCTCTAGGGTGTCCCGGGTTGCCGGAACACAGCCTGGCGCGGGCAGGGAAGACAGGGAGACAGCCGTGGGTACTGCGCGTACGAGCAGGACGCCGTTGCCGGGGATCGGGGTGCGCTACGACCTGGTCACACGTGAGCGGCGCCGACTGTCGGTGGTGGCCGAACCGGACGGGGCCCGGACACTGAGCACGTACCGCAAGGACGACCCGGACGACCGTGCGATGTCGGTGCGGCTGACCGCGGACGAGGCGGCGGCGGTCGTCGACGCGCTCATGCCGGCCCATCACAGTCCCAGTCTTCTGTCGACGACCGAGTTGGGGCTGGTCGCGGAACGGGTCGTGCTGTCGCGGACGTCCCACTGGAGCGGGCACCTGCTGGGAGAGACCCGGATGCGTACGGATACCGGTGTGTCGATCGTGGCCGTACTGCGGCGGGCCGAGGCGATCCCGTCTCCGGGGCCGGAGTTCCGGCTGGCCGGCGGTGACACGCTGATCGTGATCGGGACGCGTGAGGGCGTCGATGCCGCCGTGGAGGTACTCGGCCGGGAGTGAGGGCCACGGCGGGTCGGCGGAGGTGCCGGCCGGGTTCCGGGCACAACCGTCCAAGCGCCCGCCGGGGGCGTCGTGCACGGGACGTCGCGCACAGGGCGCCGTGCACAGGACGCCGTGCACAGGACGTCGTGCACGGGGCTTCGTGTGCGGTCATGGTCTCGTCACCGTCCTGCCGCGGTGGGCCGCTGCTCAGGCGTTGGCGTGCTCGGACTCCGCGGTCGGCGCCGCGTCGGCGGGGGCGGGGGCGGGTGCCTGCGAGGTGGCCCGGCGGGTCAGGCGGCGGGCCAGTGGCTCGGTGAAGCGGGTGGTCAGCGGGCCGACGATGACGAGGATGAGGACGTAGGCGGTGGCCAGCGGGCCGATGCGGGGCTCGACGCCCACGGCGAGTCCGGCGATGACGATGGAGAACTCGCCGCGGGCCACCAGGGTGCCGCCCGCCCGCCAGCGGCCTCCGCCCTGGATGCCTGCGCGGCGTGCGGCGTACCAGCCGGTGGCGACCTTCGTGAGTGCCGTGACGACGGCGAGGAGGAGGGCGGGGACAAGGACGGGCGGGATGTCGGCGGGGTCGGTGGACAGGCCGAAGAAGACGAAGAAGACGGCGGCGAACAGGTCACGCAGCGGGGTGAGGAGGCTGCTGGCGCCCTCGGCGACCTCGCCGGACAGGGCGATGCCGACCAGGAAGGCGCCGACCGCCGCGGAGACCTGGAGTTCCTGCGCGAGGCCCGCGACGAGGAGGGTGAGGCCGAGTACGACCAGCAGGAGCATCTCGGCGTTGTCCGAGGAGACCGCGCGGCTGATCAGCCGCCCGTGGCGGAGCGCGACGTAGAGGACGGCGCCGACGGTGCCCAGGGAGATCAGCAGGGTGACGGTGCCTCCGGCCAGACTGACGCCGGCCAGCAGGGCGGTCAGGATCGGCAGGTAGACGGCCATGGCGAGGTCTTCGATGACGAGGACGCCGAGGACGACGGGCGTCTCCCTGTTGCCGAGCCGGCCCAGGTCTCCGAGGACCTTGGCGATCACCCCGGAGGAGGAGATCCAGGTGACGCCGGCCAGCGCCACGGCGGCCACCGGACCCCAGCCCAGGATCAGTGCCGCCACGGCGCCGGGTACCGCGTTGAGGACGAGGTCGACCGCGCCGGAGGGGTACTGG
Source organism: Streptomyces sp. NPDC017225 (assembly GCF_044331465.1). Lineage (NCBI taxonomy): Bacteria > Bacillati > Actinomycetota > Actinomycetes > Kitasatosporales > Streptomycetaceae > Streptomyces > Streptomyces sp. NPDC017225. The sequence goes on along the minus strand of NZ_JBIRNE010000012.1, from coordinate 256,810 downwards.
GTCTTGAGGTTGGTGACGAGTTCCGAGGCGCTGTACTCCAGACCGAGCAGGAGCAGCAGCAGGATGACGCCGATCTCGGCGCCGGTGGCGATGAACTCCTCGCTGGCCTGCAGCGGCAGGATGCCTCCGTGGCCGAAGGCGAGCCCGGCCAGCAGGTAGAGGGGGATGGGCGAGAAGCCCACCCGGCCGGCGAGGCGGCCGAGCAGCCCCAGGGCGAGGATGATCGCTCCCAGCTCGATGAGCATGGCAGTCGTGTTGTGCACGGGCGTCTGTCCTCCGGTTCGATTCGGCGACGGCGTCTGTGCCTTCTCGGCGGCGAGCGGCGGTGGAGGGCGGCCGGTGAGCGGGCGTGAGCCCTCCGAGGCACGGCGGGGCAGCCGAAGGTGGCGTGGTGCGCGGATGGGGTGGGGTGGTGCGGGGGTGGCGTGGTGCGCGGGTGCGGCGGGGTGGGGCGTGAGGTCGTGCGGCGTGTTCGGCGTGCGTGGCCTGCTGCTGCTGCGCGAGACCGGGGCCGACCGGACGGTTCCGGCGGACGGTTCGGCTGGGCAGGTCGGCCGGGGCCGTTGAACGGCATGTGGTCGGCAGGCGGGGCTCAGCCGGGGACGGTCGGCGAGTGCTTCGAGCCGTGGAAAAGGCCGGAAGGCACCGGAAGGCACCGGAAGGTCAGGCCCCGGAAGGTCGGGCCCCGGCAGCGGCACCGCTCGCGTCTGGCACGCTGTCACGAGCGGTGTTGTCGATCCGTACGGTCCTGCGGGCCGGGACGGCTCGGTTCATGGCGCGTCCCCCCTCGTACCTCGTATCGAATGCCGTGAATGAGCTGCGCAAAATGAGCACCCAACCGCTCAAGGGAGCGTCACGGCTCGGTAAAGAAGTTTACCGCACGACCTATTACGCACAGTGGCGCTTTCCCTCCCATACGTGAATCAACGGAACGTGCGGACTTCGGTGATTCACGGCTCACGCGGCGCGGCGGGCGCCGACTCGGGGGCGCCGTGTTCGCCCAGCCAGCGGGCCATCTTGCCGCGTCGGCCGATGGCGCGCAGGCGGCGCTCCGTGGCCTCCCGGACCTCCGGCGTGGTGATGAGCAGGAGCTCGTCCCCGGCATGCAGCACCGTGTCGCGGTCGGGCACCAGGGTCGTGTCGCCCCGGACGATCAGCGTGACGACGGTCGGGTGCGGCAGCCTCAGCTCGAAGACGGCGACGCCGTGCAGGCGGGAGCCCGGTGGGATGGTCACGGTGAGCAGGTCGGCGTCCAGGACGTCGAGGGGGGCGGTCTCGACCTGGATCTCGCGCAGCGCGTCGGAGCGGGTCAGGCCCAGGAGCCGGGCGGCGGCGGGCAGGGTGGGGCCCTGGACGAGGGTGAACAGGACGACGAGGACGAAGACGATGTTCAGGACGTCGCCGGCGCCCGTGACCCCTTCGACGATCGGGAAGGTGGCGAGCACGATGGGGACCGCGCCGCGCAGGCCCGCCCAGGAGATGAACGCCTGCTCGCGCCAGGGGATGCGGAAGGGGAGGAGGCAGAGCAGGACGGAGACGGGGCGGGCGACCAGGAGCAGGACCAGGCCGACGAGGAGTGCCGGGAGGATCGCGGAGGGCAGTTCGCTGGGGTCGACGAGCAGGCCGAGCATGACGAACAGGCCGATCTGGGCCAGCCAGCCGGCACCTTCGGCGAAGGAGCGGGTGGCGGCTCGGTGCGGCAGTTTGGCGTTGCCGAGTACGAGACCGGACAGGTAGGCGGCGATGATGCCGCTGGCGTTCACGGCGCCGGCCGCGGCGAACGCGACGATGCCGAAGCCGACCGTGGCGAGCGGGTACAGGCCGGTGGCGGGCAGGGCGATGTGCCGCAGGGCGGCGGCGCCCAGGCGGCCGATCAGCACACCGAGGGTGCCGCCGATCACCAGCTGGTAGAGCAGGTCGCCGACGACCGGGGCGGGGCCGGGCAGGTCGCCGGCGGTGGTGGTGGCGAAGATCAGGACCAGGATGATGGTGGGGGCGTCGTTGAACCCGGACTCGGCCTCCAGCAGCCCCGTCACCTTCTGCGGCAGCGGCAGCGAGCGCAGTACGGCGAAGACCGCGGCGGCGTCGGTCGAGGAGACGATGGCGCCGAGCAGCAGAGCCAGGTGCCAGTCCATGCCCAGCAGCCAGTGGGCGCCGGCCGCGGTGACCGCGACGGAGACGGCCACGCCCGCGGTGGCGAGCACACCGGCGGGGGCGAGCAGGCGCTTGACGTCACCCCACTGGGTGGTGAGGCCGCCCTCGACGAGGATGACCGCCAGGGCGGCGGTGCCGAGCGCCTGGGCCAGTTGGGCGTCGTCGAAGTTCAGGCCCAGCCCGTCCTCGCCGGCGACGACGCCGACCGCGAGGAACAGCAGCAGGCTGGGCAGGCCGACGCGGTGGGCGGCGCGGGCGGCGGCGATGCTGGCCAGCAGCACCGTGCCGCCGATCAGCAGGGTCAGGTACAGCTCGGGCAGGGTCATCGACCGGGCCCCGAGTCGTCCGGGGCCGGCCCGCGGTCAGCGGGGCCAGGAGCGGGGCGGGGAGTGCCGGTTCGCGCGCGTGCGTCGGTGCGGGTCGAGGAGTTCCCCGGCCACGCCCGCCAGGACCAGACCGGTGGCGATGAGCAGCCCGTGGGCCAGGGCGATGCCCGTGCCCAGCACCGCCAGGGCGGTGGCGAACAGCAGCCAGGCCCCGCGTTGGCGGTACTCGCGGGGGCTGCGGGGACGGCCGGTGTCGAGGGCGTGGGAGAACCGGGGGTCGTCGCGGTGCAGGCGGGACTCGATCTCACTGAGCCGCTGGTCGTCGGGTCCGGGCATGGTGTCCTCCTCCCGGCGCGGGGCCCTGGGCAGGCGACGCGGTCGGTCGGGCGGGCCATCTGCTCTCCTTGCGAGGTGGGAACGTCACGATCACACCAGGACGAAGTGGCGCAGCCGCGCATACGTGGCCGACCCGCCCCGGAGCGTCCGGGACAGGGGGAAGGGTGGGCGGGTCGGCTCCAGCCTCTCCTTGACCGAGGGGCGCGCGCTATCCGGTACGGAGCCCACATGTGACCGGACGAGACCTGTATCTCTTGCCTCACCTATCGTTCATCGATAGATTTCCATCGTGTTTCGATTGAAGGAGGGGCGATGGGACAGCTGACAGTGCTCGCGCTGCGCGGTGTGGTCGGGGTGCTGCTCGCCGGGGCGGTGTTCGTTCAGACGGTGCTGGTGTGGCTGCTGGCGGCCGGGACAGGCGATCCCGACGCCGCCCTCGCGGACGTACGCACGCCGGTGTTCCTGATCGTCGTCCTGGGCGCGGCGGCGGCCGAGGTGGTGCTGGTCTGCGTCTGGCGGCTGGTGACGATGGTGCGCCGGGGCACCGTGTTCTCCCACGGCGCCTTCCGGTACGTCCATGTCGTGATCGGTGCCTTCGTCGCCGCCGCGCTCCTGGTGTTCGCGCTCGCGGTCGTCCTGGCGCCGGGCGAGGCCGTCGCGCCCGGCATCGTCCTCCTGCTGGGCGGGGTCGTCGTGGCGGTCCTGGGTGTCGCGCTGGTCGTGCTCGTCCTGCGGATGCTGCTCGCGCAGGCCGTCGCGCGCGACATCGAGGCGGCGGGGATGCGGGCCGAGCTGGCGGAGGTGATCTGATGCCGATCGTCGTCGACATCGACGTGATGCTGGCGAAGCGCAAGATGTCCGTGGGCGAGCTCGCGGACCGTGTCGGCATCACCCCCGCCAACCTGGCGGTGCTCAAGAACGGCCGCGCCAAGGCGGTGCGCTTCACGACGCTCGCCGCGCTCTGCGACGTACTCGAGTGCCAGCCGGGGGATCTGCTGCGCTGGGAGGCCGGGGGCGCGCACGCCGAAAACTGACATCGGTCGCGGGTGGCCTCCCGGGCCCGCCCGGGCGCAATCTGGGAGAAGATCTGCGTGCCCTGCGTGCCCGCGGGGGACCGACCCGGGAAGGACCGCCTCGTGATCATCTTCGGCACCAAGGGATACCTCTACCAGCTCGCGATACTGACGCTGGTGTGCGGCCAGTGCGGCAACCCCTCCGCGCACACGCTCAGGAAGCGCGTATCGAAGTTCACGCTGTTCTTCGTGCCGCTGTTCCCGTTCTCCACGAAGTACATGACGCAGTGCACCTTCTGCGGCGCCGAGCAGCAGGTGAGCAAGGAACAGGCCGGACAGCTCCAGACGCAGGCCGTGAGCGGGCAGGGCGGCCTCGGCGGTCAGGCGTACGGGACGTCGCAGCAGCAGCCGTACCAGCGGCCGTGACACCCGGCCCCGAGGCGTCGGCGCCGGGGCCGGCAGAAGCGGCGGAGGACAGCCGCTGACCAGGCCTTCGCGCGTTGCCGGTTTCCGGCAGCCTTGACTACCCTCACGTTGCCGGACACCGCGCACCGGGCGTGAACGGCAGGGGGAGGCGCGGCGTGACGGACCAGCAGACGGAACAGCGGCAGGCGGAACAGCGGCAGGCGGACGACCGGCGGACGGACGACCGGCGGGCGGACGACCGGCGGGCGGACGAGCAGGAGACGTACCTGACCGGGTACGCCGAGATCCTCGCGCAGGCCGCCGGCACCGGGCGCCGGCTGAACCGTGACGAGCTGGAGAGCCGGCGGCTCTTCGGCGAGCAGGCCGCGGAAGCGGGCCACAGTCTGCGCAGTCTCGTACGGCTGCACCTGGACGCCACACGCGCGTCCTGGCCCGGCGGCGGTGCGACGGCCTCCGGCACCGGCGTCGCGGACAGTGTGCTGGCCGCCGTCGCCCAGGCCGTCGACGCCTTCGCCGAGGGATACGAACGCGCCCAGCGTCTCGCCGTACGACAGGAGGAGGCCGCGCGGCGGGAGTTCATCGACGACCTGCTCTACGGGCGCAGCGACCTGGGCCGGCTCGCCGAACGGGCCGAGCGCTTCGGACTCGTCCTCTCCCGCGCCCACGCCGTCGCGGTGGCCGAGGGACCCGAGGCCTACGACGACACCGCCCAGGTCACCCGGCTCGTGGAGTCCGCGCTCATCTCCCGCTTCGGCGACCGGCGCATCCTGATCACCACCAAGAACGGGCAGCTGATCTGCATCGCGCCCGGCGACCAGGACGACGTCCTCTCCTTCTTCGCCAAGCAGGCGTACGCCGCCACGGACGGCAGCCGGGTGGCCATCGGGCGCCCCCAGAACGGCGCGGGCGGCGTGGTGCACAGCTACGAGGAGGCGTTGAGCACCCTCGAACTCGCCGAGCGGCTGGAACTCGACGAGCCCGTGCTGCGCGCCGCCGACCTGCTCGTCTACCCGGTGCTCACCCGCGACCGGCAGGCCATGGCCGACCTCGTGGTCAGCGTGCTGGGTCCGCTGCGCGGGGCCCGCGGCGGAGCCGAACCGCTGCTGCGGACCCTGGAGACGTACTTCGACGCCGGCTGCACCGCGGCCGAGGCCGCCCGGCGCCTCGCGCTCAGTGTGCGGGCCCTCACCTACCGGCTGGACCGCATCCATCAACTGACCGGGGCCAACCCCGCCGACCCCGTGCACCGCTACACCCTGCAGACCGCGGTCATCGGGGCTCGGCTGCTGGGCTGGCCCGCCCAGGAAGTCTGAGCGGGCCGGCCCGAGGCGGCGGGTGCACGGACCGGTGGATCAGCCCGTGATCTCCACCTTGCCGTTGAACTGCGGGTCCGCTCCGTCCGGCTGACCTGCTCGCCCCTGCTGACCCGGCTGACCCTGCTGACTTTCCTGGCCCGCCTGGCCCGGCCCGTCCGCCGCCTTCGCGGCCTGGCCGGTGATGTTCTTCAGCAGGGCCGGCAGGTCGACGCCCGTGGTGGAGCCCAGCAGTTCCATGCCCTGCGCCACGTTGTCGGCGACCGTGCGCGACAGCCGGCTCGCGCCGTCCGTCGAGATGACCGTCATCTTGTCCACGGCCGCGAGCGGCTCGGCCGCCTTGGCCACCACCTGCGGCAGCACCTCGACCAGCATCTGGAGCACGGCCGCCTCGCCGTACTTCCCGAAGGCGTCTGCCTTCTCCCGCATCGCCCCGGCCTCGGCCGAGCCCTTGGCGGCGATCGCCGCGGCCTCCGCGTCGCCCTCCAGCCGTACCGCCTCGGCGATCGCCGCACGCCGGGAACGCTCGGCCTCACCCTGCTTGAGGCCCTCGATGGCCTCCGCCTCGGCCAGCGCGCCACGCCGCTGCTTCTCGCCCTCACCGGTGAGCCGGGCCCGCTCGGCCTCGGCCTGGGCGGCGGCGATCTCGGCCGAGCGCTCGGCCTCCGCCTGCTTCACCCGCGCCACCCGGCGGGCCTCCGACTCCTGCTCGGCCGCGTACCGCTTGGCGTCGGCGGGCTTGCGCACCTCGGTGTCGAGCTGGCGGTCCTTCAGCGCGGCCTGCCGCTCGGCGACCTTCTCCTGCTCGGTGAGGATCTCCTGCTCCCGGGCCGCCTGTGCCAGGGGACCGGAGGCGTTGGCGCGGGCCGACGCCTGGTCGGTCTCGGCCTTGATCTCGGCCTGCTTCAGGTAGAGGGTCCGCTGCGCGACCGCGATCTCCTCCTCGGCCTTCAGCCGCGCCTGCTCGGCGGCCCGCCGGGCCACCGCCTCGGCGATGTCGGCCTCCTGCCGGGCCCGCGCCGCCTCGGGACGGCCGAGGTCCTCCAGGTAGGAACCCTCCGTGGTGATGTCCTGGATCTGGAAGGCGTCCAGTACCAGGCCCTGCCCGGACAGGCTCGCCTCCGCCTCCTCGGCGACCTGCCCGGCGAACGCGGCCCGGTCCCGGATGACGTCCTCCACGGACATCCGGCCGACGATCGCGCGCAGCGCGCCGGACAGCACCTCCTGGGTGAAGCCGACGATGCCGTCCTGCTGCATCAGGAACCGCTGCGCGGCGGCGCGGATCGCGTCCTCCGTGCCGCCGACCTTGACGATCGCGACACCTTCCAGGTTGGCCTTGACCCCGCGCAGCGTCACCGCGCCGCGCACGGCGACCGGGATGTGCCGCGAGGAGAGGTCCAGGGTGAACCTCTGCTGCACGAACGGCACGACGAAGACACCGCCACCGACCACGACCTTCTGGCCGCTGTTGTCGGTGAACACCCGGCCCGTCTCCGGATCGGTCGACTTCTTGCCGCGCCGTCCCGTGATGATGAACGCCTCGCTCGGCCCGGCCACCTTGTAGCGGCTGACCACCACCAGCGCGAGCAGCACCAGGAGTACGACGACTCCCAGCACCGCGATGACGACAGGACTCATGACAACGCCCCCGAATCACAGAACACGGAACACACAGAACAAGAAAGAGAAGGGAGAGGGGGAGAGGGGGAGAGGGCGAAAGCCCGCTCAGCGGTCCACCGGGCGCACCACGACCGACGTACCGGTCGGGACCGCCTCGACCCACACCTCGGCGCCCCGCGCCACCGGCCCCGCACTGCGCGCCGCGCACTTCAGCGGCTGCCCGGCGAGCCGGAGCAGCACCTCGCCGAAACCGTCCGCGGGGATCGCGGTCACGACCTTGCCGGACGTACCGAGCAGGTCGTCCGTACTGGGCGTGACAGCGGTCTGGTCGCGCATCAGCGCACGGCTGAAGCGGTACGTCAGCCAGCCGGCCCCCACTCCGGCGACCGCGCCGGCCCCGGCGGCGCCCGCGGGGCCCGTCCAGCCGGCACCGAGGACGATGGCCCCACCGAAGCCGGTCATCGCCGTGAACCCGGCGACGACCGGCAGCGACAGCCACCCCTCCAGGACGCCGTCCAGCACTCCGTCGAACGCGCCTTCCAGCAGTCCGTCGAAGACCAGCGACAGGGCGAGCAGCACGACCCCCGTGATGCCAAGCCCGATGAACCAGGCCATGCGTGCCGTCCCCCTCTCGCCCGTCGCTGAGCTTCGGTGAAACGAATAGTCACATGCGGTCCGTGACCGCGTCACTGCCGTGTTCCGGCAATCTTTACGCGTCTTTAATGCCGCTCTTCTCCTCCCCCTCAACTCCTCGGTCGCTCCCGGAACCGCACCCGGCGCCGGTACTGTCCTCTTACAAATGGGGACTCGAACGGGGAGCGTTCCGCACCAGGTTCCGCAGGGTGACGGTGACGCGCACATGGTGGTGTGCGGCGACGACGGGCTGGCGCACCGGCTGGCCGCCGAGCTGCGCGGCGTCTACCGCGAACAGGTCACCCTCGTCGTCCCGCCCTCCGGGCGCCAGGTGCCGCAACCGGTGGTCGGACGCGCCCGCGCGGCCTCGGCGGCGCTGCTGGACATGGTCAGCGCCGCCGTCAACCGCTCGGGCAACGGCGGCAACAGCGGCTCCGGCGACGCCACCCCGGGCACCGGCGAGCCGAACGGCGCCGTCCGCGAACTGGAGGCCGCCGAGCCGACCGACGACGTGCTCGCGGAGGCCGGCGTGGAGCGGGCCGCCGCACTGGCCCTCGTGTACGACGACGACGAGACCAACATCCGCGCCGCCCTGACCGCGCGCCGCCTCAACCCCCGGCTGCGCCTGGTCCTGCGCCTGTACAACCGGCGGCTCGGCCAGCACATCGAGGAACTCCTCGACCAGAGCGCCGCGCTGGCGACCGGCGACGCGCGGGACTCGGGGCTCGACGGTGCCGGAACCTCCACGACCGTGCTGTCCGACGCCGACACGGCCGCACCCGCGCTGGCCGCGACCGCACTGGTCGGCACCAGCAAGGTCGTCGAGACGGACGGGCTGCTGCTGCGCGCCGTGGAACGGCAGCCGCCCCGCCCCGGTGAGGTCGCCGACCCCGGGCTGTGCACTCTCGCGCTGCTCTCCGCGACGAGCAACGACCCGGCCGGCGCGGACGGTTCGGAGGGGAGCGGCGACCAGGGACCACAACTGCTGCCCGACGCGGCCGCGGTGGAGGCGGCCACCGGACGCGGCACCGTCGCCCTGGAGCACGTGTCGTACTCCGGCCCTCCACTGCCCACCGCGCGTGCCGGTGTGCCACCGTTCGGCGAGCTGTTCTCGCGGCGGCTGCGGTGGTCGCTGGCAGGGCTGGGGGCCTGCGTGGTCGCGCTCGCGGTGGCGCTGATGGTGGTCACCGACGACCATCCGCTGCACGCCATCTACGTGACGCTGCTCGACCTGTTCTCCATCAACGAGCCCGCCCACAACGACGACACCGGCCGTCAGATCCTCCAGCTGCTCTCCGGCTTCGTCGGGCTGCTGTTGCTGCCGGTGCTGCTGGCCGCCGTGCTCGAAGCCCTCGGCACCTTCCGCAGCGCCTCGACGGTGCGCAAGCCGCCGCGCGGACTCGGCGGACACGTCGTACTGCTCGGTCTCGGCAAGATCGGCACCCGGGTGCTGACCCGGCTGCGGGAGATGGACATCCCCGTGGTGTGCGTCGAGGCCGACCCCGAGGCCCGCGGCATGGCGACCGCACGGCGGCTGCGGGTTCCGGTGGTACTCGGCGACGTCACCCAGGAGGGCGTCCTGGAGGCCGCCAAGATCCACCGGGCGCACTCCCTGCTCGCCCTGACCAGTGTGGACACCACCAACCTGGAGGCCGTGCTCTACGCCCGCTCCGTACGGTCCGGACTGCGGGTCGTGCTGCGCCTGTACGACGACGACTTCGCGACCGCCGTGTACCGCACCCTGCGCGCCGCGCACCCGGACGCGCTCACCCGGAGCCGCAGCGTGACCCATCTGTCCGCGCCCGCGTTCGCCGGGGCGATGATGGGCCGCCAGATCCTCGGGGCGATCCCCGTCGAGCGTCGGGTGCTGCTGTTCGCGGCGGTGGAGGTGGCCGGACATCCGCAGCTGGAGGGGAAGACGGTCGGCGAGGCGTTCCGGGCGGGGGCGTGGCGGGTGCTGGCGCTGGAGGTCTCCGGTGAGCGTGGGACGGGAGAGCGGGGGCTGGTGTGGGAGCTGCCCGAGACGTACGTCCTGCGGGGCGAGGACCGGGTGGTGCTGGCTGCCACCCGGCGGGGACTGGCGGAGCTGCTCGGGCGGCGGGCGCGGCGGCGGACGGATCCGTAGGGGCGCCGCCGCCCCTACGGCATCCCCTTGCTCTACGGCAGGTGCCTGGCCGCGAAGTCCAGTTCCAGGCTGACCTGCTTGATCCGTTCGTCCACCACCAGTGACCCGTGGCCCGCGTCGTACCGGTACACCTCGTGCACCGCGTTCCTCGACTCCAGGCGCTTGACGTAGTTCTCGACCTGGCGGATCGGGCAGCGCGGGTCGTTGACGCCGGCGGAGATGTAGACCGGGGCCTTGACCCGGTCGACGTAGGTCAGCGGCGAGGAGGCCTCGAAGCGGTCGGGGACCTCTTCGGGGGTGCCGCCGAGCAGGGTGCGGTCGAGGGCCTTCAGCCCCTCCATCTCGTCGTGGTACGCGGTGACGTAGTCGGCGACGGGGACGGCGGCGATGCCCAGCGTCCACGCCTCGGGCCGGGTGCCGATGCCGAGGAGGGTGAGGTAACCGCCCCAGGAACCGCCGGTGAGGATCAGCCGGTCGGGGTCGGCGAGGCCGGAGGTGACCGCCCACTCGCGCACCGCCTCGATGTCCTCCAGCTCGATGAGACCCACCCGGTGCTTCAGGGCGTCGGTCCAGGCGCGCCCGTATCCGGTGGAGCCGCGGTAGTTGACGCGGACCACCGCGTAGCCGTGGTCGACCCAGGCCGCGGGGCCGGCGGCGAAGGCGTCACTGTCGTGCCAGGTCGGGCCGCCGTGGATGTCGAAGACCGTCGGGAGCGGGCCGGTCGTGCCGGCCGGCTTCTGGACCAGGGCGTGGATGCGGCCGCCGGGACCCTCCACCCACACGTCCTCCACCGGGACCGAGCCCGGCGACTTCATGCCGGGCGGATCCAGGACGACCCGGCCGGTCGTCGAGCGGACCGCCGACGGCTCGGCGGCCGACGACCACAGGTACTCCACGCTGCCGTCCGGGCGGGCCGTCGCACCGGAGACCGTGCCGGCCGGGGTCTCGATCTCCACCAGCTCGCGCTCGGCGAAGTCGTAGCGGAACAGCTCGCTGCGGGCCTCGAAGCCGTGCACGATCAGCAGGCCGCCGCCGTCCGGGTACCACTCGGCGCTGACGTCACCGGGCAGCTCCAGGGCCAGGTCGGTCTGCTCGCCGGTCGCCACGTCCCACACCAGGGGCTCCCAGCGGCCCCGGCGCTGGTGGCCGATGAGCAGGCGGGTGTCCCCGTCGACCGGCGCGAAGCCCAGCACCTCCAGGCCCAGCTCCTCCTCACCGCCCTTCGTGTCGTCCAGCTCGGCGACCGTCGAACCGTCGGGGCGCAGCACGCGCAGCGCCGAGTGCATGGCGTCGCCGTGCTCGGTGTGCTCGATGGCGATCAGCGTGCCGTCGTGCGAGAGGTCGCCGACGCCCGCGGACTCGCGGTGCCGGTAGATCTCCGCCGGGGGCCCGCCCGCGTACGACAGGTGGATCGTCGTACCGTCCTCGTCGGTCGAACGGCCGACCACCGCCGTGCGCCCGTCCCGGCCGAGAGCGAGACCCGCCGGGTAGGAGGGGTCGAGGCCGGGCACCGCGAGCTCGTCCTCGCCGCCCGCGAAGGGCTGGCGGCGCCAGACGCCGAACTCGTCGCCGTCCTTGTCGTCGAACCACCAGATCCAGTCGCCGTCCGGCGACAGCACGCCGTCCGTCGTGCCGTTGGGCCGGTCCGTGACCTGGCGCTGCTCGCCGGTCGACCGGTCCCAGGCGTACAGCTCGTACGTCCCCGTCGCGTTCGACACGAACAGGGAGCGGTCCGGTGCGTCCTCGGCCCAGTCGGGCAGCGACACCCGCGGGGCCCGGAACCGCTTCTCCCAGTCGGGCATCTCCCCGCCCCGCCGGCCGTCCACGGTGCTGCCCTGTCCCCGCCGCTGGTCCGACGACACGGACCCGTTGCTCTCAGTCATGGCCCCATACTGCCCCGACCCGGCGACAACGCGCAGATCAGATCCCCAGCCTGTGGAAAACTTTCCCCGCCGCCGCCGAGCCGGGCGCTTTTCCACAGCCCCGCGGACAGGACGCGCGGCCACGCCCCGTACCGTGGAGGGCGTGTACCGGTTTCTGCTGACGCCCCGATGGTGGGGGATCAACGTCTTCGTCGTCCTGGCCATCCCCTTCTGCATCTTCATGGGTTCGTGGCAGCTCGGCCGGTTCGAGGACCGGGTCCAGGACCACGAGACCACGACCACCGAGCGGAATTCGGCGAGCCAGGAGGCGGCCCGCCCACTGGCGGAGATGCTGCCGGTGGACAAGGCGACGGTCGGCGAGCAGACCACCGTGAGCGGCCGGTACGAGGACCAGCTGCTCGTCCCGGAGCGGAAGCTGGACGACCGGGAGGGCTACTACGTCCTCACGCTGCTGCGCACCGACGACGGTGAGGCACTGCCCGTCGTACGCGGCTGGCTGCCCGGCGAACCCGACCCGGCGAAGGCCCCGGCCCCGCCCGCCGGCCAGGTCACCGTCACCGGAGCGCTCCAGGCGGCCGAGTCGCCCGGCAGCAACGGCGTCAGCGGCCGTTCCGGATGGCCGCAGGGCCAGACCGGCGCGATCAGCGCGGCGACGCTGCTGAACCTCGTGCCGTACGACGTGTACGACGCGTGGGTCACGCTCAACGAGGGCGACTCCGGGATGCGGGCCGTGCCCGTGAGCGCGCCGCAGGGAACCGGGCTGGACCTGAAGGCGTTCCAGAACCTCGGCTACACCGCCGAGTGGTTCGCCTTCGTCGGCTTCGTGATCTTCATGTGGTTCCGGCTGCTGCGCCGCGAGGTCGAACTCGCCCGTGACGCGGAGCTGGGCCTGGCCCCGGAGGACCAGGAGAACGCCGGGCAGGAGAGCGAACGGGAGTCCCGCCCCGCCCCGTCCGGCGTCTGAGACGCCGGCGGTCCTACTCCGCGCCCGCCAGCACACCCGTCCAGTAGACGGTCCCCGCGCAGGCGTTGGACACCGTGGCCGTCGCCGAGCCGGAGCCGCCCTGCGGGGTGTACGTCACCGACACGCTCCCGTCGGCCGGGCCGTCCTCGGTGACCAACTGGGTCGTGGTGCCGGCGTCGGCGGCGCCCGGGGAGGTGCCGCCCGTGCCGCCCGTGGCGGCCGTGTCGTCGGTGGGCGAGGGGTCGGGCGAGGGCCCGTCGGTGCCGCCCCCCGGCTTGCCGCCGGTGGTGGGGCAGGTCTCCGAGGGCACCCAGGCGAACTGCACCTCGTACGCGGAGCCCGCCGCCAGGGTCAGTGACGCGGCCTCCAGGGACGGGTCGGGCAGTCCGACGGCGGCGTCCCCGGCCGCGTGCCGTGCCGTGCCGATCCGGGTGGCGTCCGCCGCGCCCTGCGGGGTGGCGACCACACTGCCGGGACCGACGACGGTACAGCCGTCGGAGGACACGTTGGTGACGCGGAAGGAGCCGTAGACCACACCCGTGGAGTCGGGGTCGGCGCTGCTCGCCAGGGCCGGGCCGAGCTGCTTCGCCGTACACGCGGGGATGTCGGCGGCGGCGCTGGCCGAGGGGTCGGCGCCGGGCGTCGAGCCCGTCACGGCACCGCTCTCCTTGTCCTCGGGCGTCTCCTCGGGGCCGGACTTCTCCTTGCCCTCGGCCGTTCCCGCGGAGCCGGCGATGCCGCTCTGGCCGCCGGCCGGGTCCTTGCCCTGGGAGGTGCCGCCCTGGGCCTGCGAGGCGTGGCCCGCGACGGACGGGTCGGCGCCCGGACCGGTGGCGTTCGAGACGTGCACGAGAGCCGGGACCGCCGTGCCGATGAAGAGCGCGGCGGCGGCCATACCGACGACGGCCTGGCGCTTGCGGGCCCGTCGGGCGGGAACCGCGCGGCGCAGGTGGTCCAGGGTGCCGTCGCTCGGCTCCACGTCCCGGACGGCCTGGTGCAGCATCCTGCGCAGGGCCAGCTCGTCGGAGCCGAGCCCGTCGGGCGTGTTCAGCCCGTCAGGCCCCTGAGTACCGGGGCCCTGTTCGGCGGGGCCGTTGTTCACAGTTCCGTTCCCAGCGTGCGTGTATGTCGACGGTTCTTGCCCGGTCCGCCCGGCCGGCGGCCCGGCGGCTCGGGTCGACCCGGCCGGTGGCTCGGCGGGTCCGGCCGGCGCGTCCCCCTCCCGGGGGGCGGGCTCGTCGCGGGCGGCGCGCCACGCGTCGTTGCCGTCGCTCATGCCGGTGCCTCCATGGCAACCCTGAGCGCCGCGATGCCCCGCGACCCGTACGCCTTGACCGAACCCAGGGATATGCCGAGCGTCTCGGCGACCTGCGCCTCCGTCATGTCGGCGAAGTAGCGCAGGACGAGCACCTCGCGCTGACGGCGCTGCAGTCCCTTCATCGCCTTGATCAGGGAGTCGCGCTCCAGCAGGTCGTAGGCGCCCTCCTCCGCGCTCGCCATGTCCGGCATGGGCTTGGAGAGCAGCTTGAGGCCGAGGATGCGGCGGCGCAGCGCCGAGCGCGAGAGGTTGACGACGGTCTGACGCAGGTACGCCAGGGTCTTCTCCGGGTCACGGACGCGTTTGCGCGCCGAGTGGACGCGGATGAAGGCCTCCTGGACGACGTCCTCGCAGGAGGCGGTGTCGTCGAGGAGGAGAGCGGCGAGTCCGAGCAGCGACCGGTAGTGCTTCCGGTACGTCTCGGTGAGGTGGTCGACGGTGGTACCCGCCGCCGCGTCCTCCGCGTCATCGCGCTGGTTCGGTATGCGGGCCGGCCGCGCAGCGGGCATGGGCGCGATCACCGGCATGCCACCGGCCGGACCGGCCACACGGGGACGGACGGGCCGGACGGACCGGACGGGCGGCCGCACAGCGGGGCCACGCGTCGAAGCGGTGAAATCGAGTACCTCTGCCACGCCAGTTGGACACGCCCACCCCCGTGAGGGTTGTACGTGCCGGGCGTCACGTTCCCGCGTCTGTCGGACAACCATCCGACTGACGGTGCGCCATAGGCCCTCATCGTCCCGCTCTTCCCCTATGTCCCATGTGAACGAGCGTCCCCACGCCCGCCCTCGGCGTCCCCGCGCCGACCACGCGCCCCCGCGCCCGAATGGGTGACCGCAAAGACGCTCCCCGCCCTTCGCACGGTTGCGGAGGGCGGGGAGCAAATCCTCTGATGCCACAGGTGCCGGGTACAAGTAGTCCGGACCAACTTCCGGATCACATCTCGTTCACGAATCCTACAAACGGACCCGCGACGGCCGGCGTGCTCAGCCGAACTCGGCCGCCACCAGCTCCGCGATCTGCGCGGTGTTCAGCGCGGCTCCCTTGCGCAGGTTGTCCCCGCAGACGAAGAGTTCGAGCGCCGTCGGGTCGTCCAGGGCCCGCCGCACCCGGCCCACCCAGGTCGGGTCGGTGCCCACCACGTCGGCGGGGGTGGGGAACTCCCCCGCGGCCGGGTTGTCGAAGAGCACCACGCCGGGCGCCGTGGCCAGGATCTCCCGGGCCTTGTCGACGGTGACCTCACCCTCGAAGCGGGCGTGCACGGTCAGGGAGTGCGTGGTGACCACCGGCACCCGTACGCACGTCACGGCGACCGGAAGCTTCGGCAGCCCGAGGATCTTGCGGGACTCGTCCCGCACCTTCATCTCCTCCGACGACCAGCCGTCCTCCCTCAACGACCCGGCCCACGGTACGACGTTCAGCGCGACCGGCTCCGGGAACGGCCCGGTGTCGTCGCCGACGGCCCGTCGCACGTCACCGGGGCTGTTCCCCAGCTCGGTCCCGGCCACCAGCGACAGCTGCCGGCGCAGCGTCTCCACGCCGTCCCGTCCGGCCCCGCTCACCGCCTGGTACGACGAGACGACCAGTTCGCGCAGCCCGAACTCGGCGTGCAGCGCGCCCAGCGCCACGATCATGGACAGCGTCGTGCAGTTGGGGTTGGACACGATCCCGCGCGGCCGCATCCGCACCGCGTGCGGATTGACCTCGGGCACGACCAGCGGCACGTCCGGGTCCATCCGGAACGCGCCGGAGTTGTCGACCACCACCACACCCTTGGCGGCGGCGACCGGCGCCCACTGGGCGGACACCTCGTCGGGTACGTCGAACATGGCGACGTCGACCCCGTCGAAGACCTCCTCGGTCAGCGCCACCACCTCGACCTCCTCCCCTCGCACGGCCAGCTTGCGGCCGGCCGAGCGAGGCGAGGCGATCAGGCGGATGTCGCCCCAGACGTCCGCGTGCTGGGACAGGATCTGGAGCATGACGGAACCGACGGCGCCGGTCGCTCCCACGACGGCCAGGGTCGGCCGCCCGGAGCGTCCGGCGCCTTGGATGTCGGACATCAGCGCCCGGTGCCCCCGTAGACGACGGCCTCGTCGCTGTCGGAGTCCAGCCCGAAGGCGGTGTGCACGGCGCGGACGGCCTCGTTCACGTCGTCCTTGCGGGTGACGACCGAGATACGGATCTCGGAGGTCGAGATCAGCTCGATGTTCACCCCGGACTCGGAGAGCGCGGTGAAGAAGTCGGCGGTGACGCCCGGGTTGCTCTTCATGCCCGCGCCGACCAGCGAGATCTTGCCGATCTGGTCGTCGTAGCGCAGCGAGTCGAAGCCGATGCCCGCGCGGTTCTTCTCCAGCGCGTCGATGGCCTTGCGGCCCTCGCTCTTCGGCAGGGTGAAGGAGATGTCCGTCAGGCCCGTGGAGGCCGCGGACACGTTCTGCACGACCATGTCGATGTTGACCTGGGCGTCGGCGATCGCCCGGAAGATCGCGGCCGCCTCGCCCGGCTTGTCCGGCACACCGACGACGGTGACCTTGGCCTCGGAGGTGTCGTGCGCGACACCGGAGATCATGGCCTGCTCCACGTGCTTTTCCCCTTGCTTGATCGGCTCGCTGCTGACCCAGGTGCCCTGCAGTCCGCTGAAGCTGGACCGGACGTGGATCGGGATGTTGTACCGGCGGGCGTACTCCACACAGCGGTGGAGGAGCACCTTGGAACCGGAGGCCGCGAGTTCCAGCATGTCCTCGAAGGAGATCCAGTCGATCTTCTTCGCCTTCTTCACCACGCGCGGGTCGGCGGTGAACACGCCGTCGACGTCGGTGTAGATCTCACAGACGTCCGCGTCGAGCGCGGCGGCGAGAGCGACGGCCGTGGTGTCGGACCCGCCGCGCCCCAGCGTGGTGATGTCCTTGCTGTCCTGGCTGACGCCCTGGAAGCCGGCCACGATGGCGACGTTGCCCTCGTCCACCGAGGTCTTGATGCGGCCCGGCGTCACGTCGATGATGCGCGCCTTGTTGTGGACCGAGTCGGTGATGACTCCGGCCTGGCTGCCGGTGAACGACTGGGCCTCGTGACCCAGGTTTTTGATCGCCATGGCCAGCAGCGCCATGGAGATACGCTCTCCGGCGGTCAGCAGCATGTCGAGTTCACGCCCGGCAGGGATCGGGGATACCTGCTCGGCGAGATCGATCAGCTCGTCCGTCGTGTCGCCCATCGCGGAAACAACGGCGACCACCTGGTTGCCGTTCTTCTTCGCTTCCACGATCCGCTTGGCGACGCGCTTGATGCCTTCGGCATCGGCTACGGAGGAGCCTCCGTACTTCTGCACGACAAGGCCCACGTGCGCTCCTCGCTCAATCCGTCTCTTTCCGCACGTACGTATATGTACTGCGGTCGGCTCATTTTACCGAGCGTCCGGATTTCCCCCCTGCGGTATCGCATGGTGAGACTTCCTGGCTCGTCCAGGCAGGCTCATGCCCAGGAGGACGCGGGTCACTCGGGAAAGTGCCGTGTGTCACACGTTCACAAGCGGAACGGCTCAGTCCGCCGGCTCCCGGAACAGGGCCGCGAGTCGGGGCCGGTGGCTGAGGAGGCGCAACTCCTCCCCAAGCAGTACCCCCACCCAAAAAGCGTGAACGATTCGGCCCCGCTGTCCTCGCACCGCTCATCCGAGCGCCCCGAGGACATTTACGGCCGTCAGTTCACGCTTTTCAGCACAGCACCTGCCCCCAGCCCGCCGGAAAAGGACCGCGTCACCTGACCGGGCGCAGGCCCAGCGGGCCCGCGATCTCCTCCACCATGACCCGGCCGGCCTCCGTCTCCAAGACCTCGTCGCCGAGGTCCTGGTCGGTGTCGAGGCCGTCCAGTTCCTCCAGGGGCTGGTTCAGGCGGACGTGGGCGACGACCGACTGGAGGGCGCGCAGGGTCGCGGAGGCCGTGGAGCCCCAGTTGGAGAAGTAGGAGAACTGCCACCACCACAGGGCCTCCGTGGTGCGTCCCGCCTTGTAGTGGACCATGCCGTGACGGAGGTCGGTGATGACATCGGTGAGGTCGTCGGAGATACGGGCCGGGACGGGAGCCTTGCGCGGCTCGTAGGGGTCGAAGACCTCGGAGTAGACGTCGATCGGTTCGAGGAGGCGGGCGAGGTTCTCGCGGAGGTCGTCCACGTCGAGTTCCGGACCCGGGTCGGGCTCGTAGCGCTCGTCGGGGACGATGTCCTCGTGGGCGCCCAGGCGGCCGCCGGCCAGCATGAGCTGGGAGACCTCCAGGAGCAGGAAGGGGACCGCCGAGTCCGGTTCGTCGCCCTTGGCGACCTCGGTCACGGCGACCAGGAAGCTCTCGATCTGGTCCGCGATCTGGACCGCGAAGTCGTCCGGGTTCTGGTCGGTCGCGTGCAGAGTGGCGTCAGACATCTAGGAGTCGTCTCCCCTCGAAGGCGCGGCCGAGGGTCACCTCGTCCGCGTATTCCAGGTCGCCGCCCACCGGGAGGCCGCTGGCCAGGCGGGTGACCTTGAGGCCCATGGGCTTGATCATGCGGGCGAGGTACGTGGCCGTGGCCTCGCCCTCCAGATTCGGGTCCGTGGCCAGGATCAGCTCCGTGACCGCGCCGTCCGCCAGGCGGGCGAGCAGTTCGCGGATGCGGAGGTCGTCCGGGCCGACTCCGTCGATCGGGCTGATCGCGCCGCCGAGCACGTGGTAGCGCCCGCGGAACTCGCGGGTGCGCTCGATGGCCACGACGTCCTTCGGCTCCTCCACCACACAGATGACGGACGGGTCGCGACGCGCGTCACGGCAGATGTTGCACTGCTCTTCCTGCGCGACGTTCCCACAGGTCGCGCAGAAGCGGACCTTGGCCTTCACTTCCATGAGGGTCTGGGCGAGCCGCCGTACGTCGGTCGGTTCCGCCTGGAGGATGTGGAAGGCGATCCGCTGCGCGCTCTTGGGACCGACGCCGGGCAGCCGCCCGAGTTCGTCGATGAGGTCCTGGACCACGCCTTCGTACAACGGACTGCCGTCCTTCCTGATGTTCCTGCACTACGTACGGTAGAGGGCTCGGGCCGGTCTGAGAAAGCCGAACGGGGAGTCGTACTCAGAAAGGCAGGCCCGGGATGCCGCTGCCGCCGCCCATGCCCTGGGCGAGCGGGCCGAGCTTCTGCTGCTGGAGGTTCCGCGCGTTCTCGTTGGCCGCCTGGACCGCCGCGACGACCAGGTCGGCGAGGGTCTCGGCGTCCTCCGGGTCCACCGCCTTCGGGTCGATCACGAGGCCGCGCAGCTCGCCGGAGCCGGTGACCGTGGCCTTGACCAGGCCGCCGCCCGCCTGGCCGTCGACCTCGGTCCTCGCCAGTTCCTCCTGGGCCTGGGCGAGGTCCTGCTGCATCTTCTGCGCCTGCTGAAGCAGCTGCTGCATGTTGGGCTGGCCACCACCGGGGATCACGTTCAGCTCCTGTCGCCGCTGTCGCCGCGGGGTCACCGCGGGATTTTGCCGTTCGGCACGAGCCTACGTGGTCCGCGCGGCCCTCGCTCCAGCACTCTTTCGAGTGATGCCGGGACAGTCCTATACCTGATCAACGCCCTCTTCCGGATGGAAAAGCGACGTAACCCAGGTTTTCGCCACCCATTGGGCGGTAGGAAGGATTCCGGCGCATGAGGTCCTCAGGACTTCGGGCTTCGAGGTCTTCACGGACGGTGAGCAGTAGGGAGTGCCGGGTGGGTCAGCCGGACATGCAGCCCGAGGGGCCGCCCCACGACGGGCGGGGCGGTGAGGGGGCGGCCGGGCCACGGCCGGGCGACCTCACCGGGCGGGCGTTTCCACTCGGGGACTGGGCGCTGCCCGCGGAACGGCTGGACGAGCTGTACAGGTGGGTGGAGCGGGGCGCGCTGGACACGGCGGCCTGGTACCTGGCGGACCGGGTGTGGAAGCGACGGAGCGCCATGGCGCTGCGGGGCGGGGCGGCGACGGGGGCGGTCGCCGGGGCGGCGCTGCCGTTGCTGGACATGTCCGGGATGGTGGGCGGGGCCGCCCCCTGGGGGTACCTGGCGCTGCTGATCGGGGTGGCGTGCGTGGCCGCCGACCGGTATTTCGGGGTGACGTCCGGGTGGATGCGGGACGTGGCCACGGCTCAGGCGGTGCAGCGGCGGCTTCAGGCGCTCCAGTTCGACTGGGCGTCGGAGAGCGTGCGGGAGGTGCTGGGACCGGCCGACGGGACGGCGAGCGAGGCGGCCGACCGGTGTCTGCTGGTGCTGCGCCGGTTCTCGGAGGACGTGACGGAGCTGGTGCGGGCGGAGACGGCGGACTGGATGGTGGACTTCCGGACCGGGGCCGCGCCACTGGGGTTGCAGTCGGGGGTCGCCGGCGGGGCGGGGCGGGCCTCGGAGGCGGGGGGCGGGGGGCCCGGGCGCTTCTCGATGGCGCCCAACGGGGCTCGGCCGAACATGCCTCGGCAGCGGCCGCCTGAGCCGCGGTGATCGTGGGCTCCGGACTGCGGACTGCGGTGGGTGCGGTGCTCGGCGTTTCTGGCGCCCGGCGTGGGTGCGGGCCGGGGGTGGGTCGCGCGGCCCGGCGCTGACCGGGTGCCTCCCAGGCCGTTCAGTCACTGGGGGAGGCACGACTGCCCGGCACGGCGCGGCACCGCGCGACGCTGCTACTGGCGTCGGTAGGTCAGTGTTTCGCCGTCGCTGGTGTTGGTACGTGCCAGGGTGCCGTTCGGCAGGAGGGTGACCCGGGTGGGATCGCCCGGGGTGCAGGAGGCGGAGGGGCCCACCGTCACCCTGGAAGGGCCGAGGTTCAGGGGGCCGTCGGGGCCCGGCGCGCCGGTCAGGTCGGCCTCGAAGACGCAGTGGTAGGAGCCGTTGCCGGAGGGGCCGTCGGCGACGAGCGACAGGACCGTGTCGCCCACGTCGCCCTGCTGGATGGTCAGCCGCCGGGGATGGACGCCGGACGCGTTGTCGATGGTCGTCGCCCAGGTGCCCAGGTACTCCGTCGGGATCGTGCCGTCCTGGGTCGGCGACGAGCTGGGCGTCGTGGGCTGGCCGGCCTCGGTCGTCGGCGCCGGGCCGTCCGTACCGGGGTCCGGGTCCTGCGGCGCGCCGGCCGTGGCGGTGCTGGTCCGGTCGCCGCCGCCGGCCCGGTCGCCACCGTCGTCGTCCCCGCTCATCAGGGCGTAGACCGATCCTCCGGCGCCCAGCGCGACGACCAGGGCGACCACGATCAGCAGCGCGGTGGAACGGCCTCTTCGGGGCTGCTCGGGCGGCGGCGAGCCGTACGGCCGGGGTCCGTAGGGCGGAGGGCCATAGGGCGGGGTCGAGCCGGGGCCGCCGTACGGCGGGTGGTACCCCGGGGGCGCGGTCCAGGCCGGGGTCGGGGCCGGGGCGTAACCGTGGGCGGGCGGGGGTGTCGGGGGGCTCTGGCCCGCGACGAGTGTGGGGAGGTGGTCCAGCGGGGCGCCGCTGTCACTTCCCGGCTCGCGCGGGGGTGGCGGGCCTTCGGCCGGTTCCCGCTCCACGGAAGGAGCGGAGGGATGGGCGGCCGGGGGCGGGTTCGGGGCGGCCGGCTGCGGCTCGGCCGCTTCCGCCGCTTCCGCCGCGCCCGGCGTCTCCGGGTGCTCCGGGGCCTCCGGGTTCTCCGTGTCCAGCAGCCGTACCGCGTGCCGGCCCAGCTGGGCCACCAGCGCGCCGGGCAGCCAGGGGTCGCGGGAACGGCCTTCGGCCACCGTGTCCTGCGCGCCGGTGCGCTCGAGGACCTCGGCGAGGCCGGGGCGGGCGGCGGGGTCCTTCTTCAGGCAGTCGCGTACGAGGTCGGCGATGCCCTCGGGCACACCGTCCAGGTCCGGTTCCTCCTGGGCGATGCGGAACATCAGGGCGTGCACGCCGCTGTTGGCGGTGCCGAAGGGCAGCTCGCCGGTGGTGGCGTAGGCGAGGATCGAGCCGAGGCAGAAGACGTCGCACGCGGGCGTGATGCGGTCGCCGCGCACCTGCTCGGGCGCCATGAACCCGGGCGAGCCGACCAGCGCGCCGGTGCGGGTGAGTCCGCCGTCGGTGACCGTCTCCAGGGCCCGCGCGATACCGAAGTCGATGACCCGGGGGCCGTCGATGGTGACGAGCACGTTGGACGGCTTGAGGTCGCGGTGCACGATCCCGGCGGCGTGGATGTCCTGGAGCGCGTGGGCGAGACCCGCGCCCAGGGTCCGTACCGACCGCTCCGGCAGGGCTCCGTGGTCGTGCCCGACGACCTGCTGGAGGCTGGGGCCCGCGACGTACCCGGTGGCGACCCACGGGACGGCGGCCTCGGTGTCGGCGTCCAGCACGGGCGCCGTCCAGTACCCGCCGACCCGCCGCGCGGAGGCGACCTCCTGCCGGAACCGCGCCCGGAACTCCTCCCGCGCGGCCAGTTCCTCGCGCACCAGCTTGACGGCGACCGTGCGTCCGCGGTCCGAGCGGGCCAGATAGACCTGGCCCATACCGCCCGCACCGAGCCGCGCCAGCAGCCGGTAGACCCCGATCTGCCTCGGGTCCCCGCCCCCGAGCTTCTCCATGTCGCGCCGCCTTCCCCCCGCACGTGAATCCACGTGGCAACAGACCCAAGATAGTGCGGGGCGACCGTGCGGTGAGCCGGTCCGGTTCTACGGTTCCGTAACAGGCGGGTCGCCGAGAGCGTCCAGCGCCTTCGACAGGCGTTCGAGTGCCTCGACCGCCGCGGCGAGTTCCGCCTCGGACCCGTAGGCCTCGGCCAGCCGGTCGGCGAGGGCGGCGTGCCCGGGGCCGATGCGGGAGACGGCCGCGCGGCCCGCCTGGGTCGGCGCGAGGAGCTTGGCACGGCGGTGGGCCGGGTTGGGCCGGTACTCGGCGAGGCCGCGCTCCACCAGGAGATCGGCGATGCGCTGCACGCTCTGCCGGGTGATGCCCATCGCCCGCGCGACGCCGGAGACGGGCAGCGGCTCGCGCAGCACCGCGCCGAGCACCTGCCACCACGCCGCGGTGAGCCCGGCGGGGCGGGCCAGTTCCTCGGCCACCGCGAGGAACTGGCCGCCCAGCCTGAAGACGCCGAGGGCGCCGCGGCTGAGCAGGTCCTGACGCTCCCGGCTCACGCGGCGCCCGCCTTCTCCAGCACGGCGTACGCCTGCGGGTCGGAGTCGTGGAACAGCCGGTACCAGGCGTCCAGCACCTCACCCTCGTACACCCCGAGCAACCCGAGGATCTCCCGGGCGAAGGCGACCGGCTCGGTGGGCCCGGCGGTGACCAGGCCGCCGTCGGTGACCGCGTCGGCCTCCACGTACCGCTCGCCGCCCGCGTAGCCGGTCGCCGCCAGGTAGAAGGAGATGGCACTGGTGTGCGCGCGGTCGTCGAGCAGACCCTCGCGGGCCAGCCCGGCGGTGGCGCCGCAGATGGCGGCGACGGGCACCCCCGCGTCCAGGAAGGAACGAGCGGTACGGGCGAAGGGGGCGAGGTCGTCGCCCGCGTCCCAGAGGTCGGCGCCCGGGAGGACCAGCAGGGAGCTGTCCTCGGGACGCAGGCCGGCCAGAGCCAGGTCCGGCTGGACGCGCAGACCGCCGATGCTCGTGACGGAGTCGGTGGTGGGACCGACGGTACGGACCGGGTATCCGGCGCGGGCCAGGTGAGCCGTCGCGTGGCCGGTCTCCCAGTCGGCCAGGGTGTCGTACACGGCGAGGTGGACGGGCTTGCGGGTGCCGTTCATGAATCCTCCAGCGGGTGAGGTGCGGGCGTGGTGTGCACGCCCGGCCGTATGACAGAAGACTGTCATTTCGACAGCCTCCTGTCAACAGTCCTCGTGCCCGGCCTCCTCCCGGTACGCCCCGCCCCGTCGACAACCTGTCGTGGAAAGCCCCCGACCGCAGACAGGACGCCGATTCCGTTTCCGCATCGCGGACATCTACCCTCGGCCGCATGACCCCTCAGCCCCATCCCCAGGCCGGCGCCGCCGTGAAGGCCGCGGACCGCGCGCACGTCTTCCACTCCTGGTCCGCGCAGGAGCTCATCGACCCGCTCGCCGTCGCCGGCGCCGAGGGGTCGTACTTCTGGGACTACGAAGGCAAGCGCTACCTCGACTTCGCCAGCGGGCTCGTCTACACCAACATCGGCTACCAGCACCCCAAGGTCGTCGCCGCGATCCAGGAGCAGGCGGCGAGGATGACCACCTTCGCGCCCGCGTTCGCCATCGAGGCGCGCTCGGAGGCGGCCCGGCTGATCGCCGAACGGACACCCGGCGACCTGGACAAGATCTTCTTCACCAACGCCGGCGCGGACGCCGTGGAGCACGCCGTGCGCATGGCCCGGCTGCACACCGGGCGGCCGAAGGTGCTGTCGGCGTACCGCTCGTACCACGGCGGCACCCAGCAGGCGATCAACCTCACCGGCGACCCGCGCCGCTGGGCCTCGGACAGCGGCACGGCCGGTGCCGTGCACTTCTGGGCGCCCTTCCTCTACCGCTCGCGCTTCTACGCCGAGACCGAGGAGCAGGAGTGCGCGCGGGCGCTGGAGCACCTGGAGACGACGATCGCCTTCGAGGGCCCTGGGACGGTCGCCGCGGTCATCCTGGAGACGATCCCGGGCACGGCGGGGATCATGACGCCGCCGGCCGGTTACCTGGCCGGGGTCCGCGAGATCTGCGACAAGTACGGGATCGTCTTCGTGCTCGACGAGGTCATGGCCGGGTTCGGCCGGACCGGCACGTGGTTCGCGGCGGACCTGTACGACGTCGTGCCCGACCTGATGACCTTCGCCAAGGGCGTGAACTCGGGCTACGTCCCGCTGGGCGGCGTCGCGATCTCCGCGCGGATCGCCGAGACGTTCGCCGAGCGGCCCTACCCCGGCGGGCTGACCTACTCCGGGCACCCGCTGGCCTGTGCCGCGGCCGTCGCCACGATCAACGTCATGGCGGAGGAGGGCATCGTCGAGCACGCCGCCCGGCTCGGGACCGATGTCGTCGAACCGGCGCTGCGGGATCTGGCCGAACGCCACCCGAGCGTGGGCGAGGTGCGCGGCACCGGCATGTTCTGGGCACTGGAACTGGTACGCGACCGGGAGACCCGCGAACCGCTGGTCCCCTACAACGCCACCGGGCAGGCCGCCACCCCGATGTCCGCGTTCGCCGCCTCCGCCAAGGTCCACGGCGTATGGCCGTTCGTGAACATGAACCGGACCCACGTCGTGCCGCCGTGCAACATCTCCGAGGCCGAACTGAAGGAGGGCCTGGCGGTCCTGGACACGGCGCTGTCCGTGGCGGACGAGTACACCGAGTAGGACCTGCCCGAGCGGGACCTGCCCGAGCGGGGCCTGCCCGAGCGGGGCCTGCCCGCTCGCGGGCAGCGGGAGGGACCCGAGCGCGTAAGGTGGCGTGCTCGTACACGGTAGACATGTGTACGAGCACGCCACAGACGTGTGGACGAGCACGCCACCCGGACGCCACGAGGAGACGCCCGATCATGCCCGGCCCCAGCGGCACCGGTGCCGTCACGCGCAGCACCCTGCGACAGCAGATCGCCGACGCGCTCCGCGACGAGGTGCTGGCCGGGCGGCTCCAGCCGGGGCAGGAGTTCACGGTCAAGGAGATCGCCGAGCAGTACGGGGTCTCCGCGACGCCCGTGCGCGAGGCACTGGTCGACCTGTCCGCGCAGGGGCTGCTCGACGCCGACCATCACCGCGGCTTCCGCGTGCACGAGTACTCGGTCGACGACTTCCGCGGCATGATCGCGGCCCGCGGCCTCGTCACCGACGGGATGTTCCTCGTCCTCATCGACGACCGCCGGGGCGGCCCGGACCCGGACGACCCGCGGATCGCCGCCGCCCTCGCGGGCGTCCGACGGCGCGGCGAGGAGGCACAGCGCGCCGCCGCGGCCGGCGACCTGACCATCCTCATCGGCTACGACCTGCGGTTCTGGCGCGAGCTGGCCGTCCTGTTCGGCAACCGCTACCTCTCCGACTTCCTGCACCGGCTGCGCGTGCAGAGCTGGGTGTGCACGGTGCAGCACCTGCGCCGGCTCAGCGATCTGCGCGGCGCGCTGTGGTCCGGGCACACCGAGCTGGTCGACGCCCTCGCCCGTCGCGACGCCCCGGCCGCGCGCTCGCTCGTCGACGCGTACAACGCCCACTCGCTCGCCCTCATCGAGCGGCTCGCCGGCGGATGACCGGTGCACGCCGGGCGGATGACCAACGCCCGTCGTGTCGTGGTCCGGCCCCAGATGGGTATGGGAACTGCACGCAACGCGTACCGACTACGCTTCCCTTCGCTGACCACTGTGCTGTGTGAGGAGCCCTCTTTTGGCCTGTGACCTGTGGCTGGTACCGCTCGTCGACGTCTTGTGCCACACGCCGGACAACCCGTTCGCCGAAGAACTCGCGCAATACGACAAGGTGCTCGCCGAGGCCGGGCTGCCACCGGTACCGGTGTACCAGTACATGCCGGGGCTCTCCGGCGAGGTCGCCCCGGTGGCCGGGTTCGACTACGACGCGCTGCACTTCCTGCGCCGGTCCTACCTGCTCCAGGTGTGCGGGCTGCCGGTGACGCCGGTCGACGAACTCGGCGGCGACTACGAGCAGTTGCTGGAGATGTTCGAGGCGACGGCCCAGCAGTCGCACCTGGTCTGGCACTACGACCACGCGGGCGCCTACGTTCCCGTCGACTTCCCGCACCCGCTCTCCAGCGACGAACTCCTGGCAGGAGGCGGCCCCTTGGGCTCCTCGCACGCCCTGCTGCGGGAGCTGGAGACCGTCGCCCCGGCCCTGGGCATCGATCCGGCCAACCCCCCGGCAGCACCACGGCCACCGCTCGCCCCGACGGAACTGGAGGAGCCGGCCGTTCCCGCGCCGTACGACTCCAGCCCCTTCGCCCGGGAACGCCATGTGTGGCTGGGCCTGCACACGGCGGCCACGCGGAGCCTGGCACAGGGATCGATGATCGTCTTCAGCTGAGCCGGGAGAGCCCCTTCCGCAGATCGTCCGCGTTCATGATCGGGGACACCTCGACCTCGGCGTTCAGCTGGGTGAAGAACGGCTCACCGGTGGGCGGCAGCTCCGAACTGTCCTGCATGTCGAAGACCATGAGGGCCGTCCGCCGGCCGCCGAGAGGACCGAAGTAGGCGGCCTCCGGCTTGAGATGGTCGAGCGTCTGGTTGATCAGTTCGGGCAACTTCCCGCTGCGGATGGCCTCGTTCGCCTTCTCCGTGTCCAGCGTCGCCTTGAGCAGCACGCGCATCGCACTCACCTTCTCCGCTTCCTCTGCCGACGCGGCGTGTACGACCTCAGCTTATGCCCGCGATGTCCAGTTTGTTCAGGTGTTCCGGCTCCGCGATCACATCGATGCCGGTGATGAGGCCGTCCTCCGCGAAGGTGAAGCGGAGCACCACGCGCAGCCGGCCGTTCTCGGACATCGCCATGCCCGCCCGGCCGTCGACCAGGACGACACCGGCGCAGCGGGCCCGGCCCATCGAGGCCATCGCTCCCCTGGCCACCCGCTCCACACCGCGGACGGTGATGGGCTCGGGCGTCGGAACGACCGCCGCGTCGGCGCTCAGGACGACGTCCGGGTGGAGCAGGGAGAGCAGCGCGTCGAAGTCGCCGCAGCGCGTGGCCGCCAGATACGCGTCGACCGCGCGGCGCCGGCGGGGCAGGTCGGCGTCGGACGCGGGGACGCCCCTGACCCGGCGGCGGGCGCGGCTGGCCAGCTGGCGGGTGGCCGCGGGCGTCTTCTCGAGCATCGCGGCGATGTCGTCGAAGGGCACGTCGAACATGTCGTGCAGGACGAACGCGAGCCGCTCGGCGGGCCCCAGGGTGTCCAGGACGATCAGCAGCGCGATACCGACGGACTCGGCGAGCTGCGCCTCCTCCTCCGGATCGGCGACGGAGTGCCCGCCGGACAGCGGCGCCCCACCGACCGGCCCCCGGCCCGTCCCGTCGTCCAGGGGCTCCTCGCGACGTGTGTCCCGGGAGCGGAGCAGGTTGAGGCAGACCCGGGCCACGACCGTGGTGAGCCAGCCGGAGGGGTTCTCCACGTCGGAGGTGTCCGCGCGGTCGGCGCGCAGCCAGGCGTCCTGGAGGGCGTCGTCGGCCTCGCCGAGAGAGCCGAGGATCCGGTACGCGACCGCCCGCAGCCGGGGCCGGTCCTGCTCGAACCGCCGAGCCATCTCGTCGGATCGGCCGTCGGATCGGCCATCGGATCGGCCGCCCTGTCGGCTGACGAGTCGGGCGTCGGGGCGGTCGTCGGATCGTCCGGGCACCGTACGGCTTCCTTCCGCGTCCTTGGTCCCAGGGGCCGGGAGCCGCCCGAGGTCACCCAAGTGAACCACTCCCGGCGACCCCGAACCCCCGCGAGCGCTCACCGGATCAGGCGGATCTCCGGCGGCCACAGCACCCCGTCCGCCAGCAGCAGGCACGGCCCCAGATGTACGGGGCACACCCGCAGCGGCGCCCGCAGATGCCGGACGACCTCGAAGCGGGCCGGGTCGCCGCAGGCCCCCTCGTCGGTCACGCCGCCGTACGGGCCCTGGCAGAACGCGGCGCGGTCACGCTCGGACACGCCCCCGCTCTCACGGTCGGTCATGCCCCGATCCGACCCCACGCCTCACGCCGGCGCCCGGCGGAGGGGGCCGAACGGCTACAGGACGGTGGCGTCCTGCAGGCCGACGCACTTCCGCTCCTGCGGGATCCACTTCACGGCGGGGTCCAGCGTGGCGAGGATGCCGCCCACTTCCTCGCGCGGACCGGAGTACGTGAACTCCACGGCCGGTGAGCGGCCGTACGTCCGCAGGACACTCACGCCGTCGCGCTCCAGCCGCTCCTCGTCCAGGACCCAGTCGACACCGTCGGCCGTGACGCAGAGGTTGATGTTCGGCGGCAGCTCCTCGGCTCCGCAGCGGAACACCCCCTTCTGGCCGCCCCAGGAGGCGACGCCGTCACCGAGGGCCCAGTCGCGCGACGCGCCGGGTATGTCGTCCGGGAGGCGGGAGACGACCTTGTCGCACTTGGCGTCGTCCGCGTGCGGGGCGGCGGAGACGCGGTGGCTGTCGACGTAGAGGAGACCTCCGGTCACGGCGACGACCGCCACGGTCAGCCAGATCCACATCCGGGTGGTGGGCTTCCGCATGTTCCGATCCGATCCGCTCCGCGCTGTCCGTTCGCTGCCGCTGCCGGCACCGGCCAGCGTATCCGTCCCCGAGAAGACTGACGGCCGGGACCCCGCTCGGGGCCCCGGCCGCCGGTGTCGGCCCGCGGTTCTCTACAGGAACGAGTTGATCTCGATCGTCTCGTCCCGGCCCGGGCCCACGCCGATCGCGGAGATCGGGGCGCCGGACATCTCCTCCAGCGCCTTGACGTACGCCTGCGCGTTCTTCGGCAGCTCGGCGAAGGTCTTCGCCTTGCTGATGTCCTCGCTCCAGCCCGGCAGCATCTCGTAGACCGGCTTCGCGTGGTGGAAGTCGGACTGCGAGTACGGCAGCTCCTCGACGCGCTTGCCGTCGATCTCGTACGCCACGCAGACCGGGATCTGCTCCCAGCCGGTCAGGACGTCGAGCTTGGTGAGGAAGAAGTCCGTGAGGCCGTTGACCCGGGTCGCGTAACGGGCGATCACCGCGTCGAACCAGCCGCAGCGGCGGTCACGGCCGGTCGTCACACCCCGCTCGCCACCGATGCGGCGCAGGGCCTCGCCGTCCTCGTCGAAGAGCTCGGTCGGGAACGGTCCCGCGCCGACACGGGTCGTGTACGCCTTGAGGATGCCGATGACCCGGCTGATCTTCGTCGGACCCACGCCGGCGCCGGTGCAGGCGCCGCCCGCGGTCGGGTTCGACGAGGTGACGAAGGGGTACGTGCCGTGGTCGATGTCCAGCAGCGTGCCCTGGCCGCCCTCGAAGAGGACCACCTTGTCGTCGTCGAGGGCCTGGTTGAGGACCAGGACGGTGTCGGCGACGTACGGGCGGAGCTTGTCCGCGTAGCCCAGCAGCTCCTCGACCACCTGGCCGACGGCGATCGCGCGCCGGTTGTAGAGCTTGGTGAGCATCTGGTTCTTGGCGTCGAGCGCGGCCTCGACCTTCTGGGTGAGGATCGACTCGTCGTAGAGGTCCTGGACGCGGATGCCGACGCGGTTGATCTTGTCGGCGTAGGTCGGGCCGATGCCGCGCCCGGTGGTGCCGATCTTGCGCTTGCCGAGGAAGCGTTCCGTCACCTTGTCGACGGTCACGTTGTACGGCGTGATGATGTGCGCGTTTCCGCTGATCAGGAGCTTGGACGTGTCGACGCCTCGCTCGTTCAGCCCGCTCAGCTCGGAGAACAGGACCGACGGGTCGACGACGACGCCGTTACCGATGACCGGCGTACAACCGGGAGACAGGATTCCGGAAGGGAGCAGGTGAAGGGCGTACTTCTGATCGCCCACGACTACCGTGTGGCCGGCGTTGTTGCCGCCCTGGTAGCGCACCACATAGTCGACGGAGCCACCGAGCAGGTCCGTCGCCTTTCCCTTGCCTTCGTCACCCCACTGAGCACCGAGCAGCACAAGTGCGGGCACGCGCGTACACCCCTTCCGGGCGGGGCATGTCCATGGTCGAGGGCGTGCGCGGCGATTTTTCGCCACGTGCACCGCGACCGTCGTTGGCCGCCAACCGTCGGACCGGATGCCCCGGAATAGACGAAACCCCTGGCGCAATAGCGCAAGGGGCTCTTGCACAAAGATGCTACCCGAGGAAGCGAGGCATGGCCGAGGTGGCGACTTCCGCGAGGTCCTCCGCGACGCCCGATCAGCTTCTGGTGGTCATCGATCCGGTCGCCCGGCGGGCGGACGGAGAATCCGTCCGGATCGCGAAAGACGTGCTCAGCGCGGGTGCCGCGAGCACGAAGGTATGTCTGCCGGACAGCCCGGAGGAGTTCGCCCGGGCGCTGCGGCGACGCGGCTCGCGGCGGCCCGTCGTGATCGGTGACGACCGCGCGCTGCTGCGGGCCGTCGGCCTGCTGCACCGGCAGCGTGAGCTGGCGGGATGCGCGCTCTCGGTGGTGCCGGTGGGGTCGGCGCTGGGCCTCACCCGGTCGCTCGGACTGCCGTCGGGCGCGGTGGCGGCGGCGCGGGCGGTGCTGGACGGGGCGGAACGACGCCTGGACCTGCTCGTCGACGACAGTGACGGGGTGGTGCTGGGGGCGGTGGGGATTCCGCCGGTCGCGGCGCACGACGGCGTGGGGCCGGGCTCGGGGGCGGGAGCGGGCGCGGGACCGCCGGCTTCCGGTTCGGGGTCGGTGTCGGCGTACTCCTGGCTTCGGACCTGCCAGTCGCTCGTACGGACGCTGGCGTCCTCGCGGCCGGCCCGGGGCGTCGCGACTCCGGGCTCGTCCGGTCCGGCCCGGCTGCGGGTGGAGGTCGACGGGGTGACGCTGGTGGACCTGGACCAGCCGGTCGAGGCGGTGTCGGTGATGCCGGGCGCGGGCGGGCTGGCCGTGGTGGAGGTGCGGCCGCTGTCGGTGGGCGCGGAGGCGTCACCGCTCACGGCGAGCGGACGGACGGTGACCGTGTCGGGGGCGCACTTCCGGTACCGGGCCGACGCGGTGGTGTCGGGGCCGGTGGGGACGCGGACGTGGACGGTGCGGGAGGGGGCCTGGGGACTGACGCTGCCGGCGGGGTAGCGAGGTCAGCCGATCCGGTGATCCGGTGATCCGGTGATCCTTGGGGAGATACGGCCGAAGCTGCTCGCACGCCAGCTCCACGACGTCGAGGTCTTACCCCGAGTACGCTCTCGAAGCGCGTTCTCCCCGATCCCCCTCAGCCCCGCCGGAACCGCTCCTCCCGCCGCACCCGCCAGCGCTCCATCATGGCCGCGACCTCCTCGTCGACGAACTCGAAGAAGGCAAGCGTTTCGGCCATGCGGCGGCCCGCCGGGGTCTCGGCGCCGAGGCTGGCGACACCCTCGCTCAGCGCGCTCTCCCACCGCTTGAGGACGGCCTCGCGGTTGGTGAGTGCCTCGTACCACTGGTTGCTGTGCACCCGGTACCTCTCCTTGCGCGAGCCGGGTTCGCGCTCGCGCGAGACCATGTGCTGCTGCGAGAGGTAGCGCACGGCGCCGGAGACGGCGGCAGGGCTGACCCGGAGCTGTTCGCCCAGTTCCGCGGAGGTCAGCGAGCCCGAGTCCGAGGCCAGCAGCGCGGCGAAGACCCGGGCCGGCATGCGCTGCATCCCGGCCTCGACGAGCTGGGCCGCGAAGCCCTCCACGAACCTCGACACCGCCTCGGGGTCGCGCCCTGATGTCGTTGCTTCCGTCATCGTTCGATCATCTCTCACCATCCTGACGGTTTCTTATCTTCACAAGTTTCTGAAGCCAGCGTACGTTCGTAATCATGACGAAGGCAATCAGCGTCTCCGGCCTCCACAAGTCGTTCGGCCGGACGCGCGCGCTGGACGGGCTCGACCTGGAGGTCGAGACCGGCGAGGTACACGGCTTCCTGGGCCCCAACGGCGCCGGCAAGTCCACCACCATCCGCGTCCTGCTCGGCCTGTTGCGCGCCGACTCGGGCGCCTCGCAGGTACTCGGCCGTGACCCGTGGGCGGACGCGGTGGAGGCGCACCGCCGGATCGCGTACGTCCCCGGCGACGTGACGCTGTGGCGCAACCTCTCCGGCGGTGAGGTCATCGACCTCTACGGCCGGCTGCGGGGAGGGCTGGACACCCGGCGGCGGACGGAACTGGTCGAGCGGTTCGAACTCGACCCGACCAAGAAGGGCCGCACGTACTCCAAGGGCAACCGGCAGAAGGTCGCGCTCGTCGCCGCCTTCGCCTCCGACGTCGACCTGCTGATCCTCGACGAGCCCACCTCCGGGCTGGACCCGCTGATGGAGGAGGTCTTCCAGCGGTGTGTGGCCGAGGAACGCGAGCGCGGACGGACGGTCCTGCTCTCCTCCCACATCCTCAGCGAGGTCGAGGAGTTGTGCGACCGGGTCAGCATCATCCGCAAGGGGCGGACCGTCGAGAGCGGCTCGCTGGCCGACCTGCGCCACCTGACGCGGACCAGCGTGACCGCCGAACTCGCGGGGCCCCCGGGCGGGCTGGGACTGCTGCCCGGCGTACACGACCTGGACGTCCGGGGCCACCGGGTCAGGTTCCAGGCCGACACGGACAAGCTGGACGCCGTACTCCGCTCCCTGAGCGAGTCGGGTGTGCGGTCGCTGACGTCGACGCCGCCGACGCTGGAGGAGCTGTTCATGCGGCACTACCAGGCGGCCGAGGCGACCGGTGCCACGGATGCCATGGGTGCGACGGGCGCCACGGGGGCCGCGGACGAGGTGACGGCCCGATGACCGCCGCGGCCTCCTTCGGGGCACGGACCGGCGGCTCGCGCCAACTGGCCGGCACCGGCACGCTGCTGCGCTTCGCCCTGCGCCGCGACCGGATGATGCTCCCGGTCTGGGTCAC
This sequence comes from Streptomyces sp. NPDC017225, assembly GCF_044331465.1. Taxonomy (NCBI): domain Bacteria; kingdom Bacillati; phylum Actinomycetota; class Actinomycetes; order Kitasatosporales; family Streptomycetaceae; genus Streptomyces; species Streptomyces sp. NPDC017225. Next base: position 223,303 of record NZ_JBIRNE010000012.1, on the reverse strand, counting down.
GGTCAACGCGCTCATGGTGCTCTCCATGCCCGGCACCCTCAAGGGCCTGTACGGCACCGCCGCCGAACGCGCCGACCTGGTGCGGCAGATGGAGACCAACGCCTCCCTGCGGGCGATGGTCGGCCCCGTCTTCGACGACTCCCTCGGCGCGCTCACGGCCTGGCGCGTAGGTGTGTACGCCGCCGCGCTCGCCGCCGTGATGAGCCTGCTGATCGTCGTACGGCACACCCGCGACGAGGAGGAGAGCGGCCGGCAGGAGGTGGTCGCCTCCGGGATGGTCGGCCGCCGCGCCGCACTGACGGCGGCCCTGCTCACGGCGGCCGTCGCCAACGGCGTCCTGGCGCTGCTGGTGGTCGCCGGGCTGGCCGCGCAGGGGGTGGCCGGCGCGGTGGCCCTCGGGCTCGGGATCGCGGGCGTCGGGATGCTCTTCGCCACGATGGCGGCGATCGTGGCGCAGCTGACCGAGAGCGCCCGGCTGGCCCGGGGACTGACGGCGGCCGTGCTGGGCGGGGCCTTCGTACTGCGCGCGGCGGGCGACTCGGCGACGGCCGACGGCTCCTCCGTACTGACGTGGTTGTCTCCGCTGGGCTGGCTGGAGAACCTTCGGGCCTTCGCGGCCGAGCGGTGGTGGGTGCTGCCGCTGATCGCCGGCGCGGCGGCGGTGCAGGGTGCGGTGGCCTACGAGCTGGCCGGCCGCCGGGACCTCGGCATGAGCTTCCTGCCGACCCGGCCCGGGCCGGCCGCCGGGCGCCTGCGCACGGCCGGTGCGCTGGCCTGGCGGTTGCAGCGGGGCAGCGTGTGCGGCTGGAGCCTCGGTTTCCTCCTCGCCGGGGTCGTCTACGGCTCGATGACCGAGGGCGCGGCCGATCTGGTCGGGGACAACGAGCAGGCCCGCCGGATCATCGAGCGGATGGGCGGGCAGGCCGGGCTGACCGACGCGTTCGTGTCGGCGATGGTCGGGATGCTCGGGCTGATCGCCGCGCTGTACGTCGTCGCGTCGGTGCTGCGGCTGAACGGCGAGGAGACCTCCGGGCGGGCGGAGCCGGTGCTCGCGGGCGCGGTGGGCCGACTGCGGTGGGCAGCGGGGCACCTGGTGATCGCCTTCGGCGGCGCGGCGCTCATCATGCTGCTCGCGGGCCTGGGCTTCGCGCTCGGGTACGGCCGGGACGCCGGGGCGATCCTGGGCGCGTGTCTGGTGCAGTTGCCGGCGGTGTGGGTGATCGGCGGGGCGGCGGTGCTGCTGCACGGGGTACTGCCCCGGGGCGCGGTGGCCGCGTGGGGGGTCGCGGGCGCGGTGCTGTTGCTCGGGTGGGTCGGGCCGGCGCTGGACGTGCCGCGGGCCGTGCTGGACGTGTCACCGTTCGGGCATCTGCCGAAGTTGCCGGGTGCGGAGATGAGCTGGGCGCCGGTGCTGGTGCTCACGTCGCTCGCGGTGGTGCTGGTGGCGGCGGGGCTGGCCGGGCTGCGGCGCCGGGACGTGGCGACGTGACCCGGTGGCCGGGGTGGCCTGCTGTCTGCCGCTGCCGTCGCCTGTGCCGTTGCCGCTGCCTCCGCTGGGGGAACCCGGAGAGGGGGTGAGGGCGTCACGGTAGGTATGACTCGGGATGCGGTGACGTGCGGTGGCTGTGGGGTTTCGGCGGTGGGGGCCGCGGGGGCCGTGCTCGCCTGGGGCGTCTCCAGCCGTACCCAACGGCACCTCGGCAACGGGTTCGAGAACAACGGCATGGACCTCGGCGTCCTCTACACCGAGCTGCCCTTCGTCTTCCTCGCCGGAGCCGTCGTGCCCGCCGTGGTCTGGGCCCTGGGCGCCCGGCTGCTCGGACGGCGCCGGCACCGGCGCTCAGAGCTCCACTCGTAGCTCCGTCAGCCCTCGCATCACGAAGTTCGGCCTCCGCTCCGGTTCCGCCGCCAACCGCAGCGCCGGGGCACGCGTCAGCAGGGACGTCATGGACGCCGCGAGTTCGATGCGGGCCAGCGGGGCGCCGATGCAGTAGTGGACGCCGGCGCTGAAGGATATGTGGGGGTTGTCGCGACGGGCGAGGTCGAGGCGGTCCGGGGCGGTGAAGACCGCCGGGTCGTGGTTGGCGGAGCCGAACAGCATCGCCACCTCCGCGCCCCGGGGGACGGTCGTCCCGTCGATCTCGATCTCGTCCAGCACCCAGCGTTCGAAGAGCTGGAGCGGGGTGTCGTAGCGCATCAGCTCCTCCACGGCGGAGGGGACCAGCGAGTGGTCCGCACGGAGGGCGGCGAGCTGGTCCGGGTTGCGGAACAGCGCCCACCATCCGTTGACCGTGGCGTTCACCGTGGCCTCGTGACCGGCGTTCAGGAGCAGGACGCAGGTCGAGATCATCTCCTGCTCGGTGAGCCGGTCGTCGTCCTCGTCGTGGGCCGCGATCAGGCCCGAGATCAGGTCGTCGCCCGGTTCCTCGCGGCGGGCCGCGATCAGGCCGCGCAGGTACTCCGAGAAGTCGACCGACGCGCGCACCGCCTTCGCCGCCGTCTCCTCGGACGGGTTCAGCTCGTACATCCCGCAGATCTCCGCCGACCAGGGGCGCAGCGGGGCCCGGTCCGGCTCCGGGATGCCCAGCATCTGCGCGATCACGGCGACCGGGAGCGGTTCGGCCACGTCGCGCAGCAGGTCGCCGCCGCCGTCCGCCACCAGCCGGGACACCAGGTCGTCCGCCAGCCCGTGCACGTACGGCTTCAGCCGCTCCACCGTGCGCGGCGTGAAGGCCTTCGACACCAGACGCCGGATACGGGTGTGGTCCGGCGGCTCCAGGTCGAGCATCCCGTGATCGTTGAGCGTGTGGAAGGGCTCCTGCTCCGGCGGGGGCGGGGTGCGGCCGAAGTCCTCGTGCGTGAAGCGGTGCTGGTAGGTCCGGCCGAGGCGGCGGTCGCGCAGCAGCGCCGACACGTCCGCGTGGTGCGGGACCAGCCACTGGTCGGTCGGCTCGTAGTAGAGCACGCGCCCCCGGGCCCGCAGCTCGGCGAAGGCGGGGTACGGGTCGGCGACGAACGCCGGGTCCCACGGGTCGAACGCGCGGTCGGGTGCGGAGTCGGATACGGGACCGGATGCAGCCGTCATGGACGGACAGTAGGACCTCGACCGGCCCTGTGCCCAGAGTGCCGCCCGCCCGTGTGCACGGGTCTTGACCTCGCGCCGCCGGAGTCCTAGCTTCCTTGCCAATGTTTCGGAAACGTCTCCGAAACTTTCGGAGCACGACGGAATGAGACTCCCCGCATGAGATCCGTTCGTTTCGCCACCGTGGCCCTCGCCACCGCCGCCCTGACCCTGCCGCTCGTCGCGGGAACCGCCACGGCCGACCCGTCCTCCGGCCGGCACCCCGCACCGCACTCCCACGCCAAGTTCGACCGGCTGCGCGAGGCCGCCCCCGACGGCTTCTACGTGGGCACCGCCGTGGCGGGCGGCGGCCACCACCTGGAGCAGGACTACCCGGACCCGTTCACCTCGGACAGGAAGTACCGGAAGGTCCTCGGGCGCCAGTTCAACTCGGTGTCCCCCGAGAACCAGATGAAGTGGGAGTTCATCCACCCCGAGCGCGACCGGTACGACTTCGCGGCGGCGGACGCCATCGTCGACTTCGCCGAGCGCAACCGCCAGGTCGTACGCGGTCACACGCTGCTGTGGCACAGCCAGAACCTGCAGTGGCTGGAGCAGGGCGACTTCTCCGACGAGGAACTGCGCGCGATCCTGCGCGAGCACATCACCACCGTCGTCGGCCGGTACGCCGGACGGATCCAGCAGTGGGACGTCGCGAACGAGATCTTCGACGACCAGGGCAAGCTCCGCACGCAGGACAACATCTGGATCCGCGAACTCGGCCCGGGCATCGTCGCGGACGCCTTCCGCTGGGTGCACGAGGCCGACCCCGAGGCGAAGCTGTTCTTCAACGACTACGGCGTCGAGAGCGTCAACGCCAAGAGCGACGCCTACTACGCCCTCACCCAGGAACTGCTCCAGCAGGGCGTGCCGGTGGACGGATTCTCCGTACAGGCGCACCTGAGCACGCGGTACGGCTTCCCTGCGGACCTGGAGACGAACCTCGAGCGCTTCGACGCGCTGGGCCTGGAAACCGCCGTCACCGAGCTGGACGTACGGATGGACGTGCCGGCCGGCGGTGAGCCCACCGCGGCGCAGCAGAAGCAGCAGGCCGACTACTACCAGCGGGCCCTGTCGGCGTGCCTGGCCGTCGAGGACTGCAACTCGTTCACGATCTGGGGCTTCACCGACAAGTACTCATGGGTGCCGGTGTTCTTCGAGGGTGAGGGCCACGCGACGGTCATGACCGACGACTTCGACCGCAAGCCCGCCTTCCACGCCCTGCGTCACACCCTGAGGGCAGCGGCCCACAAGCACTGACGCCCGCCTGTCCGCCACGTCCGCCGTGTCCGCCACGGGCCGCCGCCCCGCGCCCCGTGGCGGTCCCGGCCCTCTCGCTCACTCCCCTTGCCGGGGGTGTTGCTTGACACCCTCGATGAAGACGGCGAAGGAGGACGCGGACACGGAGAGAGTGGCGCGGGCCGGGGCCTTGGAGTCACGGACGGCTATACAGGTAGGGAGGGCCGCGATCTCGACGCAAGTGTCACCGTCGCCGCCACCGGAGTACGTGGACTTCCGCCAACGCAGGGCCTCGGTCATGGCTCACCTCACAGTTCCTTCGTCAAGCGATGGATGAACTCCCGCGACGCAGTGGGGTCCAACGATGCTTCCTGCATCTTAAGGAACAGCGTTCGAAGCTGGTGCAGTTGTGCTGCCGCGTCTATGAACGCGACACCCGTGGGAGCGTCCCGGAGACCGGTGTCCAACTGATGGACCGGACCGCCCGCGTACATCATCGAGATACCGGCGCCGCCGAAGCCGTCCTGGTCGAACGGGATGACCCGCACCATGGCGTGCCCCTGCTCCATCTGGTCCAGAATGCGTTGGAGTTGAACTCGCGACGCGGTCCTGTCAGCCACTCGGACGCGGAGCGCGCACTCGTGGACAAGCGTCTCGTACGGGGTGGGGTTGTCACCCTCGATCACAGCCCGTCGCATCATCCGGTGTTCCACTCGGTAATCCAGCTCGCTTTCGGGCAAGCCAGGGTGGACATACGCATAGAGCGCGCGGGCGTAGTCGGCGGTCTGTAGCAACCCCGGCACGTGAGTAATCACAACCTCTCGCAGATACGTGGCATGGTGCTCCGCCTCAGCGGTGTCCTGGAACACCGGCGGCAGCACTCCCCGATACTCCTCCCACCAGCCACGCATACGGTCGGTCGCCATGATCGCGAGAGCATCGACCAACGCATCGTCCGTGCAGGCATAGTGAGCTGCCAGGCGGCGCACACGCTCCGCGCTGACAGCCGCGATGCCGAGCTCCACGTGACTCATCTGACCGGAAGTCGAGTTCAGGAAGGCCGCTGCCTCGCGAGCCTTCAAGCCTGCGGCCTCACGAAGTCTGCGCAGCTCCGTTCCCAAGCGCACCTGTCGGACAGTCGGATTACTCCTCGGCGGCATGCGCTCTCCTCCAACAGCCATGTTCAGGCGCCACGTTCGAGTGTCAGATTACGTCAATCAGTTGCTCTGGCACGAATTAGTGCCATACCGTCAGTGACGCGACGCACACGCTGCGAAACACCGGAGCACCGGAAGCGCACCGCTCCGTCCTGTCATGACGGCTGCGGCATCGACACCGCCCGGCGGCAGCGACACCCCTCCCTCACGAACGGAGTCGACGCATGCCCGAAGACACTTCCTGGGAGTACTCCCTGTACATCCCGAACGACCCCCGCGCCGTCACCATCAGTCGCCGCACCCTCCGCCTGATCCTGACCATGCACGGACTGATCGGCCTCGTCGACGTCGCCGAGCTGCTCGCGGCGGAGCTGATCGGCAACGCCGTGCTGCACACCAAGGGTCCTGCGGCACTGCGCGTGCGGTGGTCGGCCGGGGTGTTGCGGATCGGCGCGTGGGACGCGGACCCCGAACCGCCGGACGCTCCCGCCCGGTTGGCGGACGTGGCCGACGAGGAGAGCGGCCGGGGGCTCGCCCTGGTCCGGGCCTGTTCCGACCTGTGGGGGTGGCAGCCGCTCTCCCGGTTCGGCAACCGGGGCAAGTACGTGTGGTGCGAGCTCGGTGCCCCTCAGCCCGGCGTCACCAGCCGGGCCTCGTAGGCGAAGACCGCCGCCTGGGTGCGGTCCCGCAGGCCCAGTTTCACCAGGACCCGACTGACGTGTGTCTTGATCGTCGACTCGGCGACCACCAGGCGCTCGGCGATCTCCGAGTTGGACAGGCCCTGCGCGATGAGGACCAGGACCTCCGTCTCCCGCTCGGTCAGGTCGCCGTACGCCCCCTGCGCCGAGGTCATCAGGCGCGGACCGTCGGACAGCTTCGAGAACTCGGTGATCAGCCGCTTGGTGATCGAGGGGGCGAGGAGTGCCTCCCCGGCGGCCACCACCCGGACACCGTCGGCGAGCTGGCGGGCGGAGGCGTCCTTGAGGAGGAAGCCGGAGGCACCCGCGCGCAACGCCTGGTACACGTACTCGTCGAGGTCGAAGGTGGTGAGGACGAGGACCTTCGCCGCGCCGTCCGCCGCGACGATCTCCCGCGTCGCCTCGATGCCGTTCAGCTCCGGCATGCGGATGTCCATCAGGACGACGTCCGGGGCGAGCTCCCGAACCTTCGCCACGGCCTCCCGGCCGTTGACCGCCTCGCCGGCGACCTCGATGCCCGGCATCGCGTTCAACAGGACCGAGAAGCCCTCGCGCACCATCATCTGGTCGTCGGCGATCAGGACCCGGATCGTGCGGTCAGTCATGCTTCACCCTCGGTCCGCGCGGTGAACGGCAGGAACACCGCCACCTCGTAACCCCCGTCATCGGTGGGACCCACCGTCATCTCTCCGTCCAGCATCGACACCCGCTCGCGCATGCCGGTGATGCCGTGCCCGGCGCCCGGTGACGGCTTGACCAGGGAGGGCTGGGGCATCGAACCGTTCACGATCCGAAGCCCCAGGCCGCCCAGGACGTAGGAGACCTCGACGCGGGCGGTCGCACCCGGCGCGTGCCGCAAGGAGTTGCTCAGCGCCTCCTGCACGATCCGGTACGCCGAAAGCTCCACACCGGGCGGCAGCTCACGCACCGCGCCGGTCACCGCCTTCTCCACGCTCAGGCCGGCGTCCCGCACGTTGTCCAGCAGGGCGTCGAGGTCGGCGAGCGTGGGCTGCGGGGCGTCCGGGGCCTCGTAGCCCTCGGCGCGGACGACTCCGAGGACGCGGCGCAGCTCGGTCAGCGCCGCCACCGCGTTCTCCCGGATGGTGGCGAAGGCGCGCTCCAGCTCCTCCGGCGGATTCTCCACCCGGTACGGTGCCGCCTCCGCCTGGATGGCGACCACCGACATGTGGTGGGCGACCACGTCGTGCAGCTCGCGGGCGATGGTGGTGCGCTCCTCCAGCAGAGTGCGCCGGGACCGCTCGTGCGCGGTGACCGTCCGCTGGGCGGTGACCTCCTGCCGCGCCTCGCGGCGGACGTGCCGGACCGCGACCATCAGCAGGGCCAGGGCGGAGAGGAGCAGCATGGGCGCGGAGGTGTTGTACTCGCCGTCGCCGATCACGGTCTCCGCGAAGAGGGAGTAGGCGGCCGTCAGGGCCCACATCCACGCGGCGGTGCGGGGCCGGGTGCGTATCGCCACGACCACCAGCACCGTCAGATGGCAGATGAAGACGCCGGGCTGCCACGGCCACTCCCCCAGGCTGCCGTCCAGCAACGCGACCAGCGGTGTCGCCGCCATCGACATCCAGAAGGCGCCGACCGGCCGGACCAGCGTGGCCAGCACCGGTGCCGCGCACACCAGCCCGCTCAGCAGAGCCACCGGCCCGTCCATGACGCCCCCGGCGGAACCGCCGAACATCGCGATCATGGCGAGGGCCGCCACCACCGCGTGCGGCAGGCGGGTGGCGTACGACCGCCGCCGGCCGGAGAGCCGACGGGTCAGCCGGCCGTCCGTCGCCACGAGCGGCAGCGGGCGGTAGGCGAAGGCGTCGTGGAACAGGTCCTGGCGCAGCCCGCTCAGGACATCCATGGCCAGCCGGAACTCGGGGCTGCGCTCGCCATCCCCGGAGGGGGCGGTCCGCATCTGGGTCGTCTCGGTCACGTTCGCAACGGTAGGCGTCACCGAGTACCGCGGTCGTCACCAGCGAGAGGGGTTCTTCGGTATCCGTCTCAGGTACTACGGGACCACCCCGCTCAGTACCCGGAGGGCCGCACCAGCCCCGACTCGTACGCGAAAACCGCCGCCTGTGTCCGGTCCCTGAGCCCCAGCTTCACCAGAATCCGGCCGACGTGCGTCTTCACGGTCTGCTCGGCGACGACCAGCCGCGTGGCGATCTCCGCGTTCGACAGACCCTGCGCGATCAGGGCGAGCACCTCGGTCTCCCGCTCGGTCAGATCGCCGACGCGGTCCTTCAGCGGCGCGCGCGGCCGGTCGTCCAGTCGGGAGAACTCGGTGATCAGCCGCCGTGTGACGCCCGGCGCGAGCAACGCGTCCCCGGCCGCCACCACCCGGACCGCCTCGGCCAACTGGTCGGCGGAGGCGTCCTTCAGCATGAACCCGGACGCGCCGGCCCGCAGCGCCTCGTACACGTACTCGTCGAGGTCGAAGGTGGTCAGTACCAGCACTCTGATCTCCGGGGTCGCACCGGTGATGCGGCGGGTGGCCTCGATACCGCCCAGCTCGGGCATGCGGATGTCCATCAGGACGACGTCCGGGGCCAGCTCGGCGACCTTGGTCACGGCGTCCAGGCCGTCCACCGCCTGCCCGATCACCTCGATGTCGGGCTGGGTGTTGAGCAGCACGGTGAAACCCTGCCGGACCATCTGCTGGTCGTCGGCGATCAGCACGCGGATCACGCGGCCGTTGCTGCTGGTCGTCATCGGGTGTCGTCCTCGGTGGGCTCGTGGGCGGAGTCGTGGGCGGAGTCGGGGGCGGGGTCGGGGGCAGGCGGGTCGGGGGCAGGCGGGTCGGGGGCGAAGTCGTGGGCAGGATGGTCGGGGCCGTCGGTCGGCAGGAACGCGGCCACCTGGTAGCCGCCGTCCGGCAGCGAGCACGCCGTGAGAGTGCCGTCGAGCATCGCCACCCGCTCCCGCATGCCGAGCAGCCCGTGCCCCGCCCCGTCCGACGGTGCCGGGGCTCGCTGGGGCCGGGTGTTGGTGACGTCCACGCGCAGCCCGATCGGAAGATACGTGAGGTGGACCCGGGCGGTCGCGCCGGGCGCGTGCCGCAGGACGTTGCTCAAGGCCTCCTGCACGATCCTGTACGCCGACAGCTCCACACCGGGCGGCAGGGGTCTGCGCGTCCCGCTCGTCTCGGTGGTGACGGTCAGCCCGGCGGCCCGGATGTTCTCCACCAGCGCGTCGAGCCGGTCGAGGGTGGGCTGCGGGGCGTGCGGGGCAACGTCGCCCCCGCCGGACATCGCCGGCGCGTCGGGATGCTCGGAGCGCAGCACGCCCAGCACCCGGCGCAGCTCGGTGAGTGCCTCCAGCGCGTTCTGTCGGATGCCCGCGAGGTTCTCCTTGAGCTCGTCCGACGGATTCTCGACGAGGAGGGGGGCGACCTGGGCCTGGATGGAGATCACCGACATGTGGTGGGCGACCACGTCGTGCAGCTCACGCGCGATGCGGCCACGCTCCTCCAGCAGGGTGCGCCGGGCTCTCTCCTCAGCGGTCAGCGAGGTCTGCTGCTTCAGCTCCGCGCGGGCCTCGCGGCGTCCGCGCAGGGCGATGCCGAGCACCACGAAGACCGCGAAGAGGATGACGGCGAGCTGGCCGGTCGGCTGGTAGTTCAGCCCGCCCACCAGGCCCTGCACGACATAGGTGGCGAGCGCGGTCAGAACCAGCGCCTCCACGGACACCCGGGTACGGACCCGCAGAGCGAGGAGCAACAGGACGAAAAGGTGCCCGATGATGCCGGCGACCGGCCAGGGCCAGGTGAACTTGTCACCGCCCGGCACCATTTCGGCCCGCACGGCGAGGGCCCCCACCAGTATGGCCGCCATCGACAGCCACCAGGCCGCGACCGGCCGCCACAGCGCCAGCACCATCGCGCCGGCCTGGCCGAGGGCGATCAGGAAGGCGAACCCGGGGTCGACCCCGCCGTTGTCACTGAGCTGGGCCACGTCGCCCCCCAGCACACCGAGGGCGGCCAGACAGACGACTCCGTGCGGGAGCCAGAGCAGCCACACCGACGGCGGCAGCGGGTCCGCCCGCCAGGTCCACAAGTCGTCGTGCAGCGCCCGCAGTACGCGCTCGACCCGGCCTCTCGCTCTCATCTGCCGGTTCCCCCGTCGCTTCACACGGCCCACCCTAGACATGACGTGCACCCGCTGCCCCCGACCGTCCCTGCGGGCGATGCGCCCGGACGGCCCGGGAGCGGCGCCGGCCGCCGCCGCGCTCGAAGGAGCGAAAGGCGGCCCAGCAACCGGCCAGGACCAGCGCGAACACCGGGAGCCACGCGAGCCGTGCCGCGACCCAGCCCAGCCCGTCGGGGAGGGTGTGCAGGCCGGGCAGACGGCCCACGAGGAGGCCGGTGGCCGTCGTCGCCATCAACGCGGTCTGGTGCCACAGGAAGATCGTCATCGCGGAGAGGTTGACCAGCGCGACCGCCGCCCACGCCATGGGCCGCCGCATCGCGCGGCCCAGCCGCTCGCGCAGCAGCAACGCCAGGCCGCACTGCGCCAGGCCGAAGGCGACGGCGGCCAGCGTCGGCGGGTTGAGGTTCGATATCTCGGCGCCGGGAACGCCGACCATCGACGCCGGGTAGCCCGCCCAGGCGACGAGGGCCGCCGTCGCCGCCGTACCGCCGATGAGCAGGAGCCGGCCCGCAAGGCGGTGGTCCAGTTCGCCACGGGTCCAGGCGGCGCCCAGGGTGTAGGGGACCAGCCAGCCGGCGGCGAGGTTGATCCAGCCGAGCCAGGAGGGAGCGCCGAAGCCGAAGCGCAGCACGTCCACATGGAGGACGACGGCCAGCGGCCACAGCGGGTGCAGCCGGGTCAGGAGCGGGGTCGCCGCGGTCAGCGCGGCGAAGACGAGAAGGAACCACAGCGGGGACAGGGCCAGCTTCACCAGGGTGTGGACGGTCACGAACTCCGCGCCGGTGAGGAGCAGCAGCGCCGCCGTCACCGTCCACAGGGTGAGGACGGCCGCGACCGGGCGGAACAGCCTGGACAGCCGGGCGGACAGCCAGCGGCCGTAGGACGTGCCGCGGGCTCTGGCCGACGCGTAGCCGCGGGTGGCGACATGACCGCCGACCAGGAAGAACACGGCGAGGGTCTGGAAGACCCAGGAGACCGGGGAGAACCAGGGCATGTCCTGAAGCGGGCTGGCCGCGTGCAGGCTGTTGCCGTCGGCGACCAGGGCCGTCACCAGCCAGTGGCCGAGGACCACGCCGAGGACGGCGACGGCGCGCAGGGCATCGACGGCCCGGTCCCTCGACGCGGGCGTGGCGGCGTCGATCCGGGCGGCGGCGCGGCGCAGCTGCTGTCTGGGGGCGACGCGGCTCAGCTCGTGGTCAAAAGCGGCGCGGCTCAGTTCCTGCCTGAAAGCGGCGCGTCTCAGCCCCTTACGGTCGGCGGGACCGCGCCCCGGGCCCGGGGCGGTGTGCGGAGGAGTCGGCCGTGCCGCTCGGGTCCATCGGGTAGCTCGGGTCGATCGGGTCGCGTCAGTCATGGGTCACCTCGGTGGTCTCGCCCAGGGCGATCCGGGCCAGGTTCGTCAGGGAGACGGAGCCGGTGTCGAAGTAGTCGCTGTGGCCGCCGTCGCCGGCCGCGAAGACCCGGGCGCCGAAGTCCGGCGAGAGGGGGTCGGTGCCGAAGCCGACGGTGGTGCCGAAGAGGTCGGCGCTGAGGTGCGGCACGTGCTCCACCCAGTCGTCGGCGCCCCGCGCCGCCCAGACCCGGGCGTCCGTGTGCAGGCCCGCGGCGGAGTCGTCGCCGGTGCCGGGGCTGCCGACCAGGGCTATGTCGGTGACGTGCAGTCCGTCGGCGGCGCGGGCGCACACGACCGACCCGTAGGAGTGGCAGAACAGGGCGACGCGGGTACCGGGGCCGGCGATCCCGTGCAGGGTGTCGACCAGGGTGCGCAGATTCGGGGCGGCACGGTCGGCTCTGCCGGTGGTGGCGACCGTGGTGCTGACGGTGCCCGGTGTCTCGTAGCCCAGCCAGGCCACGACCGCGGTGCTCGTGCCCTCGGGTGCCTCCGCGGCGAGCTGCCGGTGCAGGGCTAGGGCGGCGGCACGGAACCGGCCGTACGTGTCGAGGTTCGTGTCGGAGCCCGGGACCAGGACGGCGACGCGGTCCGCGTGGGCCAGGTCACCGAAGACCTCCGTGGCCAGCCCGGCCCCACGGCCGTCGAAGGCGAGGAGGCGCCGGGACGGGTCGGCCATCGAGCGGTCCGCCGCCGCGCGGTGCCGGTCACCGTGGGCGGCGGCCATCCGGGACGCCTCGGCGGCGTTGGCCCGGTTGGCGGCGTACGCCTCCTCCAACGTGCCGGCCGTCGGGGCCGCGAGCGCGGCGGGGGCCGGAGCGGGTGTCTCGGGGCGCGCGGCGCCGGAGAGAGGCACAACCACGGCACCACAGATGAGCGCGGCGAGGACGGTGCGACGCCATCTGTCCACGCGCCGCCGCCAACGGACCGTCGTCCCGGGCTCCATGGCCTCTCCCCTCCGGCTCGCCCGACCATCGGGCGTGCCTGTAAGGGAAGTTATGAATCGCGCCGGGTAACCCGCGTCCCGCCAGGGAACTCACCTGCGGGGTAGCTCTCAGGTACTACGGGTACGGCCCTGACACGACTGGGAAATCCGCATCCAGCTCATCTGAGCGGGCCAAGGACATCGCAAGGGAAAAGTTCACGCTTCTTCGCACCACACCCCGCCCCACCCTCACCAAGCCAGCTGCGCGATCTCCTCCGCCACCACCGCGCACGCGTCCGCCGCCGGATCGATCAGCGGGTAGTGACCGACGTCCTCCAGCAGCGTCACGCCCACCACCTCCCCGGCCTTCGCCGCCGCGTCGGCATACGCCTCGGCGACCGCCTGCGGAACATCCACGTCGGCACGGCCCTGGACCAGGGTCGTCGCGATCCCGGTGGGCAGCAGCAGGGCCGGGTCGGCGTAGGGACGGCGCTCGGCGAACAGCTCCGCTCCGCCCAGGAACTGCCGCGCCGCACCACCGCACACGTCGAGCTTGTCGGCGACCTCGAAGTCGGCGATCGGCGCGAGGGCGACGACACCACGCAGGGGCGCCGGGCGGTCGGTGCGCCAGGGAGCGTCGGCGGGCAGCAGGTGCCGGGCGGCCGCCCACAGGGCGAGGTGACCGCCGGCCGAGTGGCCGGTGAGCACGACCCGGCGCGCGTCGGCACCGGGAAGGTACTGCCGCAACAGCGCCGGCAGCGCGTCCAGCGCGGCCGCCACGTCGTCGAGGGTGTCGGGCCAGCGCCCCGCGACAGGGCCGCCCCCTTCCCCGCCCTGCCCGACGCCCTGGGCGCCACGCCGGTACTCCACACTGGCCACGGCAAGGCCCCGGCGGGCCAGGAAGCCGGCGAACGGGCTGACATGACGGCGGTCGTACGGTGCCCGCCAGGAACCTCCGTGCAGCACCACCGCCACGGGAGCGGCACCGCCAGGGCCCTCGGCGCCGCGCGGGGCGTAGAAGTCGATCACCTGGTCGGGGTGGTCGCCGTACACAGCGGTGCTGTCGGGGTCGACCGCCCGGTGCGAAAAGGCCGATTCCTCCTCCGCGGCGCCCCTCGCGGCAGCGTTGCCCGGTTCTGCGGCGGCGTCCGGCATGCTCAACCTCTCAGCGGCGAAACGGTGTTGGCCGACCGGAGAACAAGATCGGCCGTTGGCGGGACCGTATCAGGCCGGTGACGTGCGCCGACATGGGGATGTGACGCTGGGTGAGGGCCGGGCGCCGGCCCGGTCCCCACCCGACCGTCACACCAGCGTCTCCCCCAGCACCCGCGCCGCCCGCTCCACGTCCGCGAAGCCGACGTACAGCGGGGTGAAGCCGAAGCGCAGGACGTCCGGGGCACGGAAGTCCCCGACCACACCGCGTTCGACCAGCCGCTTCATGACGTCACCGGCGTCGTCACAGCGCAGGGCGACCTGGCTGCCCCGCTCGGCGTGCGCCGCCGGAGTCAGGGACTCCACCCGGGCGGCCGGGACGTACTCCCCGACGCAGCGCAGGAAGAAGTCGGTCAGTGCCAGTGACTTGGCCCGCACCGCCTCCACCGACACCCCGTCCCACACCTCCAGCGCCGCCTCCAGGGCGAGCAGCGAGAGGATGTCCGGCGTGCCGACCCGGCCCCGCAGCGCACCGGACGCCGGGGCGTACGCGGGCCGCATGCCGAAGGGCTCGGCGTGCGAGTTCCAGCCCGGCAGCGGGGAGTCGAAGCGGTCCTGGAGGCCGCGGCGCACGTACAGGAACGCGGGCGAACCGGGGCCGCCGTTGAGGTACTTGTAGGTGCAGCCGACCGCCAGGTCGACGCCGTGCTCGTCGAGGCCGACCGGCAGCGCGCCCGCGCTGTGACACAGGTCCCAGACGACGTACGCACCCGCCTCGTGCACCGCGGCCGTGAGCGCGGGCAGGTCGTGCAGCCGGCCCGTGCGGTAGTCGACGTGGTTGAGCAGGACGGCGGCGGTCCGGTCGCCGAGCGCCGACGGCATCTCGGCCGGGGTCACGGGGCGCAGGGCGCAGCCCGTCATCCGGGCCGCCGAATCGGCGATGTACCCGTCCGTGGGGAAGGTGGTGGCGTCGACGAGGATCTCGTCCCGGCCCGCACCGTTCTCCCGGCCGGTGCCGTGCGCACGGCCCGCGCCGTCGTCCTCCCCCGCCATCCGTACCGCCGCGACGAGCGCCTTGAACACGTTGACGCTCGTCGAGTCGCCCACCACGATCTGCCCGGCCGCCGCCCCGACGAGCGGAGCGATCCGGTCGCCGATCCGCTCGGGCGCGGTCCACCAGCCGCTCTCCTCCCACGACCGGATGCGCAGCTCACCCCACTGGCGGCGTACGACGTCCTCCACGCGCGCGGGGACACCGGCCGGGAGGGCGCCGAGCGAGTTGCCGTCCAGGTAGACGGCGTCGTCCAGGACGAACCGCGCACGCAGTGCCGCCAGCTCGTCGGCGGCGTCCAGCTTCTCGGCCTCAGCGGCCAGTTCGGAAAGTTCAGACATACGACCGCGCCGTCCACAACTCGGGGAACACATTGCCGCGGGCCCGCTTCTCCAGCCAGGCCACCCCGGCTGAGCCGCCCGTACCGGTCTTGGAGCCCATCGCGCGGCGGGTGGCGACCAGGTGGTCGTTGCGCCAGCGCCACACCAGCTCGGCGACGTCGGTGAGCGCCTCGCCGAGGCGGGCCAGCTCGCCGTTCTGGTCGCCCGCGTAGACGGTCGTCCAAGCGGCCTCCACCTCGGGCGCCGCCTCGTACTTCCGGGTGACGTCGCGCCTGAGCACGGCGTCCGGGATGTCGTATCCGCGCCGGGCGAGCAGCCGGACCACCTCGTCGTACAGGCTCGGCTCGTGCAGGGCCTTCTCCAGCTCCGCGTGGACTCGCGGGGAGCCGCGGTGCGGGACGAGCATGGACGCGGACTTGTCGCCGAGCAGGAACTCCAGGCGGCGGTACATCGCCGACTGGAAGCCGGACCCCTCGCCGAGGGCACTGCGGTACGAGTTGAACTGGGCGGGCGTGAGGCCCGCCAGCGGGGTCCAGGAGGCGTTCAGCGCCTCCAGCTCCCGCACCGAGCGCTTCAGCGCGTCGGTCGCCACCTGGATCCGGTCCTCGCGCAGGGCGCGGGCGGCCGTCTCCCACTCGTGGACGATGACGGTGAACCACAGCTCCATGACCTGGGTGGTGACCAGGAAGACCATCTCTCCGGGATCGTCGGAGAGGGTGTGCTGGAGGTGGGTGAGCACGTCCGCCTTGACGTAGTCCTCGTACGGCGTGCTGCCCTCGAAGTCGAGATTCGGGGCTTCGTGGGACATCGCTGTCTCCTGATGTGCACTTCGGGTAGCGGTCCGCCCTGCCGTTACCGACACGGGGCCCCGGTCCCCAACGTCATCCTCCGCAATCGTCGCAGGAAACCGCAAGGCCCGCCTGCGCACGGCAGACGGGCCAGGGGACGTGCGGTGTCCGGTCCCGGTCAGCCCAGTACCTCGGCCGCCGTCGGCGAGGAGTCCTTCAGGAACTGGCTGCAGCGCTCGTACTCCTCCTTCTCGCCGATCGCCTGGGCGGCGCGGGCGAGGGCGTGCAGGGCGCGCAGGAAACCGCGGTTCGGCTCGTGCTCCCAGGGCACCGGGCCGTGGCCCTTCCAGCCGCTGCGGCGCAGGGAGTCCAGGCCGCGGTGGTAGCCGGTACGGGCGTACGCGTACGACTCCACGACGCCGCCCCGCTCGAACGCCTCGTCGGCCAGCTGTGCCCAGGCCAGCGAGGACGTCGGGTACTTCGCCGCGACGTCGGCGGGCGTGGTCCCGCCCGCCAGCAGCTCGCGCGGCCCGGGATCGTCGGGGAGGTGGGTCGGGGGCGGTCCCCCGAGAAGGTTCTCGTGAATGGCCATGGGCACAAGTCTGCGTCATGCCGTCGGCATACGTACGCGGGCCCGGCACCTCAGGAGAATCCTGAGCTGCCGGGCCCGGCGCGAACGGCACGGCGCGGACGGCGCGCGGTGGCCGTCGCCAGATCCGCGGTGAGCGTTACTTGATCTTCTGGCCCGCCGAGCGCAGGTGTCCGCAGGCCTCGAGGACGCGCGCGGCCATGCCGGCCTCGGCCAGCTTGCCCCAGGTGCGCGGGTCGTAGGTCTTCTTGTTGCCGACCTCGCCGTCGACCTTCAGGACGCCGTCGTAGTTGCTGAACATGTGGGCGACGACCGGACGCGTGAAGGCGTACTGGGTGTCCGTGTCGATGTTCATCTTGACCACGCCGTTCTCCAGCGCGGTCGCGATCTCCTCGGCGGAGGAGCCGGAGCCGCCGTGGAAGACGAAGTCGAACGGCTTGCTGCCGGCCGGCTGACCGTACTTCGCGGCGATGCCCTCGTTCAGCTCCTTGAGCAGCTCGGGACGGAGCACGACGTTGCCCGGCTTGTAGACGCCGTGCACGTTGCCGAAGGACGCGGCGAGCAGGTAACGGCCCTTCTCGCTCAGGCCCAGGGCCTCGACGGTGCGGACCGCGTCGTCGACCGTCGTGTAGAGGGAGTCGTTGATCTCGTGGGAGACACCGTCCTCCTCGCCGCCGGTCGGGGTGATCTCGACCTCAAGGATGATCTTGGCGGCGCGGGCGCGCTCCAGCAGCTCCTGGGCGATGGAGAGGTTGTCGGCCAGCGTCTCGGCCGAGCCGTCCCACATGTGGGACTGGAACAGCGGGTTGCGGCCGGCCTTGACGCGCTCCTCGGAGACCGCCAGCAGCGGACGCACGTACCCGTCGAGCTTGTCCTTAGGGCAGTGGTCCGTGTGCAGGGCGACGGTGACGTCGTACTTCTCGGCCACGATGTGCGCGAACTCGGCGAGGGCGACGGCGCCGGTCACCATGTCCTTGCTGTGCTGGCCGCCCAGGAACTCGGCACCGCCGGTGGAGATCTGGACGATGCCGTCGCTCTCCGCCTCCGCGAAACCGCGCAGGGCCGCGTGCAGCGTCTGGGAAGAGGTCACGTTGATGGCCGGGTAGGCGAACTTTCCTGCCTTCGCCCGGTCCAGCATCTCGTTGTAGACCTCGGGAGTTGCGATGGGCATGTCCGCTCCTTGTATGTGCGGGGGCGTGATTGGTGCTTACGGCCCTGACCTAGACCTGGGGGGCGACGTCATCGTCGGCCCCATCCTTCCAGACGACGCGGGATACTCCGAGTGGACGTCCGTCCCGGCCCCCGGCCGCCTCAGTCCAGACCCAGCTCGTCCTTGTCGTACGCGTACCGGTACGGCACCCCGGCGCCCTCCTGGATCTTCTCGGCGGCGCCCGTCGCCCGGTCGACGATCGTCGCCACGGCCACGACCTCCGCACCGGCCTCGCGCACGGCCTCGACGGCGGTGAGCGGGGAGCCGCCGGTGGTGGAGGTGTCCTCGACGACCAGGACGCGACGGCCCCTGATGTCCGGACCCTCGACGCGCCGCTGGAGACCGTGCGCCTTGGCGGCCTTGCGGACGACGAAGGCGTCCAGCCTCCGGCCCCGCGCGGCGGCCGCGTGCAGCATGCTCGCGGCGACCGGGTCGGCGCCCATGGTCAGCCCGCCCACCGCGTCGAAGTCCAGGTCGGCGGTCAGGTCCAGCAGCACCTGCCCGACCAGCGGCGCGGCCTCGCCGTCCAGGGTGATGCGACGCAGGTCGACGTAGTAGTCGGCCTCGAGACCCGAGGAGAGGGTCACCTTGCCGTGCACCACGGCCTTGTCCTTGATCTGCTGCAGCAGCGCCGCGCGTACGTCCGTCATGTACGTCAGCTTAAAGGCGCCGCCAGCTCCAGGTCGTCGTGGCCTCCAGCGGCTCCAGGGGCGTGACCAGGCGCGGGAGGGTGTTCAGGCCGTTGGGCGGGCCGGTCTGCGGCTCCACACAGACGGCGGCCTCCTGCTCGTCGTAGACGACGGCCCACTGCTCCGGGCTGGTCACCCTCAGTTCCAGCCGCTGGGGCCAGGTGAGGGTGACGTCGACACCGTCCGGCATGCCGAAGCAGTCGTCCCAGGGGCCCGGCCCCGGGTCGACGCGGTCGCCGGTGGGCAGATGGTCGTCGCCGCGCTCCTCCTGCCAGGCGGGGTCGAAGGCGATCGCCACACTCGCGCCGTCCTCGCCGCCCAGGGTTCGGTTGAACCACGGGTGCCAGCCGATCTGCGCCGCGAAGGACGAGTCGTACGTCTCCACGGACATCGTCAGCGTCAGCGCGTCCTCGGCCAACGCGATCACCTGGGTGACACGGCCGGAGTAGGGCCAGGGGTCGGTGAGGTCGTACGTGATGACGGCCTCGTCCCCGGTGACGCGGGCGGTGTGCCAGGCGGCGTCGCGGGCGGTGCCGTGGATGGCGTGCGGCGGGGAGTTGAGCGGCATCTGGTGGACGACGGCGCCGTCCCGGAAGCGTCCCTCGCGGATCCGGCCGCACCAGGGGACCATCGGGAAGCAGCCGTACCGCTCGCCCTGACGGAGCAGTTCCGTGCCGCCGACGCGCAGCCCGCCGATCCGGCCGCCGTTGCCCGGCAGCACGGTCGCCTCCGCGTCACCCGCGGTCAGCGTGATGGGTTCGTTACTCACGCCATGACCCTACTGGGGTGATCAAGGGCGCCCCACCCGGCCGGGTCCGGAGGCGGTTCGTCCGACGGGTGACCGGCGACTGCCTGACGGCTCGCGCGACGGCTGACCTACGGCTTCGACGGCTGCTCAGTGGCGTCTGCGCAGCGCGCGGCCCAACACGATCGCCGACGCCACGATCAGCGCCGCCGCGGGGGCGGCCCAGCGCAGCGGGGCTCCGACCGAGCTCGCCTGGGGCGCGGGCACAGGGGCGTACCGGCCACGCGGCGGAGCGTGGTCCACCTCCTCGGCGCTGCGGCCGATCATCGTGCGGCGCGCGTGCGCGGCCTCGGCGGGGGGCTCGGGGGCTTCGGGGGCTTCGGGGGCGCTTGAGGCTCCTGTACCTCCTGGGGCGTCCGGGGCTGCCGGGACACCCGGCTCGTCCCCGACCTCCCCGGCGTCCTCACTCGTGTCCGTGTCCGTGTCCGTGAGGGAGGGCGGAGGGACCTCGGTGTCGAAGACCGAGGTGTGCTGCGGTTCCGCGTCCGCGGCGGGCCGTTCCGTCGGCTCGGCCACCGCCGTGCCCAGGTTCTCGGCGAACCGGGTCAGCAGCCGGGCCATGGCCGACGTCACCGACTCCTCCGGCAGCTCCGTGACGCGCCCGTCCCCGGTGGCCGTCCCGGTGAACGCGAGGGTGCAGCCGCCGTCGGCGTCCCGCACCCGCAGGGTGAGGGCGAGCGTGACCGCGCCGGTACCGCGCGACTCGGTGGCGTCGCCTTCGACGGCGTACGCCCCGTCCTCCCGCGCGGACAGGCGCAGGGCACCCCGGTAGGTGATGGAGTGACTGCCGATACGGACCTTCAGCCGTCCCGCGACGGGCTCGGCCCCGGCGTCCTGCTGGAGCCCCGGGACCGCCCGGGCGACCCGGACGGGGTCGGCCAGCACGTCCCTGAGCCGCTCGGCCGGAACCGGAACGAACACCTCATGCTCCATGTCAGCGCAGCCTACCCAGCGGGCGCCCGGTACACCCCCCGGCCGCACAAAGTCACCCGCGACCTCCCCTGCCTCCCGTAGCTCCTGCCTCTCAGGTACCTCCAGCCCCTCCCGTACCGCCCGGCGTCACCAGTCCCGACTCGTACGCCACCACCACCGCCTGCGCCCTGCTGGTCAGGCCCAGCTTGGTCATCGTGCGGTTGAGGTGGGTCTTCACCGTGGCCTCGCTGATGAACAGGCGGTCGGCGGCATCGGCGTTGCTCAGGCCGCGGGCCACCAGCTTCAGGACCTCGGCCTCCCGGGTGGTCAGCGTCGTCAGCCCGGGTGGCGGGCCGGCGTCCGACGGCTCCGGCCGTCTCGTGTCCGACATCTGCGTGAACGCCTCGACCAGGCGCCGGGTGACCGCGGGAGCGAACAGCGCGTCACCCCCGTGCACCGCGGCGACCGCGGCCAGCAGCCGTTCGGGGCCGGCGTCCTTGAGCAGGAAGCCGGAGGCCCCGGCACGCAGGGCGCCGTACACGTACTCGTCCAGGTCGAAGGTGGTCAGGATCAGGACGCGGGGCGCCGGGTCCACCGCGTCGGCGAGGATCCGCTCGGTGGCCTCGATACCCGTCATGCCGGGCATACGGATGTCCATCAGGACGACGTCCGGCCCGGTCCTCGCGGCCAGCGCCACCGCTTCGGCGCCGTCGGCCGCCTCACCGACGACCTCCATGCCCGGGGCCGCGCGCAGCAGCGTGGCCAGTCCGCTGCGGACAAGGAACTGGTCGTCGACGACGAGCAGCCTTATCGGGTCGTCGTGCGGCCCGTCCAGCGGGCGCTCCCCCGGCCGGTCCGTCGGGCGGTCTGCGTCGGTCATTCCCTGACGGCGTCTCCCCGGCGTGCGGTCTGTACCGGCGTCGGCAGGGTCAGGCGCACGCCGAAACCCCCCTCGCTGCGCGGGCCGACGGCGATCGTCCCGCCGTAGAGCTTGGCCCGCTCCCGCATTCCGATCAAGCCATGGCCACCGCGCTCGGGGATTGTGGCCGAATCCGCCCCCTCCCGGACCGCCTCCCCGGCGCTTCCTCCCGATCCGTCGTCGCTCACCGACACCGCCACCCCGCCCGCGCGGTAGGCGAGCTCGACGGTGGCGGACGCCCCCGGCGCGTGCTTGAGCACGTTGGTGAGGGCCTCCTGCACCACCCGGTAGACGCACAGCTGGACACCGGGCGGCAGGGGCCGCGGTGCGCCGGTGACCCGTAGTTCCACGCCCACGCCGCCGGAACGCACCCGGGTGACCATCTCGTCCAGCTGGTCGAGGCCGGGAGCGGGGGCGCCGACCGCGTCCTGGACACCGTCGGCGCGCAACAGGCCCAGCATGCGCCGCAGTTCGGCCAGGGCCTCGCCGCTGGCGCCCTCGATGGTGTCCAGGGCGCCGCGCGCGGTGGGGGCGTCGGAGTGGAAGACGAAGCGGGCCAGTCCGGCCTGGACGTTGATGACGGCGATGTGGTGGGCGACCACGTCGTGCAGCTCACGGGCGATCCGGACGCGTTCCCCGGCGACCTCGCGGCGGGCCCGGTCGGCCTGTTCGGCGCGGAGCTGCCGGGTGAGTTCGCCGGTCCGGCGGGCGACGTACCCGAAGCGCCACAGCACCAGGGGGAAGCCCACGGCCTGCCCCACGACCGACGCCATCGCCTCGGCGTCACTGACCACCCCGGCGTAGATCCAGACACCGGCGAGCAGGGCGGCGCACGCGGCGGCGGTACGGGTGGGGCGCAGGGAGGCGACGGTGTAGACGGCGAGCATGGGGCCGAAGGAACCGACCACGGGCCAGTGGCCGAGGGTGACGTAGACCGCCCAGCAGGTGTGGACGGCGAGGCAGACCGTGACGGGGGCCCGGGTGCGCAGGGCGAGCGGGAGGTTCAGCAGGGCGACGAGCGTCCAGGCGAGCGGATCGAGCGCGGGCCACCCCTGGGCGACGGCCTCGGTACCGAGCAGGACGGCCACGGTCGTCAGCGCCGCGGCGATCAGGCCGTCGGCCGCCAGGAGGTGCGGGCGCATTGCGGCAGCGTAAGTCCGCCCGCCCGGCGGCGGCGTCATCCTTCCGCCGTACCGCGGAAGTCGCAGGAACCGGGCGCCTACCGCGCTGGGCTGGGTCCCGTATCCACCCACTGCGGGATTCCGGGGCGGGCGGGGCGGCCATAGGTTCTCGGTGCGAACGATCCGCAGGGGGGTGTGGCGGCCCGTCCCGTACCCGGGGGAGGGCCGGGCCGCCGCACGGGGATCGGGACCGGGGCTCGGCACCAGGGCTCACAGGCGGCACGTACGGGGGGAATGGGAGGGCAGCTCGTGCCGGGGGGCGCGAGTGGGCCGTTCCAGGGGGCATGTCCGAGCGAGGTGCCCAAGAGGAGAGGACGGACGGCCACGCGGACGTGTACATGTACGTGGACGTGGATGTGGACGTGGGTGCGGGGCGCGGGGGCCCTCGTCCTCCTACCGCTCCCCTTCCCTCCCTCCCCGGCGCGCTCAGTACCGCGGATGCACCAGCGTCGACGGCGGCAGGCCGGTGATCCGGGTGCGGGACGCGGAACGGGCGTCCTGGGACAGAGTCGAGGACGTGAGGGTCCGCGGGCGGGGGGCCGTCGGGTCGAGGCGCAGCGCGGGGGCCCTGCGGGCGGCCAGGAGGAAGCCCCAGTCGCGGGGGGCGTGCGAGGTGGCGGCCGTGCGGTCGGGGCCCGGTGCGAAGCCGGTGTCCCGGGCATCGACGCGGTAGGGGGCGGTCCGCAGACCGGCCGCGCGGAGCGTCGCGTCCACCGTCCAGAAGGCCTGGGTGCGTGCGGCCACCGGGCCGGCGTGCACGACCAGCCGCCCACCGGGGGCGAGCACCCGCCGGAGCAGGCCGTAGAACTCCTGCGAGTACAGCTTCGTGCTGGCCGTGATGCCCGGGTCGGGCAGGTCCGAGATCACCACGTCGTACCTCGCGGTGGGCGTCGAGCGCAGCCGGCGGAAGGCGTCCGTCGTGGTGACGTGGATGCGCGGATCGCCGTAGGCGTGCTCGTTCAGCGCGGACAGGCCGGGGTCGTGCCGGGCCAGCCGGGCGAGCCCAGGGTCGAGTTCGACGATGTCGACGCGGCGCACGTCCGGGTGGCGCAGCACCTCACGCGCGGCGAGGCCGTCGCCGCCGCCGAGAATCAGCACGCGCGCGTGCGGGCCGCTCATCGCGGGACGCACCAGGGCCTCGTGGTAGCGCCGCTCCTCGCTGCCGCTGACCCGCAGCCGGCCGTCCAGGAACAGGTCGAGGGGCCGCCCGTCGGTGTCGCCGGTCAGGACCACCTCCTGTACGTCGGTCTGGACGGCCACGCGGACGTCGTGGCCGTACACCGCCTGCCGGGCGGCGCGCTCGAAGTCGTCGGCGAGGACGGTGGCCGTGGCGAGGAGCGCGAGCACGACGACGTTGGCGGTCAGCAGCAGCCAGCGGGCCCGGCGGGTCATGTCCCGCCGGAACAGGCCGAGGACCAGGGCGGCGCCGACGACCGCGTTGACGGTGCCGGTGAGCAGCGCGCCGGTCAGCTGGCCGAGGAAGGGCAGCAGTACGAAGGGGAAGGCGAGGCCACCGACGAGCGCGCCGACGTAGTCCGCGGCGAACAGGTCGGCGACGGCGCCGCCCGCGTCCTGGCGGCGGACGCGCTGGATCAGCTCCATCAGCAGCGGCACCTCGGCGCCGATCAGCACGCCGATGGCGAGTGAGAAGGCGACCAGGAGGAAGCGCGGGCCGTCGGCCCACAGTCCGCCCCAGCCGCCGGTCCAGGCGAAGACGGCGTACAGCACCATCGCGCTGGAGCCACCGACGAGGGCGAGGACGGCCTCGACCGCGCCGAAGCCGGCCGCCGCGAACCGGCGCAGCCGTTTGGCGGCGAGCGAGCCGAGACCCATGGCGAAGACCATGACGGACAGGACGACGGACGCCTGGGTGACCGAGTCGCCGATGAGGTACGAGGCGAGGGCGACGAGTTCGAGTTCGTACACGAGCCCGCAGGCCGCACAGACGAACACCCCCGCCAGGACCAGGAACCGCCCCATGGCCGGCCGGACGGGAAGCCGCGCCGGTCCCCCCGACCCCTCGGGAGGACCACCGGAGACACCCGAGGAGCCACCGGAGGGGTCCGGGGAGCCACCGGAGACACCCGAGGAGCCACCGGGACTCCCCGAGGAGTCGCCGGGGCCGCCGGAGCCGCCGGAGCCGCCCCAGGACGGCGGTGAGCCGGGCAGGACGGGCGCGTGCGGTTCGATCACGGGGTGACGTTACGTCACTCCGTCACTGCGCTTCGTCACCCACACGTGTGAAACTGGCGTTCCCTTGGACACCGCGGGTTTATCCCGCCCGGGCCCGCGACGCGACCGCTCACACCCCGGAGGGGCTGAGCCGCGACGTCGGCACCCGGACACCCACCCGGGTACGGGTCGCCACCAGGTGGCCGTCCTGCGGATAGGCGTGCCAGGTCCGCCACTGCACCTGCCCCTCGCACCGCTGGGCCAGCAGCGCGGTGAAGGCGTGCGGACTGCCGGGGAAGACGCCGGCCAGCCCCTGCGGGTGGTCGGCGACCAGAGCCAGCAGCTCCTGGGCGCGCCCGGCGAAGGAGCCCGGCGTCAGCACCTCGACGCGGGCGGCGAACTCGTACTCCCAGTCACCCACCCGCTTGGCGACGCCCAGCGGAAGGGGGGTACTGCTGCCGGGGATGCACGCCACTGTCTCCGAACAGCTGCCCCGCTCCTCCTCGAGCAGGACTTGGTGCGAGGCCCCCAGGAGTCTCAACTGAATTTTCGCGCCAGTCAGTTCGAGGTCGAGACTGGCGAGCGCGGGCAGCGGCTCGCGCCCCAGGGCCCAGGCCAGGTCGGCCGCGCGCGTGTCGGTGTAGGCGGTTTTCAGGGTCGTGAGCATGGATCGGCTCCGCAAGCACACAAGGAGAGGAAGGTGTGGGGCCTGCGCATCCCGGCCACTGCCGGGGATGCGGCCCGCTCAGCCCAGTCGGCCGGTCAGGAGGGGGGTCAACAGGTCGTCCGAGGAGCTGCGTTGGTGATGGAGAGGGAATCATGAACGATGGCGCCGCCACAGCTTTTTTACCCAACTTCGTGGCGTTTCCATCCCTCAGGGGGCTCCACAGCTCAACTGTTCAACCAGAGCGCACACCCCGCTCGTACAGCGCGCGCCGGTGTGTGGGAGTGCCCACCGGATGTGTTCCCGGTGGGCACTTGTGAGGGGGCGCGGGGCCCGGCCCCGGGCGCGGGCCCCGCGCCGGGGATGCGGTTCCCTCTGCGGAAGCTCAGCTGCCCCGTGTCAGCCGCCTCCACCGCATCCGCCCCCACCCCCGCAGGACGAGCCGCCTCCGCAGGAGTGGCCTGAATCGTTCCCGCTGGAGGAGGGGCTGCCGTCTCCCCTGCCGGCCCACCAGCTGTTGGTGCTGCCGCCGTCGCCGCCGCTCGACGTCCGCGAGTGCCGACCACGTGACCGGCCCGTGGACGAACCGCCCCCCGCGCCGGAACGCCGCGCTCCGGACAGCAGCCCTCCGATCACCAGTACGGCGACCACGACCAGGATGATGCCGACGATCATGACCCACCCCTCCTTCCGCTTCCCGGGCTCACACCCGGATCCCCCGAAGCAACCCCCCGTTGGGCGCCTCGCACTCCGTGCTCTGTCTCCGCGCTCTGTCTCCGCGCGCTGTCTCCGCGCGCTGTCTCCGCGCTCCGCGCTTCTCCTCTTGTCGCTGACTGAAGCCCGGTGAAGCCCATCGCGTGAACGGGAGATGCCCCTCGCCGCCACGCCCCAAAGCAGAGTTGAGGAACTCCAGAGCTTCGGCGCAGGATGACCGGCATGACCCCCATGAGCTCCAGCGCCCGCCCCTTCCTCAACCGCCGGCTCGCCGAGTTCGGGACGACGGTCTTCGCCGAGATGTCCGCCCTGGCCGTGCAGACCGGGGCGATCAACCTGGGTCAGGGCTTCCCCGACACCGACGGGCCCGAGGAGATCCGGGAGGCCGCCGTACGGGCACTGCGCGACGGACGCGGCAACCAGTACCCGCCGGGCCCCGGCGTCCCCGAGCTGCGCGCCGCCGTCGCCGCCCACCAGCACCGCCGGTACGGCCTGTCCTACGACCCGGACACCGAGGTCCTGGTCACCGCCGGAGCCACGGAGGCCATCGCCGCCTCCCTGCTCGCCCTGCTGGAGCCCGGCGACGAGGTCGTCGCGCTGGAGCCGTACTACGACTCGTACGCGGCCTGCGTCGCGATGGCGGGCGGCACGCGCGTACCGGTGACCCTGCGCCCGGGGACCACGGACGGGCGGGCGGCCTTCCGGCTGGACCTCGACGAGCTGCGCGACGCGATCACCGGCCGCACCCGGCTGCTGCTGCTGAACACCCCGCACAACCCGACGGGCACGGTCCTGACCCGCGACGAACTGGCCGCGATCGCCCAGCTGGCCGTCGAGCGGGACCTGCTGGTGGTGACCGACGAGGTCTACGAGCACCTGGTCTTCGACACGGCCGAGCACATCCCGCTCGCGTCCTTCCCGGGGATGCGCGAACGCACGGTGACCATCGGGTCAGCGGGCAAGACGTACTCCTTCACGGGCTGGAAGGTCGGCTGGATCACCGCCGCGCCCGCACTGGTCACGGCTGTCCGCTCGGCCAAGCAGTACCTGACGTACGTGGCCTCCGGGCCCTTCCAGTACGCGGTCGCCGAGGCCCTCGCGCTGCCCGACTCGTACTTCACCGCCTACCGCGAGGACATGCGGGCCAAGCGGGACCTGCTGGCGACGGGCCTGGAAGAGGCGGGCTTCGGCGTCTACCGCCCCGCCGGAACGTACTTCGTCACCACCGACATCCGCCCGCTCGGCGAGAGCGACGGCTTCGCCTTCTGCCGCACCCTGCCGGAACGCGCCGGTGTCGTCGCCGTCCCCAACGCGGTCTTCTACGACCACCGGGAGGCGGGCGCCCCCTTCGTCCGGTTCGCTTTCTGCAAGCGGACCTCCGTACTCGAGGAGGCCGTACGCCGGCTGAAGACACTGTCCGGATGAGCCGAGAGGGCTTGGGCCGGGAGCCGGAACGGCGAGAGCCCGGCCCCGGCACACGACCTCGGTGGGTCGGCGCCCGGCCGGGCTCTCCTCACGCAGCGCGGACTATTCGCCGTCCTCGTCCGTCGGCTTGTCCGACTCGTCGACCTCCTGCTCCAGGCCGAGCTGCTCCACGAGCCACCGGTCGAACTCGATGGCGGCCCGGACCCAGCTGACCGTCGAGGAGACGAAGTGCTCCAGGCTGACGCCCATGCCGATCAGCATCTGGGCCTCGCCGATCAGGCGGACCGTGCCGTCGTCGTGGGTGTGGGAGTACACCTTGGGCCACAGGGTGCGCCGGTTCCAGTCGTCGATCGACTCCAGCAGCTGC
Organism: Streptomyces sp. NPDC017225; assembly: GCF_044331465.1. Lineage (NCBI taxonomy): Bacteria > Bacillati > Actinomycetota > Actinomycetes > Kitasatosporales > Streptomycetaceae > Streptomyces > Streptomyces sp. NPDC017225. The sequence goes on along the minus strand of NZ_JBIRNE010000012.1, from coordinate 195,640 downwards.
GGCTTCTCGTCGATCTGGTGGGGCCGGTCGTAGAACGTCCGCACCGAGAAGACCTGCTGGTCCCCCTCGCCGCGGAACATGAAGTACGTACGGAACTGCTCCCACGGCGCCGCGAGGTCACCCTCGTCGTCGACGACGTACTTCAGCTCCATCTGTTCGAGGAGCTGCTTCACAAGATCCTGATCCGGGACGACGGGGCCCGCAGGTCCTTGGGACTGCGGCTCGGGCTGCTTGCCCCCGAAGTTCGGAATCGAGGACGGGTCGATGGTCACCGTGAATTTCCCTTCGTACGGATCTGGCCATCCTCTCCCATGCGGGGAGGGGCGTGGCAAGCCCGCCGTGGCCCTGTCAGCCCTGGGCTGACATGATCCGGCCGGTCGGGTGGACGTACGGCGGACGGAGGCGGGTACGTGAGGCGGACCCGGGACGCGGCGGTGGGGCCCGAAGGCGGCGAAGTGGTGCCGCGGGGACGGACCAGGTGGTGGCTTTTCGCGGCGCTCGTGACACTGCCGGTGCTCGTCCTGCTCCCCTTGCTCCTCGTTGTCGTGGGCGTCCTCCTGTCCGAGGAGGACGGCCGGGGCGACGGGCGGGCGTCCGACCACGTCCCCTGCTCCGAGGCGCTCGCGTTCGGCGGCGCCGCCCTGCCGGACGGTGCCCGGCCCGTCGGGAAGTGCACGCTTCAGGGCTTCCAGGACACTCACTACGGCGCGTCCTTCCGCATGCCGCGCACGGGTCGCACGGGTGTCCAGGCCTGGCTGGCGCACACCTACCCGGACGCCCCGGCGCCGGAGACGGAGTCCTGCGCGGGGGACGACGTCGATCTGTGTCTGGATCTGGGTTACGCGCGGGGCCTGCCGGACGGTGTGCGGGCCCATGCCGTGGAGGTGCGGGTCGTGTACGAGGACGACGCCCGGACGGCGCTGGTGCGGTTCGCGGCGTTCACGACGTGACGCACGACGGCCCGCCACCCTCCGGGAGGGCGGCGGGCCGTGCGTCGCGTCGGGGCTAGAGCGTCTTGCCGCTCGCCGGTCCCACGATCAGGTCGTCGCCGACGCGGTCCACGCGGACCGTGTCGCCGTCCTTGATCTCGCCGGAGAGGATCTCCCGGGCGAGCCGGTCGCCGATCGCGGTCTGCACGAGGCGGCGCAGCGGCCGGGCGCCGTACGCCGGGTCGTTGCCCTCCTCCGCCAGCCAGGCCAGCGCCTCGTCGGTGACCTCCAGCGCGAGCCGGCGCTCGGCGAGGCGCCGGGCCAGGGCGCCGATCTGGAGCCGCGCGATCCGGCTCAGCTCCTCCTTGGACAGTGCCGAGAAGACGACCAGGTCGTCCAGCCGGTTGAGGAACTCCGGCTTGAAGGACGCCCGGACCACCTCCAGGACCCGCTGCTTCTTCTCCGCCTCGCCGGTCGTCGGGTCGACCAGGTACTGACTGCCGAGGTTGGAGGTGAGGACCAGGATGGTGTTGCGGAAATCGACGGTGCGGCCCTGGCCGTCGGTGAGGCGCCCGTCGTCCAGCACCTGGAGCAGGATGTCGAAGACCTCGGGGTGCGCCTTCTCGACCTCGTCGAGCAGCACGACGGTGTACGGGCGCCGCCGCACGGCCTCGGTCAGCTGGCCGCCCTCCTCGTACCCGACGTATCCGGGCGGGGCACCGACCAGCCGGGCGACGCTGTGCTTCTCGCTGTACTCCGACATGTCGATGCGGACCATGGCCCGCTCGTCGTCGAAGAGGAAGTCGGCGAGCGCCTTGGCCAGCTCGGTCTTGCCGACGCCGGTGGGGCCGAGGAAGAGGAAGGACCCGGTGGGCCGGTCCGGATCGGCGATCCCGGCACGGCTGCGGCGCACGGCGTCGGAGACCGCCCCCACGGCCTCCTTCTGCCCGATGAGCCGCTTGCCCAGCTCGTCCTCCATCCGCAGCAGCTTCTGCGTCTCGCCCTCCAGCAGCCGCCCGGCGGGAATGCCCGTCCAGGAGGCGACGACGTCCGCGATGTCGTCGGCGCCGACCTCCTCCTTGACCATGGTGTCCTTCGCGACCTCTTCCTCGGCCTCCGAGGCGGCCTCCAGGTCGCGCTCCAGGGTCGGGATCTCGCCGTACAGGAGCTTGGAGGCGGTGTCGAAGTCGCCGTCGCGCTGGGCGCGTTCGGCCTGCCCGCGCAGTTCGTCGAGCTTCTCCTTCAGCTCACCGACACGGTTGAGGGACTGCTTCTCCTTCTCCCAGCGGGCGGTGAGGCCGCGCAGCTCCTCCTCCTTGTCGGCGAGGTCGCGGCGCAGTCGCTCCAGGCGTTCGAGCGACGCGGCGTCGGTCTCCTTGCCGATCGCCAGCTCCTCCATCTTGAGCCGGTCGACGGCGCGCTGGAGTTCGTCGATCTCGACGGGGGACGAGTCGATCTCCATGCGCAGCCGCGAGGCTGCCTCGTCGACGAGGTCGATGGCCTTGTCGGGCAGGAAGCGGGAGGTGATGTACCGGTCGGACAGGGTGGCGGCGGCCACCAACGCGCTGTCCGCGATCTGCACCTTGTGGTGGGCCTCGTAGCGCCCCTTGAGCCCGCGCAGGATGGCGATCGAGTCCTCGACGGTCGGCTCGGCGACCAGCACCTGCTGGAAGCGCCGCTCCAGCGCCGGGTCCTTCTCGATCCGCTCCCGGTACTCGTCGAGCGTGGTCGCGCCGACCATGCGCAGCTCACCGCGGGCGAGCATGGGCTTGAGCATGTTCCCGGCGTCCATGGCGGAGTCGCCGCCGGCCCCGGCCCCCACGACGGTGTGCAGCTCGTCGATGAAGGTGATGATCTGCCCGTCGGAGTCCTTGATCTCGGCGAGGACGGTCTTCAGCCGCTCCTCGAACTCGCCCCGGTACTTGGCGCCGGCGACCATCGCGCCGAGGTCCAGCGCGACCAGCCGCTTGTTCTTGAGGGACTCGGGCACGTCCCCCTTGACGATGCGCTGGGCGAGCCCTTCGACGACGGCGGTCTTGCCGACGCCGGGCTCGCCGATGAGGACGGGGTTGTTCTTGGTACGGCGGGACAGCACCTGCACGACGCGCCGGATCTCCTGGTCCCGTCCGATGACGGGATCGAGCTTGCCCTCCCGGGCCGCGGCGGTGAAGTCGGTGCCGAACTTCTCCAGCGCCTTGTACTGACCCTCGGGGTCGGCGGTGGTCACTCGACGCCCTCCCCTGGCCTTGCGGAAGGCCTCCTGCAACTTCTTCGCACTGGCACCCTGCCCCTCCAGTACCTCACCGGCCGCGCCGCCCTTCGCGGCGATGCCGAGGAGCAGGTGCTCGGTGGAGAGGTACTCGTCCCCGAGATCCTTGGCGCGGGCCTGGGCGTCGGCGACCACGGCGAGCATCTCACGACTGGGCTGCGGCGGCGCGACCGTGGACCCTGTCACGCTGGGCAGCCCGGCGACGATGCGCTCGGCGCCGGAGCGCACGGCGGCGAGGTCGGCCTCCACGGCGGCGAGCAGATCGGTAATGTTCTCGTTGTCCTGCCCCTGGAGCAGGGCCAGGAGCAGATGGGCGGGGGTGAGGTCGGCATTCCCCTCGGTCACGGCCCGGTTGCTGGCCGCGTTGATCGCGTCCCGGCTCCGGTTGGTCAGCTCGGCGTCCACGTTCTGGCTTCCCTCCTCGCGTCGGCCGTCGGCGGTCGGCCGTGTCTCCCAGTGCTGACTCAGACAACGTACACAAAGTTGAGTCTATTCCACTCAAGGAAGAAACGCGGGCACGACTTGCCTCCGCGCGACCACCGCGCTTCCCCTCTGTGGGTGCCCACGCGACGCGAGAGGATTTCCAGCCAGGCCGGCGGCAGGGGGATACCCGGAAATGTCACCGCAAACGACAGCGGCGTCACCGTGTTCAGGTCACGGTGACGCCGCTGCCGGGGGGAAGCACCTGAGCGATTTGTTGCGACGGGGGAATCGCGTCAGGCACTGCGGGGGGTGGCTGAGATGGTCCTCACTTCGGGGATCTCGGGCTGTGCGAGCCGGTGATCCCGCTGGTCCAGGTTCACAAAGATCATTCCGTACCGGATGGCACACCGCACGGGCTGCGGCGCCCCCCGAGGCCGCCGCAGGCACCGGTAGGCACGCACGTCTCCGTCCTCGTCCAGCGTGACGACGACCGGCTCGCCGAAGACGGTCACCATCAGGGAGTCACCGGCGTGGGGGATCGCGGTGACCAGGTCGATGAAGTGCCAGCCGGAGCGGTAGGCGGTGGCCATCTCGCGCCGGAAGGAGCGGTCGTCGGGTGGTGTGGTCATCAGTCAGCCCCAAGTGCTGTCGTCTTCACCAAGGGGAACAGGCGCCGCACTGTCCACGGTCGTAGCAACCGTGGCAGCAGCCATTCCCCAGGTGCTGTCCGCCCGAATGTCGACCTTCGCGCCGGAGAGACCAGTCAGTGCACCGACGGCCACGACGGCGGAGAAGGCGACAGCAAGCACCGAGCGAAGCAATCTGTTGCGCATAATCGGCTTCGTCCTCACTTGAAGGTCCCTCTTCCCCCGTCGAACAAGACGATGGCTCATTCGGGCACGTCATGGCCACACAATCAGTGCATCATGTTCCTGCATGTTCAGGACCCTGGGGGGTGTAGATTTGACAACGAATCAGACTAAAACGCCACATCCCCATGCGATGTCCGAACTCTGTGAGGAGGGCAGTCGCCTCTACGCGACGGCCCTGCGTACGGGCCGCGTCACCCGAGGGGACGTGGAAGCTGTTCCATGCCTGATGGAGTTCGCTCTTCTCCACCCAGATCCGGACGATGCGAACTGGCTGTGCCCTGTGCCCCCGTCGGTTGCCTTGGCTCAGCGGCTCAACTCGATCGAGCGAGAAATCGCCGAACGCCGACGAATGTCGATCGAACTGGCCGATGCGTTCGAACCGTTCCTGACTCTCGGCGCACACGCCACCACGAACACTCACTCGATCTCAGTCCTGGAAGGACTCGATCGCATCAACGCGGCACTGGACCTGGCCACGGCCGAGTGCCGATCGGAGATGCTCACGGTCCAGCCGAGCGGCCGGCGCCTGGAACACACCCTGCTGCAAGGACTCGAGCGCGACAGGCCTCTACTCGAGCGCGGCGTGCGCATCAGGACTCTCTACCAGCACACGGCGCGGTACAGCCCGGAGACGCTGGGCTACGTGTCCCAGTTCGCGGAGGGCAAAGTCGAGTACCGGACGATCGACGAGCTGGTGGAGCGCCTCATCGTGTGCGACGAGTCCGTCGCCTTCATTCCCACGCGTGATGATCGCCAGGTGGCTCTGGAACTCCGGCACCCGGGGCTCGTGCGTTACTTGATCAAGGTCTTTGAGTTCATGTGGTCCCGCGCGGTTCCGTTGAGTACAGGCGCTCCCTACGAGACCGCGCCCGACGGCATCACGGAGATCCAGCATTCCATTGCCAAGCTCCTCGTGGAGGGCCACGTCGACGAGGCAATCGCCCGCCGTCTGGGCATGAACGTGCGCACCTGCCGGGCCCACATCGCCAAGCTGGCGATGGCCCTGGGGAGCGGCAGCAGGGCCCAGCTCGGCTACCTCATAGCCCAGTCGGGGATCCTGGAGCAGGAACCCCGGGACCTGGGAGGAGACAACCGCTCATGACCGACGAGACCCACCAGCATGCAGGCGAGGAACCGTGCGAGGCGGGTCTCAAGCTCTACTCCCGCGCATTGCGTGAGGGGCATGTGAGCAGTGCCGCGGCCATCACAGCGCCCTGCCTGATCGATACCGGTCTCCTCCACCCGGCCGTCGACGACCTGAACCGGTTGGAGCCGGTCGCACCGACCGTCGCCCTGCAGCGGTTGCTGCGCGCCTCGGAGGACCGCATCGCCGACGAACGGAAGCGCGGGCAACGCATCGCCGACGTCTTCGAGCCACTCATGCGCCTCGGCACACGCACTGCGGCGAGCGAGGGCACTCCGTCGCTCAGGATCCTCAGCAGCAAGGAGCGCATCAGCAAGGCCATTGCCGAGACTCTGTCCGACGCCACGGAACAGGCCCTGACGATCCAGCCCTACCGGGGCACCAACTCCCCACCCCCGCAGGACAACGAGCGAGCGCTGGAGCGAGATCAGGCGTTCCTTGACCGCGGCGGTCGCATCCGTACCCTCTACCAGCACACGTACCGCCACGCTGCTCACGTACTCGACCGCTACGAACGCCTGACGGGCGACGTAGAGGCCCGCACTCTCAACGAAGTGACCGAACGCCTCATCGTCGTGGACCGCACGGTCGCCTTCATCCCCGCCAGCGCGGACCGCACCCTCGCCCTCGAAGTCCGCCACCCCGCACTGGTCACCTACTTCGTCAACACCTTCGACCGCCTCTGGCACCTGGCCACCCCCATGCACCCCCAAGCCGTCAGCCAGCCCACCCTCAACGGCATCACCCCCCGCCAACGCGCCATAGCCGCCCTCCTCGTCGAAGGCCACACCGACACCGACATCGCCGACCGCCTCGGCATGAACGTCCGCACCGCCCGCGTCCACATCGCCAAACTCGCCGCCACCCTCGGCAGCGAAAGCCGGGCACAGCTCGGCTACCTCATCGGGCAGTCGGGGATTCTGGACCAGGAACCCTGACGGGGGCGGCCGGTGCCGTGCCGCGCGGGGAGCCGTCCAGGCCCGCCTGGGCGATGCGCACCCCCAACTGCGTGCGGCTGGTCGCGCCCAGGGTCTCCGAGAGGCGGGCGATGTGGGCGCGGGCCGTGCGGACGCTTATCCCCAGGCGCTCCGCGATCACCGCGTCCTGGTGGCCCTCCGCCAGCAGCGCCGCGATGGACTGCTCGCGGTGGGAGATGCCCTCGATGCCGGTGTCGGGGAGCGGGGCGGTCAGGGGAATCGCCAGGCGCCACAGGCGTTCGAAGACGGTGACCAGGTAGGCGACCAGTGCGGGGTGGCGTAGCTCCAGGGCCACCGTGCGCTCGGTGTTGGCGGGGATGAAGGCCACCGTGCGGTCGAAGAGGATGAGGCGGTCGACGACCTCGTCGAGGGTGCGGGCCTCCACCGTGTCGCCCATCAGCTCCAGGTAGTTGAGCAGGCCCTGCCCGTGCCGGGCGACGTGCGTGTACATGTCCCGCATCCGCACCCCGCGCCCGCGCAGCGCCAGCGCCCGGTGCAGCCCTTCCGACAGCTCGGCCTCCCGCCGGATGCCGCCGGGCTGGACGGTGAGCACCTCCGTCGTGCACGCCTGCGTCGCCTCGTCCATCGCCGCCTGGATGCGGGTCAGGCCGTCGAGGACCCGGATCGCCATCCCCTCGGCACCGGCCACCGTCTGGATCTGCCGGCCGAGGCCCGCGTACCACTCGAAGGCCTCCACCGCGGAACCCACCCGCCGCTGACTGGCACTGACCTCGTCGTGGACCCCGCGCAGCAGGCGGGTCATGACCTCCTGCGGGGAGGTCGGCACCAGCCAGTCCATGTCGTCGGGGTCGGGGTGCAGCAGGGCCAGCTCCAGCAGGCAGGGCACCGAGTCCGCGTCCCGACGGGGCAACCGGCCGCGTCGTACGGCCCGGGAGTACACGCGGTCCCCGGCCGCGCACAGCCGGTCGGCACCGTGTGGATGCTCATCCGCCCCGTGCCCGGCCATCGCCCATCCCACCCCCGGTTCCGGCTCTTTCCGCAGCGCAACTATGCGCGGCCGGGACCGGGTCCGCAACACGGCTCCGCACAGGGAGGCGGCCGGAAAACACCGGTTTCCGGCGGTACACCCAGGGTGCCGGGGAGGTGTGCCGGAACCGGACCGGGACTACTTCAGCCCGATCTCCGCGCAGGCCTCCGCGTACGTGGCGGTGCAGATGTCGGAGACCTTGTAGAAGCCGTCGGCGACGATCTGCTCGAGGTTCTCCTGGGTCAGGGCGACGACCGGGACGAGCTGTGCGGGGATGCCCTTGTGGGTGGGGCTGTCGACCTTGTCGCGGGCGAGCGCGTCGAACTGGATGTCCCGGCCCTGGATCCGCGCCACGGCCATCTCCGCGGCGCTCTCGGCCTCCTGCGGGTAGGACTTGTACACGCTCATGTACTGCTCGCCGGTGACGATCCGCTGCACCGCCGTGAGTTCCGCGTCCTGGCCGGTGATCGGCGGCAGGTCGGTGACGCCCGCGTCCTCCAGGGCCTTGATGATGCCGCCCGCCATGCTGTCGTTGGCGGAGTAGACGCCCGCGATGTTCTTCAGGCCGATCTTCTCGATCGCCTCGATCATGTTCGCCTCGGCGTTCTGCGCCTTCCAGTCCTTGGTGTCGAAGGACTGGGCGATCGTCACCTTGCCGTTCAGCTCGGCCAGCGCACCCGCCTTGAACTGCTTGGCGTTCGGGTCGGTGGACGAGCCGTTCATCATGACGATCTTGTCGGAGCTGTCCGCGCCTTCGCCGAGCGCCTCGACGAGGGAGCGGCCCTGGACCTCACCGACCAGCTCGTTGTCGAAGGAGATGTAGGCGTCGACCGGGCCCTCGGCCAGCCGGTCGTAGGCGATGACCGGGATGCCGGCGTCGTCGGCATCCTCCACGCTGGTACTGATGGACTTCGCGTCGACCGCGTCCAGGACGATCACGTCGACCTTCTCGTCGATCATCTGCTGCATCTGGGCGGCCTGCTTCGAGGCCTTCCCCTCGGCGTTGGCGTACTTGACGTCGCCCTGCTCACGCGTCAGCTCGGCGACCTTCGCCTTGAAGAACGGGTAGTCGAAGTGCTCGTACCGCGTGTTCTCCTTCTCCGGAAGCAGCAGGCCCACGGTGATGTCGTTGCCCTTGGTCGGACTCGCCTCGTCACTGCTCTCCGTCGCTCCCAGCACGCCACAGGCGGCCAGCGGAAGGATCATCATGGGCGCGGTTACGGATATGGCGATACGACGGGCACGGCTGTTCACTGCACTTACCTTCCGACACACGGGCGTTGTGGTGACCCAGGTGAAGGAAGCCAACGCTGTCTTCACTAAATCGTCAAGAAGTACTAGACCAATGAGACAGCACCGTTGCGAACAGGCCCGTCGGTTCGGTCGAACCCACGGGCCTGTCGTCGCCGTTCTGCCTTGTGCGGCCGGTCAGTCGGGGGACTGACCGTGCCGCTTGGGCCGCCACACCACCAGGGCGCTGGTCTGCTGTACCTCCTGGTACGGAACCAGGTCGCGGCGGTACGAGGCGTGTACCGCCGCCTCGCGCTGGCGCATCGCCGTGGCCGCCCCGTCGAGGGCGTCCTGCAGCTCCGCCATGCGGGCCTGGAGCGCGGCGACCTGGTTCTCCAGTTCGATGATGCGCTTGATTCCGGCCAGGTTGATGCCCTCGTCCTGCGACAACTGCTGCACCGTACGGAGCAGGTCGATGTCGCGGGCCGAGTAGCGACGGCCGCGGCCGGCCGTGCGGTCCGGGGAGACCAGGCCGAGGCGGTCGTACTGGCGCAGGGTCTGCGGGTGCAGGCCGGAGAGCTGGGCCGCCACCGAGATGACGTAGACCGGGGTGTCCTCGGTCAGTTCATACGGATTGCGTCGACGACCGTCCATCTCCGTCATGCTCCCTTCGCGGCCTGGAACAGCTCCGCCCGCGGATCCTCGTCCGCGGTCGCCTCGCGATACGCCTCCAGCGCATCACGAGCCTTCCCCGTCAGGTCCTTCGGAACACTCACCTCCACGGTGACCAGAAGGTCACCGCGGGTGCCGTCCTTACGGACCGCGCCCTTGCCCCGGGCGCGCATGGTGCGCCCGCCCGGTGTGCCCGCCGGCAGCTTCAGCGTGACGGGCGGGCCGCCCAGGGTCGGGACCCGGACCTCGCCACCGAGGGCCGCCTCGGCGTACGTCACCGGGACGGTGACGGTGAGGTTGTCGCCCTTGCGGCCGAAGACGGGGTGGTCCTTGACGTGCACGACCACGTACAGATCACCCGCCGGGCCGCCCCGCTCGCCCGGCGTGCCCTTGCCACGCAGCCGGATGCGCTGGCCGTCCGACACCCCGGCCGGAATGCGGACCTGCATCGTCCGGGAGGACTTGGCGCGTCCGGAACCCTTGCAGACGTCGCAGGGGTCCTCGGCGATCAGACCGCGGCCCTTGCAGTCCGGGCACGGGTCGGTGAGCGAGAAGCCACCGCCCGAACCCCGGGCGACCTGACCGGTGCCGACGCAGGTCGGGCACACGCGCGGCGTGCCGTTCTTGTCGCCGGTGCCCGAACAGGCCTTGCAGGGTGACTGCGACGACATCCGCAGCGGGACCGTCGCGCCCTCGATGGCCTCCATGAAGCTCAGGGTGACCTCGGACTCGATGTCCTGGCCGCGCCGCGGCTGGGTCCGCGTGCCGGCGCCGGCGCCGCCGGCTCCGGTGCGGTTGAACAGGCCCCCGAAGACGTCGCCGAGCCCGCCGCCGAAGCCGCCGGCTCCGCCCTGGCCCCCGCCTCCGCCCTGGGCGCCGCCTCCGAAGAGGTCGCCCAGGTCGAAGTTGAAGGTACCGCCGCCGCCCGCGCCCGGCCCCGGACGGAAACCGCCGTTGCCGAAGAGGCTGCGGGCCTCGTCGTACTCCTTGCGCTTCTTGGGGTCACCGAGGATGTCGTTGGCCTCGGAGATCTCCTTGAAGCGCTCCTCCGCCCTGGCGTTCCCCTTGTTGGCGTCCGGGTGGTACTCGCGGGCGAGCTTCCGGTACGCCTTCTTGATCTCGGCCTCGGTGGCGTCCTTGGGGACGCCGAGGACCTTGTAGTAGTCCTTCTCGATGAAGTCCTTGGTGCTCATCCCCGACGTCCCTCCTCTCTCGTCACTTCGAGCTCAGCCCTCCTCCGGGCCACCGCTCTCCTTGTTCCCGGCGTTACCAGTGGTTCCGGCGTTACCCGTACTTCCGGCGTTCCCGGCGTTCTCCGCGGAGTCGGCCGGTGCCTCGGTGCCGCTCTCCTCGGCCGGCTTGGCCGGCTGCGCGCCCGGCTGCGGCTCGGCGACCGCCACCCGCGCGGGGCGGATGGTGCGCTCGCCGATCCGGTACCCGGGCTGCAGGATCGCCACGCACGTCGTCTCCGTGACGTCCGGCGCGTAGGAGTGCATCAGGGCCTCGTGGATCGTCGGGTCGAAGGGCTCGCCCTCCTTGCCGAACTGCTGGAGGCCCATCTTGGCGATGACCGCCTCCAGCGACTCCGCGACGGACTTGAAGCCGCCGACGAGTTCGCCGTGCTCCCGGGCGCGACCGATGTCGTCGAGTACGGGAAGCAGTTCGGACAGGAGGTTCGCGACGGCGACCTCCTTGACCGCGACGCGGTCCCGCTCGACCCGGCGGCGGTAGTTCTGGTACTCGGCCTGGAGTCGCTGGAGGTCCGCCGTGCGCTCGTTCAGCGCCGTGCGTACCTGGTCCAGCTGGGCCACCAGGCCCGCGTTCTCGTTCGCGTCCCCGGCCGGGGCCGCCCCCTCTTCGGAGGCGGCCTTCGGCTCGGCGTCGTCAGGGGTGGCGCCGGAAGGGACGTCGGGCTTCTCTTCAAAACCCGGGGTCTCCTCCGTCACGCGGCACCGTCCTTGCGCTCGTCGTCCACGATCTCGGCGTCGACGACGTCGTCGTCGCCGCCCTTGTCACCCGCGGCGGCACCGGCGCCCGGGGCCTCGCCGCCGGCGGCCTGCGCGCCCTGGGTGTCGGCGTACATGGCCTGGCCCAGCTTCTGCGAGACGGCGGCGACCTTCTCCGTGGCGGTGCGGATCTCGGCGCTGTCCTCGCCCTTGAGCTTCTCCTTCAGCTCGGCGACGGCGCCCTCGACCTCGGTCTTGATCTCGCCCGGGACCTTGTCCTCGTTGTCCTTGAGGAACTTCTCGGTCTGGTAGACGAGCTGCTCGCCCTGGTTACGGGACTCGGCGGCCTCGCGGCGGGCGTGGTCCTCCTCCGCGTACTTCTCGGCCTCCTGGCGCATCCGGTCGACCTCGTCCTTCGGCAGCGAGGAGCCGCCGGTGACGGTCATCTTCTGCTCCTTGCCGGTGCCGAGGTCCTTCGCCGTGACGTGCATGATGCCGTTGGCGTCGATGTCGAAGGCGACCTCGATCTGCGGGACGCCGCGGGGCGCCGGCGGCAGACCGGTCAGCTCGAACATACCGAGCTTCTTGTTGTACGCCGCGATCTCGCGCTCGCCCTGGTAGACCTGGATCTGCACGGAGGGCTGGTTGTCCTCGGCGGTGGTGAAGATCTCCGAACGCTTCGTCGGGATCGTCGTGTTCCGCTCGATCAGCTTGGTCATGATGCCGCCCTTGGTCTCGATACCGAGGGACAGCGGGGTGACGTCGAGGAGCAGGACGTCCTTGACCTCGCCCTTGAGGACACCGGCCTGCAGGGCGGCGCCGATGGCGACGACCTCGTCCGGGTTGACACCCTTGTTGGCGTCCTTGCCGCCGGTCAGCTCCTTGACGAGCTCGGCGACGGCGGGCATCCGGGTGGAGCCACCGACGAGAACGACGTGGTCGATCTCGGACAGCTGGATGCCGGCGTCCTTGATGACGTTGTGGAACGGCGTCTTGCAGCGCTCCAGCAGGTCGGACGTCAGCTGCTGGAACTGGGCGCGGGTGAGCTTCTCGTCCAGGTGCAGCGGGCCCTCGGCGGACGCCGTGATGTAGGGCAGGTTGATCGAGGTCTCGGTGGACGAGGACAGCTCGATCTTCGCCTTCTCGGCGGCCTCGCGCAGGCGCTGGAGCGCCATCTTGTCCTTGCCGAGGTCCACGCCGTGGCCCGACTGGAACTGCTTGACCAGGTAGTCGACGACGCGCTGGTCCCAGTCGTCACCACCGAGGTTGTTGTCACCGTTGGTGGCCTTCACCTCGACGACGCCGTCGCCGATCTCCAGCAGCGAGACGTCGAACGTGCCGCCACCGAGGTCGAAGACCAGGATGACCTGCTCGTCCTTGTCCAGGCCGTACGCCAGCGCGGCGGCGGTCGGCTCGTTGACGATGCGCAGGACGTTGAGGCCCGCGATCTCACCGGCCTCCTTGGTGGCCTGGCGCTCGGCGTCGTTGAAGTACGCCGGGACGGTGATGACCGCGTCGGTCACCTTCTCGCCCAGGTAGGACTCGGCGTCCCGCTTCAGCTTCTGCAGCACGAAGGCGCTGATCTGCTGCGGGTTGAAGTCCTTGCCGTCCAGGTTGACCTTCCAGTCGGTGCCCATGTGGCGCTTGACCGACCGGATGGTCCTGTCGACGTTCGTGACCGCCTGGCGCTTGGCCACCTCGCCGACCAGCACCTCACCGTTCTTGGCGAAGGCGACGACGGACGGCGTGGTCCTGGCGCCCTCGGCGTTGGTGATGACGGTGGGCTCGCCGCCCTCCAGAACGCTGACGACGGAGTTAGTCGTGCCCAGGTCGATGCCGACCGCACGTGCCATGGTGAATAACCTCCAGCTGACTTGAGTGGAACAGGCTCAAGTGTGCACGACGCCCGTCGCTGGGTCAACAGAGGTGAGTCAGGGTCGCTCAACTCTTATCCGTTCCTTACGCGCAATGACGCGCTGACCTGCGCGTTCTCCCCGCTCCCGGCCTGACGAGCCGGAAAAACCGGCGCCCGGAAGGGCGCACGAGCCGGTGCACCCGTCACCTCGGGAGACTCCTGAGGCGGCCGCGGAGGCCACTCCCGAGGCCGCCCCGGCGCCCCCGTCCGCCTCGACTGCCCCGGCCGCGCCGGCCGCATCGGCCGCATCGGCCGCGTCGGCCACTCCGTCGGCCCCGGCGGCGCCGCGCGGGGTCCGCCGATCCGGGCCCGCACCCCCGCCCGCCGCTTCCGCGGCTCGTACACCCGCACCCGCAGCAGCGCCAACACCACGACGACCGCTCCGCCCGCCACCCACAGCAGCGCCGTCGTTCCCGCCCAGCCGGTATGCACGAGCACGCCCACGAGTACCCCGCAGAAGGAGGCCACACCGAGGACCACCACGGCGCCCTGCGGAGTGAGCCCGAGCCGCCGCAGGCGGTGCGCGAGATGGTCGGGCCCGCCGCGCAGCGGGGGCCGGCCCGCCAGCCGGCGCGAGAGGAGTACGAGGACGGCGTCGACAACCGCCAGAGCGGTCAGCGCGAACAGCACCCCCACGCCGGCCCCGGGCTCGCGGCCCGCCCGGGTGAACACGGCCGCCGCGGCGAGCAGGAAGCCCGCGAAGAGCGACCCGCACGCGCCGAGCGCGATCCGCGCCGGATGCGCGTTGTGCAGCAGGAACCCGGCCAGCGCGGCGGCCAGCGCGCTCAGCAGCACCGCCAGCCCGTCCATCAGCTCGGCCGCGGCACAGGCACCGACACCGAAGGCGGTCACCACACCCACCGTGCCGGCCACCCCGTCCGCGTGGTCGAGCCCCCGGAAGGCGACGGCCGCCAGCGCGATCCAGCCCACGGCGAGCACCCCGGCCACCGGCCCGGTCACGTCGTACGGCACCACGTACGCCGCCGCGAGGGCCGTACCGGCGATCAGCCACCGCCGTCGCAGCCGCCAGACGTCGGCGGCCAGGCCGAGCGCGCCGACGGCCGCCCCGGCCACGAGCACCCGGCCGACCCCCGTACCGAGGGGCACGACACCGGTCCGGTCCCCTGCCCACGCGACCAGCCCGGTCACGAGGGCGACGGCCACACCGCCGACCGGGGGAACGGGCCGCTGCCGTCGCCGGTCGACGAGGGAGAGGCGCAGCGCGGGCCTCCTCAGCAGCGCGGCGAGCAGGGCGGCGAGGAGAAAGGAGGCGGTGGCAGCAGCGATCCCGTAGAGCACGGCCACAACCTATGCCGGAAACAAGCTGAATATCATGATTTGCGATGAATGGCGCGTCCGACTCAGCGGGACCCGCGTGACCGGCCGCCCGGCCCGCCGGTCAGGGTTGCCTCAGCGACGCAGATCACCGCACGTCCGGCTACAGTGCGGCGGAGGATGGGGGTAGTCTCAGACGAACTACCTAAGTTACCGCTTAGTAATACCGCCCCCCTCGAAACCTCGCAGGCCCGAGGAGCCCCAAAATGCAACTCGCCGCGATCATCGTGTCGCTGGTCCTGATCGTGGTCGGCGTCGCACTGTTCGGCCGCGCCGTCCTGCAGATCTACAACTCCATGCGGCTGGGCCAGCCCGTACCGGCCGGCACACGGACCGACGAACCCGCACAGCGCACCATCACCGTGGTCAGGGAGTTCCTCGGCCACACCCGGATGAACCGCTGGGGCATCGTCGGGGTGGCGCACTGGTTCGTGGCGGTGGGCTTCTTCTCCCTGCTGCTGACGATCGTCAACGCGATCGGCCAGCTGTTCGAAGCCGACTGGATCCTGCCGGTCATCGGCGACTGGGCGCCGTACAACGTCTTCGTCGAGTTCATCGGCACGATGACGGTGCTCGGCATCCTGGTCCTGATCGGGATCCGCCAGCTGAGCAAGCCGAACAAGCCGGGCCGCAAGTCCCGCTTCGCCGGCTCCAACTTCGGCCAGGCGTACTTCGTCGAGGCCGTCATCCTCATCGTCGGCGTCTGCATCTTCATGCTGCACGCCCTCGAGGGCGCCCTGCACCACGTGGACGGCTACGAGGCGTCGTTCTTCATCTCGTACCCGGTCGTCTCCGCGCTCCAGGACCTGGACGTCTCCACGCTCCAGAACCTCGTCTACCTCTTCGCCGGCCTGAAGATCGCGACCTCCTTCATCTGGATGATCACGGTCGCCCTGAAGACCGACATGGGCGTGGCCTGGCACCGCTTCCTCGCCTTCCCGAACATCTGGTTCAAGCGCGACGCGAAGGGCGGCACCGCGCTGGGCGAGCTGCTGCCGATGACGTCCGGCGGCAAGCCGATCGACTTCACCGACCCCGGCGACGACGACGTCTTCGGCGTCTCCCAGGTCGAGCACTTCTCCTGGAAGGGCCTGCTCGACTTCTCCACCTGCACCGAGTGCGGCCGCTGCCAGTCGCAGTGCCCCGCCTGGAACACGGGCAAGCCCCTCTCCCCCAAGCTCCTGATCATGTCCCTGCGCGACCACGCGCACGCCAAGGCCCCCTACCTGCTGGCCGGCGGCGGCAAGACGATGGAGGGCGAGGAGAAGGCGTCCGAGGAGCAGCTGGCGGGTGTCCCCGCGGCCGCCCTCGCCGAGGCCGAGCGCCCGCTGGTCGGCACCGCCGAGGAGAACGGCGTCATCGACCCGGACGTCCTGTGGTCCTGCACCACCTGCGGCGCCTGCGTCGAGCAGTGCCCGGTGGACATCGAGCACGTCGACCACATCGTCGACATGCGCCGCTACCAGGTCATGATCGAGTCGGCGTTCCCGTCCGAGGCGGGCACGATGCTCAAGAACCTGGAGAAGAAGGGCAACCCCTGGGGCCTGGCGAAGAAGCAGCGCCTGGAGTGGCTCAAGGAGCTGGACTTCGAGGTCCCGGTCGTCGGCAAGGACATCGAGGACCTCACCGAGGTCGAGTACCTCTACTGGGTCGGCTGCGCCGGCGCCCTGGAGGACCGCGCCAAGAAGACCACCAAGGCCTTCGCCGAGCTCCTCCACATCGCGGGCGTCAAGTTCGCCATCATGGGCGGCGACGAGAAGTGCACCGGTGACTCCGCCCGCCGCCTCGGCAACGAGCCCCTGTTCCAGGAGCTCGGCATGGAGAACGTCATGTCCCTCAACGCCGCCTTCGGCGAGGAGATGGACGAGGACGGCAAGGTGCTGCCCGAGTCGGCGAAGCCGAAGTCGGCGAAGAAGATCGTCGCCACCTGCCCGCACTGCCTCAACACCCTCGGCAACGAGTACCCGCAGCTCGGCGGCGACTACGAGGTCATCCACCACACCCAGCTGCTCCAGCACCTCGTGGACGAGGGCAAGCTGCTCCCGGTCACCCCGGTCGAGGGCATCATCACGTACCACGACCCGTGCTACCTGGGCCGCCACAACAAGATCTACACGCCTCCGCGCGAGATCATCGCCGCCGTCCCGGGCGTCCGGAACGAGGAGATGCACCGCCACAAGGAGCGCGGCTTCTGCTGCGGCGCCGGTGGCGCGCGGATGTGGATGGAGGAGCGGATCGGCAAGCGCATCAACAACGAGCGCGTCGACGAGGCCCTCTCGGTCAACCCGGACATCGTCTCCACCGCCTGCCCGTTCTGCCTCGTCATGCTGACCGACTCGGTCAACGGCAAGAAGAACGACGGCAAGGCCAAGGAGTCCATCCAGGTCGTCGACGTCGCCCAGCTCCTCCTCGACTCCGTCAGGACCCCGGCCGACCCGGCGGGCGAGCCGGAGACGGAGAGCGAGCCGACGCCGGAACCGGTGAAGTAACCGGCCCGCCTTCCTCGCGCCGACACCCTCAGGTCCCGTACGGACCTGGGGGTGTCGCCGTATACCGGTACGCCACTGTCGACGGCCGCCCCCTCAAGGGGCCTCGGGGAATCGTCGGGGAGCCGTCGGGAGCCCTCGGAGAGTCGTCGGGAGCCCTCGGGGAGTCCTCGGGGAACACCCGTAAGGGATGTCACAGCTCAGCCGCAAAGGACGCCCCGAAGGGCCGGTCCCGGCACGTCACTCTCCGGGACCAGGTACGTTCGAAGGCGTGGCTGGATTCAGGATCGGACGCGGCCGGGACAACGGCGCTCCTCACGCGCGACCGCAAAACCCTCCGTACGGACAGCAGGCGCCCCAGGGACCGTCGTACGGCGGTCCGGCGACGCCTCAACAGCCGTACCCGCAGCAGCCGTACGGGGGTGGCGGCCCCGCCCCCGGCGGCTCACCGTGGCCCCAGCCGCACGGCTCAGGACACGGCGAGCCGGAGTACTTCGGCGACGGCGGCTACCCCCAGGGCGGCCCGCACCACCCGCAGGGCGGCCAGGCCCCGTACGACCCGTACGCCGCCAACAACCCGGGCCACACCCAGGCGTTCACCGTCGGCGACGACCCCTACAACCAGGGCGGGACCTACCGCGCCGGCTCCGCCCCGCCGCCCGGCCCGGTCGGTCCCCGCCTGCACTGGAAGGCCCTGCTGAGGGGAGTCGTCCTCGCCCCCAACCAGACCTTCCTGCAGATGCGGGACTACGCGATGTGGGTCCCGGCGCTCATCGTGACGTTCCTCTACGGCCTGCTGGCGGTCTTCGGCTTCGACGGTGCCCGCGAGGAGGCGATCAACGCCACCCTCTCGAACGCGATCCCGATCGTCCTGACCACGGCCGTGGCGATGGTGCTGAGCGCCTTCATCCTGGGCGTGGTCACCCACACCCTGGCCCGCCAGCTCGGCGGTGACGGCGCCTGGCAGCCCACGGTGGGCCTCTCCATGCTCATCATGTCGATCACGGACGCCCCGCGTCTGGTCGTCGCGATGTTCGCCGGCGGCGACGCGCCCTTCGTCCAGATCCTCGGCTGGGCCACCTGGGTCGCGGCCGGCGCCCTGCTGACCCTGATGGTGGGCCGCTCCCACGACCTGCCCTGGCCGAAGGCGCTCGGCGCCTCCGCGATCCAGCTGATAGCGCTGCTGTCGATCGTGAAGCTGGGCACGTTCTGACGGGCCGACCGGCACGCGAAAGGGCCCCCGGCGCGACGCCGGGGGCCCTTCGTGGTTCTTCCGTACGCCGGATCAGGCGTCGAGCACCTGCCCGGACCGCCGCACGACGGGCTCCTGAACCGACCACGGGAAGTTGATCCAGTCGTCGGTCCGCTTCCACACGTACTCGCACTGGACGAGCGAGTGGGACTTCTCATAGATCACGGCGCTGCGGACCTCCGCGACCGTGTCCAGGCAGAAGTCCCGCACCAGCTTGAGTGTCTTGCCGGTGTCGGCGACGTCATCGGTGATCAGGACCTTCTTCCGCGAGAAGTCGATGACGTTGGGCACGGGCGCGAGCATGACCGGCATCTCCAGCGTGGTGCCGACGCCGGTGTAGAACTCCACGTTCACGAGGTGGATGTTCTTGCAGTCGAGGGCGTAGGCCAGCCCGCCCGCCACGAAGACCCCGCCACGCGCGATGGAGAGCACTATGTCGGGCTCGTACCCGTCGTCGGCGACGGCCTGCGCGAGCTCGCGCACGGCGACACCGAACTGCTCGTAGGTCAGATTCTCCCGAACATCACTCATGCGCGCGTCCCGCCTGCGTTCTCACTGGTCATACCTGGGTCCGATGGAAGTTGAGGAAGGACCGCGAGGCCGTCGGCCCCCGCTGTCCCTGGTAGCGGGACCCGTACCGCTCGCTCCCGTAGGGGTGCTCGGCCGGCGACGTGAGCCGGAACAGGCAGAGCTGCCCGATCTTCATCCCCGGCCACAGCTTGATGGGCAGGGTCGCGAGATTGCTGAGCTCGAGCGTCACGTGCCCGGAGAAGCCGGGGTCGATGAACCCGGCGGTGGAGTGCGTGACGAGTCCGAGCCGCCCGAGCGAGCTCTTCCCCTCCAGCCTTGAGGCGAGGTCGTCGGGCAGTGAGACGACCTCGTACGTACTGGCCAGCACGAACTCACCGGGGTGCAGGATGAACGGCTCGTCCCCCTCCGGCTCCACGAGCCGGGTCAGGTCCGCCTGCTCGACGGAGGGGTCGATGTGCGGGTACCGGTGATTCTCGAACACCCGGAAGTAGCGGTCGAGGCGCACGTCGATACTCGACGGCTGCACCATGGAGTCGTCGAAGGGATCGATGCGGACCCGCCCGGAATCGATCTCGGCCCGGATGTCCTTGTCTGAGAGAAGCACGCACCGAGGATACGCAAGGCGCGCGGAGCAGCGACAATCGCCGCCGCGCCGCGCGCCAGGTCCTACTGGGTCCTGCGAGTCCTACTGGGTTCCGCTGGGTTCCGCTGGGGGTCTCCCTCCCGGAAGACCGGCTACCGCTTCTCCGAGCCCACGGGCACGGCACTCCGCAGCCGCGCGCACCGCGGACATCGGACGAGCCGACCAGGGCCGAGTCGCTCGGCCTGCTGCATCGGGAACGAGGCGGCGGTGAACACGTGCCCATCGGCACAGCGGAGGACGGTGCGATCCATCAAGTCCTTCAAGTCCCTTCCCCAAGAGCCGCGTCTGGCTTACTACCCTGACGACAAAAGCCACAGTACGGGATCAAAGAGACGACTCTCCAGGCGGCACTCCGGCCTCTCCCGGCCCCACTCCCGGACCTGCTGCCGGGCCCCCACCGTACGCCCCAACTCCGGCCCCCCGCAGCCGCATCACCCCGCCCGAAACACCCACCCGCCCCACGGCGCGGACACCGTGGGGCGGCGATGGGGTAGAGTGAGCGAGAGTCCAGGCACCGACCGTGGTCGGCGTCTTACGCGGGTGTAGTTTAGTGGTAGAACATCAGCTTCCCAAGCTGAGAGTGCGAGTTCGATTCTCGTCACCCGCTCCATGAAGAGGGCCCAGGTCATCGACCTGGGCCTTACTTGTTGTCTAGTCCAATCAGGGGGCGGCGTGCCCTCAACGTGCCCTATTAGGGGACGAAGGAGCCCCGGACCCAGAGCGGTTCGTTGCGGCCGAATCACACCGGTCGTGTCGCGTCCGTTCTTGTCCTCCGGGTGCCTGTCAGGCGAGGTACCTGCTCCGCCCATCAGCCCGGTACCGGCAGACACACGCCCTCACCAGGCGCTACTACCGGAGCCGGAAGACCAGACGGTAGCGCCGCGAGTCTCCGTTCGGCCGTCCGCTCCCGCAGAAGAGTCACCACTGCCAGCACGGGCAACAGAACGTTCGCATGGCTGACGAGAGGCAACCGCGAGCCGAGTTCTGCGCAGAACGCCGGACGAGCGAACGCAGTACGCTGAGTCGCGCGGGACCAGGCCCGCCGCACAGTGTCCGGGAGGCGTGTCATGACTGCCGAGATGGTGGCCCCGGCGTGGATGCACCAGCAGATCACGGCCGAGGAGTACGAGTCGTGGTCTGCGGAGCAGTGCGTCGGCATCGAGATCGTGGACGGAATGGTCGTCGTGAGCCCCAGCGCCTCCAAGCGGCACAATCGGCTGGCCCGGCTCCTGGCGAACGCCCTGGACGCCGCAGCCGGCCCCGATTGGAACGCCGACACGGATTTCGACGTCCGGCTTCAGGACGTCCCGCTGACCAATCGCCGCCCCGACGTCATCGTCTACCGTGCGGACACGATCGACATCACGCCCACCCGTCCGGAGCACGTGCTGCTCGTGGCCGAGGTGGTGACGCCGGGCTCGGAGACCACCGATCGGATCGTGAAGGTGGACCAGTACGCCAAGGCCGGGATCGGCTTCTACTGGCGGATCGAGCAGGCCTCGACGGGCACACCGCTGGTGTATACGTACCTGCTCGATCCCGCGACGAGGACGTACCGCGAAGGGGACGTGTTCGCCGGCACCATGAAGATCACCGCTCCCTTCGCGGCGGAGATCGACCTCGGCCAGATCTGAACCGGTCGCGGGGCGAGTTCGATTCTCGTCACCCGCTCCAGAACGTAGGCCCAGGTCAGAGACCTGGGCCTTTTTGCTGGCCTTGCTGTGGCAACAGCAGAACCGTTGCGGAAGGCCGTCGAGAGCTTCGCCGTGACCGTGGCTCGAAGGTCTCGGTCGGCCGGGTCCAGCAGTGCGGACGATCAGTGCGGGTCAGCCCTGTCGTTTGAGTTCACGTACCGCCGCGGGTAGCGCGAGGCACAGGGCGAAGGAGGTTGCGAAGCCCCCTCCGCCTGCCAGAACCACATCGGTGGAGCCAACGCCCGACCGGAGTGCCAGCAGGCTTACGAAGAGGCCGACCACCATGGAGCAGGCGACATACAGTGCCAGCCACAGTTGCCACGTACGTGCGGAACGGGCTGTCGATTCGGGCATGGACATGGACCGATCCTTTCGAGAGTCGTGGGTGAGAAGGGAATGGGCGCTTGAAGTCGCCCAGCGCTGACAGGCGGTCACAGCGGCTCGACGGCGCCGTGCAGCAGGTGTTCGGAGAGTTCGGCCCGCAGCCGACCGAGCGCCGAAACGTACGAGGCATACGCGTCGGCGCGTCGGCCGAGCTCATCGAGAAGAGCCACGCTCCGCCGCTGCTGCCAGATCGGCGGAAAGCGCACGGGAAGGTGACCCAGAGCTGCGGAACTCAACGAGGGGGCTGCCGTGGCCGCCGCACGGTGGGACATCCACTCGCGCGAATGCCGGAGGCTCAAGTAGGCATGGAGGTAGAGGGGGTCGATCTCGGCGTTCAGCCGTACGCGCAGACGCACCACGTTCGAGCTGAGCAGCCATCCGGCCTGCGTGCCGGAGACCAGTGCGGGTTGTCGCTGCGCACCCGTGCGTACGCAGACGATGTCGTTCGGAAGCAGTTCGAACTTCTTGTAGCGCTCGGCCGTCTGGCACGAGACGCGGTCCCGCGTCTCGTCCGCGATCCTCCCGTCAACGAGATCCTGCGGGAAGACGAGCGGGATGCCGACGTCCACCGTACGTGCCTCTGCTGACAGGCGGGTGTACGACGGCCCGGGTCTGATTTCGCAGAGCTCCACGAGGAGTGCCTTGTTCCAGTCGCCGGCCCCCGAACCCGTGCGGTGGCCGCTCCCCGATTCCCTCGCGCGCCGCTCCAGCAGACGCAGCCTGTCCGTGCAGTCCGCCACCGCCTCGTCGGCTTCGAGCAACTGCTCCGTGACGGGAGCGGCGCCGTAGTCCCCGCTTCCCAGGTAGTCGGCAGGACGGAGTGAACATCCCCCATCGGCGACGACCTCGCGGGCCACGACGACAGCGGAGAAGCCCCTCTCGGACGCACGCACCCCGTACTCGCTGTCCGGGCGCTGCTCTCCGTCGAGCCACGGGCGGACCACGGCTGTGATCGCGTCGCGATCCGCGTCCCGCAACACACGCCGGCGTCGGACCTTGGTTCCCAACTCTTGGGCGTCGACGAACAAGATGCCTTTCCTCGTCGGACGCTCCGCTTGTCGCAGCACCCACAGGGACACCGGCACGGGCGTCGCGGAGAACAGATGGGACGGCACTGTGATGACGCACTCCACGGCCGATCCACGGACAAGGGCACGGCGGATCTCCCGCTCGGCGGTGTTCACCGAGTTGCCTGCCTTGACCGGCATGACCACCACCGCCCGGCCACCGGGTACCAGCGCGCCGAGGGCGTACTGCACCCAGGCGAAATTGTCATTGCCCTGTGGCGGTGATCCGTACGGCCATCTTCCGGTCCGGCGCCCGGGGCCCGGAGCGTCGCTCATGTTGAACGGAGGGTTGGTCAGCACCACGTCGACACTGTGTTCGCGGTTCGGTGGCCATCGGTCGGACCGGGTGCTGGTCAACCGCGGCCGCACGCCGAGGTGGAGAAGGTACAGACTCGCGACCGCTTGCAGCCGGCCGTCGAGGGTCTCGCCGAACACGGTCCCGCGCGCGCCTCCGAGGTGGCGGTGCGCAGCCGCCAGCATCTCTCCCCCTCTCATGTAGGGGTCGAGTACCGTGGTCTTCCGTCCCGGGGTCAGTACGAGCGCCGCAGCCAACGAGGCCAGCCCCACCGGGCTGCAGAACTCCGAGCTCTGCAGCCCTTCCCGGGCGCTGAAAGACTCCCACACGAGCTGGAACGCACCGACGTCTGTGCCTGCCGCCGTCCGTACTGCCGTGGCGAGGTCGTCCCAGCTCCGCGGTTCCAGTTGCAGCAAGCTGCTGCGCATGTCGGTGCGGTCGCCGTTCCGGCGCAGCGTCTCCTGCGCCATGTCTCCGAGGGAACGAAGCAGCGCTTGCACGTCTCCGGCTCCTTGGCCTGCCGACACGATGTCCTCAGACGCGGATGCTCGGCGGTGGGCAGCCCGATGTCTTCTACACCGGACGTCAGGATCGTCACCCGGCCGGGACGATGCAGGGCGGTCGCGCACAGCACGGCGTCGATGGCGTACTTGTGGCCGTGCAGCCCCGCCGTGCGCAGCAAGGCGGCCGCGGACTGCGCGAGGGCCTGGGTAACCGGCTCGACACTCAGACGGGACAGGGTCCACTTCAGTGCGGCGTCATTGACCTTCGGGTGGATCACCTCGACCAGCACCGCCGCCGAGGTGACCACGGGCAGGTCCGCGTCGCGAGCCGCCGTCAGCCACTCGTGGATCTCCCGATCCCGCCCTACGGCCTTCGCCAGTCCCTCGCTGTCCAGGACCAGGGCACCGCTCACGCGGCCGCCCCGGCGTCCGATGCGCCGCCGGTCAGCCGGGCGTGCTTGGCTGTCACGGCCGCGGGGTCGGCCGGGCCGTGCATCTTGTCGAAGTCCGCGATCAGCTCGTCCAGGTGGTCGCGCTCGATCTGGCGCTGGGCCGCCTTCTCCAGGTACGCCGAGACGCCTCGCTTGCCGACCCGCTCACGGAGCGCCCGCAGAGTTCCGGCGGTCAGCGTGAGGGAGATACCACTGGTGTGGCCGTCGCCGGGCGGGAAGTCAACGTCGTCA
This sequence comes from Streptomyces sp. NPDC017225, assembly GCF_044331465.1. NCBI lineage: Bacteria > Bacillati > Actinomycetota > Actinomycetes > Kitasatosporales > Streptomycetaceae > Streptomyces > Streptomyces sp. NPDC017225. Next base: position 171,402 of record NZ_JBIRNE010000012.1, on the reverse strand, counting down.
TCAGTCACACATCGAGTACGCCCATTCAATATGGCACGGCGTGCAGCGGGGGCACGGGCCGGGCCGTGATCGGCTGACGAGAGGAACCGGCGCCGGGGGTGGTGGGCCGTACAGCGGCAGCACCACCTCAACGGCCGATCTGCGCATGGGGCGGACCATGCGGAGTCTCCCCTGGTGGCGCCAGCTGCCACTCTTCCCGGGACTCCGTGCCCTCCGCGTGCCCGTAAGGGCGGGAACCCACGGTCAACAGCGGTGCCATCCGAGCCACGCGACCACCTCGAAGTACCGCTGCCCATGCTGGTCAAAGCTGCGGACCCCAGGCCGATGGCCTGGGGTCGCTTTCTTGTTTCCCTTCGGACGAGTGAGCCCCTGCCTCCTCTCGATCGGTGCCGGTCCCGCGCAGGCCGGCACGGTGGGTCAGTGCGGTTTCCTCGGAGTCGTCGCCGCGGCGGAGAACTCCGCGGCGACGTCGTACAACCCTCGGCTGGATGTGACCGGCACCCGCGAGTCCTCCTGTACGGCTCGAGTGCGCTTGCGGAACTCGGGGTCCGCAGTGCCCGCCTCCCACGCCTCCCTGCTCGTCCAGTGAGACACGTTGACGAGCTGGAACCGGGTCTCTGAGCGGTGGGCACGGTGCAGCCGGGAGTCGATGAAACCGGGCTTGGTGCTCATGAGGGCGGCACGCTGTTCCCACTCGGTGATGAACGCGTCGAGGTGATCAGCGGGTATCTCGAAGATGTTGATGAAGGTCACGGCGGTGCCCGGCACGTGGGCGGGCCGGTGGTGAGTGGTCACGGGGAACCCCAGGAGTGAGCAGGGAGCCGGGCCCTGGCGCGCAGTGCGTCAAGTTGGAAGACGGAGAGCAGCGAGACGGGCACGGCCTGCAGGGCGATCCACACCGTGCCGACGTGGGTGGTGTCCCACCGGCCGAGGGCGAGTGAGGCGATGCTCGCCGCCACCCACACCGCCCCGAACACGATCACGGACAGCACCCACGCGGACGGTGGACGGGCACGAAGGGCCAGAAGAGTGACGCCGGTGCCGATCGTCGGCATCAGGCCGCCGACGGTGATCACCAGCGTGCCGCCGACCCCGAGGAGCCGGGCGAGACGCGTGGGGGCAAGAAGGTAGGCCAGCCCGAAGAGGATCATCCCGGTTGCGTCCAGGGCGAGGACGCGACGGAGCCGGTCATCCACCGGCGGGCGGGACAGCGCCTCGGTGCCGGCGCGGATGACGGGGTCATCGAGGCCTCCGGGAGTCGGCGTCATGCGCCGGTACCCGGCGCGATGTTGTAGTTGAGGCGGAAGGTGTTCCGTGGGTCGTACGCCGCCTTCAGCCCGGTCAGTCGCCTGTGGTCGTCCGGGGTGTAGGCGGTGCGGGTCCGTTTCTGGTCGGCTGCGGCGCCGTGGCCCATGAGGTTGAGGAACCGGCCGGCGGCCCAAGGCTCCAGCTCCTCGAACAGATGCCGGAGGAACGCGAACGCGTGTGGCCCGGCCGCCGAGTCGTTCGTCAGAGGCACGAGGACCGCCAGCATGAAGGGCGCGTCGCGCCGGCCGACGGCGTTCGGGTGCGCGGGCCGACGGGAGAGCGCGCCGCCCAGGTGGCGCACTTCCACGATCGCGGGCGGCGCTGCCTCGTCGCTGACGTGCTTGAGGAGCGTACGGACCGTTCCCCCGTCGGGGTCGGCCAGGAAGACGTTGTCTGCGGCCCACGGCATCGGGACCGGAGGGTCGTCGTGGATGTCGGCGTTCTGCTCGTAGGGCATGTCACGCAGGTTCTCCACCAGCCGGGGGCCGAGCCGGCGGAGCGGCTCGACCAGGCGGGTGCCGGCCTCGGGGGAACCGGTGAAGGCGATCCGCACGTGCCAGACGCGGCGCCCTCGCATCGGCTCCGGAACCTGCGGATCGTCCGGGAAGGGGATCAGCGCCACCGACGAGTTCATCTCGTCCGGCACCGTGTCGGCCCACCCCGCGTACGCCTCCAGGAGGCCGGGGACCTGCTCGGCGTCGTAGAAGAGGCCGCCGCCGTAGAGCCGGACCACCGGGACCAGGCCGAACTCCATGCCCGTGACGATGCCGAAGTTGTCCCGTCCGCCCAGCAGGGCCCAGTACAGGTCCGGCTCGGCCTTGGGGGTCACGTGGCGCCGCTCGCCGTCGGCGGTCACCACGTCCATGGCCAGCACCCGGTCCGCCGCCCAGCCGTGGCTGCGTCCGAGTAGAGGGAGACCACCGCCCAAGGTGTAGGAGACGATGCCCACGTGCGGGGCGGAGCCGTTCAGCGGCGCCAGTCCGTGCCGTGCCGCCTCGGGAACGAGCTGCTCGAAGCGGGCGCCGGCCTCGACGTACGCGCTTCGTGCGGCCGGGTCGACGCGGACCGTGGTCATGCGCCGGGTGGTGACGAGCAGACCGCTCTCGGCGGGCACCGAGAAGCCGTGCCCGGTGTTCTGCACCGCGACCGGCAGGCCACGTGCGGTGGCGAAGGCGACGGCCGCCGTCACGTCGTCGGCCCGCGCGGCCCCCACGATCACCTCCGGACGGTGCCGCACGGCCAGGTTGAATCCCGTGCGTTCCTCGTCGTAACCCTCCTGACCGGGCCACAGCACAGGCCCCTCACAACGGGCGGCCAGGGAATCGAAGTCGGTGCGCTCCACAGTCCTGCTCCTTCGTCGGTATCGGCGGGAGCAATCCTGAGACGCATATATGACACCGGCCGTCATATTCTGCGGGGGTGAAGTTCGAGCGCCTGCTCTCGATCGTGCTGCTGCTCCAGCACCGTCGCCTGGTCCCGGCGAAGGAGCTGGCCGAACGCCTGGAGGTGTCGCAGCGCACCATCTACCGCGACGCCGAAGCGCTGTCGTCGGCCGGTGTTCCGGTGTACGCCGAGCGCGGCAAGAACGGGGGCATCGGGCTGCTGCCCGGTTTCCGCACCGACGTCACCGGCCTGACGACCGACGAGGCGCGCGCACTGTTCGTGCTGGCGTCCCAAAGCGCACACGCGGCGCTCGGCCTGGACCACGCCCTCGGCTCCGCGCTGCGCAAGGTGATGGCCGCGCTGCCCGCACCGCACCGCCCGGCGGCCGAGCTGACCAGCCGCCGCATCCTGGTCGACCCGGAGCGCTGGCATGCCGCGCCCCGCTCCGACACGGACCTGGAGGCGCTGTACGCCGCGGTCCTCAGTGACCGTCGGCTGCACATCCGCTACCGCCACAGCGGCCGGAGCGCGCTGCGCGGCTACACCGTCGACCCGTACGGCTTGGTGGCGAAAGCCGGTACCTGGTACCTGGTCGCCGATCATCGGAGCAGGCCCCGACTCTTCCGCACCGACCGGCTGGCACAGGTCCGTGTCGTCGAAGCCGCGGCACACCGTCGTCCCGGTGTGGAGCTGGCCCAGGTCTGGCACAGCCTTCGCCGCGAGGTGGAGGACCGCACGACCGGCGTTCGGGTCACCGTGCGGTTGCGCCGAGAGCGGGTGGACATGGTGACCCGCATCGCCGGCAGCTACTTCACCGGACCACCTGTCGCCGAAGCGGGCACCGGGGAGTGGCTGCGGGTGGAGGTGGTCTATCCCGTGGTGGAAGCGGTCCGCCACCTGTTGCAGTTCGGCACCGACGTCCAGGTCGTCGGACCCGCCGAGGCCCGTGCGGAGATGGCCCGTGTCGTCACCGAGTTGACCGGGCTCTACGGCGTTTCCCGCGTGTCGGCTTCACCAACGCCCTTGCGGGCCGCATCGCCGCCGTCACTGGCCGGGCGCTCTGCTGGTGCGGCCGAAGTCGCCGGACGGGCCATGTCCCACCCGTGCGATCGCGAATCGTCATCCGCGGACCCTCACCGCGGCAGCGGATGACCCCAGGATCTGACGCGTGCGGGCGATACGACGAATCCGTGCAGGTCGGGCGCCCTGTGGATACTCAAGCGCCGCCGCTTCCCAAGTTGAGAGCGCGAGTTCGATTCGCGTCACCCGTACCGCTGTCTCTACTCCGCCGGTCTTGGGGTGTCGCGCTGTTTCGCATGGAAGCGTGCCTTCTTCTGGCGGTTCCCGCACGTGTTCATCTCGCACCATTTGCGGGTGCGGCTCTGGCTGGTGTCGAAGAACGCGGCCTGGCAGGTCGGTGACGCGCACAGGGCCAGTTTTCCGTCTCGTTCGCCTGAGATGACGCTGATCGCGTCGGCGGCGATCACGCTGAGGGCGTCTTCCACGGAGGAAGCCGAGTCCAGGCGCCATTCGCGATTTCCCTCGGGCGTCAGGACAGCGGCGGCCCGCCCCCGAACGCTGCGGTCGTTGATGACCTGGACAGCGGACGCGGGGAGAGGGGCCTGGATCGCGGCCGCTGTCGCGGCGGCGTGGATCGACTCCCTCAGTGCCCGCGCGAGGTCGAGCTGGGCGGGGGTGCAGGACTCCACGGCCAGGCCGTTCACCGCCAGCCAGTCGACGAGTCGCTGCGGCGTGGGAATGCGCTCCACAGCGTCGCCACGGCGCTCCGTCAGAGTCGCCGTGAAGCTGGTCGCCAGCACGTTACCGAGACGGAAGTCAGGTACCTCACCATGCATGGAACCACCTTAGCCGGTTGCTGCCGGGACGACGGCATGCTAGAACCGCCTTAGCCGGTTCCGCGCTGCCCAGGAGGTCTCATGTCCCGTCCAGCCAGTGACGTACGAGCATTCGAAGCCCATGCGACCGACGCCGACCTCGACGATCTGCGCGCGCGACTGGCCGCGGCGCGGCTACCGGAAGCCGAGACGGTCCCGCGCGCCGCGTCCGGCTCTCGCCGATGGGAGCAGGGCGTTCCTCTCGCCGACCTCGTCGAGGTCGTGAACTACTGGCGCACCGGGTACGACTGGCGGGCGTTCGAAGAGCGCCTCGACCGGATCGGCCAGTTCCGCACGGTCGTCGATGGTCTGGGAATCCATTTCCTGCACCGCCGGTCCACGCGCGCGGATGCCACTCCTCTGGTCCTGACGCACGGCTGGCCGGGCAGCATCGCCGAGTTCATCGACGTGGTGGACGAACTGGCGGATCCACAAGACGCGGACGCGCCCGCCTTCCACGTCGTGGTCCCGTCACTGCCAGGCTTCGGCTACAGCGACAAGCCGGCCGGCACCGGATGGGGAACGGAAAGGATCGCGGCCGCATGGGTGGAACTGATGGGACGGCTCGGCTACCGCGAGTTCCTGGCCCACGGCGGCGACTGGGGAGGCAATATCACCACGGTTCTCGCCGGCAGGTTCCCGGCGCACGTCCTCGGCATCCACACCTTGTTCGCCGAGGCGCCGCCCGGACTGACGACGGACGGGCTGACAGCGGTCGAGCGCGAGTGGACCGAGCAGACCCGGGATTTCTGGCGCCACCGCGCGGCGTACGCGAAACAGCAGGCGACCCGACCGCAGACCATCGGCTACTCGCTCGTCGACTCACCGGTCGGGCTTCTTGCCTGGATCCTTGACAAGTTCGCCGAGTGGTCGGACACCGAGGACAGCCCGTTCGAGACGATCTCCAGAGACAGGATTCTCGACGACGTCACCCTGTACTGGCTGACGCGGACCGGCGCGTCCGCGGCCCGCATCTACTACGAGAGCCACAACTCGCTGGACCCCGGCCTCCGGGTCGACGTCCCGGCGGCGATCAGCATGTATCCCCGCGACATCGAGAAGTGTCCGCGCCCCTGGGCACAGGAGCGGTACCGGCGGATCGTCCGATGGAGGGCGCCCGACAACGGGGGGCATTTCCCGTCGCTGGAGGTCCCCCGGTATTTCGTCAAGGACCTGCGAGAGGGCCTCGCGGCAGTGCTGGCCGCCCAGGCGTGAACGCGGCACGGTGAACCGGTATCCGATCATCGCCTGATCCGGTTCGAGGCGTTGCCCGACGGCTTCCGGACGACCCGGCGTCGGCCGCCCCCTCGCCCGGGGCGTCCCAGCCGTGAGCCATTCCATTCCGGCTTCCCAGGTGAGTCCCGTTCCACCAGGTCAAGGGCGGTGTACGCGTCCCAGCGTCCCACGATCGCCGAGGGAACGGCGGATGGGACGCCGCATGGCCCAGGCTGGGGTCGTCCCAGCACGGCGCATCGCCGGGCACGGTGATCAGATCCGCTCGACTCCTGTCCCTCGGCCCGCGCTTCGGCGCGCTCTTCGGCGCCCCGGGCAGCACGGCCAGGACAGGACCCGACCGGCAGTCCGCGATCAGGAGAACGTCCTCCTGATGCTCAGAGAAAGCAGTCCACTCATGCGTATCGCCACTCGTTTCCTCTCCCGTACGGCCGCCTCCTCCATGGTCGTCACCGCCGCCCTCGCACTCGTCGGCATCCAGGCCGCCGGCCAGACCGCCTCCGCCGCCACGAAGCGGGCGCCCTCGGTCGTCACCTGCACCGCGGCGAACATGAAACTGACCGTCACCGAGGCGTCCCGCCCGATCAACCACCTGCTGATCAAGGCCACCAACACCGGCGCCAAGCCCTGCTACGCCTACAACGCCCCCTTCCTGAGGGCCGGCGCCGACGCTCAGGCCCCGCTGCCGTGGGCCGAGGAGACCACGCCGCAGGCCGTGGTGACGCTCAAGCCCGGCCAGTCCGCCTACGCGGGTGTCCTGACGTACTCCCCCGACGGCGAGGGCGGCAGCACCGCGAAGACCCTCGGCGTGATCCTCGCCGACAGGGACGGCGACGCGACCGGCAAGGAGAAGACCCAGAAGCTGCCGAACGGCGGTGTCTTCTTCAACAGCGCCGCCACCGTCACGTACTGGCAGGACAACGCGGCGGACGCCCTCTCCTGGTAGCCGTCCCGGCGTCCCACGACACAGTCGCCGTCCGGCCGCACCGCGCCCCGCCTTCCCCCGGGGCGCGGTGCGGCCGGTGGCACCCCGGGCGGACGCGATGTCCGGCCGCGCGCGTGCTCGGCCTCCACGGTTGGTCGGCCTCCGCCGTTGTTTCGGTCTTCGCCGTTTGTTTCGGTCTTCGCCGTTGTTCGGCCTCCGTGGTTGTCCGTCGTCGCGTGCCGGATCCGTAACAGCAGGTTCGGGCCGCCGGTTGCCAGCGGGCACGGGGTCGACGAGGTCGTGGCCCGCCTGTCAGGGCGTGTACAGCGACTGCAGCCTGGTGACCTGTCCCTCTCCGTCGAAACTCAGGTCGTACCCGACAAGCGCGGGGGACGAGGAGGCATGGGCCGTCAGCCGGCTGACGAAGTCCGCCTGGGAGTACGACGCGGCGTGCTTCGCGTCGCCGAGCGGGACCGACAGCAGCACCTGGGCGTCCTCGGCCATGCGCACCTCGGTGTACGGCCCCTCGCCGGGGACGATCACCCATGCCTCGAACTGGGGGTGGGCCTTCTTCTGGGCGGGCCGCACCGACAGGTACGTCCCCGCGTCGCTGGTCCGGGCCTTCTCGATCTGCACGAACTGCTTGGTGCCGGCCCAGGGGGCCGGGTCGCCCGGCGAGGACGTGCCGTCCGGGTCCGCACCGTCGCCCGGCACGGTGGTGGCGGCCGACGGGGAGGGCGTCGCCGATGCCGCGGGTGCGGTGGCGGCGGCCTCCGGCCCGTCGCTCTCACCGCTGCACCCGGTCAGGGCCGCGAGGCTGAGGGCGAGAGCGGTGAGGCAGCGCACGGCGGTCCGGCGGTGTGAGACGCGCATGGTCGAAGTCCCCCAAGGTTCAGGTGTGTTCTGAGTACGTGGTCTCTACGCGCCACCCCACCCCTCGGGTTGCACCCCGGTCCCGCGGATTTTCCGCCGTCCGCCCCGGAACACCCCGGCGCACCCCGGCGCACCCCGGGCGGACTCAGTCGGCGAGCCAGTACGCCTCGCGCAGCGAGTTCACCCGGCCCTCGCCGTCATAGTCGATCGCGAACACCCACCGCGGCCCGCCCGCCAGTCGGTCCACCAGCCGGCCCAGCTGCGTGTCCGTGGGTTTCCCGCCGGCCAGCCGCCGTGCTTCGACCAGCGTCCCCCGCGGCAGGGTCAGCGTGTGCACCACACCACCGGGCTCCGCGGTGCCCCCCTCGCCTCGGAGCCGCTCGACCGTGACCTGGACCGTGTCCTCCTTCGCCACGGCGCCGTACACGTAGCCCAGCTCGCTGGTGTACTCCTCACCCGGCGCGGGCCTCGGCGGCACGAACCGCGAAGCGGTCGGCGTCGGGGCGGCGGCGGGCGGCTCGGGCTCCCGGGACGCCCGGGTCAGTGCCAGACCGCCCACGGCCACGGCCACGGCCAGCAGCGCGCCGCCGGACGCCAGAGCGGCCCGCCGGCGACGCAGGCGCTGCTCACCGCGCGCACGGATCCGCTCCGCGGCAAGCGGCGCCGCGTGCCGCCGGCCCGACTCGGCGAGCTCGGCCAGGTACTCCTCCAGCCCGGCTTCGTCAGCCATGACGCACCTCCGACAGGCGGGTCGTCCGCGGATCCAGCTCGGTGTCGGCCAGCAGCCGTGCCAGCGCCGCCCGCCCCCGGCTCAACTGTGCCTTGACCGTACCGACGGGGCAGCCGGCCTCGACGGCCACCTGCTCGACCGACAGGTCACACAGATGGTGGAGGACGACGGCCCGCCGTTGGGCCTCGGGGATCTGCCGCAACGCCTGGACCAGCAGCACGTGGTGCGGTTCCGGTGGCGGGACCGTGGCCGGCGGACCCTGCCGCCGGGCGAAGGCGAGCGCGGTCCGCACCCGCCGCCACCGGCTGACCGCCAGCCGCCAGGCCACCGTGCGCACCCACGCCTCGGGGGCGCCGTCCAGGTCCAGCTCGGCCCGGCGCTCCCAGGCCCGTACGAAGGCCTCCTGGACCACGTCCTGCGCCTCGGCGAGGTCGCCCGTCATCGCGTACAGCTGGCCGATGAGCCGGCCGACGCTCGCCGCGTAGAAGGTGTCGAACTCGTGCTCGTCCGCACCCCGGCCGCCGCGCGGTTCATCTGGTCGTCGCATGCCTCTCCCGTCACGCCGCACGGTCCCACTCGACCCCCTCGCAGCACAAGGAATCCGGCCACCCGCGCGCACGGCCCACGCCACCCGCGCGCACGGCCCACGCGACCCGACGCGGTGCTCCGGTGACGACCACCGGCGGACGGGCGTCCTCCGCCTCCGCGCAGCACCGCAGCACCACAGCACCGCCGCACCGCCGCACCGCCGCACCGCCTGACCTGGGCTTCACGATGTGCTCTCCGGCAGTGTCGAGGGCCGGAACACTGCCGGATGCCGCACAAGCGGTCGTGGCACGGCCGATGGCACGATGCCGCGCATGACCACTGGCCGGGAAGTGAGCTGCCGCCCCCACCACAGACGGCCCCTGTGGTTCGTGGCCGGACTGGGGGCGGCCGGGGCCGCCCTGGCCGGAGGGCGCCTGGCGTACTCGGGTGAGCTCGTGGACGGGTGGGTGCTCGGGGGCCTGCTGGTCGCTCTGGTGGGCGCCGTGTGCTGGTACGCGGTCACCGTCGGGGTGACCGCCGACGCGAACGGCCTGGAGTCCCGGTCGTTGTCGCGCCGCCGCAGGCGCATGCGGTGGCAGGACATCGCCGACCTGCGCGTGTACGTGCAGTACGGGCGCCACGGGGAGGAGTACCTGCGCGTCGAGGTGGTGCTGCGCGACGGGCGGACCCGGCGCCTGCCCCTGCCGGTGAGCGGGTCCCGGAGCGACCGGGCGGCCTTCGACGAGGAGTTGGAGGCGTTCCGCGCGCTGCACCGTCGTCACGGTGCGCCGGAGTCGGACCATCTCGCCGTCATCTCGAAACGCACCGCCGGGCGGGGCTCGGCCGTGCCGCTGGGCCTGTGCGTGCTGCTGCTCGCGGGGGCCGGTTTGGCCGCGTGGTTCGTGCCGGTCACCGGGGCCACGAAGGAGGCGTGGACGTCGGCCGTCCCGTGCACCGCCGCGACGCCCTCCGCCGAGCGCGCCGAGTGCCTGACCACCCTGCCGGCCGTGATCGCGCGGACCGAGGTCGGCGAGGGGAAGCGGAGCAGCAGCCTGTACTTCGCCGACGACCGCCCGCTGGACCGGCTCACGGTCTCACGCGAGGGTGCCCGGGGCTTTCGGCCCGGCGACCACGTCGAGGTCACCCTCTGGCGCGAGCAGGTCAGGGTGGTCGCCAGAGGCGATCACGTGTGGCGCGAGCACTTCACCAGCGCCCGGTCAGTGGCAGTTGTCGCGGCCGCGTGCGCCCTCGCCGCCGGCTGGCCCGGTGCCCGAGTACTGCTGCTCCGGCGCGGGCGCCGCCTGCCCGACGACGAGGTACTGCCGTCGGCGCTCCCGTTCACGGGCGTGATCGTGGTCACGGCCCTGTGGCTGCTGCCGCTCTGCTATCTCCACCCCATGGGCCTGCCGGCGTCTCCCGCGCCCCTGACCTGGGCGGTCGCGGGGTCGCTTGCCACGCTGGGACTTCTCGCCCTGGCCTGGCGCGCGACGAGTGTCCGTACCGTCCGAGAAGCCACGGCGGCAGCGGCGGCCCGGGAGCCCTCCGACAGGGACGTGTTCCTGGCCGCCCGGTTCCTGGAAGCCACCGACTACAACCCGAACGGCTTCGGTACCCACATCGTTCTCGGAGGCGGCGCGCCCGCGGTCACTCCGCACTCCGGCCCGGGACGGTTCGCGGCGAAACGGATCCCGGCGCGGCGGCTCACCGCCAAGGGCGTGCGACGCCTCCGCGGCAGCGACGGCGAGACCGTCCCCCGGAGCTGGCACATCGCCGAACTCGACGACGCGGGCCGGCCGGTCCGCCTCGCGGCGGCCCCTGACGACCTGGCCCGCATCGTCCGCGCACTGGGCCTGTGAGGACCTCCGTGAACGCCACGGCTCCTCTCGTCACCCGCGCTCCACCGTGCACCCCAGGCCACCGGCCCGGGGTGCGCGGTGGACCGGTCCCGTGCCCGGTGTCGCGGACACGGGGATCGTGGCCGCCGCTGTCAGCCGGTGTGGACCTTCAGGGCGGACCGGACGGCTGATTCGAGGGCGCCCTCGATCCAGGCCGGTTTGATCGAGGTGTGGTCTCCCGCGAAGTGCAGCGGTCCCTCGGAGGTGGGGATGTCGGGGAACAACTCCGTGTGCTGGCCCGGGAAGAGCACGGACGCCTCGCCGTAGGCGTAGTGGTCGCGCGTCCAGGACTGGGTCTGGCACTTGCTGGTGAAGAAGACCTCGCACCGGCGGCCGAAGACGGCCTGCAGTCCGGCGAGGGCGCGCAGACAGCGCTCCTCGTCGGCGTAGGCGTCCCACTTGAGGGCGTCGTCGGCCCAGCTGTAGGAGGCGAGCACGATGCCGCCGTCGCTGCCTTCCATGGGGTGGGCGTGCTCGAAGTACATGAAGCGGTTGGCGTTGTCGCTGACGGAGCCGCCACCACGGACGTGAGCGGCTTCCACCTCACCCTCCATGGCGGGCCGGAAGGCGGCGAAGCAGTGCTTGCACGCGTCGGGGACCGTCACGCCCAGGTCCTTCACGGACTTGTGCGCGCCGAGATACCTGGCGTCCCTGACCTTGCCCGTCCGGTACTTGTCGTAGAGGCCGTCCTCGATGGTGTCGAGGGCCTGCTTCCACTGTGCCTCGGTCCACTCCCACCAGCGCCGGGAGAACTCCAGCAGCACCTTGGTCGCGGAGTCGTAGTGCAGCTCCGTGATGGCCCGCCGCTTGCCGTACGACAGCGGGGGGTCGAAGGCGACGTGCCGCAGCCCGGAGAAGGGGACGGTGACGATCGCCTCGTCGCCCTCGAAGACCTCCGTGGCGCCCCCCTTTCCCGTCTGGCAGTCCTCGGAGATGGTGTGCACCCGCACCTTGCCGCCGGCGCGTTCGATGCGTACGGCGCGCCGGTCGAGCCGTACCTTCCCCTTCACCGGCGCGTACAGCGCGTCGGCGAGCAGCGCGGTGCCGCCCTTGATCTCCCAGAACTTGGTCTTGGGGTCGATCAGCGCGGCGGACAGGAAGCTGTGCAGGAAGGAGAGGTGCAGCCGCGAGGTCAGGTTCTGGATGGTCCCGACCAGGTCGATGGTCCTGGTGTCGAGCTTCGCGACTTCGGTCAGGTAGCGGTACATGGACCAGTGTCCGTACCGCTCGAGGACCTCGGTCCACCCGTCGACGAGGGCTGTTCCCTCCTTGCCCCGCACGAGCCGGTGCGCTGGTTCGAGGGCGTCCGCGAGGATGGCGGCGGCGGTCCTCTTGCGGTCGGCGCCGGTGATCCCGAAGGTGTCGTTGACCCGTTCCGGGTTCCTGTCGTAGTCCGCCCGGCGCTCGCGGATGCCGTTGACGTGGATCCAGGTGCGGTTGGTCTTCTTCGCCGGGTCGTCGGGGTCGACGTCCACCAGGTAGAACTCCTGGCGGGGCAGCTTGAACTTCTCCAGCAGGGCCATGAGGAGCGGGTGGCTGTCGGGCAGTCGCATGGCCCCGGCCTCGGCGTACTGCGCGGGGTCGGCGAACGGCTGCCTGCCGTTCTCGTGACCGCCCTTGCGGAACGTCTTGATACGGCCGCCGACCCGGTTGTCGTTGGCCTCGATCACGACGACGTCGTGGCCGGCCCGGTTGAGCAGGTCGGCGGCGAGCAGGCCGGCCGGTCCGGCCCCGACGACCAGGACCCGCTTCGTGGCCTTCGAACGGCCGGTCGGCAGACCGTTGTTGACGACCTTCACATAGGACGGGACCAGGGGCTTGTCGTCTTCGTCGTGGACGACGACGGCGCGGGCGACCGTCCGGTACGCAGCGGGGTCGGTGCCGGGCGGCGCCGCGGCCGGTGCGATCGCGGGCGCGGTGGCGGGGCTGAGCGCGGTCGCGGAGGTGGTGGAGGCGGCGGTGAGCCCGACGGCGAGCGCCGAGGCGCCGGTCGCCGTGACCACGGACCGCCGCGAGGGCAAGGGGACACGCGGGGCCGACGGCCGGTGCGACGTGTCGTGAGGGGCGGAGGCGGGCTGCTGCTCCTCGCCCGCCGTGTGGGTCTTCTTCCCGGACGGCGTGCTGACGCCGGGAGTGTGCGCGTTCTGAGTGTTCATCGCGCATCACTCTTGGCTCACGAGCGACACGGAGGTAGTGACTTCACACGGAAGAGGCGTTCAAACCACTCGAACCGGGTCGACAGCCTGCGCCGGGTTCACCCGGGGAGAGAAGGGGGGCGTACACACGTGGCCGCGGATCGTGCCCTCCTCCGTCATGCCTGCCGCGGCCATGGTGCGGGCCGAGGCGGTGTTGAGGGGGGAGCGGGCGCCCCAGACGCGGTGGAGGGCCAGGTCCTCGAAGGCCAGGCCCAGCAGGAGGCGTACGGTCTCGGTGCCGTGGCCGGTGCCCCAGGTGTCCGGGCGGAGGGCGAAGCCCATGGTGGCCGCGCGCTGCTGGTGGGGGTCCGTCGCCAGCCGGGCGAAGCCGATCAGGTGGCCGGAGGGCGGAGTGACCACCGCCGGCGCGTACTCGGTGCGGGGCTCCGCAGTCGCCGCCGCGACGGAACGGGCGACGATCCGGCCGGTCTGCTCGCGGGTGCGGGGCTCGAACAACAGGTGCTCCGTCGCCCTGGGGTCACCGTGGCCGGCGAGCACCGCGTCCACGTCGTCGACGGTGAGCTCACGTAGGCCGAGGCGCCGGCCGGAACGCTGGACCGGGTACGTGCGGGGACCCTGTCGCCGGTGACGGCGGACGCGGGACGGTCTCGGCGGACGCGGGACGGTGGCCATCGAACACAGCTCGGTGACCGTCGAACACAGCTCGGTGACCGTCGAGTTGTCCGTGAACTCCGCCGGGATTGTCCGTGATCCGTAACGGACGCATCCCGGGGTCACCTTTCGTCGTCCTGTCAGATGGTCCCGAAGCGACGAGGACCGACGGGCGACGGGGCGAGAGCGGGGCGGACATGGCACGGCACGGTGGTGGACGGGGCTGGTACGGCAAGGTGGTCGGGGCGGCGCTCGGGGTGACGGTGCTCGCCGTCGGCGCCTCGGTGTGGACCGCGCAGGCCGACCCCGTGGGCGGACCGTCGCCGAAGGCGACCGTGTCGGCCACGCCGGCGGGCGGTGGCGCCGAGCCGGTCGACGTGACCATCGCGCACGCCTCGGACAAGGGGCCGCGCGGCGTGAACATCACCATCGACGACGGCCCCGACCCCGCGTGGACCCCCCAGGTTCTCGACATCCTGGACGAGTACGGGGTGAAGGCCACGTTCTGTGTGACGGGGACGCAGGCGCAGGCCCACCCGGACCTCGTGAAGGAAGTGGTCGCGGCCGGTCACCGGCTGTGCGACCACACGGTGTCGCACGACACCGCCATGGACAAGAAGTCCGAGGCCTACCAGTCGCGGGAGATCCTCGACGCCGAACGCATGATCATCGAGGCGTCCGGCGGCGTACGGCCGATGTACTACCGGGCGCCCGGCGGGGCCTTCACCCCCTACAGCCGTCAGCTCGCCGCCTCCCGGGGCATGCGCCCGCTGGGCTGGAACGTGGACACCAAGGACTTCGAGCGGCCGGGCGCGGACGCCATCGTCGCCACCGTCGAGCGGGAGCTTCCCAACGGGCCGACGCTCCTCTTCCACGACGCGGGAGGCGACCGCTCCCAGACCGTCGAGGCCCTGCGCCGCGTCCTCCCCTGGCTCCAGGAGGAGGGCTACTCCTTCGGCTTCCCGGTGCGCTGACTCCCGGCTCCGGCCGGGCCGGCGTTCGACAGGCGAGCCGGTCGGCCACCCGTGGGGTGGTGGGGCTTCCCCCACTGTCCGGGGGTGGCTGACCGGCTCTTTCCCCGGGCCCCGACTCCCTACGCTGACAGCCATGTTGAAGAAGACAGCACGCATGGCCATCGCCCTCGGCATCACCGCGGGACTCGTGAGCGCGACGGGGACCGCCGCCGCCACGGACCACGGCGCCGGTCCCGTCGTACACACCGACAAGGGCACGGTCCGCGGCACGGTGACCGACACGGCGCGCGTCTTCCAGGGCGTCCCCTACGCCGCCCCGCCCACCGGTGAGCGGCGCTGGGCTCCCACCGCGCCCGCGAGACGCTGGCACGGTGTCCTGGACGCCTCCCGGCCGGGCAGTGCCTGCCCGCAGACGGGATCCACCCCGCCGGCCGGTCCCGCCTCCCTGGACGAGGACTGCCTCTTCGTCAACGTGACCACCCCGCGAACCGCCTCGGCCGAGCCGAGGCCGGTCATGGTCTACCTGCACGGCGGCGACCACACCGACGGTTCCGGGGACATGCACGGCGCCCGGCGGCCGGCGGCCCGGGGCGACGTGGTCGTGGTGACCGTCAACTACCGCCTCGGCGCCCTCGGCTACCTCGCCCACCCCGGCCTGGAGGGTCGTCGCGGGGAGTCCGGCAACTACGGCTTCCTCGACCAGCAGGCGGCTCTGCGCTGGGTCCAGCGCAATGCCGCCGCCTTCGGCGGGGACCGGGACAACGTGACGCTGTTCGGCGAATCCTCCGGCGCCTACAGCACCTGCGCCCACCTGGTCGCCCCGTCCTCGGCCGGACTCTTCCACCGGGCCGTCCTGCAGAGCGGGGCGTGCCTCGCGACGGCCCACACGCGTGAGCGGGCGGACGCACTGGAGCAGGGCGAGGAGGCCGCCCGGGCGATCGGGGAGCGGGCCACCGAGGACGACGGGACCCGGCCCGGCGAGCCCGCCGACCGGCGCACCGGCCGGCGCACCGACTGGCGCACCGCCGAACCCGAGGACCTGGTGTACGACTTCGGACGGAGCCCCTGTCCCTACGGGCCGGTCTACGGCGGCAGGCTCCTGCCGCGCACGCCGCGGGAGGCCTTCGCCACCGGCGAGTTCAACAGGGTCCCCGTCCTCCAGGGCATCAACCGCGAGGAGGGACGGGCGGGGGTGTACGGAGCGGAGATGGGCAAGAAGTCCGAGACCAAGGACCCGGCGGCGACGCTCGACGAGGCCGACTACCTGGAGCGCCTGGACGACGCGTTCGGCCCGGAGAAGGCCGCCGCCGTCGCCGCCCGCTACCCCGTCGTCGCGTACGACGGGAGCCCGGCCCTCGCTCTGGGGGCGGTCCTCACCGACTCCGACCTCGCCCGGCTGACGGTCGACACCGGCCGGGTCCTCTCACGTGCCGTCCCTACCTACACGTACGAGTTCGCCGACCACGAGACGCCCTGGTACGCGGACGCGGAGAGCTGTCCGAAGCCTTCCTTCCCGATGGGCGCCGCGCACACCTTCGAGCTCCCCTACCTCTTCGAGCTCAGCGAGTTCGAGCCGCTCACCGACGCCCAGCGACGCCTTTCCGACTCGATGATCCGGATCTGGTCCGACTTCGCCCGCACCGGCGAGGCACCCTGGAAGCCCACCACCCCGGCCGCACCGAACGCGTACTCCCTCGCCTCCGGGCCGGGAGGCAGCCACCCGGTCGACTTCGCGAAGGACCACCGGTACGGCTTCTGGAAGTCCCTGGGCTGACCCGCCCGGAGCGGCCCTCGGTCAGTGTCCGCCGGTCAGTTGGCCGGCGAGGCGCTGGTGCATGTCGGCGCTGGGCTCGTTGAGGCCCACGATGGTGACCTTCTTGCCGCGCTGGGCGTACTTGGTCTCGATCGCGTCGAGGGCGGCGACGGAGGAGGCGTCCCAGATGTGGGTGCCGGAGAGGTCGATGACGACGTCGTCGGGGTCACCCTTGTAGTCGAACTGGTGGACCAGGTCGTTGGAGGAGGCGAAGAACAGCTCGCCGGTGACCGAGTAGACGACCTGCTTGCCGTCGGGGTCGACGACGCCGGAGACATTGGCCAGGTGGGCTACCCGCCTGGCAAAGATGATCATCGCGGCCACGGTGCCGACGACGACGCCGATGGCGAGGTTGTGGGTGGCGACGACGAACACCACCGTGGTCACCATGACGATCGTCTCCCCCAGCGGCATGCGCTTGAGGGTCCCGGGCCGGATGGAGTGCCAGTCGAAGGTGGCGACCGACACCATGACCATGACGGCGACGAGCGCGGCCATGGGAATGTCGGAGACGACCGGGCCGAAGACGACGCACAGGACCATGAGGAAGGAACCCGCGAGGAAGGTGGACAGACGGGTCCGGGCGCCGGAGACCCGCACGTTGATCATGGTCTGGCCGATCATGGCGCAGCCGCCCATGCCGCCGAAGAAGCCGGTGACGATGTTGGCGATGCCCTGGCCGATGGACTCGCGGGTCTTGTTGGAGCGGGTGTCGGTGATGTCGTCGACGAGCTTGGCCGTCATGAGGGACTCCATCAGGCCGACCAGCGCCATGGCGAGGGAGTAGGGGGCGATGGTGGTGAGCGTGTCCAGGGTGAAGGGGACGTCCGGCAGGCCCGGGACGGGCAGGGAGGACGGCAGCTCGCCCTTGTCGCCGACGGTGGGGACGGCGATGCCGGCCGCCACGGTGATCACCGTCAGCACGACGATGGAGACCAGGGGCGCCGGGATCACCTTGGTGACCTTCGGGAAGAACACCATGAGGGCCAGGCCGCCGGCGAGGAGCGGGTAGACGGCCCAGGGGACGTCGCGCATCTCGGGCACCTGGGCCATGAAGATCAGGATCGCCAGGGCGTTGACGAAGCCGACCATCACGCTGCGCGGCACGAAGCGCATGAGCTTGGCCACGCCGGCCGCGCCGAGGAGCACCTGGAAGACGCCGGCGAGGATGACGGCCGCGACCAGGTAGCCGAGGCCGTACTCCTGGTTGAGCGGGGCGATGACCAGGGCGACCGCACCGGTGGCCGCGGAGATCATGGCCTTGCGGCCGCCGACGACCGAGATGACGACCGCCATGGTGAAGGACGCGAACAGCCCGACCGCGGGGTCCACCCCGGCGATGATCGAGAAGGAGATCGCCTCCGGGATCAGCGCGAGGGCGACGACCAGGCCGGCCAGCACCTCGGTGCGCAGGACCTTCGGGGAGTCGAGCCATTCGGGCTTGGACAGGCGGAACCTGGGCGCCGCGGGCAGCAGTGAGGACATGCAACCGTTCCTGTTCGGGCGCGTGCGTCACCGGCCGGGTACGCGTGCGCGTCGTCTGCGAGGTCATGCCGTAGGGCACACATGACCCGGTGCCTGCGCAAGGAGCGGAGCCCCTCGGTCGGGCATCATGGCCCGGAAGTCTTCGAACGCCGTCGGAGCCGGTCGGTGCCCGCGGCACGGCGCCACCTGAAGACTCTACCCTGACGTAAGGGCAGAGTGAGAGTGGCGGCATGTGAAACACAGGTGAACACCGACGGGCATCCTGTGATTCACACCACTCCACCCGAGATGCTTTACGGTTTCGAAGATCGAAGGAAACAACGAAGGGGATCCTGGGGCGATGACGGATCAGCGGCAGATGCAGATCGGCGAGGTGGCCGAGCGGACCGGTCTGTCACTGCGCACCATCCGTCACTACGAGGAAGTCGGCCTGGTGGTCCCCTCGGCCCGCAGCAAGGGCGGCTTCCGGCTCTACACGGAGTCCGACGTCGAGCGCCTGATGGTGATCCGCCGGATGAAGCCGCTGGACTTCTCCCTGGAGGAGATGCGGGACCTGCTGGACATCACCGACCGGCTGGCCTCCGTCGACGGCCCGCCCGCCGGCGAGGACCTGGAGCGCCTGCGGGAGCGGCTGGACGCCTACCGGAAGACGGCCGACGCCCGCTGCGAGGCCCTGCGGTCCCGCCTGGCCATGGCCGAGGACTTCGCCGCCACCCTGCGCAGCCGGATGCGAGCCGGATCCTGACGCCGGCGGCCCGGCGCGCCCCTGGGGGGCCGGGGGCAGGCTTCCTCCGCTCGCGGCCCGGGGACGGCGGCGGAGCGGCCACCACGGCGTCGGCGAGGACCGTCAGATCAGTTCGAGTCGCGGTTCCGGTTTCGGCACCGGTGTCGCGGCCCGCGGCTCCCACAGTCTGACGGTCCGCGCATAGCCGTACACCACCGAGGCCATCGCCAGAACGAGAAGAGGGCCGAACACCCAGGGGCGGGCGGCCATTTCCGTCGGGAGACAGCGAGCCGACGCCAGGAGCGCGGCGAAGACCACTGCCCCGTGAGCGACCAGCTGGATTCCCGGCCGGTCCCAGCCGCGGTCGAACGAACGCAGCCCCGCCTCGATCGTGACCGCGAAAACCACTCCGGCGAGAATGTCTATTCCGTAGTGGTAACCGAATCCGAGCGTCGCGCACAGCGTGGCGATAAGCCAAAACGTTCCTGCGAATCGCAGGACGCGCGGGGCCTTCCGGGAGTGGATGAAGATCACGGTGGCCCACGCCGTGTGCAGGCTGGGCATGCAGTTGCGGGGCGTGATGTCGTCGTACGTCCACGGCTGCGGCGTGCTCATCGGCGGGAGCGTGTCCGGCCACAGGTTGGCCACCGCCCACTCTTCGCCGCCGGTGCCGAACGCGCCGGTGCCGTAGGTGAAGACCGGTCCGACCACCGGGTAGATCATGTAGACGGCGGGCCCGAGGAGGCCGATCACCAGGAAGGTGCGTACCAGGTGGTGACCCGGGAACCTGCGCTCGGCCGCCACGTTGCGCAGCTGGTACAGGGCGACGACGACCGCGGCCACCGCGAGTTGTGCGTAGACCCAGTCGAGGACGTGCTCACCGACCGGGCCCGTGGCGGCGACCAGCCGGCCCGCCAGCCAGGACGGGTCGCCCAGCGCGTGGTCGGCGACCGCCACGTACGGGTCGAGCACCGACGGGTGGGCCTTCGACGTGATCAGCAGCCAGGTGTCGCCGGTCTTGCGGCCGGCCACCAGCAGCAGGCCCAGCCCGACACCCTTCAGCAGCAGGACCCGTTCCTGGCCGGTGCGACGCGTGACGGCGATGACCGCACACCCCAGGATCACCCACAACGCGCCGTTGCCGAAGGAGTGGCCCTCGGTCACCCCGGCGTCGAACACCCACCGCACCAGCAGGAAGACGAGGTCGATCCCGATCGCGACGCCGGCCGCGACGAACCGCTGACGCCAGGTGAGCACCACCATCGTCAGCGCCATGCTCGCGTACAGAAGCGGTCCCGAGGCGGGGGCGGTTATCACCTCTTTCGCCTGGTTGGTCATCGGCCCCGGCAGGCCGTAGCGACGCGCGGCGATCTCCAGCACGATGATGAACCCGAGGGCCGCCACACCCGCCACGGCCCAGAGTCTCGAACGTGGTCGACCCCACGCGGAGAACCTGGTTCTCCACTTTATTCGTGAACGCACCGGTGATGGCATATGTCTTCAATCTTCATGGATCCGGAACAGCAGCCCCTCGGCAGAGGAGACGGAAGAGTCACATTGCGGGTTCCGGGCCCGAGTTGTCGAGATCGGCATCCCCGGACCGGGGAGCGGCGGGCGGCCCGGCCACCGACGTGCCCAGCTGTACGAGCTCGGGTTCCGGCGCGGCGCAGCAGCCGCCGCCGTCGGCCTGCTGGGCGTCGGGGGTGTCGAACAGGCCCGAGCCGCCGCAGACTCCGGTCTCGGGGAGGGTGAGTTCGACGCGGTCGGCGGAGGCGAGGTCGCCGGTGATCGCGGCGACGACGGAGCGGACCTGCTCGTAGCCGGTCATGGCCAGGAAGGTCGGGGCGCGGCCGTAGGACTTCATGCCGACCAGGTAGATCCCCTGTTCGGGGTGGGACAGCTCGCGGTGGCCGTGCGGGTGGACGGTGCCGCAGGAGTGCTGGTTGGGGTCGATCAGCGGGGCGAGCGCCACCGGGGCCTGGAGGCGCTCGTCGAGGTGGAGGCGGACCTCGGAGAGGAAGGAGAGGTCGGGGCGGAAGCCGGTCAGCACGATCGCCTCGTCCACCGGCTCCAGGCGCCGGCCGTCCTCGCCCACCGGCACCAGGCGGCCGTCACCGTCGCGTTCGAAGGCCTCGGTGCGAAAGCCCGTGACCGCGTCGGCGTGCCCGTCGTCGACGGCGGCCTTCGCGGCGAGGCCGAGGGCTCCTCTGGCGGGGAGCTGGTCGGCGGTGCCGCCCCCGAAGGTCGAACCGGAGATGCCCCGCCGGAGGATCCACACCGCGTGCGTCCCCGCGCCTTGCTCGGACCCGGCCAGCTCGGCGAGGTGGGCGAGCGCGGTGAAGGCGGAGGCGCCGGAGCCGATCACGGCGGTGCGCCGGCCCGCGTACCGGGCGCGTACGGCGGGATCCCCGAGGTCGGGGACGCGGTAGGTGACGCGGTCGGCCGCCGCCTTCTCGCCGAGCGCGGGCAGGCCGCTGCCGCCGGCCGGGGCCGGGACTCCCCAGGTGCCGGAGGCGTCGATCACGGCGCGGGCGAGGATCCGTTCCTCGCGGCCGTCGGCGTGGGTGGCGTGGACGACGAAGGGCTGGGTCTCGCGGTCCGCGTCGACGATCCGGTCGCGGCCGGCCCGGGAGACACCGGTGACGGTGGCGCCGGTACGGACCCGGTCGCCGAGGACGTCGGCGAGCGGCTGGAGGTAGCGCTCGGCCCAGTCCCCGCCGGACGGGTACGTCGCCGGGTCGGGCCTGGTCCAGCCGGTGGGGGCGAGGAGCTTCTCGGCGACCGGGTCGACGACTTCGCCCCAGGTGGAGAACAGCCGCACGTGGCTCCACGCGCGCACGGCGGCGCCGGCCCTGTCGCCCGCTTCCAGTACGAGGGGCTCGATGCCCTGTTCGGCGAGGTGGGCGGCGGCGGCGAGCCCGACGGGGCCGGCTCCCACGACGACGACGGGGAGCTGCTGGGTGTTCATGGCGCTCGGTCTCCTCCGGGGCGGAAGGGCGGAGGCGGTCGCCACGGCGACCCCCTGATTCGACGGTTGTCGATACATCGGAGGTTGCCACTCGCATCGACAGACGTCAACATAGACGTATGTCGAAGTCAGAGATCGCGGAGCCGCCCGCCCCTCAGTACGGCGCCGTGGTGCCGTGCTGTCCGCCGATCACGGCCGGGGAGCTGTCCCAGGCGGACGCGGAGAAGACGGCCGCCATGTTCAAGGCGCTGTCGGACCCGGTGCGGCTGCGCTTGTTCTCCAGGATCGCCTCGCATCCGGGCGGGGAGGCGTGCGTGTGCGACATCGCCGACGTGGGCGTCTCCCAGCCGACCGTCTCCCACCACCTGAAGAAGCTGCGCGAGGCCGGCCTGCTGACCTCCGAACGGCGCGGCACCTGGGTCTACTACCGGGTCGCCCCGTCCGTGGTGGCGGCCATGGCCGCCATGCTCGACCGGCGCGGCTGACCCCGCGCGCGCCGGACCGGACCGGGGCGCGTCCGCACGGACCAGGGCGAACCGGCACGGACCGCACCGAGCCGTGCCGTGCCGCATCAGGAACCCGGCCGCGCGGCGGTGAACTTCCGGCGCCAGGCCAGGGAGACGTAGACCAGGGCGACCAGGACCGGAACCTCGATGAGCGGGCCGACCACCCCGGACAGCGCCTGTCCGGAGGTGACGCCGAAGGTGGCGATGGCGACCGCGATGGCCAGCTCGAAGTTGTTGCCGGCGGCCGTGAAGGCGAGGGTCGCGGTGCGGTCGTAGGGGAGGCCGATGGCCTTGCCGAGCGCGAAGGTCCCGAACCACATCACGGCGAAGTACACCAGCAGCGGCAACGCGATCCGGACGACGTCGAGCGGCTGCGAGGTGATCGTCTTCCCCTGGAGGGCGAAGAGGACGACGATCGTGAAGAGCAGGCCGTACAGCGCCCAGGGGCCGATCCTCGGCAGGAACCTCTGCTCGTAGCTCTCGCGGCCCATCCTCTTCTCGCCGACGCGACGGGTGAGGAAGCCGGCCAGCAGTGGGACGCCGAGGAAGACGGCGACGTTCAGGGCGATCTTCCACATGGAGATGTCCAGGTGCTCGCCGTCGCCCAGGCCGAGCAGGCCGGGCAGCAGGTCGAGGTAGAACCAGCCCAGCAGGCCGAACGCGACCACCTGGAAGACGCTGTTCAGGGCCACGAGCACGGCGGCGGCCTCGCGGTCGCCGCACGCGAGGTCGTTCCAGATGATGACCATGGCGATGCAGCGGGCCAGGCCGACGACGATCAGGCCGGTGCGGTACTCGGGCAGGTCCGGCAGGAAGATCCAGGCCAGCGCGAACATCACCGCGGGTCCCAGGACCCAGTTGACGACCAGCGAGGAGACCATCAGCCTGCGGTCGCCGGTGACCGCGTCCAGCCTGTCGTAGCGGACCTTGGCCAGGACCGGATACATCATGACCAGCAGCCCGAGCGCGATCGGCAGCGAGATGCCGCCGACCTCGACCTTCGCCAGGGCGTCGTTCAGACCGGGAACCGCGCGGCCGAGGCCGAGGCCGACGGCCATGGCGACGAGGATCCAGACGGCGAGGAACCGGTCGAGCGTCGACAGCTTCGCGACGACGGAGGAGTCCTCGCCGACGCCTGTCACGGGAGCTTCGGCGCGGGTCACGGGCAGGCCCTCTTGTTTCCGGCGGCGTTGCGCGCGGACTCGGCCAGGTCGGCGAAGTGTCCGGCGAGCCGGGCGATGACGTCGGGACGCAGCCTGTAGTACGTGTACCGGCCGCAGGGCTCGGTCTCCACGACCCCCGCCTCGCGCAGCACTCTGAGGTGGTTGGAGAGGTTGGTCTGCCGCGCACCGGTCTCCTCGACGAGGTGGGTGGTGCACAGCGTCTCGCGGGCGAGCAGGGTCACGATCCGGAGCCTGAGCGGGTCGGCCAGCACCCGGATCAGGTCAGTGTCGACTGACGTCATCATGGACTGATACTTTCACATCACCCAGCGCTGATACGAAAGGGTCCCCCGCATGTCCTCCGCTCCGCTCGCCTCCGTGCTGTTCGTCTGCGTCCACAACGCCGGCCGTTCCCAGATGGCCGCCGGATTCCTCCGGCACCTCGCGGGCGACCGCGTCGAGGTCCGCTCCGCCGGTTCCGTCCCCGGCGACCGGGTCAACCCGGCCGCCGTGGAGGCGATGCGGGAAGCCGGTGTCGACATCGCCGGCGCCAGGCCGAGGATCCTGACCACCGAGGCCGTCCAGGCGTCCGACTACGTCATCACCATGGGCTGCGGCGACGCGTGCCCGGTCTTCCCCGGGAAGACGTACCTCGACTGGGCCCTGGAGGACCCGGCCGGCCGGGGCGTCGAGGCCGTCCGCCCCATCCGCGACGCGATCAGGGCCCGTGTCGAGGCCCTCGTCGCCGAGATCGACGCCCGGCCGGAAGTATGACGCCGTCCCTCCGGCGAGCTACGCACAGGTGCCCACCACGGGGTGACGATTCCGGCTCGGCGTCTCCGTAGCGTTCGGTCCAGGTCGTCGAGGACCAGTTCGTCCGCACCCAGCGCCTCATCCTCCTGGAGAACCTCATGAACCGCGCCATCAGGGCAACCGCCATGGCCGTACTGTGCTGCACCGTGGGCGGCGCGGGGCTTCTCGGCTGCGAGGAATCCCCCGAGGCGGACCCCGGGGCGGCCCCCGCGACGGCGTCCTCCACCACCGCGGGCGATGCCGGAGAGGGCCCGTTCTCCGGGACCGGGAAGATGACCGTCGACGGCCGCTCGGTGAACGTCTCCTGCTCCGGCCGCGCCGCGGACGACAGGCCGGTCGTCGTCCTGATGGCCGGCGCGGGCGACGGACTGACCAGGGTGGCAGGCCTGCAGAAGGCCCTGAGCGAGAAGGAGCGGGTCTGCTCCTACGACCGGCTCGGCGAGGGCGCGAGCGACAAGCCGGACGGCCCCCGGAGCATGGACGACAGCGGGAGGGTCCTGACCGCGGTACTCGACCGGGTCGCCGGTGACGGTCCGGTCGTCCTGGCCGGCCACTCGCTGGGCGGGCTCGTCGCCGCCCGGTACGCGCCCGACCACCAGGACCGGGTGGCGGGGCTGGTGCTGATGGACGCCACCATCCCGAACCTGAACGCGGGCCTTTCGAAGGCGATCCCCGAGCCGGCCACCGGCCCGGGTGCCGAACTGCGCGCGCAGTTCGCCGCGATGAGCCAGGGCCAGAACCCGGAGCGTCTCGTCATCGCCGACGCGAAGGTCCGCTCCGCAGGGGACATCCCCGTGCAGATCGTCAAGCACGAGTCCCAGTACGCCGCGGTCCCCGAACACGGGCCCGCCCTGGAGAAGATGTGGACGGAGGGCCAGCGGGAGTGGCTCGCGCTGTCCAGCCGCAGCGAGCTCTCCACCGCCGCCGGGACCGGCCACTACATCTACGAGGACCGGCCCGACCTCGCCCTGGAGGCCATCCAGGACGTCACCGCACGGGCCGCGGACGGCAAGCGGTAGCGGCGCGAGGATCGTTCCCAAGCCGGTCCCCGGTGATTGTGGTCGGCTCCCGGTGCGCGGGCGCATACTGGTGGCAATGACAAAGCCAGCCGTACCGAAGCGTCATTCGCTGCCCACCAGTCCCTTCAAGGCCCCGGTCGCGCTGCCTCCCAAGCACTTCGAGGTGGGCGACCGAGTCACCCACGACACGTTCGGCCTCGGCCGGGTCATCGCCCTCGAGGGCGGGATCGCGGTGCTCGTGGACTTCGGCTCGGCGCAGGAGCGGATCACCGTGCCCTACGCCAGGATGAGCAAGCTCTAGGACCGCCCGCCCCGCCCCGCCCCGACGGGATGCACGCACCGACGAGTCGGGCGGCCGGCGCCTTGGCGCGGGACGTCCGGCAGAGCCGGTGGTTCGTGCTGCGCGGATGCCGTCGACCGAGCCGTCTCCCTCAGCCGCTCAGACCCGGTTTCACCCACGCGTACCCCCGCCTGGAACGTGACCCCGCCTCCTTTCTTCCCGCTGAACGCCGCTCTTCCCGCTGGGGCGGCGGCCTGGGCGACCTCGCCGGGCGCCGTGCCGCCATGGCGCCGGCCGGCACGGCGCCACGGTCCCGCAGACCGCCCTGGCCCGGCTGCTCGCCGCTCCCCCGTCACCCGCGACGCCTGACGTGTCCTTTGTCTCGGTACACTGGTATCGACACTTATGCCGTTTTCGCCCCCACCCAGCAGCCCCGAGGCCGCGCAGCCCCCCATCAGGGCAGGTCATGGAGGTGCGGTCACGATCCCGGGCGCCAAGACTGCGCCCCACAGGGAGCAATATCTGGTGCCATGACAGGAGAAATCGACCGGACGCCCCTGGAATATTCCTCTGTCCGCCAGACGGAGCAAGATTATTGCCAGCTCCCGGGCGATCACGGCGTGCTACTGTCGTTGGAAGTTGCAGTTGTGGTTGCCTGAAGGTTTTTTCCGACGGGGTGATCATCACGGCGACCGGAGTTCACACAGGGTGAACTCCGAGCACCGTACCGAAGGAGAAAATTATGGCTTCCGGCACCGTGAAGTGGTTCAACGCGGAAAAGGGCTTTGGCTTCATCGAGCAGGACGGCGGCGGCCCCGACGTCTTCGCCCACTACTCGAACATCAACGCCCAGGGCTTCCGTGAGCTGCTCGAAGGTCAGAAGGTCACCTTCGACATCGCGCAGGGCCAGAAGGGCCCGACGGCCGAGAACATCGTTCCCGCCTGACGCTCACGCATACTTCGCAGCTGGGGCCCGCGCCTAGGGGTGCGGGCCCCAGCTCGCCGCGTTTCCGGGCGCTGAGCGCCCTGCGGGGTTCTGATTCTCCCCCGCGCGTTCAATTCACTCGTTTTCATCAATTCTCTCGGTCCGCTCGGCTCCATACGCCGAAACCGGCCGGGGCCGGCTCGTTCTTGCGATTCCCTGCGCCGCTCTCTTGCTGCGGGTCTCCCTTGATACGTGCCATATCAAGGAAGGTTCCCCATTGAACCGCGTACGCACCAACGACCGCCGACGTTCCAACGGTGGCGGCCCCCGTCGCTCCCAGACCTCCGGTCGCCGGCCGGCCGCCCCCCAGGGCGGCGAGTTCGCGCTGCCCAAGACGATCACGCCGGCGCTGCCCGCCGTCGAGTCGTTCGCCGAGCTCGACATGCCGGCCCGCCTGCTGACCGCCCTCGCGGGCGAGGGAGTGACCAGCCCGTTCCCGATCCAGGCGGCGACCCTGCCGAACTCCCTGGCCGGCCGCGACGTGCTCGGCCGAGGCCGCACCGGCTCGGGCAAGACGCTCGCCTTCGGCCTCGCCCTGCTGGCCCGTACGGCCGGACAGCGCGCCGAGCCGCGACGTCCGCTCGCCCTCGTCCTCGTACCCACCCGTGAGCTGGCCCAGCAGGTCACCGACGCGCTCGCCCCGTACGCCCGCTCCCTGGGCCTGCGGTCGGCCACCGTGGTCGGCGGCATGTCGATCGGCCGGCAGGCCGGCGCGCTGCGGGGCGGCGCGGAGGTCGTCGTCGCGACGCCCGGGCGGCTCAAGGACCTCATCGACCGGGGCGACTGCCACCTCGGCGACGTCGCCATCACCGTCCTGGACGAGGCCGACCAGATGACCGACATGGGCTTCATGCCCCAGGTCACCGCCCTGCTCGACCAGGTGCGTCCCGAGGGCCAGCGGATGCTGTTCTCGGCCACCCTGGACCGCAACGTCGACCGGCTGGTCCGCCGCTACCTGTCGGACCCGGTGGTGCACTCCGTCGACCCGTCGGCCGGTGCCGTCACCACGATGGAGCACCACGTGCTGCACGTGCTCGACACTGACAAGCACCGCACGACCACGGAGATCGCGGCCCGGGACGGCCGGGTGATCATGTTCCTGGACACCAAGCACGCCGTGGACCGGCTGGTGAAGCACCTGCTGAACAACGGCGTCCGCGCCGCGGGCCTGCACGGTGGCAAGTCCCAGCCGCAGCGCACGCGGACCCTCGCCCAGTTCAAGGACGGGCACGTGACGGCCCTGGTGGCGACCAACGTCGCGGCCCGCGGCATCCACGTCGACAACCTCGACCTGGTCGTCAACGTCGACCCGCCCAGCGACCACAAGGACTACCTGCACCGCGGCGGCCGTACGGCCCGCGCCGGCGAGTCCGGCAGCGTCGTCACCCTGGTGACGCCGGGTCAGCGGCGCGAGATGACCCGGCTGATGGCCTCGGCCGGCATCACCCCGCTGGTCACGCCGGTCCGTTCGGGCGAGGCCGAGCTGTCCCGCATCACCGGTGCGCAGGCCCCGTCCGGTGTCCCGGTCGTCATCGCCGTACCGGTCGTGGAGCGCCCGCGTCGCGCCGCGTCCGGCGGGGGCTCCTCGTCCCGTGGCCGCCGCAGCCGCTCCGCGCAGGGCCGCACCGGCCAGGGGTCCACCCAGCAGCCCCGCACCGGCCAGGGCCGCGGCACCCAGGGCGGCCGGCCCGCCGGCGAAGCCCCGCGCCGCAGGCCGCGGCGCCAGTCCGCCGGTGGCTCGGCGGCCTAGAGGCCCCCGGCCTGCCCTGCTCCAGACCAATCCGCGAACGGCAATCCACCCGTCCCATCTCCCCCTTGTGGAGGCATCATGCGCTGTGTCATCGCCCGGTTCCCGTTCGACCTCACCAAGGGTGGGGTGCTGGATTCGATGAAGGGTGTCACTCCCGAGCCCATCAAGGGTGAGTCCGTGACCATCGGCCGCCGCCGCTACCCCGTCAAGCAGGTGGGCGAGGTCGTCACCCGGCAGGACCGCCGCGACTTCTCCAGCGGCGAGGTCACGCGGGCCATGACCCGCCTCGGCTTCACCTGCCACGCCGACCCGGAGGCCGCGCCGGCTCCGGCGCCCGCCGCCACGCCGGTCGAGACCGCGTCGGCGCTGCTCGGCGGTACGACACCGTTGGACGTGTAGACGCGGGGACGTGTGAGGAGAGGGCGGGGACGGAAGCGGAAGCTTCAGTCCCCGCCCTCCGCCATTGCCTCCGACGGCGTGGGCACGGGGCTCGGCGCGGCCGGCGGCGTGGATTCCTCCGCCGGGGACACGGACGGCTCGGGTGAGGGCGCCTTCGAGGGTTCGCGCGGCGGGGCGGGGCTCGGTGAAGTCGTCGGCGTGGGGTCGGCGGGAGCCGGGGCCTGGGGAACCGCCGGGCGCGCGGGTGACGCGGGGGCCGTCCAGTCCAACGGCAGTGCGATCAGCGCGGCGGCGGCAGCGGTCGCGGCGGCGCCCGCCGCGGCGCGCAGCAGGCGCCGGCGGGACGCCGCCCGGCGGACCGCCTCGTAACGGCCCGGCGGCGGGCTCAGACAGTCGCCGCCCGGTCGCAGCACGACCAGCAGCGGATCGTCGTCGTCCCGCTCGGACCACGGATCGTCCCGGTCGCCGTGGCCGTCCTCAAGGCGTGTGGTCAAGGCTTCTCCTCAGGTGGACGCGGAGCAGTTCGCGGGCCGCGTGGAGGTCGGCCTTGACGGTTCCCTCCTTGCGCCCGGTCAGCACGGACACCTCGCGGATCGGCATGTCAGCGTAGTAGTGGAGAAGGATCGGCACACGCAGTCGCTCCGGCAGCGACTGCACGAGCAGGCGTACCGAGGGGTCCGCCTGCTCGGGGTGCGGGCGCACGGCGACCTCCGCGGTGACCCGGCGCACCGCCCGGCGCTCGCGCTCCAGTTTGCGCCAGTGGTCCCGTACGAGGTTGGCGGCCGTGACGTAGAGGAAGCCTCGGGGCTCCTCGACGGACGTCCAGCGGGCCCAGAGCCGGGTGAACGCCTCCGAGGCGATCTCGTGGGCCGTCTCGTCGTCGTCGACGAGCCGGCGGCACCAGCCTGCGAGGCGCGGATACAGGGCGGCGAACAGTTCGGACGCCGCCCTGTCACGGGACCGTTTCAACGCTCTCCATGGTCGTGAGGGTATGCGGAACGCGGCGGTGCTCAGCCGCTCAGCTCGGCGAAGGCGATGACGTTGTCCCGGTACTCCTCGCCGGCCCGCGGGCCGCCGCAGGTGATGAGCCGCAGCTCCGGGCCGTCCACGTCCCCGTAGACGTCGTCCGTCGGGAAGTCGGCCTTCGCCACCGTCCGTACGGCGGTGACCGTGAACTCGGCCGCCGTGCCGTTCTCCAGACGCGCCTCGATCCGGTCGCCCCGGTGCAGCCTCGCGAGGTGACGGAAGACGCCGTCGCCATGGGTGCCGACCGTGACGTGGCCGAGGAGGACCGACGGCCCGACCTGACCCGGGGCCGGCGAGTGCCGGTACCAGCCCGCGCGGTCGTCGTCCGTGACGGGCGGCACCTCCACGGTGCCGTCCGAAGCCAGCCCCAGCCGTATCACCGGGGTGTCGACCCCGATGGCCGGGATACGCAGGCCGACCGGCACCGACCGCTCCGGAGGGCGGAGCGACTTCGCGGAGGGGTGCGCGGGCGGCGCCGTGGTCGCGGACCGCGCGGGAGTGCCGCCATCGCCCTGCCGGGCGGTACCGCCGCCGCACCCCACGAGGAGTACGGCCAGTGCGGCGGCGGCGAGGGCGCGTCCGGCCGGCGGGATCACGCCCCGGTCGCCGCCCGCCGACGGCGTACGACGAAGAGGGCAGCGCCGCCCGCCACGAGCACGGCACCGGCGCCCGCGCCGATGAGTCCCTCGTCGGTCCCGGAGGACGCGGGCGCCGCCACTCCGGTGTCGGCCGCGCCCTCGGGTACGACGGAGACCTGGCCGTCGGCCGGTGCGGGGGCCGGTGCCTCGGCCGGCTCGCTCACCGGGACGCTGGGGACCGGCGTCGGCGCCTCGCGCGGTTCGGTGCCGGGACTCGGGGCGCTCGCGGCCGCGGGAGCGGAGGGGACCGGGCTGGGGTCGTCGGCGAAGGCGGGCGCGGTGCCCGCCAGTACGGCGGTGCAGGCCAGTGCCACGGCACTGAGGATGGTTCGGCGCATCGGGTCGCTCTCTCTCGTCGATCGGCGCGGTGCATGCCGCACGGGGTGCGGGGGGATCGGACGGAGAGACGAGGCGGCGGCGAGGCGGGTTGTAAAGAGATGGCAAAGCCGACGGGCCGGGCAGAGCCGGAGGGGGCTCACGGGCGTGGACGAGGCCGTCCGCCACCGCTTCCGGGCACACGCACATGAGGGCCCGCACCTTGCGGTGCGGGCCCTCATGTGCGGTCCACGCGTTACGCGGGAACGATGTTCTCCGCCTGCGGGCCCTTCTGGCCCTGCGTGACGTCGAAGTTGACCCGCTGGCCCTCCTGGAGCTCACGGAAGCCCTGGGTGGCGATGTTCGAGTAGTGGGCGAAGACGTCGGCGCCGCCGCCGTCCTGCGCGATGAAACCGAAGCCCTTTTCGGCGTTGAACCACTTCACGGTACCGGAAGCCATGTCTTTTACTCCTAGGCAGTGCTGGAGGCCCGCACCGTGCGGGCCTTCACATCGCTGCGATGATCACCTGCCCGGAAAACCGGTAACACAAATGGCAACCACAACTGCAACTAACGTTCAGCCTAGCACGAAATGAATCGGCCGCACGGGAAAGGAAACGCCCGGATAAAGCGTCCTCGATTTGCCGCAGGATAGTTTTTCCGGCGTCCGGCGAATATCTGTTTCGCCGGAGTCAGGTTTTCACACGCCGCGCCGTTCTCCGTTCCCGCCGGGCGACCGCTCGGCCTCGCGGCGGAGCTCCTCGTTCATGCGCAGGGCCGCTTCCAGGTCGTCCTCCAGGCGGACGATACGACAGGCGGCCTCGATGGGCGTTCCCTGGTCGACCAGCTCACGGGCGCGCGCGGCGCGGCGCAGTTGCTGGCGCGAGTAGCGGCGGTGGCCGCCTTCCGAACGCGTCGGGCTGATCAGCTCCGCCTCACCGAGGGCGCGGAGGAAACCGGGCGTGGCACCGATCAGCTCGGCCGCCCGGCCCATGGTGTACGCCGGGTACTGGTCGTCGTCGAGCCGGTCGGCGGCCTGCGGCCGACCTTCGGCGTCCAGCCTGCTCTCCGGGGGCATGCATACCTTCCTGCGGACCGCTGGGGACACGGCCCGCCGCAGGGAATCCGGTTCCCCCGCACCTGAACTCTAGTCGCGCCCGTCGGATACCTGCCGCGGCGAACATATATCCGCAGGGTTCCGGCGGTCGTGCCGGGGCAGCCGACGGGTTGGTGCGGGCGGGGTGTCGGCGGTGCGGCCGGGCTCGGGTCCGGGGACGATCGGGCCATCGGACCACCGCTGGTGGCGTGACTGGAGGGGCGACGTGGCGAACGGTGTGGGGCCCGGTGCGACAGACGCGGGACAGCGGTGGGCCGCGGAGCCGGACTTCTGGGCGCGGGTCGCCGAGCAGCTGGGCGCCGCCCTGGCCGTGACGGACACGGCCGGGCGGATCGTCGAGGTCAACCGGGCCGCCGAGCTGCTGCTGGGCCGGTCGGCGGTGACGATGCGCGGTGCGGACTTCCATGACCTGCTCCACCGGGGCCCGGGCGGCGGCAGGGTTCCGCGCGACCAGTGCCCGCTGCTCCAGGCACTGGCCCGGGGGACCGCCGCACGCGGCGAGAACGACTGCTACCTGCGGGGGGACGGCGGTCTGGCCGCGGTGTCCTGGTCCGCGTCCCCGCTGACGGACGACGGGTTTCCGAGAGGCACGGCCGTACTGTTCACCGACGCCGAGCCCGGCACCGGCACCGCGGCCGAGACCGCGGCCGACCGCGGGACACGCCGGGAGCGCGCCGCCTACACCAGCGCCCTGGAGGACCTCACCGAGCGGCTGACGCTGGTCACGGAGATCACGGACGTACTGGGGCAGACGCTGGAGACCGACGAGGCCCTGGCCCGGCTGGGCCGCCTCCTGGTGCCCCGGCTGGCGGACTGGGCGGCGGTGGACCTCCTGGCCGAGTCCGGGCAGGTCCACCGGGGGGCGGTGACCGGGCCCGCGGGCAGGGACACGGCGCGGGAGGACTGGCACGGCCCGCTCCCGGCGACCGGGACGGCAGGCCTGTCGCCGCTGGAACGGGTGCTGAACGGGGGCGAGCCCGTGCTCCAGGGGCGGCAGGAGACGGCCACCGGGCCCGAGTCCCCGCTCGCCGCCGGGCACAGCGACTTCCTGCGGTCCGTGGGCGCGACCTCCGTCCTCACGGTGCCGCTGGGCACTCAGCGGGAGGTCACCGGCGCCCTGACCCTGGTGCGCACCAACCCGGCGCATCCCTTCGACAAGGACGACCTGGAGGTGGTGGGCGACATCGGCCGCCGGGTCGGGCGGGTCATCGACAACGCGCGCCGGTTCGGGCGCCAGCGCGCCGTCGCCGAGGCCATGCAGCGCAACCTGCTCGCCCCGCTGCCCCGGCACGGCAGTATGCGGCTGGCCGCCCGCTACCAGCCCGCCCCGGCCGGCTCACAGGTGGGCGGTGACTGGTACGACGCCTTCGAGCTGAAGGACGGCGCGCTCGCCCTGGTCATCGGCGACGTGGTCGGCCACGACCTGACGGCCGCCGCGGGCATGGCCCAGCTGCACGGCATCCTGCGCTCACTGGCCTGGGACCACACCGAACCGCCCGGGGCCGTCGTCGACCGCCTCGACGACGCCTTGCCGGCCATCACGACCGTCTCCATGGCCACCCTCGTCCTCGCCCGGGTCGAAGGCCCGCCCACCGGCCCGTGGACCCTGCGGTGGACCAGCGCCGGGCACCCACCGCCCCTCCTGCTGACCCCGGAGGGAGACGCGCGTTACCTGGAGGAGGGGCAGGGTCTGCTGCTCGGCGCCCGTCTGGGCACCGACGGCCACCGGCCGGACCCCACGGTGCCGCTGCCTCCGGGGTCCACGCTGCTGCTCTACACCGACGGGCTGGTCGAGGTGCCGGGCAGCGACCTGGACACCGGCCTCGGCCGGCTGCGCCGCAACGCCCTCGCGGTCGCCCACGAGCCACTGGACACGCTGTGCGACGAGGTGCTGGCCCGGATGCCGCCCGGCAACACCGACGACATCGCCCTCCTCGCCCTGCGCCTGCCGGCGCCGTGACGCGGGGCGGCTCACGGACGGCTCAGGGGCGCGGCGGTCTCACGGGCCGAGGAGCAGGACGCCGTACCGTCCGAGCAGGGACGCCTGGAGGGTGTCGCCCTCGGCGTAGCGCCAGCCCCAGGAGCGCAGCGCCTGGACGGTCGCGACGTCGGCCCGGTCCACCAGCGTGACGCCGAGGGCGGCGTCGTGCTCGGCGAGCAGTCGCCTCTGCAGGCGGCGGGCGAGGTTCCAGGCACGGTCCTGGTTCCGCCGGCGCACGCGCGCCGGGACGATGATCCCGGAGATCAGGAAGAGCCGTCCGGACGCGGCGACGGGCAGCACGCTGCCCGGCAGGTACGCGTCCAGGCACGGCACGCCGCGAGTACCGCCGCCGGGTACGGGATAGCCGTAGGCGCAGCCGGTCAGGGTGGTGGTCTCCGCGATCAGCAGCGAGAACCCCGGCCGCCGTACGTCGGCCGCCAGTTGCCGCAGGAAGGCGCCGCGGGCCTCGTTCCACGCACGTGGTCCGCCGCCGGAGGTCTGCGCGTACAGGTCACCCAGGTCCCCGAAGCGGTCCTCGACCTGACGGCGGGTCAGCGGCCGGACACGCTCTCCGGCGAGGGGTGAGCAACCCCGCTCCGACCTCGGCTTCCGGGGGCCCGGCCGGTCCGGGCCGGCCTGCCGCGCGTCGCGTTCCGTGGTCGTCGGCCGCACCGGCACGTTCATGGTCATGGGACCAGCCCTGCTCCGGGCTCGGGCGGATCCGGCCCGGTGTCGTCGGTCGCCGGAAGCGGCACCGGTGTCGGGGCCGGTGCGCGGCGGGCTCCCGGTTCCTCCACGGTACTCCGGGCGTCGGCGCGGTTCTTTCGGCCGCGGCGGACCCTCCTCGGCGGCCGCACGCCCGACGTCCCCTTGTCCCGCGTGCCCGTCTCTCGCGTCCCCGTGTCCCACGGCCCACGTGCCCGTGTCCCACGTCCTCGTGTCCCGACCCGGACCACCGCCCCCGGAAGGTACAGCCTGCTGTACCCCGGACCGGGCGGCCCACGGGATCGGCCGGAGGGAGCCGGTTCCGTAGCGTCGGTGGCGGATCGAGAGCGAAGTCCCGGAGGAGGCCGTCATGACGTACCAGGACCCCTACCGTCTGAGCACCACCCCGACCCACACCCCCGCCGAGGGCCCGGACGCGGTCTCCCGCGGGAACGTCCTCCGTACGCTGCTGTGGGCCGTCGTCGTGGTCAGCGTGGTCGCCAACACGGCCGCCTCCATCGCCGGCGCCGGCACCGTGGTGCACCTGGCCTGCGGCGTGGTCACCGTGCTCGCCGCGGGCACCCTCGTGCTGCGTGGCCTGGGGCGTCGTCGATGAGCACCCCGCGGTCACCGTGGTGCGGCTTCTCCGCGACTTCTTCGGGTGGGACCACGACGGGTCAGGCGGAGGCCGTCGTCCACTGCCGCAACAGGGCCAGTCGCTCGTCCCTGGTCGGGGCGACGTCCTCGGGCTCGTCCCGGCGCCAGACGAGGAGGTCCTCGAGGGGGGTGGCGCCGTCGACGAGGCGGGTGAGGAGGGTGCGGGAGAGGTCGTACTCGTCCGGAGTGTGGATGCCGCCGGGGACGGCGACCCGTGCGTCGGCCTCGACCGTGCCGTCGGCCTCGGTCTCCACCAGCACCGTGAAGGCGGGCGGGTGCTCGCCGTCACCGGTGACCAGGACGACCAGCGAGTCGAACGCCATCGAGGCCAGCCGTCGCGCCGGGGAGCGCACGGCCACGTCCCGTACGTCGATGCCACGGACCTCGTCCCAGCCCCAGGACCGGCCCCGGCCGAGTCCGAGGATCTCGACCCCGTCCTTGGCCAGCCGTACTCCGGACGCCGTTCCGGTGGGCGCGGCGCCCACGTACACGTGATCCTCGGTGATCCAGAACAGGCCGACCATGGCCATGAGCGCCTCCCGCAGCGGTGTCGCTGTGGGAGACGCCCATGGTCACGCGGTAGTTCCCCGGGTCACGCCACCGGCGTCGTCGGGCCCACCAGTTCCGTCAGGACGTCCTCCATCGTCACGAAGCCCAGGACCGCGCCGGTCTCGCCGGTGACGGCGGCCAGGTGGCTGTCCTCGGTGCGCAGGGCGGTGAGGGTGTCGTCGAGCGGGGTGTCGATGCGGACCCGCGTGACCCGGTGCAGGGACGCGCGCGGGAAGGGGCGGTCGCGGTCGGTGAGGCCCAGGGTGTCCTTGATGTGCAGGTAGCCGAGGACGGTGCCGCCGGGTCCGGTGACCGGGAAGCGGGAGTAGCCCGCCTCGGCGGCCATGCGCTCCAGCTCCGCCGGGGTGACCGTGTGGCCGACCGTGCGCATCTTCTGGGCCGGGACCAGGATCTCGCCGACCGGGCGGGTGCCCAGCTCCAGCGCGTCCCGCAGCCGCTCGCCGTCGGCCGGGGTGAGCAGTCCGGCCTCGCTGGCGTCGACGACCATGCGGGCCAGCTGGTCGTCGGTGAAGACGGCCTCCACCTCGTCCTTCGGCTCCACCCGCAGCAGCTTGAGGAGCGTGTTGGCGAAGGCGTTGATGCCGAAGACGAACGGCTTCAGGGCCCGGGTCAGGGCGACCAGCGGCGGGCCGAGGACCAGTGCGGTGGTCGCCGGGGCGGCCAGCGCGATGTTCTTCGGGATCATCTCGCCGATCAGCATGTGCAGATAGGTCGCGAGGGCCAGGGCGATCGCGAAGGCGATCGGGTGGACCAGCGCGTGCGGCATGTTGACCGCCTCGAACACCGGCTCCATCAGGTGCGCGATGGCCGGTTCGGCGACCGCGCCGAGGACGAGGGAGGAGACGGTGATGCCGAGCTGGGCCGTGGCCATCATCGCGGAGATGTGTTCCAGGCCCCACAGGGTCATCCGGGCGCGCTTGTCGCCCGTCTTCGCGCGCGGCTCGATCTGGCTGCGGCGCACCGAGATCATGGCGAACTCGGCGCCGACGAAGAACGCGTTGGTCAGCAGCGTCAGGGCGCCGATGAAGAGCTGTACGGCGGTCATCGGGCCATCTCCCGCTGCTCGTGCTCCGGCTGCTTGTGGTCCCGCTCCTTGTGGTCCCGCTGCTTGTGGTCCCGTTGTCCGGCCGGCACAACGGCCGGCGCGGGCGCGGTGACCCGCAGGCGGTCGGCGCGGTGGTGGTCGATGTCCAGGACGTCCAGGCGCCAGCCCTCCAGGTCGACGACATCGCCCTTGGCGGGGATGCGTGCCAGGTGGGTGGCGACCAGGCCGGCCAGGGTCTCGTACGGCCCGTCCGGCGCGATCAGGCCGATGCGGGCGAGCCGGTCCAGGCGGAGCGATCCGTCGGCCTCCCAGGCCGCGCGGCCGTCCGCCTCGGCGGGGGCGGGCAGCAGGTCGGGGATCTCGACCGGGTCGTGCTCGTCGCGGACCTCGCCGACGACCTCCTCCACGATGTCCTCGACGGTCGCCACGCCCGCCGTACCGCCGTACTCGTCGATGACGACGGCCATGGTGCGGGTCGCGCGCATGCGCTCCAGGAGACGGTCGGCGGGCAGGCTGTCCGGCACCAGGAGCGGCGCGGTGGCGAGCTCGGTGACGGGGGTGACCACGCGCCGGTCCGGCTCCAGGGCCAGGACGTCACGGATGTGCACGGTGCCGATGACCTCGTCCAGGCTGTCCCGGTAGACCGGGAAGCGGGACAGGCCGGTGGCGTGCGAGAGGTTCGCGGCGTCGGCGGCGGTGGCGTGGGCCTCCAGCGCCTTGACGTCCACGCGCGGGGTCATGACGTTCTCCGCGGTCAGCTCGCCCAGGTGCAGGGTGCGGACGAAGAGTTCCGCCGAGTCCGCCTCCAGGGCGCCCTCGGCCGCCGAGTGCTGGGCCAGGGCGACCAGTTCCTCGGCGCTGCGGGCGGACGCCAGCTCTTCGGCCGGTTCCAGGCCGAAGCGGCGTACGAAACGGTTCGCCGTGTTGTTCAGGTGACGGATGAAGGGGCCGAACGCGGTGGTGAAGCCGCGCTGCGGGCCCGCGACGACCTTCGCGACGGCCAGCGGGCGGGAGATCGCCCAGTTCTTGGGGACCAGCTCGCCGATGACCATCAGGACGATGGTGGAGAGGACCACGCCGAGCACGGTCGCCACCGTCGAGGCGGCGCCGCCCAGGCCGATCGCCTTCAGCGGGCCGCGCAGCAGCACGGCCAGCGACGGCTCGGCCAGCATGCCGATGACCAGTGAGGTCACGGTGATGCCGAGCTGGGCGCCGGAGAGCTGGAGGGTCAGGCCGCGGACGGCCTTCAGGGCGCCGTCGGCGCCGCGCTCGCCGGACTCGGCGGCACGCTCCAGGTCACCGCGCTCGACGGTGGTGAGAGAGAACTCGGCCGCGACGAAGACGGCGCAGGCCAGGGTGAGAAGGAGGGCCAGCAGGAGCAGCAGGACCTCGGTCACCGTGCCACCCCGCTTCCCTCACGCATGTACGGCGCACGCGCGTACAGGGGGAACTGCGGGCCGGCCATGGCACGGCCGGTACTGGGAGGCTCCATTACGGAACGAGACTCCTTAACGGGGTCGGCGGGCGCCGGTACCAGCCGGCACCCGAGGTTTTCCCACTCATGGTAAAGGACGAGCAAAAGCATGGGGAGTCCCCAAATGTCCTCGGACCCCTATGCTTCTACCCGCCT
Organism: Streptomyces sp. NPDC017225; assembly: GCF_044331465.1. Taxonomy (NCBI): domain Bacteria; kingdom Bacillati; phylum Actinomycetota; class Actinomycetes; order Kitasatosporales; family Streptomycetaceae; genus Streptomyces; species Streptomyces sp. NPDC017225. Next base: position 133,262 of record NZ_JBIRNE010000012.1, on the reverse strand, counting down.
GTAGAGAACGGCCGTACGGTTCCGGTTGTTCCCCGCGCGGATGTGCCCGCACGAACGTGAAGGAGAGAACGCCTCGATGGTGTTCAAGCGGCTGCCCGGTTCCCTCGGCGTGGGCGGTCCCACGGTGGACACGGTCCTCGACCCGGGCGCCGCCCGGCCGGGAGGCACGCTGTCGGGCCGGGTACGGCTCGTCGGCGGAACCGCCGACCAGGACGTCGAGCACGTCGCGCTGGAGCTGGTGGCCCACGTCGAGGCCGGACACGCCGGGGAGGGCGAGGGTGGCGTCGTCTTCGGGCGGCACACCGTCGGCGGGGCCTTCCGGCTCGCGGCGGGCGAGCACCACAGCGTGCCGTTCGCGCTGTCGCTGCCCTGGGAGACGCCGGTCACCGAGCGGAACGGGCGCCCGCTGGGCATCGCGCTCGGCGTGCGCACCGAGCTGGCGGTCTCCGGCGCGGGCGTCGGCGACGGCGACGGCGACGGCGACGGCGACAGGGGCGACGCCGACCCGCTGACCGTGGCTCCGCTGCCCGCGCAGGAGGCCATCCTGGACGCCTTCGGACGGCTCGGCTTCGGCCTGCGCTCCGCCGGTCTGGAGTCCGGCCGCATCGGCGGTACCGGGCAGCGGCTCCCCTTCCACCAGGAGATCGCGCTCACCCCGGCCCCGCCCTACGCCCACCAGGTCGACGAGATCGAGCTGACCTTCCTGGCCGTGCCCGGCGCCCTGGAGGTGGTGCTGGAGGCGGACAAGCGCGGCGGCCCGTCCTTCGACGGCCACGACGCCCTCAGCCGTTTCACCGTCCCGCACGAGGGGCCGGCCGGACCCCTGGACTGGAACGCCCTCGTCGACGGCTGGGTCCGGGAGCTGGTGGAGCACCGGGAGTCGTACGGCTCCCACGCGGTGTACGGCCACGAGTCCGGGCGCCTGGCCGGCACCGGCATGGACACACCTGCCGGCTCCGGCACCGTCGTGGAGGCGAAGGAAGCCTGATAACTTCTACAGAAGTGTAGAAGTCGACTCCTCCCGACCCGTAACCCGACCCGTACGGAGTTCTCATGGCCCTGTGGGACCGCTTCAAGGAGTCCGCGTCGCAGATGCAGACGCAGCTCCTCGCGAAGAAGAACGACCTCAAGAGCGGCGCCTTCCGCGACGCGAGCATGGCGATGTGCGCGCTGGTCGCCACGGCCGACGGCACGGTCGACGCGTCGGAGCGGCAGCGGGTGGCCCAGCTCATCGCCACCAACGAGGTGCTGCAGAACTTCCCCGCCGACGACCTGCGCCGCCGCTTCGAGGCCAACCTTGACAAGCTGACCGCCGACTTCGCCTTCGGCAAGGTCGGTGTCCTCCAGGAGATCGCCAAGGCGAAGAAGAAGCCCGCCGAGGCGCGGGCCGTGGTGCAGATCGGCATCGTGATCGGCGGTGCCGACGGGGACTTCGACAAGGACGAGCGGGCCGTCGTCCGCGAGGCGTGCTTCGCCCTGGACCTGCCGCCGCACGAGTTCGACCTCTGACGTTCGCCGGTTTTGCCGTAGATTCCGTGCGGGCCCGTGCCGCGGGTCCGCACCGTACGCCCACCAGGAGAGCGCCGTGTTCGGACTGAGCGAGCTCGCGATCATTCTCATCGTCGTCATAGCCGTTCTCGCCGCCAAGAAACTCCCCGAGCTGACCCGCTCGGCGGGCAAGTCGGCCCGGATCCTCAAGGCCGAGGCCCGCGCGATGAAGGACGAGGAGCGGACGCCGCCGGAGGACCGGGAGGCGCCCCGGGTCATCCAGGGCGAGGCGGTCCGCCGCGACGACGCGGGGGACGGCGACCCCGGTACGGCGCCCGGCGCGCGGGGCACCTCCCAGGGCTGACCGGACCGGGTGCAGGACGGTCCGCCCGGGCACAGGACGGTCCGCCCGGGTTCAGGACGGGTCCTCCGGTACGGCGGACAGCAGGCTGTGCACGACGGGGCCCGCCGAGCCACCACCGGTGACGCCCTCCTCGACGACGACGGCGATGGCGACGTTGCCGCGGTGGGCGACGAGCCAGCCGTTGTTGTCCTGGTCGTCGGAGACCTCCGCGGTGCCGGTCTTCGCGCCGATCTCCCCGGGCAGGCCGGCCAGGACGTGCGCGGTGCCGTCTGTGACGGTGTCCCGCATCAGTTCGCGCAGCTGGGTGACGACCTCGTCGGGGAGCGGCTCGGTACGGGTCTCGTCCGTGTTCCCGGCGGTGACGGACGGCTGGTGGAACTCGCCGGAGACCGCGGTGGCCGTCACCGACGCCATGATCAGGGGGTTGGCCTGGACCCGGCCCTGCCCGATCATCGACGCGGCCTTCTCCGTCTCGTCCTTGGGCACCGGCACGGACCCGTCGTACGTCGGGATGCCGATGTGCCACTCCTGGCCGACCCCGAAGTAGGTGCGGGCGACCTCGCCCAGCTCGCCGTCGTCGAGCTTGCCGCGCAGGCTGATGAACGCGGTGTTGCAGGACTCCGTGAAGTCCTTCCGGAAGGTGGCGCCGGGGTACTCGGAGGTCTCCACGTTGTGGAACTCCTTCCCGACCGTCAGGTACTTGGGGCAGTCCACGACCTCGTCGGGCGCGACCGCGTCCTTGAGCAGCAGCGCGGTGCTGGTGACGATCTTCCAGGTGGAACCGGGCGCGTAGGTGCCGGAGGCGGCGCGGTTGAAGCCGCTGGAGGGGGAGTTGGCGAGGGCGAGGACCTCGCCGTTGTCGATGCGCAGGGCGACGAGGGCGGCGTTCTTGCCGTCGGCCTCGGCGAGGGCCTGCTCGGCCGCGGACTGCCAGGTGGCGTCCAGGGTGGTGCGGACGGGCTTGCCGTCCTTCGCCGGGTCGGGCTTCTCGCCGAAGGACGCCTCGGTGCGCACGGTCTCGCCGGTCGCCCGGTCGATCAGCTCGACCGCGCCGCGCGGTCCGCCGTCGGCGCCGCCGGCGAGCCGGCCCAGGAGCGGGGTCAGGGACGGGTGGTCGCCGCCCGAGAGTGAGGTCCCCTCGCGGTCGGTGACCTCGGGCGGGGTCGTCTCCTCGCGCTCCAGCCGGAACTTCGCCGTGTCGCTCAGCCGCGGATGGACCAGGGACAGCCGCCAGTCCACCTTCCAGCCGCCGTCGTCCTGCTCGCGCAGCGGCAGTCGCGACTCGTAGGTCCAGGTGCCCAGGCCGGTGATCGGCATCTTCGCGGTGAAGGGGACGCCGAGGGTGCCGTCCTCGGCCTCCTCCTTCACGTCCGGCGCCGCCGTCAGCTCGGGCTTACTGATGTCGAGTCCGGCGGTGAAGCTCCGCAGCACCTCCTGCGCCGTGTCGGGACTGGTGGTGCGGCCGGCCGCGCTCGGCAGCCGCCCGGCGGCCCAGTCGGCGAGGAAGGCGCGCGCCTGTTTCATCGCGGCGGGGTCGGGACCGTCGTCGCCACGTGCGAAGGGTCCGAACCCGGCGGCGTACGAGCCGCCTGCGGCGATCGCGAGTACGACCCCCACCGCGGCGACGGCCCGCACGCCCTTGCGTGGGCCGCGGCGCCGGGGGGAGGCGAGGTAGGAGGCGTCGTCAGGCATCGGAAGGTCCTTTTCTGTCCGGGGCGGGCTGTCCGGGGTGGGCTGTCCGTGGCGGCCTGCGCATGGCGGGCTGTACGTCGTCTCGCGTCAGCGACCGGCGCCTGTGCTGCCGCCACTGCCGGTGCCGGTGCCGGTGCCGTCGAAGAAGTCGAGGATCGTGTCGGTGGCGTTCAGGGCCTTGCTCGTGGGGCCGAATCCCTTGGGCGGGGCGATCGTCGAGCCCGGCCAGGTGTGACCGGCGTCGTCGACGACGAGCAGTTGGACGGTGGCCCCTCCACCGGCCTCCGGGGCGTTCTTCAGGCTCCAGACGGTGCGGTCGTAGCCCTTCTCGTTCTCCGTGACCGGATCGCCCGCGTCGCCCTCGGCGGCGAACGCCTCCGCGCTGTCCCGGGCCGACAGGCTGGGAAGGATCGGCTCCTCGGGGTCCGGCGGCGGGGAGGGCCAGCCCTCGAGGGGGCGTACGGGGTCGTCGGCGCCGTAGACGACCATGACGGGGACGGGGCCGGTCGGCTCGACAGCGGCATCGCCCGCGGGCAGCTGTCCGGACACCGAGGCCGCTCCCGCCAGCAGGTCGGGACGTTGGGCGGCGACGCGCAGCGCCATCGAGCCGCCGTTGGAGAACCCGGCCACGTAGACCTGCTCGGGGTCGGCCCGCTCGGTGCGTACGAGGTGCTTGACCAGTGCCTCGGTGAAGCGGACGTCGAGGTCCGGGTCCGGGCGCCGCTCGGTCGCCCGCGTGCCCGCGCCCCAGCCGTCGTCGAGGCCCTCGGGGTAGGCGACGAGCATGCCGCGTTCCCCGGCGGCCTTCTCCAGCCGGCTCTTCTCGCGCATCTCCGCCGCGTCGGCGCCGCGGCCGTGGAAGGCGATGACGAGAGGCCTCGGGCCGTCGGCGGTGGCGGCGGGCCGGTGCAGGAGGTACTGGCGGGTGTGGCCGTCCACCCGCAGCCGCGCGCGGACGTCCGGCGCCGCCGAGTCCGTGCCCCCGGAGGCCCGGGACGGGCTGCTCGCCGCCGGCGCCGAGTCCGGGCCCCCGGAGTCGGTGGCGCAGCCGGCCAGCGGAAGAGCGAGGGCGAGCACGAGCGCGGCGGGCCACCGGCGGAGGCGCGGGGAGAAGCCGGACGCGGGGCGGGGTGTGGGGTGAGGTGTGGGGTGAGGTGTGGGGTGGGAGGGGTCACGGAAGGAGCGCATGGCCCGAGGAGAGCAACCCTGTGAGGCCCCTGTCCAAGATTGATATGGATGTCGGTTCGATCAATCCCCGATATGATTACTGGTCGTGGACCTGGTGCGGCACCTGGAGTGCTTCGTGGCTGTTGCAGAAGAGTCACACTTCGGGCGTGCCGCGGCCCGTCTCGGCATGGCCCAGCCGCCCCTGTCGCAGCGCGTCCAGCGGCTGGAGAAGGAGCTGGGCGTCCGGCTCTTCGAGCGCACCAGCCGCCGGGTGACCATCACCGAGGCGGGCACGCTGCTGCTCGCCGAGGCCCGGGAGCTGCTCGCCCGCTCCGACTCCTTCCTGGCCGCCGCGCGCCGCATCCGGGACGGCGAGACCGGCCTGCTGCGCGCCGCCCTGTCCCCCGACATCTCCGGCGAGACCGTCGCCGCGCTGCTGGCGGACTTCCGGCGCCGGCACTCCGGCCTGGAACTGGAGCTGCACGAGCTGTCCACCGCCCAGCAGCTCGCCGGTTTCGCCGCCCACGAGCTGGACGTCGGCCTCATCCACCACCCGTGCGACGTCACCGGCCTGGAGCTGGGCCCGGTGCTGCGCCGCGACCTCGGCGTGCTGCTGCCGCGCGGCGCGGCCCAGGCGGAGCTCGACGAGGTGCCGCTCGCCTCCCTCACCGGCTACGACCTGGTCCTCTTCCCGCGCGCCGGCGCCCCGGCGGTCTACGACGACCTGCTCACCGCCTGCGCCCGGGGCGGCTACACCCCCGCCGCCGTACGGCACGGCCAGGGCGCCAGTTTCGTACGCGGACTGGTGCTGTCGTCCGGGGCCGTCGCCCTCGGTCCACTCGACACCCGGCCCGCCGCGGCCGGTGACGGGGACCTGGTCTGGCGTCCGCTGGCCGGGGCCCCGCTGGCCTGGCGGCACTCGGTGGCCTGGCCCAAGGGGCGCGGTGACGCCGCCGTCGGCGCCTTCGCGGACGCGGCCACGCACGCCCTGCGCGCCACGGCCGGCGCCCGCTCCGAGGCGCCCGCCCGGCCACTGCACCTTCGCCCGGCATCGGAGTTCTGGCTATGACCGACACCGCGACCACCGGCCGGCTGGACGCGGCCTTCGCCGACGCCGGGGTCACCGGGTGGCTGCACGCCGTGGACATCGACACGGGTGCGCAGGTCGGGGCCGGGCCGGACCAGCCGGTGTGCACGGCCAGTGTCCACAAGGTGTGTGTGCTCGTCACGCTGCACGAGCTGGCGGCGGCCGGGGAGCTGGACCTCACCGAGCGGGTCGAGTGCCCGCCGGCCGGGCGCACCCCGGGGCCCACGGGGCTCGCGGCCATGCTCGACCCGGTCCGGCTGTCGCTGCGCGACGCGGCGTTCCTGATGATGTCCGTCAGCGACAACACCGCCGCCGACCTGCTGCTGCGCCGGGTCGGTCTGGACGCCGTCAACCGCACCACGGCCCGGCTCGGCCTGACCCGCACGCGGGCGGTGTACGGCTTCGGCGACGTGCTCGCCGCGATGCGCGAGGACACGGGGCCGGCCGGTGCCCAGGCACTGGCCGACCCGCACGTCATCACCCGGCTCCGCGCCCTGGACCCGGCCCGCACCAACCGCAGCACCCCGCGCGACATGACCCGTCTGCTGGCCGCCCTCTGGCGGGACGAGGCGTGTCCGCCCGAGTACGGCGCCGCCATGCGCCGCATCATGGGCCTCCAGGTGTGGCCGCACCGGCTGGCCTCGGGCTTCCCCTTCGACGACGTCCACGTGGCCGGCAAGACGGGCAGCCTGCCGACCCTGCGCAACGAGGTCGGCGTGGTCGAATACCCCGACGGCGGCCGTTACGCCGTGGCCGTCTTCACCCGCACCGCCCACACGGCCACCGTCCTCCCCGCGGCGGACGCGGTGATCGGCACGGCGGCCCGGATCGCCGTGGACGCGCTGCGGGCACCGTGAGACGGAAGCGGCGGGCGGCGCGGCCCCTTCGGGCGACGGCGACGGCGACGGGGGACGGGGACGGGGGACGGGGGACGGGAACGGGGGCGGTGTCAGCCGTCGTTGTCGCGCCAGCGCCCGCCGCTCGGGGCCGAGTCGAAGCGGGTCGCCGCCGAGGCGTTGCCACCGAAGTCGTTGCCGGAGACCCGGCCGCCGGTCCAGGTGGCCTCGTGCGCGATCCACAGGGCGTGGGTCTGGGTGCGCGGGTGCCCGTCGTCCCGGACGCGGTTGCCGTGCACGTACGGGTGGGCCACGGCGGCGGCGGCGGTGAGGCCGGTGCGCGGGGCCGGGCAGTCCGGGAGGCGGTAGGCGGTGCCCGGCGCGGGGGTGCCGCCGGGCCAGGCCGTGTCCGCGCCGGGGCGCCCGGGGGCGAGGGTGAGTTCGGTGGCGGTGTTGTCACGGACCACGGCGTTCCGGCCGTCGCCGACCGTCAGCTCCTTGCCGCGGTGGCCGCCGGGGAGCCAGTCGGCGTTCTCGTCGGTCAGGGACAGCGGCCCGCAGTGGACGCCCTCGCCGCCCCCGTCCGTCGCCGGCGCGGCGCGACGGCCGTTGCTCCGGATCCGGTTGCCGAAGAACGCCGGCTCGTGCAGCGGGGCGTCGACGCGGATGCCGTCCAGGGCGTTGTCGTGGATGTCGTTGGACTCCAGGACGATGTCCGTGGCGGGCTCCTGGTCGCCCCCGGCCAGGTTGTGCTGCCAGTAGCCGTACCGTCCGTTGCCGCTGACGCGGTTGCCGCGGAAGGCGTACGGCCCCGGGGTGTTGCCGAGCGCGATGCCGTCCCCCACGTTGCCGTCGATCACGCACCCGGTGACGATGCCGCCGCGTCCGCCGACGCTCGTCGTGCCCTGCGCCGACACGTCGAACCCGGCGACGTGGTTGCCGAGCATCGTGCAGCCGGTGACCAGCAGGCCGTCGGCGCCCCAGTCGGAGATGCCGTAGCGGTTGTCCTCGGTGTGGCAGGCGGTGACGCGGATGCCGCGGGGCGGGGCCCAGTCGTCCTGCTGGAGTTCGAGGAAGATGCCGTTGGTGCCGTTGCCGGTGGCCGTGCAGTCGGTCACCGCCAGCCGTTCGACCGGGCCCCAGCCGCCGACCCCGATCCCGATGCCGGCGCCGCCCATCTCCTCGCCGGGGTCCTGCCGTCCGCACCGCTCGGCCAGCACGCCCTCGACGACGGTGTCCTGGAGGAAGTCGCACCCGAAACCGGTGGCGGCCGTGTCGTGGATGTACAGGTCGGTGAAGCGCCCGCGCAGCACGTACTGGAGCCCGAGCCCCTTGGCCAGCACCTCGTACTCCTCGGTCTCCACCTGCGAGCCGTCGATCTCGAAGTGGGCGAAGGTGACGTCGGCGATGTGGTGGTCCCGGTCGGCGCCGTGCTGGGCGGTGGTGAACCAGGCCAGCGGGACCGGCCGCGTCGGGGCGCCCGGGTTGGCGAGCGCGAAGCAGGTGGCGCCGCGGCCGGCGCCGATCAGCGAGACGCCGCTGCGCCAGAGCACGGGCCGGTCCCGGATCGCATACCGCCCGGCCGGCACCCGCACGGTGCGCGGCCGCCCGTCGGCGGCGGTGGCGTCGCCCAGCGCGTCCACCAGCTTCTGCAGGGCCGGCCGGTCGTCGGCGGTGCCGTCCCCGACCAGGCCGTACGCATGGGCGTCGGCCGTCAACGGCGCGGTCATGGGGCGCTCCTTCCACCGGCGACGTGAGGGGCACGGCGGCGGCGGGCTCGACACCGACGCCGCCGCGCTGCCGGCCGGGTACCAGGCACCGGCCCTTCTCAATCAGGGCGAGGGGTCACCGGAACCCACTCGGGCATTCCTGGCGCTTTATCCCATTTGGGGGTACATAATCAGAACATGAGTACGGCAACGTATGAACTGCTGGCCGCGTCCTCGCACGCGCTCAACGTGACCATGGCCTTCATCGGCGGGCTGGTGATCGCCGGCGCGCTGATCTGGGCCGTACGTATGGGCATGAGGGTCATGGAACGAGAATCCGAACGGCCCCACGCCGACGAGCAGCCCAAGCTCCCCCCGACCGGTGCCGTCCACGAGGAACGGGAGATGCGGGAACCCGACGAGATCCCGCTGACGACGGACGGAAGCCCACGGCTCATGCCGTACCAACTGCACCACTCGGGCAGCCGCCGGGGCGAGGACCAGATCCGCCGCCGCTGGCTGCCGGGGTCGAGCGGCTCCTTCGGCGGCGGCGGGCCCGGGCACGTCTGACCCGGGCGGCCTCCTCCGACCCGGCCCGGGCGGTCTCCGCCGCCCCGAACAGCCCCTGGCGGCAGCCCTGACGGGCTCCGGCCCGGCGGAGCCCGGCACCACCGGGCAGCCCGGCACCACCAGGGGCCTCCGGCACCACCGGAGGCGCCCGTCACCACCGGAGCGCCCCGGCGTCCCCGTCCGCCCGAGCGCGTCCCCGTCCGGCCGAGCGCCGGCGTGCGCGGCGGCGTCCGCGGACCTTCACTGGAGGAGACCCGCGTGCTCTCGCGGGGTGTGTACTCACCAGGTCCCTGGAGGCGACATGGCCGGTCGGCGGGTGCTGCGGGCGGTCGGCGTGATGGTGCTCGCGGGCGCCGTGCTGGCCGGGTGTTCCGACGGCGACGGCAGCGCCGCCGACGTGCCGTCGGAGGCCGGCAGCGCCGCGGCCAGCCGGGCCGCGTCGGCGGCCTCCTCGCTGGCCTCGCGGGGTTCGGACGCCGTGGCGTCGGCCACGGCGGAGGCCGGGCGGTGGCTGGAGGACATCCAGGAGGGCGCCGACGTCAAGGACGATGTGGAACTGGGCGCGCCGAAGACCGACACCGACGGCCGCACCACCGTCCGAGCCACCGTCGACAACACCGCCGACTCCACGAAGTCCTTCGCGGTGCAGGTGAACTTCACGGACGCCGGCGGCAGCCTGATCGACACGGCCGTCGTCACCGTCTCCGACGTCCCCGCCGGAGAGTCCGCGCGCGCCACCGCCCGCAGCACCCACGACCTGTCGGGGGACGTGCGCGCGGTGGTGGCCAGGGCCGTGCGCTACTGACGCCACGAGCGGCCCGGACGCCGCCGTCGGCGCGCCCACGGCCGGGGAACGCCGGCCCCGGAGACCGTCCGGGCCGCCCAGCGGGCGGCCTTCGAGGCGGTGCGGCGCCCGGGGGTGTCCTGCCAGGCCGTGCCCCGCACGGAGGACGGGGGCCGCCGGCTCGGCACCGCCTCGCGCGAACCGGCGGTCGTGCACTGGTCCGCCGGCCCCGCTGCCCCAGGGCCCCGCGGCCCCGGGGCAGGGCCGTCTAGAGCCCCAGCCACACCGTCGTGTCCGGGCCCAGGCGGCCGTCGTCCAGCGGTGCGCTGCTCAACAGCACCTCCCCGGCCGGCAGGTCGACCGTCGTGCCGGAGAGGTTGGTGACGCACCGCCAGCTGTCCGAGCGGTCGAACTGAAGAACCCCGGCCGGGACGTCGTCCGCCCAGGTCAGCGCCTCGCCGTCGAGCAGTTTGCGGCGCAGTCGCAGGGCCGTGCGGTACAGCTCCAGGGTCGAGCCCGCCACCCCGTCCTGGGCCTGGACGGCGTACGACGCGAAGTCCGGCGGCTGCGGCAGCCACGCCCCGCCCGCGCCGAAGCCGTACGACGGTCCGCCCGTCGTCCACGGCAGCGGCACCCGGCATCCGTCGCGGCCCTTGCGGACGTGCCCGGTCTGCTCCCAGATCGGGTCCTGGAGGACCTCGGTGGGCAGGTCGGCCACCTCGGGCAGGCCCAGCTCCTCGCCCTGGTAGACGTACGCCGATCCGGGCAGCGCCAGCATCAGCAGCGTCGCCGCGCGCGCCCGGCGCAGGCCGGCCGGCTCGTCGACGGACGGCGCGTGGCCGCCGGACAGCAGCCAGGCGTCGGTGTCGGTGCCCGGCGGCAGGGCCAGGCGGGTGGCGTGCCGGACCACGTCGTGGTTGGACAGCACCCAGGTCGCCGAGGCGCCGGCGGCGTGCGCGTCGGCCAGGGAACCGGTGATGATCTCACGCAGCTCCGCCGCGTCCCAGCCGCCCTGGAGGTACTCGAAGTTGAACGCCTGCCCCAGTTCGTCCGGACGGGCGTACAGCGCGCGCCGGGCGCCCGGCACCCAGGCCTCGGCCACCGCCATGCGGGGCGGGGTGTAGGCGTCGAGGATCTTGCGCCAGTCGCGGTAGACCTCGTGGACGTCGTCGCGGTCGTAGAACGGGTGGGTGCCCGGAGCGAACCGGTCGAGCGCCGCCTCACTGCTCAGCTCGGGGGCGCCGAGGTCGCGCAGCGGCTCGGTCAGGTCCTTGACCAGCGCGTGCGCCACGTCGACGCGGAAGCCGTCGACGCCCCGGTCGCACCAGAACTTCAGCGTGGTGCGGAAGTCGGCGCGGACCTGCTCGTTCTCCCAGTTCAGGTCGGGCTGCTGGGGCGCGAAGAGGTGCAGGTACCACTGTCCGTCGGGCACCCGCCGCCAGGCGCTGCCGCCGAAGACGGACTGCCAGTCGGTGGGCGGCAGCTCCCCGTGCTCGCCCCGGCCGTCCCGGAAGACGTAGCGGTCGCGGGCCGCCGAGCCGGGGCCCGCGTCCAGGGCCTCCCGGAACCACGCGTGGCGGTGCGAGGTGTGGTTGGGGACCAGGTCGACGATGACCTTGAGGCCCAGGCGGTGGGCCTCGGCGGCCATGGCGTCGAAGTCGTCCAGGCTGCCCAGGCGCGGGTCCACGTCCCGGTAGTCGTCGACGTCGTAGCCGCCGTCGGCGAGCTCGGACGGGTAGAACGGGCTGAGCCACAGCGCGTCGACGCCCAGGGCGGCCAGGTGCGTCAGGCGCTGGGTGATGCCGCGCAGGTCACCGAGCCCGTCGCCGTCGGCGTCGGCGAAGCTGCGGGGATAGACCTGGTAGATGACGGCCTGACGCCACCAGTTGGGGTCCTTGGACGACAGGTCGGGCGTGCGGGTGGTGCTGCGTACGGTCACGCGGTCTCCTTCGCGATGCGTGCGGGCGACACGAATAGATCTGTCCACATCACCCGAAAAGCGAACCCGTGCGCCCGCGACGCGCCGGGGTTACGAACCCGTGCGCTCGACCGCCTCCAGGTACAGATTCACGTACCGGGCCACGGCCACGCCCAACGCCACGTCCACCAGGGGCTGTTCGCGCGTGCCCCGGTGCATTTCGGACTCGCCGGGGCGGGCGCGGCGGTCGACGACGGTCTGGCCGCGGGCCGGGCCGGGGGCCAGGGACACCTCGACGGGCAGCCGGTGCGTGGTCAGGCCCTCCGGGTCGATCACCGCACAGACCGCGCCCGCGTCACCGAGGCCGCCGCCGGGGTCGGACTCGTCGGTGGCCGGGCCCCGGTGCGTGCCGGGCGGTATGCATGTCCTCGATCAGCGGATGCTCGGCGCCCCGGGCGGCGACACGGATCCTGTCCGTGGTCCAATCCCGGGAGGCCAGTTCCCTCACGACCTGGCCAGTTGAGTACGGCCAGAGGCGGCGGGGAGGCCCCGAACCATCACTCCGGTGGAGCGGGGGCCCCGCACACTGGCGCCGTACCCGGCGTCCCAGATCGTGCTGATTACGTCAGCCCAGTCGGCCCACGACAGCGCAAGCGCGCGAGCACACCATCACACGATCGAGCTAAACCGACCTCGCGCACGCTCCCCCACGAACATTTCCCACCCCCTCCACGTCGGTGCTCCCGGCCACGCAGGTGACCGCGCGCAGGTCGAGCCCGGGGTGGCGGGCCGCCGGCAGCAGGGCCAGGGCGTCGTCGATGCCGGTGTCGCAGTCGATGATCACCGGAATGGGCTGCCGGTCAGGGGCGGTCGTCACGGCGGGGCTCCTCGGGTTGGCGGGCTGGTGGGGGCGTGGGCCCCGGCGACCCTACGCGGGCGGGCACACCCGGAGACCCGCGGCTCGGGCCGCGGGCCCCGGGTCCGGTCGGCGACGGGTCCTCACCGGTCCGCTCCACGACGACCCCCCACCGGCCCGGTCGGCGGCGGGCCTTCGCCGGTTCCGGTCTGCTCCGCCGTTCCTGTCTGCGGCGGCCTCCGCACGCGGCCGTACGCCCGGTCCCGTCGCGCCTCACCCGGACGGCCCGGCACGCTGGTGGTGGGGCGGTGGCGGTGGTGCCGTGGAGGGTGTGACCTGGCCCGTACGGCGCCGGTCGCCCCGGCCTTCAGGAGGCACCCCCGATGCAGCACGCCGCCCCCGCCGCCCGCCCCGTGCTCGCCGCCACGCTCTCGGCGGCACTGGCGCTGACGGCGGCGGCCTGCTCCAGCGACCGGCGGGGAACGGACCGGCCGGCCGGCACCACGCCGGCCACCGAGCAGTCCCCGGCCGCGTTGCCGTCGCCCGCCGTGCCGCCCGCGCTCACCCGGGGTCAGGCACGGGCGGCCCTGATCACAGAGGCCGATCTGGGGCAGGCGTGGCGGCCGACGCGGGGTGCCGCGACCTGGCGGGACGAGGTGCTCAAGGCCACCGCCGAGCGGCCCGACTGCGGTCGGCTGCTGGACGTCCTCTACACCGAGGAACTCTTCGGCGCCACCACCGCGCCCCGCGCCTTCGTCGCCCTGGACGACACGGCCGGCGGGGCCCAGCTGCACTACCGGATCACCTCGCACCGCGCGGCCGACATCGACCGGGCACTGGCCTGGCTCGCGACGCTGCCGGAGGCGTGCGGGCGCTTCACGGCCCGGTCCCCTCGCGGCGCCACCCGGGCCGTCCGGGTCACCGACGTGACGCTGCCGGAGTCGGGGGACGCCCGGCAGGGCCTGCGGGTGACGGTGAGTGCCGAGGACGGCGCCGTCCTCACCGTGGACCTCGTCGCCGTACGCGTCGGCGACGACGCCATCAGCCTCACCAGCGGCGGCCTCGGCGAACCACCCGACGACGCCGTCCGCACGTCCGTCGAGGTCGGGGCGGAGCGGCTGACCGAGGTGCGGCGGCAGGGGCGGGCACAGGTCTAGCGGGCGGACGGACTCCCGCACGTCCCCACGTCACCCCACTCCCCACGTCCGTACGTCCGTACGTCCGTACGTCCGTACGTCTAACCGTCGCGATCGAAGCGTCGGCGGTGGGTGAGTACGTCGCGGGCCGCCTCGTGGGCGGTGCGGCCGCGGGCGAACGCGTCGGCGCGCAGGCGGGCCAGGGCCTCGTCCGCACCGGCCCCCAGCTGGGCCATGATCATGCCGACGGCCTGGTAGACCTCGTCGTGGTCACCGGCCAGCTCGTCCAGCCAGGCCGTCCGTTCCCCGCGCTCCTCCCCGCTCGACATCGCCATCAGCGCCACCGTCATGACACCGGCCACGAGCCGCGCCATGCTCAGCTGCGGGCCGGTCAGTCCGCCGGGGGTGTCGCGGTAGAGGTCGAGGGTGCCCAGGCACACGGCGTCGTTGCCGAGCGGCAGCGCGTAGACCGCCCGTACGCCGACCGCCGTCGCCTGCTGGGCGAAGACCGGCCACCGGCCGACGTCGGCACCGGCCGTCAGGTCGCGGGCGAGCACCGGGGCGCCCGACTCGGCGGCGCTCACACAAGGGCCGTCACCCAGAGTGCTCTGGATCTCCGCCAGGTACGACGCCCGGTCACCGCTGGCACACAGCCGTACCGGCACTCCCTCGCCGCGCAGCGACGCGCTCGCGCCGGTCACCGGGAGCAGCCGTACGGCCGCCTCGCACAGTCGTCCCGGGACCTCGCCCGGCGGGGCGCCCCGCACCTCCGCGGCGATCACTTCCGCGGCGATCACCTCGGCGGCGCGAGCCCCGTCGGAGGACCGCCCGGATTCGTCACTGGGCCGCATGCGCACCGCCTCCTTCACTCACGCGGCCGCAGGATCGACTACCCGTACCCGACCAGTGGAAACTCGGGTGGTTCGCGGGTCCTGACGCCGTCTACAGAGGCGGCTGCGCGGGCGCCGGGCCCAGGGTGGTCGTGCCGGGTGCCGTGCGGTGTCCGAGGCCGGTGCGATAGGCGTCCAGGGCCGCCTCCACGCGGCCGGTGCGGCGCAGCAGATCACCGAGGAGCCGGCACAGGTCGGCCAGGTCACCGGCGGCTCCGGCCCGCTCCAGCAGGCTCAGGGCGCGGACGTAGTGCTCCTCGGCGGCCTCGGTGTCCCGGGCGTCCTCGGCGATGATGCCGAGCAGGCGGTGCGCGCCCGCGGAGTGCACGGCGCCGCGTTCGGAGGAGAGGTCGTCCAGGACGCCGTGCAGCAGTTCGGCGGCCTCCTGGGACTTGCCGCGCCGGTGCAGTACGTCGGCCAGCTCGACGGCGACCTGGCTGCTGTAGAGGGCGGCGCGGGTGGCGGAGAGCATGCCGAGGGCCTCCCGCATCTCGTCCTCGGCGCGCCTCAGTTCGCCGTTCTGGGCGCATACGTAGCCGCGCATCCAGTGGCAGTTGGCCAGCTCGGTGCGGAGCTGGAGCGTGCGGTACAGCTCGGCCGCCTTGGCCAGCGAGGCGTCTGCCTCGGCGAGACGGCCCTCGGCGAGCAGCGTGCGGGCGACGGAGCGGTGCATGCGGGCCACCAGGGCGGGGTCGCCGACGCTGGGGGCGAGGGACAGGGCTAGCTCGGCGGCCTGCGCGGCGCGCGCGTGCGCGCCCATGTCCATGTACGGGCCGATGGCGCTGGCGTAGAGCATCAGCAGCGCGTCGGGGTCGTGCAGGCCGCCGCGGTTGAGCTCGTCGAGGGTGGACTCGAGGAGGTAGACGGCGTAACGGAGTTCACCGGCGAGGTAGTGGGCGAGGGCGCGTCCGCGCAGGGCGGGGACGCGGGCGGGCAGCGGGGCTCCGGCGTCGGCGAGGCACTGCTCGGCCCGCTCGAAGTAGCTCCGGCCGGTGACCAGCTCGCCGGTCTCCACCGCGCACTCCCCGAGGCCCAGCAGCGCGGCGGACCGCTCCTCGGGCAGCTCGTACGCCTCGGCCTCGGCGAGCAGCTCGGCGTACTGCCCGGCCGCCCGTTCGGCGCCCTCGGTGGCGAGCGTGCGCTGCGCCTCGGTGAGCCTCAGCCGCAGGTCGGTGGCGAGCCGCGCCGGACGCCCGGTGGCCAGCTCCTCGTAGCCGACGCCGAGCCGCTCGGCGAGATGCCGCAGTGCCTCGTCGGAGGGACGGACGCGGCCGGCCTCCAGGGTGGAGATGTAGGCGGGCGTGTAGGCCGGTTCCGCGAGCTGGCGCTGGGTCATCCCGCGCTCGGCCCGCAGCCGCTGCACCCGGCGCCCGATGGCCTCCCGGCCGTCCCGGTCCCCCACTGCCAACTCCCCCTGTGGCTCTTGCCGTTCCACTCCGACGGCTCTAGGTTAAACCGCGGGTTAAGCGCACTTAACCGCGCTTGGCGCCATCCTCGTCCCCTCCGCAGAAGGACGCCGTGCCCGGACGCGCCCGCACCGCCGAACGTTACGCCAGAGCCCTCACCGCCGCCGTCGCCGCCGTGGCCTGCCTGCTGCTGGCCGCGAACGCGAGCCCGACGGACACGGCACACCCCCCGGTGCCCGCACCGCCGGGGGACACCGTCCCGGACACGGAAGACACCACCTCCGAGACGGAAGACACCACCTCCGGCATGGACTCCCTGACCACGGTGGACCGCTGACGGACCGGGTCCGTCAGCGGTCCTGAGGCCCGGGTCCGTCTCAGCCCTGGGTCTGCAACCGGCTCAGCTCCCGCTGCACATGGTCCAGCGCGCCCTCGCGGGGACCTGGCACCCGGCCCCGCAACGCGGCGAGCGCCGCCCCCAGTTCCCGGGCCCGCCCGGCGTCGCGGACCTGCCCCCACTGGTGATGGGCCCGGTCGACGGCCGCCTCCACCGCGGGCGCCTGCGGCGGCTGCCCCGCGCCCAGGCGCGCCTCGGCCACCGTCAGCCACGCCCGGCAGCTGCGCGCCGGATCCCCCGCGAACATCGCCAGGTCGGCCCGGACCTCCGTCCAGTGCAGCGCGTCCTCGGAGGCGGGCCCGTGCGCGTCGGCGGCGGCCCGCTCGTGCCGGGCGGCGAGCGCGTCGGCGTCGGCGTGCCGCCCCGACTGCACGGCGGCGGCGATGACCGCGTGCGGGTCGCCCGCCACCGGCCCGGGCGACGTCAGCACCAGGTCCGTACCGGCGAACCCGCCGCCCGTCCCGTTCCCCGCGCCCTCGGCCGCGCCACGGGCCAGCGCCTGCTCGTGCAGCTGGTCCGGCGGCGGCCGGTGCCCGCTGCGCAGGATCGTCGCGACGGCACGCATGTACGACGGGGTGGCCACCGTCCGCCGCGAGGGCGGCGGCGCGATGCGCCCGTAGACGGCGTTGTTGCGCCCCGAGTCCAGAGGGTTCGCCCGCAGCCACTGCCAGGTCTCCTGGTCGGCGTGCAGGTCGAGCAGCAGCGTCGTCGCGCCGCTCGGCCGCAGCCGCAGCTCCTCGCGGATCCAGTGCCAGGGCAGGGCGGTGTAGCGGACGGTCGCCGGTGTCGTACGGGCCAGCGCCAGATGCGGCAGGCGCTGGCGGCGGTCCAGCTGGAGCTGCCCGGCGACGTAGACGGTCAGCGGTCCGGGGGCCGCGGCGGCGGCGCGCAGCCGGGTGAGGACGGCCTGCGGCTCCAGCGGGTCGGCGAGCTCGACCACGTTCGCGGTGTCGGTTCCGGAGAGCACGGCGGGCGGCACGGCCGCGAGTACGGGGAGCACGGAGGCGGCGTCCACCAGGCACCCCCGGCCCACGGGCGACGCCGCGAGCAGCAGCACGGTTCCGGGCATGTCCCCTCCCCCTGTCGATCACGTACCGCAGCACCGTAACCGCTGCGGCTGCGATGCGGGGCACTCAGCCGCCCGTTGTCCCTCTCCGGCGCCGTACCGCGAAGACGGTGGTGTCGTCGGCCACCCGCCCCTGGCAGTGCCGCAGCGTGCCCTCCCTTACGAGCGCCACCAGCCGCGCCGGCGCGGCGTTCGAGGGGTCGGCGGCGACGGCGCGGGCGACGTCCTCGGCGTGCCGGTAGAAGCATCCGTCGGGGTCCCGGGCCTCGGTCACCCCGTCGGTGACCAGCAGCAGCGTCTCGTCCTCGGCGAGTGCCAGCCGGTGCACCGACGCGGGCGGGCCGGACGTGAGGTCACCCATGCCCAGCGGCAGACCGCCCACGGCCGGCAGGTACCGCACGCCTTGGGGGCCGACCGCCAGCGGGGGCTCGTGGCCGAAGACGACGGCGTCCACGGCGTCGGGCAGGTCGTCCGAGAAGCCGATCAGCACCGCGGTGGCGAAACGGTCGCCGTCGGGGCGGCCGAGGGCCGCGGTGTGCGCGCGGTGGCGCACCATACGGATCTCCAGGCGCTCGGCGACCGTCGCGAGGTCCGGCTCGTGGTAGCCGACCTCGCGGAAGCTGCCGAGCAGCGCGGCCGCCGCCTCCACCGCGCCCAGCCCCTTGCCCTGCACATCGCCCACGAGGACGCGGGTGCCGTGCGGGCCGGGCTGGATGTCGTAGAAGTCGCCGCCGACACGGGCCTCGGAGTCCGCGGCGAGGTACACGGCGGCGTGGTCCAGGCCGCCGAAGCCCACCGGGAGCGGGCGCAGCACGGTGCGGCGGGTGGTGTCGGCGATGTCCCGCATGTGCAGCATGCGGGACTCGCTGCCGACCCGGAGCGCGGCGGCGACCACGGCGATGGCTCCGCCGAGGGCGACGAGGAAGAGGCCGGGCAGCCCGGTCTCCTCGCGGTGCTGCCAGACGGTGTCGGCGAGGACGTAGACGACGACGGCGACCACCGCGTACAGGGCCGTGGCCCGCACCCCGCAGATCGCGGCGGCGACGCCGGGCACGAGCACCGTCCAGGCGATGATCTGGAACGCGCCGGTGGTGATGTCGGTCGCGATGATGCCGACGAGCAGGAGCAGCGGGAACACCCAGGCGACGCTGTGGCCGCGGACACTGATCAGCTCGTGCCGGGACACGGCGTCGCCCCGGCCGGCGGCGTGGACGAGCCGGCCGAACAGCCGCCACCGGCCGCGCACCGGTCTGCGGTCGCGACCCCTCACGGGGCCCAGCGAAACACGCGTCCCCACGGCCCGCATCCTGACTTGCCGGTCGGCCTGCCCGGGTGTGCCCTGGTAGACGGGGGCGAGGCGAAAGGAGTGCTCTCATGGCTCACGCGGTACCGACAGGCGGGCCGTCCGCACCTGCGCCGTCCACACGTGCGCCGTCCACCGGCACGGGCGTGCGCGGGCGCACCGGGCCGCCCGATGTCTTCAGCGAGCGGACCCACCTGGTGGCGAGGTGGACGCTGCTCGTCGCGGCCGGGCTGGTGTACGGCTACTGGGCCGCGTCCATCCGCCGTTACGGCGGTCCCATCACCGGCTGGAACGTGCTGTTCGGGTTCCTGAGCGCACTCGGGTTCGTCGTGCTCTACGCGGTGGTCCGGTCCGTGGGCCGACGGCTGCCGCGCGAGGGTCACGCGGTGCTGTGGGGCGCGCTCGCGGGCAGCGCGCTGGGCTTCCTGTACGCGCAGAGCGGGGTCGCCATGTTCACGTGCGTCCTCGTGTCCCTGCTGGTCGGGGCGGGGGTGGCCGGGGCCATGTTCTACCACTACTACACCCACGAGGACGCCCGGGGCCTCCGCGTCACCTGACGCCGACGGCCCGCGCGACCGGGGGCTGAGACGGCAACGCACGGCCCCCTCCCCGGACGGCGGAGAACGCCACGCGCGGCACACGACCTCCCGAAGTCCCCTCCACCGGGCGGGGCGCCCGTTCGGCTCGTCCCGGGGGGCCATATGCAGTCACGCCGGTCGCCCGGCCCGCTGCCGGCGCCTTGCCTGGGAGGGTGCCCCCACGTCTTCGGAGCGCCCTCTCGGCCGTCCTGATCGCCCTCGCCTGCCTGGCCGTACCGTTCGGCACGCTGGCGGGCTGGGCGGCGTACGGGCTGACCGACACCGGGCGTTACGTCGCCGCGACGGCGCCGCTCGCCGACGATCCGGACGTACGGGACGCGGTCGCGGACGCGGTCGCCGACGCGGTGGGCGACGGGGTCGTGGACGAGGTCGCGGCCGGCCCCCTGAACGGCGCCGTGCGGCTCTTCGCGCAGGACGCGGCGCGCTCGTTCACCCGGACCGAGGCGTTCCGCGAGGGCTGGGACGCGGCCAACCGCACCGTCCACGACGCCGTGCTGCGCGCCCTGCGGGACGACCGGGCGGCCGGGCGCGCGGTCACCGTCGACCTCGCCCCGGTCACCGCCCGCGTCAAGGAACGCCTCGCCGAGGACAACGTGCCCTTCGCCAGGCGCATCCCGGTCCGGCACACCGCGGTCACCGTGCTCCCGGCCCACCGGGCGGACCGGCTCAGGGAGGGCTACCACGTGCTCGACGTCGCCGCCGTCTGGCTGCCGCTCGCCGCCGTCCTCTTCGCGGTGACCGGCATCGCCGTCGCCGCCCGCCGCCGGCGCGCCCTCACGGCCGCCGGGATCGGCACCGCCCTCGGCGGGGCGCTGCTCGCCCTCGCCCTCGTGGTCGGCCGCCGGCTCACCGTGGCCGAGCTCCCCGACGCGGTGGACGGCGCGGTGGACGGCCCGGCCGCGGGCGCCGTCTACGACGCCCTCACCGAGACGCTGCGCCTGGCTTCCTGGCTGCTGGTCGGACTCGGCCTCACGGTCGCCCTGGTCTCCTGGCTCACCGGCCGGTACGGACATCCGCCGCGCCGCCGCCGGGCCCCCGCGGGAGCCCCCGCCGACCCGGCGCCCACCCGGCCACCGCGGGCCCGGTTCTGAGAGACCGGGCCCGCGGGTCACCGGGATATCCGTTGGCCGGGTTCGCGGCCCGGCGGCCAGGGCCACCGACCATGTCCCAGGACGACGCCGGCCATGGGCGAGACGATCCTGGAACTGTGCGTCCCGGCCGAGGAGCTGGAGGAGTTCAGCCGGCGCGTCGTGGGGCGCGTCGAGGTGGTCCGGGAGTTCCGCGCACAGGCGTGAGGGCCTGTGCGCAACTTTCGGCTGCCGTCGTCCGTCTTTCAGGGAGGGTGCGCCATCGCGCAAGGCGGGCACCGCGCGGGAAGGTCCCGCGCGGGACGGCACCGCACCCGCGAGCGAAGGGCCGGACTTGGACACCGACACGGCGACCGGTGAGTGGACGGACTCCCGCGAGCGGCCGACGGCCCGCCGCACCGGGCGGCGGTTCGGGGCCTGGTGCGCGGGGCTGCTGTTCGCCGGGGTGAGCGTGGTCGTCGGCTGCCGTGTCGCCGACACCGACGGCGTCACCCCCGTGCCGCAGCTGCTCGCCTTCCTCCCCTGGCTGCTCGTGCCGACCGGCGCCGGACTGCTGCTGACGCTGCTCGCCCGGTGGTGGACCGGCGCGGTGTGGGGGGTGGCGCTGCTCGGAGCGCTGGCGTGGTTCATCGAGCCGTACGGCAAGACGGGCGACCCCGTCGGGCTGCCCGTCGCCGAGCTGAGCGTGCTGACCTCGAACGTCGAGTTCGGTCAGGCCACCGGCGAGCTGATCTCCACCGTGCGGCGCGAGAAGCCCGACATCGTGTTCGTACAGGAGTGTGAATACACGTGTGCCGCGGCGCTGCGGCGCGACCTCGCCGCCGACTACCCCCACCGGCAGGCCGTCGAGGGCGGCGGCTCCGAGGGGTCCGTCATCCTGAGCGCCTTCCCGCTCAAGGCCACCTCCGGCGTCCCCGGCACCATGGGCATGCCCGGCGCCGTCGCCGAGGTGCGCGGCCACGCCGTACGGCTCCAGCTCGCCCACCCGATGCCGCCGCTGCCCGACCAGGTCGGCCTGTGGCGCGAGGAGCTGGACGCCCTGCGCGACGTCGCCGCCCGGAGCACCGAGGGAAACGGGACCCCCACCATCCTCGCCGGCGACTTCAACGCCTCCCAGGACCACGCCGCCTTCCGCCGCATCCTCGACACGGGGATGCGCGACGCGGCCCGGCTGGACGGGGCCGACCGGACGGTCACCTGGCCGGCCCGGACCGCCCCGGCGTTCGGCGTGCAGATCGACCACGTCCTGGTGTCGGAGGACTTCACCGCACGCCGCGCCCGGTTCCTGGACCTGGCGGACACCGACCACCGCGCCCTGCTCGTCGACCTCACGCTGCACAGGGCCGGCTGACACCGGCCCCGTGCGGAAGGGTCGCCCGGAAGGGGTGCTCAGACGCCGATGTCGCGGCCGTCCGCGCGCCACACCGCCACGACCGCCGGGCGTACGAGCTTGCCGGGGCCGTCGGGCCAGGTGCTGGCCGGCTCCTCCACGGAGGCACCGTCGACCTCGCCCGGGTGCTGCACGGCGACCAGCACGCGCCGGTCCTGGATGAGCGGGCCGCAGGTCTCCGCGCCGTTCGGCACGGTCAGGAACTGCTTCAGCTCACCGCGCCGGTCGCCCTTCGTCGCGACGCCGAAGAGGCCGTCGTGGGTGCCGAGGGCGTTGCCGTCGGTGGACAGCCACAGGTTGCCGTGGTCGTCGAAGGCGACGTTGTCGGGGCAGGAGATCGGGCTGACCCGGTCCTTCGGGAAGCCCGCGAAGTAGGTCGCCGGGTCCTCCGGGTCGCCGGCGACCAGGAACAGCGACCAGGCGAAGGTGGTGGCGTCGGCCCGGTTCCAGCGCTCGGTCAGCTCCAGGACGTGGCCGTGCTTGTTGGCGTTGCGCGGGTTGGCCTCGTCGGCCCTGGCGTTCGAGCCGACGCCGCGGTTGGAGTTGTTGGTGAGGGCGACGTACACCTTGCCGGTCGTCGGCGAGGGCTCGATGTCCTCGGGGCGGTCCATCTTCGTGGCGCCGACCTTGTCACCGGCGAGCCGCGTGAAGACGCAGACCTCCTCGGCGCTCATGCCGTCGACGTGCGAGACGGCGCCGTCCTCGGTGGCGGTGACCAGCGGGATCCAGCGGCCACCGCCGTCGAACTCGCCGTCGCGCGGCAGCTTGCCCGTGCCGTCGATCTCCATCGCCGGGGAGTCACCGCTGAGCCTGGCGACGTAGAGGGTGCCCTCGTCGAGCAGTGACAGGTTGTGCTCGCGCGCCCAGCGGCTGCTGCCGTGCCGCATCCGCTTGCTGCCGACGAACTTGTAGAAGTAGTCGAACCGCTCGTCGTCGCCGGTGTAGACGACCGGGCGCCCGTCGTGGGTCAGCCGCACGGTCGCGCCCTCGTGCTTGAAGCGGCCGAGCAGGGTGTGCTTGCGGGGCGTGGAGTCCGGGTCGTACGGGTCCAGCTCGACGACGTACCCGAAGCGGTGCACCTCGTTCGGCTCCTGGGCGATGTCGAAGCGCTTGTCGAACCGCTCCCACTTGCGCTCGGTGGCGCCGGTGCCGATGCCGTACCGCTTGTCCGTGGTCCGGCTGCTGTTGGCGAAGTACTGGTTGAAGTTCTCCTCGCCGTGCAGCGTGGTGCCCCACGGGGTGGTGCCGCCGGCGCAGTTGTTGAGGGTGCCGAGCACCTTGCGGCCACTGCGGTCGGCGGAGGTCCTCACCAGGTCGGAACCGGCGGCGGGCCCGGTCAGCCGGAACTCGGTCGTCGCGGTGACGCGGCGGTTCAGGCGGTGCCGCTTGACGGGCGTCAGCTTCCCGCTCCGGCGCTCCTCCTCCACCACCACGGCGGACAGCCCGTGCGCGGCCCAGGCGATCTCGACCTGCTCGCGGGTCGGGTTCTCGGGGTCGTAGCCCCGGAACATGAGCACCTCGTCGGTGTACTCGTGGTTGGCGACGAGGACCTGCCGGTCCCGCTCCCCGCGCAGCGGCAGCAGCGCGAGGAAGTCGTTGTTGTACCCGAACTGCCCGGCCTGCGCCTTCGCGCTCTGCTTCTCCGGGTCGAAGTCGGGGGCCCCGCGCAGGATGGGCTCGCCCCAGCGGATCACGACGTCCTGCCGGTACCCCTCCGGGACGGTGACGGCATCGTCGGTGTTGGGCGCGACGGGCGTGAACCGCAGCCCGCGCGCGCCCTTCGACGCGGCCGGTTTCCCATGCCCATGCCCATGCCCGTGTCCCCTGCCGGCGACCGGCGCGGCCTGCGCGGACGGCGCCCCCGCCACGCCCACGGCCCCGGCACCCGCCGCGGCGACGGTGACGACGGCCGCGGCACGCATCATGGAACGGCGGCTGAGCGCGCCGGCGATGACGTCACCGACGTACTCGTTGGAACTGGTGTTGGGCACCTCGTGGAAGCAGGCGTCACCACACCGGAAACGGCAGGTCATGGCGGACCGGCCGCCGGGATGCGAGCCGGACGGCGTTCCGATCAACGGCAGCAGCTTGCGCACGTGTTCTCCCCTGAGAAGCCCTTGGATGCCCTTGGTGTCAGCGTGACCGTAGGTGCACATACGTGCGGGAGACGGGCGTCGCGGTGAACGGTGAGTGAACCCACGGAAGCCGGAGGGGAATTGCCACGGCGTCTCGATCCCTCCTTGACGCGCCCGTGCTTTCGTGGCAGACCCTGCACAAGATCACAAGCCGGGGCCGCTAACCTTACGTGTCCGTCCTGGCCAGGGATTGACGGCATCAACTCACGCGAAGGGTTGCGCACATGGGCATTCTCACTCTCCTGCGGAACGCGTTCGGCCGGTCACGCAAAGAACGGACCGCCCAGGCGGAGGGTGCGACGCAGGAGACGGCACCGCCGGCCATCGCGCCGGAGCCGAAGCTCCCGTCCCAGCCCACCGCACCCCAGGAGCCGACCACGGCCCCGGAGCAGACCGCACCCCAGGAGCCGACTCCGGCCCCCGATCGGACCGCGGCGCCGGAGCAGGCGGAGGCCCCCGGCCCCGACCCCGCTCCCAAGGCGGCGGCCCAGGTCCCCGAGCCCCGCTCGGAGGCCTCCTCTGACGAGCACGAGCACGAGCACGAGCACGAGCACGAACTCGTCAAGGCGGCCTTCGCCAACATCACGGTCCCGAAACAGACGGAGTCCCCGGACGGCACCCCGCCCCCTCGGACCCCGGAAGCGGAACCGGAACCGGAACCGGAGACGACCCCGGAGCCCGCAGCCGCCGACGACGAGGAAGCCCCACAGGGGCCACCCGTACCCGACAACGAGACCAGCACGGATGGTGCGGGTGGGAACACAGGGACCGAAGGCGAAGCCGAGGCCGAACCCCACCCCCAGCCGGAGGCCCCCGCCGAGACCCCGAAACCGGCGACGCCCGCGGCCCGAGTCCGCTCCCGCGCCCCCGGCCTCACCACCGCCTACAAGGCCGCCGGCACCGCCCTCAGGAAGCACGACCTCACCGGCACCCGCGCCAAGGTCCACCTCGTCCTCGACCGCTCCGCCTCCATGCGCTCGTACTA
Organism: Streptomyces sp. NPDC017225; assembly: GCF_044331465.1. Classification (NCBI taxonomy): domain Bacteria; kingdom Bacillati; phylum Actinomycetota; class Actinomycetes; order Kitasatosporales; family Streptomycetaceae; genus Streptomyces; species Streptomyces sp. NPDC017225. The sequence goes on along the minus strand of NZ_JBIRNE010000012.1, from coordinate 108,396 downwards.
CAAGGACGGTTCCGCCCAGGCCCTCGCCGAGCAGACCCTCGCCCTCGCCGCGCACCTGGACCCCGAGGCCACGGTCCACGTCACGTTCTTCTCCACGGAGGTGGACGGCACCGGCGACCTCACCCTCACGGACCACGAGAACAAGATCGACGAGCTGCACGGCGCCCTCGGCCGCATGGGCCGTACCAGCTACCACGCCGCCGTGGAGGCCGTCCTCGCCCACCACGGGAAGGAAGCACCCGGCACCCCCGCCCTGGTGGTCTTCCAGACCGACGGCGCCCCCGACGCCAAGACCCCCGCCACCCAGTCGCTCGCCAAGGCGGCGGCCGACCACCCGGACGTCCACTTCTCCTTCGTCGCCTTCGGGGACCCGGAGAACAAGGCCTTCGACTACCTCCGCAAGCTCAAGACGGGCAACGCCTCCCACTTCCTCGCCGGCGAGACCCCCAGGGACCTCACCGACAAGGAGCTCTACGAAGGCGTACTGGCCACCTGGCGCCCGTAAGGCCCACAAGGGCGGACAGGGGACGATCACCCTGTCCGCCCCCCGAAACGCGTGTGAGTCGATCTCCATCCGACCAGTAGGATTTCGACCATGGCGGCCACTGGAAACGAGAAGCAGGGGGCGAAGGCGTTCTACGTCTCGACCCCCATCTACTACGTCAACGACGCTCCTCACCTGGGCCACGCCTATACGACCGTCGCAGGCGACGTGCTCACCCGCTGGCACCGCCAGCGCGGTGAGAAGGTGTGGTACCTCACCGGCACGGACGAGCACGGTCAGAAGATCATGCGCACGGCCGAGGCGAACGGGGTCACCCCGCAGGCCTGGGCCGACAAGCTCGTCACCGAGGCCTGGAAGCCCCTGTGGGAGCACCTCGACATCGCGAACGACGACTTCATCCGCACCACGCAGAAGCGGCACACCGACCGCGTCCAGGAGTTCGTGCAGGACCTGTACGACAAGGACGAGATCTACAAGGGCGGCTACGAGGGCCCGTACTGCGTGGGCTGCGAGGAGTACAAGCTCCCCGGCGAGCTGCTCGACGGCGAGGGCGAGTACGCGGGCCAGAAGCTGTGCCCGATCCACAAGAAGCCGGTGGAGATCCTCAGCGAGGAGAACTACTTCTTCAAGCTGAGCGAGTACAGCGAGAAGCTGCTCGCCCACTACGAGGCCAACCCGGGCTTCATCCAGCCCGAGTCCGCGCGCAACGAGGTCGTGAACTTCGTCCGCCAGGGCCTCCAGGACCTCTCCATCTCCCGCTCGACCTTCGACTGGGGCGTGCCGGTCCCCTGGGACGACAAGCACGTCATCTACGTGTGGGTCGACGCCCTGCTGAACTACGCCACGGCGGTCGGCTACAACGAGAACCCGGAGAAGTTCGAGGCGACCTTCCCGGCCGACGTGCACCTGGTCGGCAAGGACATCCTCCGCTTCCACGCGATCATCTGGCCGGCGATGCTGATGGCGCAGGGCCTGCCCCTGCCCGGGAAGATCGCCGCGAACGGCTGGCTGATGGTCGGCGGCGAGAAGATGAGCAAGTCCAACCTGACCGGCATCAAGCCGCAGGACCTGACCTCGCACTTCGGCGTGGACGCGTACCGCTGGTACTTCCTGCGCGCGATCGCGTTCGGCCAGGACGGCTCGTTCTCCTGGGAGGACTTCTCCGCCCGCTACACCAGCGAGCTGGCCAACGACTACGGCAACCTCGCGTCCCGCGTCGCGGCCATGGTCGGCAAGTACTTCGGCGGCGCGCTGCCGGCCTCGGCGGCCGACGGGGACGCGGAGAAGGCGATCCACGACGGCCTGGCCAAGGCCGTCGCGGAGGCCGACCGGAAGATCGGCGAGGAGCTGGACTTCCAGGGCGGCATCCTGGCCGTCTTCGACTTCGTGAAGCAGGTCAACGGCTACATCACCGAGCAGGAGCCCTGGAAGGTCGCGAAGGACACGTCGGACGAGGGCAAGGCCCGCCTGGCGACGATCCTCTACACGGCCGCCGAGTCGCTCCGCGCGGTGGCGGTCCTCCTCAACCCGATCATGCCGGACACCTCCCAGAAGCTCTGGGACTCCCTGGGCGCCGAGGCGTCCCTCGGCGCCCTCGCGGACCAGAGGGTCCAGGAGGCGGCGGACTGGGGCCGGCTGCCGGCCGGCTCGACGGTCACCAAGGGCGCGGTGCTCTTCCCGCGTCTCGAGGAGAAGCCGACCGCGTAACGCGCTCGCTACAGCACGGGGCCCGGGAGAAGGCAGACCTTCTCCCGGGCCTTCCGTTTTGCGAAGATCGGACGAGCACACCGGCTCACGAGGGGGCACCAGCCATGGCACTGTTCGGCAACGCACACAGCATCAACCCGGCCCAGGCGCAGCAGGACTACGCGCGTCTGCTCGGCCACGGAGAGCAGATCCACGCCGCCTACCTGCTGATCCGCGACACCATCCTGCTCACCGACCGGCGTCTGATCCTGGTCGACAAGCAGGGCATCACCGGCAAGAAGACCGAGTACCACTCGATCCCGTACCGCAGCATCACGCACTTCTCGGTCGAGACGGCCGGCCACTTCGACCTCGACGCCGAACTGAAGATCTGGCTCTCGGGCTCCCAGACCCCCATCGAGAAGACCTTCACCAAGGGCGTCGACATCTACGAGGTCCAGGCGATCCTGACCCAGTTCGTGGCGCGGTAGGTCGCCCGGTACGAGGAGACGGGGCAGGCCGCGAGGCCGGCTGCCACGCCCTTGAAGCGGTCACCGTCCGAAGCCTCGATAGCAAGCCCGTGACATGATCACAATGCAAGCTGTACAGCGGGTTGAAAGTGTCAGTGACGCCCGGTACGGGACGTCCGACGACACAGGGAATTCACCATGGCCCGCTCCACCTCCACCCGCCTTCGCCACCGTCGCATCGCAGTCGCGGCCACCGCGGGGCTGCTCTCCCTGGGGCTGCTGACCGCATGCGGCAGCGGCTCGTCGGACGCGGGATCGTCGGGCGCGAGCTCGTCCGACGCCGAGGCGAAGCCCCGTTCCAGCGCGACCGAGGAGGTGAAGACGAAGGACATCCTGGCGGGGGACGCCCTCACCTCCCACAACTTCGCCTTCAACATGGAAGGCCGAGACGTCGAGTACCTCGCGGAGGTCTCCAGCCTGCGCATGGCAGAAGACGAGCAGACCACGCAGCAGTCGCAGAACGGCAGGGCCGGTCGCAGCCTGATCCCCGGCGCCGGCGCGGGTGGGGAGGCGGTGATCGTTCGCGGCGAGACCAGGTCCGAGGAGCTCACCAGGTTCACGGCCGGAGAGACCACGCCCGAGACCGTCTCCCTCGTCATTCTCGACTACCAGAACAACCCCGTGAAGCGGTACGAGATGGCGGACCCCAGCGTCACCAGGATCGACCAGCCCCCGGCCGGAGCGAACGGCACACCGACGGAGACCCTCACGATCAGCTTCTCGCAGCTGACCGTCCACTGAGCTCGAACGTACAACGCGCCCCGCGCCCGGTGACAACCGGACCCGGGGAACGCGCGGTTGAGAAATCAGCTTCCGGACGCGTATGTCACAAGGTCCGCCCACGCCTCCGGCGCCACCGCGAGGCGGGGGCTCGCGTCGCGGTACTTGGAGTCGCGGACGTGGACGGTGCCGGGGGTGGTCGCCACCTCGACGCAGGAGTCGCCGTCGGGGCCGCTGCTGTAACTGCTCTTGAACCAAGCCAGTTCGGAGGCGTCACCGGCGAGGGCCTTGCGGATCATGTGTCTCCCAGCAGTTGCTCGATGAAGGACAGCGACTCCCCTGGCGGGAAAGCCTGCGCCCGGATGGTGCCGTACCGCAGCTCAAGAATGCGAAGCTGCCTCGGATCGTGCGTCGGGCGTCCGTTGAACGCCCCGTCGGAGCGTCCCACCGCCGTGCCGTCCTCGAACTTCAGCACTTCGATCCTGCCGCTCATGCCGGGGTGCGGTCCACTCTCCATCGGCATCACCTGGAGAGTGACACTGTTCATCTGCCCCACCTCCAGCAAGCGTTCGAATTGCTGCCGTCGAACCATTGTGCCTCCCACCTTGCGCCGAAGCGTCCCCTCTTCCAGGACGAAGCTCAGCGCGGGCGCAGGAGACCGCTCGTAGACGGCCTGGCGAGCGATACGGGCGGCCACTCGGCGTTCCAGGTCCTCTGGTGTGTAGGCAGGCTGCCAAGACTCAAGCAGCGCCCTGGTGTACTCCGGAGTCTGCAGGAGACCAGCGATGTTGCTGTTCTCGTACACCCCGATCTCCACCGCCCGCGCCTCCATCTGAGCAAGATCCCGCACCCTCTTCGGGTACCGGACCTTCGCCACGTCCTCCTTCATCGCGGCGAGCAGCCCACCCGCCCCCAGCACCTCGTCGGCCATCTCCAGGTACTCCGGCCGGGGAATCCGCTTCCCGCCCTCGATCTTGTAGACGAGATCCTCGCCGTACCCCACGGCCCTGCCGAACTCCCCGGCCCGCATCCCCACGGCCTCCCGGCGCAGCTTCAGCTGCCGCCCCACGGTGGCGACCACCGCCACGCCCCACTCGTCGTCCGGGTCCACCTCCCACCCGGGCTCGTCAGCCTCGGTCCTGAGCCGCCGAACCTCACCGTCCACCGACATGCGCGCGCCCCTCCGTCGTGCCGCCTCGTACCAGCCACGCCCTACCCGCACGCACCGCCCTGACAAGCCCGGACACCACCGGACAACCGCCAGACAGTCACCGTACGCAACGGCGTCATCACTCCTCACGGTACGCAGCTGCGGCCACGCTGAGTGACGTGAATCAGAAACTCGCCCAGCCCGGCGGACGCGTCCGCAACTTCAGCCTCCTGCTGTCCCCCACGCCCCGGGGCGCCCGTCTCGCCCGGCTGCTGACAACCGAACAACTGCGCGCCTGGGGATTGCCATTGGACCCGGCGGCACACATCGTCGCCGAGCTGGCGAACAACGCAGCCACCCACGGACGCGTCCCGGGCCGGAACTTCCAGCTCCTGCTCTACGTGGTCGGCGAGACCCTCCGCATCGAGGTCACGGACACGCGCGGTGACCGGCTGCCGTGCCTGCGCCCCACCGGCCCCGCCGACGAGTCCGGTCGCGGTCTGGCCCTCGTGGCGGCCCTCGCCGACCGCTGGGGAGTGACCCCCGGCCTGCCGCCCCGCAAAACGGTCTGGGCCGAACTCGCCCTCCCGCCCCAGAAAACGCCGGAACACGACGGGGCGGGTTCCGGTCGCACCCGCGCCCCCTATGAACCACCAACTGGGGAGAAAGCAACCCACCAAGCCCCTCCCCTCCCTCCCGCCGGGCGCGGTCACTCCGGCGAGTGAATATGCCAACTTGGCTGGATTCGGGACCGGTTGTCTGCCCTACGCTCAGCGGCGACACACCACCAGACATGCGACGGCCCTCGCCGGGAGTGGGATCCCAATGCGAGGGCCTAGCCACCAAGGAAGAGATCGCTTCCCGATGACTGCCCAGCACCCTAACGCGCCCATGCCCGCCACGTCCGGAACCCCGGACGAAGACCACTCCCACGAGCAGCCGCTCGCGGGCGTCGTCCACGACAACGTCCGCCACACCGAGAGCTTCACGGTGGTCGGCAACCACCTCGTCCAGCACAAGGAGCTGTCCCTGCTCGCCATCGGGCTCTCCTGTTACATCCAGTCCGTGCGGCAGGGCACCTCCGTCGACATCAAGAGCCTCGCCGCCCGCTTCCCCGAGGGCCCGACCCGCATCGCCGCCGGACTGCGCGAGCTGGAGAAACACGGCTACCTGCGACGCACGTGTACGCGCACGTCCACCGGCCGGATCGTCACCCGCACGGTCTCCTGCAACAGGCCCGGACACAGCAGCGGCGGCGCACGGGAGACGGCATCCCGCCCCTCCGCCCGGCGCGCGGCCCAGGAGAAGCCGCCGCCGCGCAAGCGCCTCCCCGCCGTGCCCCAGCCGTCGTGTCCCGCCCCCGCCCTCCTCCAGGCGGCCGTCGACGTCCTCACCGGCCTGCGCCGCCGCGACCCCCGCCTCCTCCTCTCGGCCACCGACGCCGAACACCTCGCCCCGGGCGTCGCCGCCTGGCTGGAACGCGAGGTCAGCCCCACCGCCGTACGCCACGCCCTGACCGAGAACCTGCCGCTCGAGCCCCTGATCCGGCCGGCCGCCTTCCTCGCCCACCGCCTGACCGCCCAGTTGCCGCCCCCACCACCGCTCCGGCCACCGGCCCCGCAGGCCCCCGAGCCCCGGCACCCGTTCCAGACCTGCGACGGCTGCGACCGCCCCTTCCGCGCCCCGGATCCCGGCCGCTGCCGCGACTGCCGAACCGATCACCCGGAGGACGCCTAGCATGAACTCGACGATCCTTGCCCGAGCCCGTGGGCACACACGACGAGGAGCGAGCGCCATGACCATCGCACCCGACAACGCGCAGCAGGGCGCCTCCCACCCCTACCGGGCCATGCGCGACTTCGTTCAGTCCTCGGACGACACGCTGCCCGGCAAGTTCGAGATCACCAAGGAAGGGATCGTCCACGACATGATGTCGCCCAGCGGTCGGCACGAGCTGACCACACTGCGGCTCCGGAAGCGCCTGGAGAAGGTGATGCCGGAAGAGATCGTGGCGCACACCGGTGAGCCGGACGTGGAGGACGAGCCCGAAGGCGTCATGCGGCGGCCCGATCTGATGGTGATCGCCGAGGAGGACATGGACATCGAGGGATCGTTCGACCCCCGGTCGCTCATCGCTGCCGTCGAGGTCGTCTCCCGCTCCAACCCGGGCAACGACTGGGTGGGCAAAGTGCGCGACTACCCCCTGCTCGGCATCCCCGTCTACGCGGTCTTCGACCCCCGCACAGGCACCGGCGCCGTCCTCACCGACATCCACACCACCCCCGACGGCCCCCGCTACGCCACCCGCAAGGACTTCGTCTACGGCGAGGACGTCACCATCGCCGACTGGACCATCCCGACCCGGGACCTGCCGCTCTACCGGAGCGAGGACCAGGCGTGACGACGACGTAGGGCCCGGCACCGGAGGTCGATCCGGTGCCGGGCCCTACGCGGTGCCGTGCCGTGCCGTGCCGTCGGCGGACTACTTCGGCTGCGGCTTGCGCACCGTCAGGTGCAGTTCGCGCAGCCGGGTCTCGTCCAGCTCGGTCGGCGCGCCCATCATCAGGTCCTGGGCGTTGCCGTTGAGCGGGAAGGCGATCGTCTCGCGGATGTTGGGCTCGTCGGCGAGCAGCATGACGATGCGGTCGACGCCCGGGGCGATGCCACCGTGCGGCGGGGCGCCGAAGCGCAGCGCGCGCAGCATGCCGGCGAACTCGCGCTCGACGGTCTCCGCGTCGTAGCCCGCGATTCCGAAGGCCTTGAGCATGATGTCGGGCTCGTGGTTCCGGATCGCGCCGGAGGACAGCTCGACGCCGTTGCAGACGATGTCGTACTGCCAGGCGAGGATGTCCAGCGGGTCCTGGTTCTCCAGGGCGTCCATGCCGCCCTGCGGCATCGAGAACGGGTTGTGGGAGAAGTCGATCTTCCCCGTCTCCTCGTCCTTCTCGTACATCGGGAAGTCGACGATCCAGCAGAACCGGAAGACGTTCTCCTCGAAGTGCCCGGCGCGCTTGGCGGCCTCGACCCGCACCGCGCCCATGATCTTCGAGACCTCGTCGAACTCGCCGGCGCCGAAGAACACCGCGTGGCCGGGGGCCAGGGCGAGCCGCTTGGTCAGCTCCGCGACGTTCTCCTCGGTGAGGAACTTCGCGATCGGGCCGGTCAGCGCGCCGTCCTCGCCGACGCGGACCCAGGCCAGGCCCTTGGCGCCCTGCGTGACGGCGTAGTCGCCGAGCTGGTCGAAGAACTTGCGGGACTGGCCCGCCACGTCCGGCACCGGCAGCGCGCGGACGTGCTTGCCGGCGAAGGCCTTGAACTCCGAGCCCGCGAAGACGTCGGTGATGTCGACGAGCTCCAGCTTGGCGCGCAGGTCCGGCTTGTCGGAGCCGTATTTCAGCATGGCCTCGCGGAACGGGATCCGCGGGAAGGGGGACGTGACCTCACGGCCGTTGCCGAACTCCGTGAACAGCTCCGTCATCAGCCGCTCGACCGGCTGGAAGACGTCCTCCTGCTCGACGAAGCTCATCTCGACGTCGAGCTGGTAGAACTCGCCCGGCGAACGGTCGGCGCGGGCGTCCTCGTCACGGAAGCAGGGCGCGATCTGGAAGTACCGGTCGAAGCCGGAGATCATCAGCAGCTGCTTGAACTGCTGCGGCGCCTGCGGCAGCGCGTAGAAGCGGCCCGCGTGCAGACGGGAGGGGACCACGAAGTCGCGGGCACCCTCGGGGGAGGTGGCGGTGAGGATGGGCGTCGCCATCTCGTTGAAGCCGAGGGCCACCATCTTGCTGCGGATCGAGGAGATGACCGACGTACGCAGCATGATGTTGCGGTGCATGCGCTCGCGGCGCAGGTCCAGGAAGCGGTACTCCAGGCGCCGCTCCTCGTTGACCCCGTCCTCGGCGTTGATGGTGAACGGCAGCGGCTGGGCGGCGCCGAGCAGCTCGACCTCGCCCACCTCGACCTCTACCTCGCCGGTGGGCAGGTCGGGGTTGATGTTGTCGGCGCCCCGGGAGACGACCTTGCCGTCGACACGAACGGTCGATTCCTTGGTCAGTTTGTCCAGCGCCTCGTACGCCGCGGTGCCCGGACGGGCGACGAGCTGCGTGATGCCGTGGTGATCGCGCAGATCGATGAAGAGGATGCCGCCCAGGTCGCGCCGATTGTGCAGCCAGCCACTCAGCCGGACGTCGGTGCCGACGTCAGAGGAGCGGAGCTCGCCGCAGGTGTGGGACCTGTACCGATGCATCGTCGTTCATCCAGCCTTCGTGGATCGGGGATGGTGTTCCGCGTTTCACGTGAAACAACCCCAGCGTGAAACAACCCCCAGCGTACCGGCCGGGCACAGCTCTCCTCCTCCCCATTGACGCGACGCGGGCCCGGGGTCGACCGGTGGCAGTGTCCGATCACCTCTTCCTACAGTGGATGAATGCGCACTGGTGAGCCGCTGCCCGAGGTGGGGGAGGTCCTTGCCGCCCTCGCGACCGGTCTGTGGCACTGGGACACCGCCGCGGGGACGGTCACGGTCGACGCGGAGGCGGCCCGGCTGCTCGGGCTGCCCCCGGAACGGGCGAGTCACACCGAGGCCCAGGTACGGGCCCGGCTGCATCCGGTGGACTGGAACGAGATCACCGGGGTGGTCCAGCTCGCCGTCGCCGAGAGCACCCTCGCCGAGGTCCGGATCCGCATCATGGACGAGCAGGGCCACATCGTCCGGATCGTCCGCAGCCGCTCCAAGCCGTCGTTCGACCCCGTGCGCAAGGCGTACGAGCTGATCGGCACCCTGCAAGAGGTCGCCGAGCCGACCCCGGGCACCCCCGCCGGGCGCAGCGCGGTCACCGGCGACTGGCGCCGCTCACGGGAGGCCTTCCTGCTGGACGCGGGCCGGGCGCTGGCCGAGGCGCGGTCCACCGAGGAGGTGCTGCGGGTCGCGGCGGGCCTGTCGATGCCGGGGTTCACCCCGGACGGGCTGGCGGTCTTCGGGGTGTCGGGCGATCGCCTGACGGTCATCGGCCACCACGGACAGCCGCAGAACGACATGAACCCGTTCGTGAACATGCCGCTGGAGACGGACTACCCGGCCGCCGAGGTGGTCCGCACCGGCCGTGCCGTCTATCTCTCCTCCCCCGAGCAGTACCGGTCCCACTACCCCCTCACCTGGCCGCTCGCCGAACGCTTCGGCCGCCGTTCGTGGGCCTTCCTGCCGCTGACCGTGGCGGGCCGCCCGATGGGCGCCTGGATGGCCGCCTTCGCCTACCCGGTCGCGTTCACGCCGGACGAACGGTCGGTGCTGACCACCGTGGCGCGGATGCTGGCACAGGCCCTGTCCCGGGCGGGCGCCGCCGAGACCCAGCGGGAGCTGACCGAGGGGCTGCAGCGCACCATGCTGCCCGTGCTCGGCCCGGAGATCCCCGGCATGGGCGTCGCCGCCCGCTACGTCCCCACCGGCGGCGGCCTCCAGGTCGGCGGCGACTGGTACGACATGATCCAGCTGCCCGGGGGGCGCTTCGCCCTGGTCATCGGCGACGTCCAGGGGCACGACGTACGGGCGGCCGGACTGATGGGCCAGCTGCGTATCGCCCTGCGCGCCTACGCCGCCGAGGGGCACCGTCCCGACGCGGTGCTCGCCCGCGCCTCCCACTTCTTCCACGGTCTCGCCCAGTCCGGTGACGACCCCGGGGACCTGCGCTTCGCGACCTGCTACTACGCGGAGGTCGACCCCGCGACCGGCACCGTGGAGAGTGCCCGCGCCGGGCACCTGGACCCGGTCGTACGCATGGCGGACGGGACGGCGCTGATCCTCGCCACGGCGGGCGGGCTGCCCCTCGGCATCGACCCGGACTCCGACTACCCGATCACCCGGCTCGCCCTGGAGCCCGGGGACACCCTGATGCTGTGCACGGACGGTCTGGTCGAGACCGGCGGCCACGATCTGCAGACCGGCTGGCACCGGCTGCGCGTCATCCTGGAGGAGCACGACGGCGGCCTGGAGGAACTGGCCGACGCGCTGGTCCAGGCCGTCCACGGACCCTCCTCGCACCACACCACCGGCCCGCTGGCCGACCGGCGGGAGGACGACATCGCCCTGCTGCTGCTGTGCCGGCAGGGCGAGGGCTGCGGCTGCGGCGACAGCACCGTGGCCCGCGCCCCGGTACGCCGCACGATGCTGACGGTCGCGCAGGCCGAGCCCGCGCGGATCGCCACCGCCCGGCAGCATCTGCGCGACCTGCTGCACGACTGGCCCAGCGAGGAGCAGCGGGACGCCGCGGTGCTCCTGCTCTCCGAGATGCTGACGAACGTCCTGGTCCACACCGACGCCGACGCCCTGCTGGTGGCCGAGGTCGCCGGGGAGCCGGGCGCGCGGCAGATCCGGGTGGAGGTCACCGACAGCGGCGACGACCTGCCGCACAAGCGCCGTCCGGGGGAGATGGCGTCCTCCGGACGCGGCCTGATACTGATCGAACTGCTGGCGGACGCGTGGGGCGTCGCCCCGCGCGGCAAGGGCAAGAGCATCTGGTACGAGGTCTACGAGTCGGCGGGTCCGGAGGACGGGCCCGGAGACGGCCGGGGCGGCGGCCCGGCCGGCGAACCCGAGGCCGCGTAACGCCCCTGGAGTTCGTGGACCACCCCGAAGGCGGCGGCCGTGAGGGGAACGGCGAGGAGCATCCCCAGGATGCCGGCCACCGACGCCCCCGCGGTCAGGGCCAGCAGCACGATGGCCGGATGCATGTGCACGGTCCGGCTCTGGACCATCGGCTGGAGGATGTGCCCCTCCAGCACCTGCACGGCCAGGACCACCCCGAGGGCCCACAGTGCGATGACGAAGCCCCGGTCGGCCAGCGCGACCAGCACGGCGACGGCTCCGGAGATGAAGGCGCCGAGGTAGGGGATGTAGGCGCCGACGAAGACCAGCGCGCCGAGCCCCACCGCGCCGGGGACGCGGAGGACGAGCAGCCCGATCGTGATGCAGGTCGCGTCGATGAGGGCGATGAGGGTGGTGCCCCGCATGAACCCCTCGACGGCCCCGAAGGCCCGCCGGGCCATCGCCTCGACCATGTCGGCGCCGCCGGGCGGGGCGATGGCCCGCACCGTCCCGGTGGCCCGGTCCGAGTCGCGCAGGAAGAAGAAGACGAGCAGCAGGGCGAGCACGGCCATGGCGATCATCTCGCCGACGACGCTGATCCCGGTGACCACGCCCGAGGCGGCCGTACCGCCGAACTTGCCGAGCAGCTCCTGTGCGTTGGACGCGATGTCGTCCAGCGAGGTCCCGGCGGCCCCGAAGTGGTCGGTGATGTCCTTCGCGGCGTCCCGGAGCGAGGCGATGATCTGGTCGCCGGTCTCGATGAGCGCGGACACCACGATGTACACGGCCCCGCCCACCACGGCCACGACGGCGACGCAGGTGAGCCCGGCGGCCAGCGACCGCTGCACGTGCGCCTTCACCAGCCACCGGTGCAGCGGTCTGAGCAGTGCGGTGCCGAGCAGCGCGAGCAGCGCCGGGGTCACCGCGGTGCGGAACTCGACGCAGAGCCGGATCGCGACGTAGACGACACCGCTGGCGAGCAGGATGACGGCACACCAGGCGGCGAACCGACGGACCGGACCGGGAAGCAGCTGCACGCTCCCAGCCGATCACGCACCGGGCGGGCTGTCCTGCGTGGACGGCCCGCCCGGGTTACGCGGTGCCGGCACGGCGCCTGCCGGCGCATGAGCGCGTCAGGCGTCCGGTCCCGCCGACGACATGCCGTGCACGGCCGGGACGGTGCCCAGGCGCCCCTTCTGGAAGTCCTCGAACGCCTGCTGGAGCTCTTCCCGGGTGTTCATGACGAACGGCCCGTAGTGCGCCATCGGCTCGCGGATCGGCTGCCCGCCCAGCAGCACGACCTCCAGGTCCGGGGTGTGGGAGTCCTGCTTCTCGTCCGCGCGGACGGTCAGCGAGCCTCCCGCGCCGAAGACGGCGGTCTGCCCCAGGTGGACCGGACGCCGCTCGGCGCCCACGGAGCCGCGGCCGGCCATCACGTACGCCAGGCCGTTGAACTCCTCCCGCCAGGGCAAGGTGATCTCCGCGCCCGGCGCGAGCGTCGCGTGGACCATGGTGATCGGCGTGTGCGTGATGCCGGGGCCCTCGTGGCCGTCCAGCTCACCGGCGATGACCCGCAGCAGCGAGCCGCCGTCCGGGGAGGTGAGCAGCTGGACGGAGCCACTGCGGATGTCCTGGTACCTGGGGGCCATCATCTTGTCCTTGGCCGGCAGGTTCACCCAGAGCTGGAGCCCGTGGAACAGTCCGCCCGACATGACGAGCTGCTCCGGCGGCGCCTCTATGTGCAGCAGGCCGGAGCCCGCCGTCATCCACTGGGTGTCGCCGTTGGTGATGGTGCCACCGCCGCCGTTGGAGTCCTGGTGGTCGAATATCCCGTCGACGATGTAGGTGACGGTCTCGAAACCGCGGTGCGGGTGCCAGGGCGTTCCCTTCGGCTCCCCGGGCGCGTACTCCACCTCACCCATCTGGTCCATCATGATGAACGGGTCGAGATGGCGGTAGTTGATCCCGGCGAACGCGCGGCGAACCGGGAAGCCCTCGCCCTCGAAACCGCCGGGCGCGGTCGTGACGGTGAGCACGGGACGTGCGACGGCGTCGGCGGGTGCGGATACACGGGGCAGCGTCAACGGGTTCTCGACGGTCACTGCAGGCATGTCGGTACCTCCTCGGGTACGCCCACTTTAGTTGAGCGTTGAACTTCTTGCCACCTGGAACCGAGAAAGCCCGGAGGGCATTCCCTCCGGGCTTCCTCGGTCACGGCGGCCGGTCGGGCCACCTGTCGGGCGACGGTGTCTAGCCGTACATGCGGCGCATCGCAAAATCGACCATCTGCTCTACGGCCTTCGCGTCGAACACCATCCGGTGCTCCCCCTCCATGTCCAGCACGAAGCCGTAGCCGGTCGGCAGCAGGTCGATCACCTCCGCGCCGGTGATCACGAAGTACTTGGACTCCTTGCCCGCGTACCGGCGCAGCTCCTTGAGCCCGGTGAACATCGGAATCACCGGCTGCTGGGTGTTGTGCAGCGCGAGGAAGCCCGGGTTGTCGCCGCGCGGGCAGTAGACCTTCGAGGTCGCGAAGATCTGCTGGAAGTCCTCGGCGGACATCTGGCCGGTGGTGAAGGCGCGCACCGCGTCCGCGAGCGAGGGCGGGGACGGCTCGGGGTACAGCGGCGGCTGCTGCCCGTATCCGCCGGACATCGGCTGCTGCGGCGGGGCGTACTGCTGCTGCTGTTGGCCCGCGGTCTGGTCGTAGCCGTACATGCCGCACAGAGTAACGAGTAACGAGTCACAGATGTCCGGCTCGGGGTTGCTTCTTAATACCGACGGGTAGCATCATCGTAGCTACTACTCGGTACGTGTAGTTGGTATGTGTACAGATGCGAGGAGCCAGTGCCTCGCCGATCTCTCAACGGAGCCGTCGCCATGGGGCACTACAAGCCGAATCTCCGGGACATCGAGTTCAACCTCTTCGAGGTGCTCGGCCGCGACAAGCTGTACGGCACCGGCCCGTTCGCGGAGATGGACACGGACACCGCCAAGAGCGTCCTGGAGGAGCTGACCCGCCTCTCGGAGAACGAGCTGGCCGAGTCCTTCGCCGACGCCGACCGCAACCCGCCGGTCTTCGACCCCGAGACGAACACCGCGCCGGTCCCGGCGTCCTTCAAGAAGAGCTACCAGGCCTTCATGGACTCCGAGTACTGGCGTCTGGGCCTGCCCGAGGAGATCGGCGGCACCACCTCGCCCCGCTCCCTCGTCTGGGCCTACGCGGAGCTGATCCTCGGCGCCAACCCGGCCGTGTGGATGTACTCCTCCGGCCCCGCGTTCGCGGGCATCCTCTTCGAGGAGGGCAACGAGGCGCAGAAGCACATCGCGTCCTTCGCCGTGGAGAAGCAGTGGGGCTCCACCATGGTGCTCACCGAGCCGGACGCCGGCTCGGACGTCGGCGCCGGCCGGACCAAGGCGGTCCAGCAGGAGGACGGCTCCTGGCACATCGAGGGCGTGAAGCGCTTCATCACGTCCGGTGAGCACGACATGTCGGAGAACATCCTCCACTACGTCCTCGCCCGCCCCGAGGGCGCCGGCCCGGGCACCAAGGGCCTGTCCCTCTTCCTCGTCCCGAAGTACGAGTTCGACTTCGAGACCGGTGAGCTCGGCGCGCGCAACGGCGTCTACGCCACCAACGTCGAGCACAAGATGGGCCTGAAGGCCTCCAACACCTGCGAGATGACCTTCGGCGACCGCCACCCCGCCAAGGGCTGGCTGATCGGCGACAAGCACGACGGCATCCGCCAGATGTTCCGCATCATCGAGTTCGCGCGGATGATGGTCGGCACGAAGGCGATCTCCACCCTCTCCACGGGCTACCTCAACGCCCTGGAGTACGCCAAGGAGCGCGTCCAGGGCCCCGACCTGGCCAACTTCATGGACAAGACGGCCCCCAAGGTCACCATCACGCACCACCCGGACGTCCGCCGCTCCCTCATGACGCAGAAGGCGTACGCGGAGGGCATGCGCGCGCTGGTGATGTACACGGCCTCCGTCCAGGACGAGATCCAGGTCAAGGAGGCGAACGGCGAGGACGCCGCCACCGAGCACGCCCTCAACGACCTGCTCCTGCCGATCGTCAAGGGCTACGGCTCGGAGAAGGCCTACGAGCAGCTCGCCCAGTCGCTCCAGACCTTCGGCGGCTCCGGCTTCCTCCAGGAGTACCCGATCGAGCAGTACATCCGCGACGCCAAGATCGACACCCTGTACGAGGGCACCACGGCGATCCAGGGCCAGGACTTCTTCTTCCGGAAGATCGTCCGCAACCAGGGCGCCGCGCTGAACTCGCTCGCCGAGGACATCAAGAAGTTCCTCGCCCTCGGCACCGGCGGCGAGGAGCTGTCCGGCGCCCGCGAGCACCTGGCCAAGGCCGCCGTCGAGCTGGAGGCCATCGTCGGCCTCATGCTCACCGACCTCGCCGCCACCGAGCAGGACGTCAAGAACATCTACAAGGTGGGCCTCAACACCACCCGCCTCCTCCTCGCCTCCGGTGACGTGATCGTCGGCTACCTGCTCCTCAAGGGCGCCGCGATCGCCGCCGAGAAGCTGCCGACCGCGTCCGCCAGGGACAAGGCGTTCTACACCGGCAAGATCGCCGCCGCGAAGTTCTTCGCGGCCAACGTCCTGCCGGGCCTCACCATGGCCCGCAAGATCGCGCAGGGCGTCGAACTGGACCTGATGGAGCTGGACGAGGCCGCCTTCTAGGACCCGTCCGCTCCCCTCCACCAATTCCACACACCCTGACGAGGGCCCGCTCCCGCCGCACGGGAAGCGGGCCCTCGCACGTCGTTAAGGTGAACCCCATGAGCGCACCCTCCCGCTTCGACCGCGGCCACACCGACGACCTCATGTCCTTCCTCGCGGCCGGCCCCACGCCGTACCACGCCGTGTCGAGTGCCGCCGAGCGGCTCGAGAAGGCCGGCTTCCGGCAGGTCGCGGAGACGGACGCCTGGGAGGGCACCGCGGGCGGCAAGTACGTGCTGCGCGGCGGCGCGATCGTGGCCTGGTACGCCCCCGAGGACGCGGCCCCGCACACCCCCTTCCGCATCGTCGGCGCGCACACCGACTCCCCCAACCTGCGCGTGAAGCCCCGCCCGGACACCGGGGCGCACGGCTGGCGCCAGGTCGCCGTGGAGATCTACGGCGGCCCCCTGATGAACTCCTGGCTCGACCGCGACCTGGGCCTGGCCGGCCGCCTCACCCTGCGCGACGGCACGACCCGCCTGGTCAACGTCGACCGCCCGCTGCTCCGCGTGCCGCAACTCGCCATCCACATGGACCGCAACGTGTCCGCGGAGGGCCTCAAGCTCGACAAGCAGCGCCACCTCCAGCCCGTCTGGGGCCTGGGCGACACCGTCAGCGACGGCGACCTGATCGCCTTCCTGGAGGACGAGGCGGGACTCGCCCGCGGCGAGGTCACCGGCTGGGACCTGATGACCCACTCGGTGGAGCCCCCGGCCTACCTGGGCCGCGACCGGGACCTGGTGGCCGGGCCCCGGATGGACAACCTCCTGTCCGTGCACGCCGGCGTGGCCGCCCTGGCCGCGGTCGCCACCTCCGGCGCGGACCTCCCGTACATCCCGGTCCTGGCCGCCTTCGACCACGAGGAGACCGGCTCCCAGTCGGACACCGGCGCCGACGGCCCGCTCCTCGGCAGCGTGCTGGAACGCTCGGTCTTCGCGCGCGGCGGATCGTACGAGGACCGGGCGCGCGCCTTCGCCGGCACCGTCTGCCTGTCCTCCGACACGGGCCACGCCGTCCACCCCAACTACGCGGAGCGGCACGACCCGACGCACCACCCGCGCGTCAACGGCGGCCCGATCCTGAAGGTCAACGTCAACAACCGCTACGCCACGGACGGTTCGGGCCGCGCGGTGTTCGCCGCCGCCTGCGAGAAGGCGAACGTCCCCTTCCAGACCTTCGTCTCCAACAACTCCATGCCGTGCGGCACGACCATCGGCCCGATCACGGCGGCCCGGCACGGCATCAGCACCGTCGACATCGGCGCCGCGATCCTCTCGATGCACAGCGCCCGGGAGTTGTGCGGCGCCGACGACCCGTACCTGCTGGCGAACGCGCTGGTGGCTTTCCTGGAGGGCTGAGCCGAGGCCCGCGCCCCGAGCGTTCCCCGGCCGGAACACCCCTGCGTCGCATGGGTGTTCCGGCCGGGGGTACCCGCACGGAACCGGATCGACCGGAAACCCGGAACCGACCGGATCTACAGGGAGGCGACACTCATGGGCCTCGGCGGGTGCATCATCCTCATCGCCGTGGGAGCCATCCTCACGTTCGCGACCGACTGGGACATGCAGGGTGTGAACCTCGACCTGGTCGGTGTCATCTTCATGATCGTCGGCCTGATCGGTGTAGCGACGTTCAGCAGCATCGCCCGGCGCCGCCGCGTCGTGATGCCGCCGACGACCCCGGTCGTCGAGGAACGGCCCCACCACCACACCCGGGACGGCTACCACAACGGCTACGGCGCCTGAGCCCCGCCGGTCCGCGTGCCGCCCTCACGTCAGCGCGTGTCCCGTCGTGGCGTCCACGTGGTCGGGCACCTCGTCGTGCCGGTCGCCCACGGTCGACGTCCCCGTCGGTTCGAGGAGCAGGATCTCGGTGGGGACGGGGGCGTACGGCTTGTGCTCGGTGCCGCGCGGGACGGTGAAGACCGAGCCCTTGGGCAGAACGGCCGTGCGTTCGCCGTCGGGTCCGCGCAGCGCGATGTGGAGTTCGCCGGCCAGGACCAGGAAGAACTCGTCGGTGTGGTCGTGCGCGTGCCAGACGTGCTCGCCCTCGACCTTGGCGACACGGACGTCGTAGTCGTTGACGGCGGCGACGATGCGGGGGCTCCACTGCTCGGTGAAGGACGCGAGGGCGGAGTCGAGGGAGACGGGCTCCTGTGACATGAGTTCCTGTGACATGACGCCATCGTGGGGTGTGCCGTGTCCGCCGGACGAGTGCTAGAAATCGCACATGCCGCAAGGATCCTCTCAGCCACCGCGCCCGCACCGGGTCTCCGTGATCGTCGACGAGGGCACCAATCCGTTCGAGGTCGGCTGTGCCACCGAGCTGTTCGGGCTGCCGCGTCCCGAGCTGGGGCCGACGAGGCCGCTGTACGAGGTGTCGCTGTGCGGGCCGACGCCCGCGATCCGGATGAACCACGGGTTCCTCACGCTCGTCGACGTGCCCGGGCTGGACACCGCCGACGACGCGGACACGCTCGTCGTCCCCGGCCGGCCGGACAACGTCGTACCGCGCGGCCCGGCCGTCCTGGACACCATCCGGCGCGCGCACGCACGGGGCGCCCGCGTCGTCAGCCTCTGCACCGGCAGCTTCGCGCTCGCCGAGGCCGGGCTGCTGGACGGACGGCGGGCCGCCACCCACTGGCTGTGGACGGACTCCTTCCGCCGGCTGCACCCGAGGGTGCTGCTGGAGCAGGACGTGCTGTTCGTGGACGAGGGCGACATCCTCACCGCCGCGGGCAGCGCGGCGGCGCTCGACCTCGGGCTGCACATCTGGCGCCAGGACCACGGCGCCGAGATCGCGGGCGCCGTCTCCCGGCGGCTGGTGTTCGCCGCGCACCGGGACGGCGGACAGCGGCAGTTCGTGGAGCGGCCGGTGCCGCACGTGCCCGACGAGTCGCTCGCGCCCCTGCTGGAGTGGGCGCAGGAGCGGCTGGACGAGCCGCTGACCGTGACGGACCTCGCGGAGCGCGCGGCGGTGTCACCGGCGACCCTGCACCGGCGTTTCCGGGCCCAGCTGGGGACGACGCCCCTCGCCTGGCTGACGGCCGAACGCGTGACCCTCGCCCGGCGGCTGATGGAGCGCGGGGAGGAGCGGCTGGACGTGGTGGCGGCACGGAGCGGGCTGGGCACCGCCGCGAACCTGCGGGCACGGCTGCGGCGGGAGACCGGGCTCAGCCCGTCGGCCTACCGGCGGCGTTTCGGTCCGGGCGTGGGGGAAGCGATCACGTCATGAGATTCCTCGTGTACGACCGGCTCCTCGGCTTCGGCGACGACTACTGGATCGAGGACGACAACGGCGACAAGGCCTTCCTCGTCGACGGCAAGGCGATGCGGCTGCGGGACACCTGGGAGCTGAAGGACGCCCGGGGGAACGTCGTCATCGGCATCCACCAGAAGATGCTCGCCCTGCGGGACACGATGGTGATCGAGCGGGGCGGTGAACCGCTGGCCCGGATCAGGCGCAAGCGGCTGTCGCTGCTGCGCAACCACTACCGGGTCTCCCTGGCCGACGGCACCGAACTGGACGTCAGCGGCAAGGTGTTCGACCGGGAGTTCGCCATCGAGTACGACGGTGAGCTGCTGGCCGTCGTATCCCGGCGGTGGCTGACCCTCCGGGACACCTACGGCGTCGACGTCGTCCGGGACGACGCGGACCCGGCGCTGCTGATCGCGCTGACGGTGTGCGTGATCCACCTGGCGGAGAAGGAGCGGGAGAAGGCGGGAGGGGACGAGGGGGAGGGGGACTGAAGCGGGGCCCTCCCCTGCTCCGGATCCGGCTACCGCCGCGGCGTCTCCAGTCCCAGCACCCGGTCCTTCAGGGCCGGGAACTGCTCGCGGGTCCGCGCCACCTTCGCCGGGTCGAACTCCACCGTGAGGACCTCCTCACCCGCGCCGGCCTCCGCCAGCACCTCCCCCCACGGACCGACCACGATCGAGTGACCGGCCTGCGGAACTCCGGCGTGCGTCCCGGCCGTTCCACACGCGAGGACGAACGCCTGGTTCTCCACCGCCCGTGCCTGTGCCAGGAGCGTCCAGTGGGACCGGCGGCGCTCCGGCCAGCCCGCCGGGACGACGAGCGTCTCGGCACCGGCGTCGACGAGACCGCGGAAGAGTTCGGGGAAACGGAGGTCGTAGCAGGTCGCCACACCAAGGGTCGTCCCGGGCAGGCGGACCGTCACCAGCTCGCTCCCCGCGCCCATCAGCACGGCCTCGCCCTTGTCGAAGCCGAACCGGTGGATCTTGCGGTAGGCGGCGGCCAGGTCACCGGAGGGGGAGAAGACGAGAGAGGTGTTGTAGAGCCGGCCGTCCGGGGAGCGCTCGGGGACGGATCCCGCGTGCAGCCACACGCCCGCGTCGCTCGCCGCCTTCGCCATCGCCTCGTACGTCGGGCCCTCGACCGGCTCGGCCGCCGCGCCGAACTCCTCGAAGGCGAACGCGCCCGTGGTCCACAGCTCCGGCAGCACGACGAGATCGGCGACGCCCGCCTGCTCCCGTACCGACGACGCCGCCCGCCGACGGCGCGCTTCCACGGATTCATCCGCATTCACGGCGATTTGGATCAAAGAGGCGCGCACGCTACCACCGTCCTGCCATTCGGGCCGTCCCCAAGGGTGTCCACACGGCCTACGATCGTCACACGAAAGCACTGCCGGGGTACCGCACAGCAGCGTAACTTAGCGTCTCAACACGCCCACTGACCGCCGCCACCTCCCACAGGCACCGCCGCCGAAACAACCGCCCGTGTACCGACCGCCCGAGGGGTCCCGTTCCGTGAGTCTGCATCCCACCCTCCAGCCCTACGCCGACGCCTGGACTCACTCCATCGAGGCGATAACCGAGCTGGTCCAGCCGCTTGTGGAGGCAGAGTGGAACCGCCGCACCCCCTGCCCGGGCTGGTCGGTGCGCGACGTCGTCTCCCACGTGATGGGACTGGACTCCGAGATGCTCGGCGACCCGCGCCCCATCCACACGCTCCCGCGCGACCTCTTCCACGTCACCAACGACCACCAGCGCTACATGGAGATGCAGGTCGACGTCCGCCGCCACCACACGGCGCCGGAGATGACGTCCGAGCTGGAGTACATGATCATCCGGCGCAACCGCCAGCTGCGGAACGAGTCGCGCGACCCCGGCACGAAGGTGCGCGGACCGCTCGGCACCGAGCTGACCCTGGAGGAGGCGATGCGCCGGCACGCCTTCGACGTGTGGGCGCACGAGCAGGACCTGCGCGCGACCCTCGGCCGTCCCGGCAACCTCGACTCCCCCGGCGCGCACGTCGCCCGTGACGTGCTGCTCGCCGAACTGCCGGGTGTCGTCGCCGAGCGCGCCCAGGCGCCACGCAGCTCCGCCGTCGTCTTCGACGTCCACGGCCCGGTCGAGTTCCTGCGCACGATCCGCGTCGACATCCAGGGCCGCGGCACCCTGGAGACGGCTCCCGCCCTCGGCCCCGCCGCCACCCTCACCCTCGACTGGGAGACCTACGTCCGCCTGGCCTGCGGCCGCGTGACCCCGGCCGCGGCGGCGGACCGCGTCAAGACGGAGGGCGACCAGGACCTGACGACGGCGATCCTGCGCAACTTCACGGTCACTCAGTGACGCCGGTGAGTATCCTCAGCCCGTCCGGCGTTTGAGGACGAGGCCGTCCAGGCCGAAGCGGGGGTCTGGGGGCGGCAGGCCCCCAGCCCGGCCGGCACCCACGCCGGGTGCCTACACAGGCACGTGCACCGTCTCCACCCGGCTCGCCACCAGCCGCTCCCGCTCCCGGCGGACCGCCCGCTTGCGCAGCCGCAGGATCTGCGACACCCCGACCGCCTGGAGCACGAACACCGACGAGAAGGCCACCGAGTAGTCGTCCCCGGTCGCGTCCAGCAGCACCCCGACCGCGAACAGCGTGGTCATCGACGCCACGAAGCCCCCCATGTTCGTGATCCCGGACGCCGTCCCCTGCCGCTCCGGCGGATTCGCCGGCCGCGCGAAGTCGAAGCCGATCATCGACGCCGGACCGCACGCGCCCAGCACCGCGCACAACACGACGAGCAGCCACATCGGCGCGTGGTCGGCCGGGTAGGCGAGCGTCGCCGCCCACAGGAGCGCCGTCGCGCCCACCGTGCCCAGCGCCAGCGGCAGGCGGGCCGCGTGGTGCCGGGCGATGATCTGGCCGTAGACCAGGCCGACCGTCATGTTGGACAGCACGACGAGGGTGAGCAGCCCGCCGGCCGTGGCCCGGGACAGGCCCTGCGCCTCGACCAGGAACGGCATCCCCCACAGCAGCAGGAACACCATCGCCGGGAACTGGGTGGTGAAGTGCACCCACAGCCCGAGCCGCGTCCCCGGCTCCCGCCACGACATGGCGATCTGCCGCCGTACGTACGCGGCTCCCTGGTGCCCCAGCGGCTCCGGCTCGTGCCCCTCGGGGTGGTCCTTCAGGAAGAGCAGCAGCAGGACGAGGACGACCACGCCCGCCAGCGCGCTGCCCGCGAACGCCGCCGTCCACCCGATGCCGTGCAGCAACCGGGCCAGGACGAGGGTGGAGACCAGGTTGCCCGCCATGCCGACCAGCCCGGCGAGCTGGGCGACCATCGGCCCGCGCCGGGCCGGGAACCAGCGGGTGCCCAGCCGCAGCACGCTGATGAACGTCATCGCGTCCCCGCAGCCGAGCAGCGCCCGCGAGGCGAGCGCCATGCCGTACGACGGGGAGAAGGCGAAGCCCAGCTGCCCCACCGTGAACAGCACGACGCCGATGCCCAGCACCTTCTTCGTGCCGAGCCGGTCGACCAGCAGGCCGACGGGTATCTGCATACCGGCGTAGACCAGCAGCTGGAGGATGGAGAAGGTGGACAGGGCGGAGGCGTTGACGTGGAAGCGGTCGGCGGCGTCGAGGCCGGCCACACCCAGGGACGTACGGAAGATGACGGCGACGAAGTAGACGGAGACGCCGACGCTCCAGACGGCGATCGCGCGCCGGCCGCCCGGTGGATCTCCGGGCAGCGTCTTCCCGGCCGACGTGACCGAACTCATCGGACCTCCCCCCGGGCCAGGTGCGAGAACCAGCCCACGTGCCGGTGGACCACACCGACGGCCGCCTCCGCGTCCCCGGCACGCAGCGCTTCGAGGATCTCCTCGTGCTCGGCGAGGGTCTTGGCGATCCGGTCGGGGTGGGAGTGCATGACGGCGACGCCCATGCGCAGCTGGCGGTCGCGGAGCTGGTCGTAGAGGCGGGAGAGGATCTCGTTGCCGCCGCTGCGGACGATCTCGGCGTGGAAGCAGCGGTCGGTGACGGAGGCGGCGGCGAAGTCGCCGGCGGCGGCCTGCTCCTTCTGCCGGTCCAGCAACTCCGCCAGCCGCTCCACGAGGGCGGGCGGGGCGGGTACGGCCTTGCGCGCCGCGTGCTCCTCGACCAGCAGCCGGGTCTCCACCACGTCCGCGATCTCCTGCGCGGAGACGGGCAGGACCAGCGCGCCCTTCTTCGGGTAGAGCCGGATCAGCCCCTCGGCCTCCAGCCGGAGCAGCGCCTCGCGCACCGGCGTGCGGGAGACGCCCACGGCCTCGGCGAGCTCGCCCTCGGTGAGCAGGGTCCCGCCCTCGTAGTGGCGCTCGAGGACGCCCTGCTTGACGTGGGTGTAGACGCGGTCCGCCGCTGGGGGTTGCCTCACTGCCGTGGTCATGGCGACAGGATAGATACAACAGGGACGCAAGAAGATCCCGGTCCAGCATGCGGACGTGCGGCCACTCATCAGGGGGACGCGGTGATCCGCCCCCGGCCACCGCCCCGCCGCCCGTGCTATTCACAAGTCGCACGGGCGCGGCCGGCACCGCATCGACCGCAACTCGGCCGCGCCGCAGGGCAATTCACCGAAACCGGGGTACTCGACGTGATAGACGCCATTCAGGGCACCCGCCTCCGCAGAGCCGCCGTCGCCGCGCTGACCGGCGGCGCCGTACTCGCGACCGGAGCCCTCACCACCACACCCGCGCACGCCGCCGCACCCGCACTCGCACCCGCCATCGCACCCGCGCCCGCGCGGGCCGCCGCGGCGCCCTCGGTCGTCGCCAAGGGCGGCTTCCTGATGGACAACGCGAACGGCAGGTCGCTCTACACCAAGGCCGCGGACACCAAGCGCGCCACCGGCTCCACCACCAAGATCATGACCGCCAAGGTCGTGCTCTCCCAGCCCAAGCTGAACCTGGACGCCAAGGTCACGATCCAGATGGCGTACAGCGACTACATCGTGTCGAAGAACGCCTCCTCCGCACGCCTGATCGTCGGCGACGAGGTGACGGTCCGCCAGCTGCTGTACGGGCTGATGCTGCCGTCGGGCTGCGACGCCGCGTACGCGCTGGCCGACAGGTTCGGCACGGGCAGGACGCGGGCGGCCCGGGTGAAGTCGTTCATCGGCAGGATGAACTCCACCGCCAAGAGCCTCGGCATGAAGAACACGCGCTTCGACTCGTTCGACGGCATCGGCAACGGAAAGAACCACTCCACACCGCGCGATCTGACGAAGCTCGCGAGCAGCGCGATGAAGAGCTCCACCTTCCGCACGATCGTGAAGACGAGGAAGTACACGGCGAGGACGGTCACCAAGAAGGGCGGCACCCGCACCATGGCGCCCTGGACCAACACCAACACGCTGCTCGGCAGTTACAGCGGCGCGATCGGCGTGAAGACCGGGTCGGGCCCGGAGGCCAAGTACTGCCTGGTCTTCGCCGCGACCCGCAAGGGCAGGACCGTCATCGGCACGGTACTGACCTCCTCGTCCTCGGCCCAGCGCGCCAAGGACGCGACGAAGCTCATGAACCACGGCTTCGCCGGGCCGAGCTGATCCCCGCCCCTCCCGCCTCGCCACGGGCCCGTCGCCGCCGCGACGGGCCCGTTCTCCCTGCCCGGCCCTTTGGACCGATGGAACACATGGTGATAGCTTCATTAGCACCATGCTGCTGAGTCTGGACAAGAACGACACCCGCCCCCTGCACGAGCAGGTCGCCGGCGCCATCCGACGTGCCATCGCCGAGGGGGAGTGCGCCCCCGGGGACCGTCTCCCCTCGGCGCGCGACCTCTCCGAGGCCCTGGACGTCAACGTCAACACCGTGCTGCGCGGCCTTCGCGGCCTGCGGGACGAGGGCCTGCTGGAGTTCCGCCGGGGCCGGGGAGTGACCGTGGCCGAGGGCGCCCGACCGCACTCCGGACTGCAGATCCGCGTACGGGAGCTGGTCGCCGAGGCCGCACGGCTGGGCTACAGCAGGACCGATGTCATCGACATGATCAGGGGGATGCCGTGAGAGACAGGACTGTGGCGGTTCGGACGACGGTCGCGGTGTGGACGGTCGGTGTCACGGCCGTACTCGCCGGGCTGCCGTTCGTGGCGCGGGAGCGGCTGCCGGACCGGCTGGCGACCCACTGGAACCTGGACGGAAGCACCCCGGACGGCTCGATGCCCCTGTGGGCGGCCTCGGTCGTTCCGGCACTGATCTGGCTGGTGACGGCGGCGGTGGTCACCGTCCCGATAATGCGGGCCGGTCCGGCGGCACGTCCCTGGGTCACCGCGACCCTGCTCCCCACCGGCATCGTCCTGGCCGGCGCGCAGGCCGCCGTCGTCCGGTCCAACCTGGACCGCGCCGACTGGCACCAGGCCAGTCAGCCGACCGCGTGGGTCGTCGCGACCCTCGTACTGGCCCCGATCGCGGGAGTGGCGGCGTGGCTGGTCGTCACCCGGCGGACGAGCGCCTCGGCCGACAGCACGACACCCGGCGGCGACACCCCCGCGCTCAGCCTCCCGAAGGGCCGGCGACTGGCGTGGTTCTCCCGGACCGCCAACCCCTGGCTCCAGCTGCTGGCGGCCGTGGCCGGCCTGGTGGCCGCGGCCGCGCTGATCGCCCTGATCGTCGGCCTGGCCTCCCCCGGCACGCTGTGGGCGCTGTTCGCCGGCTGCGCCGCCGTGTCCCTCGCCTGCGCCCTGTGCTCCTCGGTGCAGGCGCGCGTCTCGGAGCGTGGCCTGGAGGTTTCCTTCGGCCCCTTCGGCTGGCCCGCCCGGCGCTGGGCGCCCGACGACATCGACACGGCACGCTCCGAGATCCGCGAGCCCGCCCAGGTCGGCGGCTGGGGCTACCGCGTCAGCGGCCTGGGCACGACGGTGATGCTGCGCGCCGGGGAGTGCCTGGTCATACGCCGACGGGGCAGCCGTACGGACTTCGCGGTGAGCGTCGACGACGCGGAACGCGGTGCGGCCCTGCTCAACGCGCTGCGCACGGGGCGGGCTTCCTGAGACCGGCCGGTCAGCGGCCCCTGCGGGAGCCGTCCTCGAAGAAACCGTGCGCCCCGCACCGGCACGGGAACGACGGAGCCGCGCGTCCCGATGCGGGACGCGCGGCTCCGTCTCTCGTGACCCGGGGCGTTACGCCCAGGTGAGCAGTCGCTTGGGCTGCTCCAGGACCGCCGCCACGTCGGCGAGGACCTTGGAGCCCAGCTCGCCGTCGACCAGGCGGTGGTCGAAGCTCAGGGCGAGGGTGGTCACCTGACGCGGCTTCACCTTGCCCTTGTGCACCCACGGCTGGAGCTTGATCGCGCCGACCGCGAGGATCGCGGACTCGCCGGGGTTGAGGATCGGCGTGCCCGTGTCGACGCCGAAGACTCCGACGTTGGTGATGGTCACCGTGCCCGCCTGCATCGCGGCCGGGGAGGTCTTGCCCTCCCGGGCCGTCGACACCAGCTCACCCAGGGACCCCGCCAGCTGCGGCAGCGTCTTGGCGTGGGCGTCCTTGATGTTCGGGACGATCAGGCCTCGCGGTGTCGCCGCGGCGATGCCCAGGTTGACGTAGTGCTTGACCACGATCTCCTGCGCCGCCTCGTCCCAGGAGGCGTTGACGTCCGGGTTGCGCTTGATCGCGACCAGCAGGGCCTTGGCGATCAGCAGGAGCGGGTTCACCCGCAGGCCCGTGAACTCCTTGTCCTGCTTCAGCTCCTCGACCAGCTTCATCGTGCGGGTCACGTCGACCGTGACGAACTCGGTGACGTGCGGCGCCGTGAACGCCGAGCCGACCATCGCCGCAGCCGTCGCCTTGCGGACACCCTTGACCGGGATACGGGTCTCACGCGCCGCGTCGTACGACACCGGGGCGGGGGACGGGGCCGCGGGGGCCACGGCGGCGGGTGCCGACCCGGGCTCCGGGGCCTGCCGCGCCGGGGCCACCGCCGCGTGCACGTCCTCGCGTGTGATGACGCCGTCCGGGCCGGTCGGGGTGACCGTGGCCAGGTCGACGCCGAGGTCCTTGGCCAGCTTGCGCACCGGGGGCTTGGCCAGCGGGCGCGCCCCCGCCGCCGGGGCCGGCCCATGACCGTTCATCTCGGACTGGATCGCGGCCGAGGCCGCCGACGCCTCCGGGGCCGGAACCTGGGCATCCACGCCCTTGCGCGGGCGGCGGCGGGTCGCGGAGGTGGACACCCCGTACCCGACCAGGACCGGCTGGCGGCCCTCCGGCTTCTTCTCCTCCGGCGCCTTCTCCGACGCCTTCTCCGACGCCTCGGTCACGGCCCGTGCGCCCGCCGTGTCCTCCTCGACGGGTGCCTGCGCCGGTTCCGCGGCGGCGGCTCCGTCGCCGACGGCCACCGCGATGATCGACGTACCCACGTCGACCGTGGCGCCCTCGGGAAAGCGCAGCTCGCGGACCACGCCGTCGTAGGGGATGGGCAGTTCGACGGCGGCCTTCGCCGTCTCGACCTCGCACACCACCTGGCCGTCGGTGACCGTGTCACCGGGCTGAACGTACCACTTGAGGATCTCGGCCTCGGTGAGTCCCTCGCCCACGTCGGGCATCTTGAACTCGCGTACGGACCCTTCGGTCATCGTCGTCACGGCCCTCTCCTCAGTACGCCAGCGAGCGGTCGACGGCATCCAGCACCCGGTCCAGGTCGGGCAGGTACTCCTCCTCCAGACGCGCCGGCGGGTACGGCGCGTGGTAGCCGCCTACCCTCAGCACCGGGGCCTCCAAGTGGTAGAAGCAGCGCTCCGTGATCCGGGCCGCGATCTCCGCGCCCGAGCCCAGGAACACCGGTGCCTCGTGGACCACGACCAGGCGGCGGGTCTTCTCCACCGACGCCTGGATCGTGTCGAAGTCGACCGGGGAGATGGACCGCAGGTCCACCACCTCCAGCGAGCGGCCCTCCTCGGCCGCCGCGTCGGCGACCTCCTGGCAGAGCTTCACCATCGGGCCGTACGCGGCCAGCGTGAGGTCGGTGCCCTCACGCACCACGCGCGCGGTGTGCAGCGGGCCGGGGATCGCCTCCGTGTTCACCTCGCCCTTGTCCCAGTAACGCCGCTTGGGCTCGAAGTAGATCACCGGGTCGTCGCTCTGGATGGCCTGCTGCATCATCCAGTACGCGTCCGCCGAATTCGACGGGGAGACCACCTTCAGGCCCGCCACGTGCGCGAAGAGCGCCTCGGGGGACTCGGAGTGGTGCTCGACCGCGCCGATGCCGCCGCCGTAGGGGATACGGATGACGACCGGCATCTTGACCTTGCCCAGCGAGCGGGCGTGCATCTTCGCCAGCTGGGTGACGATCTGGTCGTAGGCCGGGAAGACGAAGCCGTCGAACTGGATCTCCACCACCGGCCGGTAGCCGCGCAGGGCGAGACCGATGGCGGTGCCGACGATGCCGGACTCGGCGAGCGGGGTGTCGATGACCCGGTCCTCGCCGAAGTCCTTGTGCAGACCGTCGGTGACCCGGAAGACGCCGCCGAGCTTGCCGACGTCCTCACCCATGATCAGGACCTTCGGGTCCGACTCCAGCGCGCGGCGCAGCGACTCGTTGATCGCCTTGGCCAGCGCCATCTTTTCCGCAGCCATGTCAGACCCCCTCTGCCTCTGCGAACGACGCCTGATAGGCGGCGAACTGGGCTCGCTCCTCGTCGACGAGCGCGTGCCCGTCCGCGTACACGTTCTCGAAGATGGCGAAACGGTCCGGGTCCGGCATGGCACGGACCACTTCGCGTACTCGCTTGCCCAACGCCTCGCTCTCCGCCTCCAGTTCCCCGAAGAATCCCTCGTCCGCGTGGTTTGCGGACTCCAGGAAGCGGCGAAGGCGCAGGATCGGGTCCTTCGCCTCCCAGGAGGCGCGCTCGTCGTCGTGCCGGTACCGGGAGGGGTCGTCCGAGGTGGTGTGGGCGCCCATGCGGTACGTGTACGCCTCGATCAGCGCCGGGCCCTCACCGCGCCGCGCCCGCTCCAGCGCCCACCGGGTGACCGCGAGGCAGGCCAGCGCGTCGTTGCCGTCGACGCGGACGCCGGGGAAGCCGAAGCCCTGGGCGCGCTGGTAGAGCGGCACCCGGGTCTGCTTCTCGTTGGACTCGGAGATCGCCCACTGGTTGTTCTGGCAGAAGAACACCACGGGGGCGTTGTAGACGGCGGCGAAGTTGAACGCCTCGCTGACGTCGCCCTGGCTGGAGGCGCCGTCGCCGAAGTAGGCGATCACGGCGGAGTCCGCGCCGTCCTTGGTGATGCCCATCGCGTAGCCCGTGGCGTGCAGCGCCTGCGAGCCGATGACGATCGTGTACAGGTGGAAGTTGTTGCTGTTGGGGTCCCAGCCGCCGTTGTTCACGCCGCGGAACATGCCCAGGAGGTTGGTCGGGTCCACCCCGCGGCACCAGGCGACGCCGTGCTCGCGGTAGGTCGGGAAGACGTAGTCGTCCTCACGGGTGGCCCGGCCGGAGCCGATCTGGGCGGCCTCCTGCCCCAGCAGCGAGGCCCACAGGCCCAGCTCGCCCTGGCGCTGCAGGGCGGTGGCCTCGGCGTCGAAGCGCCGGGTGAGCACCATGTCGCGGTACAGGCCGCGCAGCTCGTCGGGGGTGATGTCGGCGACGTACCCGGCGTACTCGGCGTAGGCCGAGTTCCTGGCGGTCCCGACGCGTTCGCCCTCGGGCGTCAGCAGCTGCACGAGCTCCGTCTCGGAGCCCTTCCCGGCAGCGGCGGCGCGGGTGGTGCGGGTGGTGCGCTTGGCGCCGGGGGTGCCGGTGGTACCGGACTTGGCCGCGGTCTTGGCGGCGGACTTGGCGGCGGTCTTGGCGCCGGCCTTGGCGGCTGTGGTGCCGGTCTTGGTGCCGGTGGTACCGGTCGCCTTGCTTCCGGCGCTGCGTCGCGGCTGGCGCGCGGCAGTGCTCTCGGTCACGTGTGCTCCTCCGTCGGTCCGGCCCCCGGGTTCGCCGGAAGCCAGTGCGGCTCACCTGCGGCCCGGCGGTCGCACAAGGGTGGGTGCGGCCCGGTCGGGAACAGGCGTGACAGGTGCCCCGGCGAGCGCCCTGCGAACAGCACGTTACCCAGTGCTCCACATTTCTGTGAAACCCCTCCTGACCTGCGTTTTTACTCGGATATCCAAGTAAATCGGCGAAGACTGGAAGTTTTACTGGTCACAGCCTCGCAGGGGGCCGGAACAACGGCACGTTATCCCGGCCACCCCGGGCACGGGAAGAGTCGGTGTGTGACACTGAGCGCGTGCGCGAAGACGGAAAAATCCGGGTATTCCTCCTCGACGACCACGAGGTCGTCCGCCGGGGGGTGCACGATCTGCTCGCGGGCGAGGCCGACATCGAGGTGGTGGGCGAGGCCGGCACGGCGGCCGACGCGCTGGCCCGCGTCCCGGCCACCCGTCCGGACGTGGCGGTGCTCGACGTCCGGCTGCCGGACGGCAGCGGCGTCGAGGTGTGCCGCGAGATCCGCTCCCGGGACGAGTCCGTCCGCTGCCTCATGCTGACCTCCTTCGCCGACGACGAGGCCCTCTTCGACGCGATCATGGCGGGCGCCTCGGGCTACGTCCTCAAGGACATCCGGGGCGCCGAGCTGCTGAGCGCCGTACGGGAGGTGGCCGAGGGGAAGTCCCTGCTGGACCCGGCGGCCACCACGCGCGTGCTGGAGCGGCTGCGGGACGGCGGCACGCGGTCCGACGACCGGCTCGCCCGGCTGACCGAGCAGGAGCGGCGCATCCTCGATCTGATCGGCGAGGGACTGACCAACCGCGCGATCGGCGAGCGGCTGCACCTGGCCGAGAAAACGATCAAGAACTACGTGTCGAGTCTGCTGGCCAAACTCGGTATGCAGCGACGCTCGCAGGCCGCCGCCTTCGTGGCACGGCTACAGGCCGAGAACCGCTGAGGAAGGGGGAACGGGCCGGGGAGCGGGCCACCGAGCGGGCTCGCTTATCCGGGACTTACGTCCCCTCATGCCGGGGCGGGCGACTCTGTCTCCGTCGCCCTGCGCTCCCGCACAGTAAGGCCATGCCCTCCGACGAACAGCTCGCCGTCGGCCTGCTCGGCCGCACCGCCTACGGCCGGGCGGCCACCAGCATGCGCGCCCTGCCCTTCCTCGCCTTCGCGCGGCACATCGTGGCCGACGGCCGGGTCCTGCTGCGCATGCCCAGGAGCTGCGGTTACCACCAGGCGTGCGCCGGGAGCGTCCTCGCGTACGGCGCGGACAACCTGGGCTCCGCCCGGCCCGGGGAGCGCCTGTGGACCGTGCAGGTCGTCGGCCGGTGCGAGACCCACGAACCGAGCGCCGGCGAGATCGAGCGGTTCGGCCCCGTGCCGCGCCAGGTGGACGGCGAGCCGTTCGAGCCGGTCTACCTGCGGATCGAGCCGCGCTTCGGAACGGTGCACTTCACGGACGGCCCCACCGGCACGCTGTGACGTCCGGAAACGGCGTCCGGGAACGGCATCCGGAACGCGACGCGCGCGTGGACCCGTTTCCGGGTCGCACGCGCGCGTGATGACTTGCTCGGTCCGGGGTCAGCCCCCCACGCCGCCCGGCAGGCCCGGATCGCCGGTCGCGCCACCGTCGGTGCCACCCGTCGGATCGCCGGTCGCGCCGCCGTCGCTGCCGCCCGTCGGGTCCGTGGTCGGATCCGTGGTCGGATCCGTGGTCGGATCACCCGTCGGGTCCGTGGTCGGGTCGCCCGTCGGGTCGCCCGTCGGATCGTCCGTCGCGGTCTCCGACGGCGTGTACGACGGCGTGTAGGGCTGTTCCCAGTCCCCGCCGCCCGTGCCTCCGCCGCCGTTGCCCTGCTCCGTGCCCGGGTCGGTGGTCTCCTGCGTCGTCTCGTCGCTGGGCGACGAACTGGGCGACGCGTCGTCGGTGCTCTGCGAGGTGGTCGGCGACGGGCTGGTCGTCGGACCGCCACCGCCCTTCTCACCGTCTCCGCCGTTCATCGCCAGTGCGACGCCCGCGGCGATGGCGATCACCGCGAGAACGGCCAGGATCCACAGCTTGCCGCGCCCGCCGCCCTTGTTGCCGTTGCCCTCGAAACCGCCGTCGTCGCCGTAGCCCCCGCCGTACCCGTTCGGCAGGATCGGCTGGGGGATCTGCGCGGTGCCCGGGCCGTGCTCCTGGTGCGGCAGCACCGAGGTGCCCGCGAGGCCGGCCGCGGGAGTGTGCCGGCCGTCGTGCGCGGCGACCGGGCCGGTGTTCCAGGTGCCGGTGTGGCCGCCCTGCTCGTACAGCATCTGCAGCCCGTACTGGACCAGCCCGCGCATCTCCTCGGCGGTCTGGAAACGGTCGTCGGGCTCCTTGGCCAGCGAGCGCATCACCAGGCCGTCGAGCTCCGGCGGGGTGGCGTCGGAGACCTCGGACGGCGGCGTCGGGATGTCCTGGACGTGCTGGTAGACCACCGACAGCGGGGTCTCGCCGGTGAACGGCGGGCGCAGCGCGAGGAGTTCGTAGAGCAGGCAGCCCGTCGCGTACAGGTCGGAACGGTGGTCGACGGCCTTGCCGAGGGCCTGCTCCGGGGAGAGGTACTGCGGGGTGCCCATGACCATGCCGGTCTGCGTCATCGTCGACTGGGCGCCGTGCAGGGCGCGGGCGATGCCGAAGTCCATCACCTTCACCGCGCCGTTGTCCGTGATGATGACGTTGGCGGGCTTGATGTCGCGGTGCACGATGCCGTGCTGGTGGGAGTAGGCGAGGGCCTCCAGGACACCGGAGACGATGATCAGCGCCTGCTCCGGGCCGGGGGCCTCGGCGTTGAGGAGGAGGTCGCGGATGGTGCGGCCCTCGACGATCTCCATCACGATGTACGGCACCGACTGGCCGCCGACGAAGTCCTCGCCGGAGTCGTACACGGCCACGATGGCGTGGTGGTTGAGGCCGGCCACCGACTGTGCCTCACGCGTGAAGCGCGCCTTGGAGACCGGGTCCTCGGCGAGGTCGGCGCGCAGCAGCTTGACCGCCACGGTGCGTCCCAGGCGGACGTCCTCGGCGGCGAACACCTCGGCCATGCCGCCCCGCCCGAGCCTGCGGGTCAGCCGGTACCGGCCGTCGCCGACCAGGCCGCCGTTGCCCCAGGCCTCCGGCGCGTCAGACATACCGCCGCCAGTCGCCTCGGGTTCGGACGGGCCCTGGGCGCGCTGCTGCTGTGCCATCAGTCCTCGCCGTCGTTTCTGCCCGCGGTGCGCGCGGTGTTGTCACGGTCTCCGTCGGCCACGCTACAGCCTCCGCGCCGGCCTCCGGTCCGAGATGAGCGCCGGGAACGGCTTCGAGACGGACCGGTCATGAAACCCTGGTTCCGTACTGTCGTGCAAATTCCGTGAACCGGCGGTACGCCCGCTGTAACGCTTCCGCGACGCTTCCTTCGCGTACGGTCACGGAACGGGCACCACGCTTGACGTGTCAGTGCCCTGGGGCAGACTTGGCCGGGAATAGCACTTTCGATCACGATCGCAGACGCGAGCGAGCGCGCCGCCGCCACCGGCGTCGCGGCGCCTACGGGGGACAAAGAGACATGAGCCAGGACGCCGGACAGGGCCGGTACGCGGGGCGGGCGCTCGCCGGCGGCCGCTACCAGCTGCGCGACTTGCTCGGCGAGGGCGGCATGGCCTCCGTGCACCTGGCGTACGACTCGGTGCTGGACCGCCAGGTCGCGGTCAAGACTTTGCACACCGAGCTGGGCCGGGAACAGGCCTTCCGTGAGCGCTTCCGCCGTGAGGCCCAGGCAGTGGCCAAACTCACGCACACCAACATCGTCTCGGTCTTCGACACCGGCGAGGACGATCTGGGCGGCATGACGACGCCGTACATCGTCATGGAGTACGTCGAGGGCCGGCCGCTCGGCTCCGTGCTCGACGACGACGTCCGGCAGCAGGGCGCGATGCCCGCCGACAAGGCGCTGAAGATCACCGCGGACGTGCTGGCCGCCCTGGAGATCAGCCACGAGATGGGCCTGGTCCACCGGGACATCAAGCCGGGCAACGTGATGATGACCAAGCGCGGCGTGATCAAGGTGATGGACTTCGGCATCGCCCGCGCCATGCAGTCCGGCGTGACCTCGATGACGCAGACCGGCATGGTCGTCGGCACCCCGCAGTACCTCTCGCCGGAACAGGCCCTCGGCCGCGGTGTGGACGCCCGCTCCGACCTGTACTCGGTCGGCATCATGCTGTTCCAACTGGTCACCGGACGCCTGCCGTTCGAGGCGGACTCGCCGCTGGCCATCGCGTACGCGCACGTGCAGGAGGAGCCGGTGGCGCCCTCCTCCGTCAACCGCGCCCTGCCGCCGGCCGTGGACGCGCTCGTGGCCCGCGCGCTGAAGAAGAACCCCAACGAGCGTTTCCCCAGCTCCGAGGCCATGCGGGACGAGTGCCTGCGCGTGGCGGCCTCCTTCCGGGCGGCCCCGCCGAGCATCGTGCCCGGCACGCACACGTCGAGCGGCGCGGGCGTCGGCTCCGCGGTGTTCCCGCCGGTCGACCAGGGCACACCGGCGCCGACGGGCCCCGTCCAGACGCCGTACCAGCCGACGCCGAACCAGGGCCCGAATCCCTACGGCACCCCGGCGCCCGCCGCGCACTCGCCCGCGTACGGCTACCCGCAGCAGGGCGCCTACCAGGCTCCGGCCCCGTCGCCGTACGCGCAGCAGCCGCAGCCGCAGTACCAGGGCGCGTCCACGCCGCCGCCGTACAATCTCGCGCCCGCCACCGCGGGGTCCGGCTCACCGGGGGGCGGCAAGAGCAACAAGATGGTGATCATCGGCTCGATCGTGGTCTCCGTCCTGGCGGTCGGCGGTCTGATCGGTGCGCTGACGATGGACAGCGGCGACGACCCCAAGGGCGGGGAGAGCACCGCCAGTGCCTCGGCGTCGGAGAAGCCCGCGGGCTACCGCGGGCCGGACAAGACGAAGACGATCGAGAAGGACAAGTGCACGGAGCCGAAGGAGTCGGACAACGACCCCGACCAGATCCAGGTGCCTGACTTCACGTTCAAGTACATCGGCTCGGTCAAGGAGTGCTTCCAGGCCGCCGGCTGGCCGATGGAGGTCGTGGAGGTCGACGAGAACACGTACGGCGAGGGCTCGGTCCGGGACCAGTTCCCGACGGCCGGTACGGACGTCGACGAGGACGACATGCCGACGATCCAGCTCAAGGTCTCGACGGGCAATCCGCCGTCGGCCTGATCCGCCCCGGCGCATGACGCCTGCCGCGTGACGTCTCACGCACACGCGTGGCTCATCACGCGTCACGCATGACGAAGGGCCCGGCAGCGGGTGCTGCCGGGCCCTTCGTACTGTCGGTGGGTGGTCGCCCCTGGAATCAGGGGTCTCCTACAGGTAGGGACCGCCGGTGCGGCCGCCCAGGTGGGGCGGCTCCTCCTCGTCCGGCCCGGCGCCCGGCGGGAGAGCGCGGCGCATCTGCTCCAGCTGGGCCCGCGCGGCCATCTGCTGGGCGAACAGCGTGGTCTGGATGCCGTGGAACAGGCCCTCCAGCCAGCCGACCAGCTGGGCCTGCGCGATCCGCAGTTCGGCGTCGGTCGGGGTGACGTCGTCCGTGAAGGGCAGGGAGAGCCGCTCCAGCTCCTCGACCAGCTCCGGGGCCAGACCGTCCTCCAGCTCCTTCACCGAGCTGGAGTGGATCTCCTTGAGCCGGGCCCGGCTCGCCTCGTCCAGGGGCGCGACGCGCACCTCCTCCAGCAGCTGCTTGATCATGCTGCCGATCCGCATGACCTTGGCAGGCTGTTCCACCTGCTCCGTCACCGGAGTCTCGCGGGAGTCGTCGTCCCCGCCGCCGCCCAGCGCCATTCCGTCCTGGCCGACGACCAGGATCTGAGGGTTCTCCGGCGACCTGTCGTTCCTCGGCATCTCCATGCCGCCATTCTCTCGTACGCGTGCACCCCGACAGGGTGGTGCCCCCGGAGAAACGTGATCCATCCCGTTCGGCCGCGTCCGGAATGCCGGTATGGCGGGCAGGTGTGAGGCTTGTTCCGTCGATTTCCGCGACTGGTTATCACCGGGAGGGGGTCACGGCCGTGACTCCATGGCTGCGCACACTGCGAGCGACGGGACTGGCGGGGGTTCTGGGGGTGGGCGCGCTGATGTCACCGTGCGGGATGTCACCGTGCGGGACGGGGGTGGCGTACGGCGCCGGGTCCGCGACGGCGAGGGCCGCCACGGCCCCGTCTTCTTCCGCGCCGGCGCCCGCTCCGGTACGGAAGGTGGCCGCCGACCCGGACGTCTCCGGCGGTCACGACGGGCGGGGCGGTCACGAGCGCCCCCGCCACGAGGACGGTCACGACGGCCCCGACAGCCCGGATGCCGGGCCGGCCGCCCCGACGGCCACCAAGGAACCCGGCCCGGCGGGCAGCCCGCCGCGTGACTCCGCGACGCCCTCCGCTTCCTCCCCCTCCGCTTCCTCCTCTTCCGTCCCTTCCACTGCCTCGGCTTCGGCGTCCGGCGCCCCGGCAGCCGACCCGGAGCCCTCCCGGGCGGGGAGCCGGCCCGGCGAGGGGCGGCAGCGGCCCGGGCGGCCCGAGGGACGGGAGCGGGCGGAGGGCGGCGCGGACGAGAACGCCGGTCACAGGGCGGACGGCGACCGCGGTGACGGCATCCTCGGCAATCCGGACGCCGCCGTGTCTCCCGGGGAGGCCGCTCTGATGCCCTCCCCGTCCTTGTCCCGCACCCCGTCGGGGGCGAGCACGCGCGCCGAGGACGCCACCGAGCCCGTACTGCGGGTCCTGCCCCTGGGCAGCGGGCTGGTCCTGATCGGTCTCGGCCTGGGCCTGGCCTTCGTAGGTCTCCGCCTGCGAAGGGGCTGACACACCTCCGCTACGAGGTGAGCAGCAGCACCTTGCCGATGTGCCCGCTCTCCTCCACGACCCGGTGGGCGGCGCCGGCATCGCTCATCGGGAGTTCGCGGTCGACGACCGGACGGACGTGGCCCCCGGCGAGCAACGGCCAGACGTGTTCGCGCACCGCCGCCACGATCGCCGCCTTCTCCGTCGACGGGCGGGCGCGCAGCGATGTCGCGCTGACGGCCGCGCGCTTGGCCAGAAGCCTGCCGATGTCCAGCTCGCCCTTCCGGCCGCCCTGCATGCCGATGATCGCGAGCCGGCCGTTGACGGCGAGGGCCTGGACGTTGCGGTCCAGGTACTTGGCGCCCATGTTGTCGAGGATGACGTCGGCGCCCGTGCCGCCCGTCGCCTCCCTCACCTCGGCGACGAAGTCCTGCTCGCGGTAGTTGATCAGGATGTCGGCGCCCAGTTCGGCGCAGCGCTCCAGCTTCTCCTTGGTGCCCGCCGTCACGGCGACCTTCGCACCGACGGCCTTGGCGAGCTGGATCGCCATGGTGCCGATGCCGCTGGAACCGCCGTGCACGAGCAGCGTCTCGCCGGGGCGCAGGTGGGAGACCATGAAGACGTTCGACCAGACGGTGCAGACCACCTCGGGCAGTGCCGCCGCCCGCCGGACGTCGATGCCCTCCGGAACCGGCAGCAGCTGACCGGCCGGAACGGCGACCTTCTCGGCGTAACCGCCGCCTCCGAGCAGCGCGCACACCTCGTCGCCGACGGACCAGCCGGACACGCCCGGACCGAGGGCGGCGACGCGCCCCGAGCACTCCAGGCCGGGGTAGGGGGAGGCACCGGGCGGGGGATCGTAGAAGCCCTGGCGCTGCATGATGTCGGCGCGGTTGACGGCGCTGGCCGTCACCTCGACCAGGACCTCGCCCTCGCCGGGCACCGGGTCGGGGACCTCGGCCCAGACCAGCGCCTCGGGGCCTCCGGGTTCGGAAATCGTGATCGCATGCATGAAGTCGACGCTACTCCTCCACCCCTGGTCGGGCCCCTCCACCCGGGTCGCCGGCCGTAGCTCCCCCCGTCCGCCTCCCGATACGGGAAGTCCTCGGTCTCCGGAACCGGGCCACTCCGTCCCGGGAGGGGCCGTACTCCGTCCCCGGCCTGGGGGTACTCCCCCCCGGACCGGGGGGTACTCCGTCTTTTGGACCGTCCGACGGAAAAACCCTGTGCGCGACCGATGAGTTTGCGCGACGGTAAAGGTCTTCCCATGCGTAGCCCAAGAACGCGGAAGGACCACCAATGAGCACGCACACGTCCGGACTCGCGATCGAGACCGCGGGGCTGGTGAAGACGTTCGGCGAGACCCGGGCCGTGGACGGGGTGGACCTCGCGGTGCCCGCCGGCACGGTCTACGGCGTCCTCGGCCCGAACGGCGCCGGCAAGACCACCACGGTCAAGATGCTCGCCACCCTGCTGCGGCCGGACGGCGGCCATGCCCGCGTCTTCGGCCACGACGTCGTGCGCGAGGCGGACGAGGTGCGCAGCCGCGTGAGCCTCACCGGGCAGTACGCGTCCGTGGACGAGGACCTCACCGGCACCGAGAACCTGATACTGCTGGGCCGCCTCCTCGGGCACGGCAAGACGGCCGCGCGAGAGCGGGGCGACCAGCTGCTGGCGGCTTTCGGGCTGACGGACGCGGCGGCGAAGCAGGTCAAGCACTACTCCGGCGGTATGCGCCGACGCATCGACATCGCCGCCTCCATCCTCAACACCCCCGATCTGCTCTTCCTCGACGAGCCGACGACCGGCCTCGACCCGCGCAGCCGCAACCAGGTGTGGGACATCGTGCGCGCGGTCGTCGCCCAGGGCACGACCGTGCTGCTGACCACGCAGTACCTGGACGAGGCCGACCAGCTGGCGTCCCGGATCGCGGTGATCGACAAGGGCAGGGTGATCGCCGAGGGCACCAAGGGCGAGCTGAAGGCGTCCGTCGGCGCCGGCTCCGTCCATCTGCGGCTGCGCGACGCCGACCAGCGACCGGAGGCCGAACGCGTGCTGCGGGACCTGCTGGTCGCCGAGGTCCAGCTGGAGCACGACCCGGTGGCGCTGACCGCCCGCCTGGGGGCCGCGGCCGACGACACCGCGGCCGACCAGGCCGCCAAGGCGCTCGGCGAGCTGGCCCGGGCCGGCGTCGTCGTCGACAACTTCTCCCTGGGACAGCCCAGCCTCGACGAGGTCTTCCTGGCGCTGACCGGGCACGACACCGGCCGGAGCACCGGCAACGGCGACGACACCGGTACCGGCCCCGACGCGAAGGACGAGGTGGCGGCATGAGCACGGCCACGAGTACCGAGGGCAAGGAGCTCTCCCCGGTCAGCACCGAGTCGCTGGCGGCCCTGCTGGTCGCCAAGGAACGCCCGCCACGGCCCAGCGCCCTGTCCGCGTCCCTGACCTTCGGATGGCGCGCGATCCTCAAGATCAAGCACGTACCGGAACAGCTCTTCGACGTCACCGCCTTCCCGATCATGAACCTGCTGATGTTCACGTACCTCTTCGGCGGTGCGCTGGCGGGTTCACCGAGCGACTACATCCAGTTCGTGCTGCCCGGCATCCTCGTGATGTCGGTCGTGATGATCACGATGTACACCGGGGTGTCGGTGAACGTCGACATCGAGAAGGGCGTTTTCGACCGTTTCCGCACGCTGCCCATCTGGCGGCCCTCGGCGATGGTCGGCTATCTGCTCGGTGACGCTCTGCGGTACACCATCGCGTCCGTCGTGATGCTCGCCGTGGGCCTCCTGCTCGGCTACCGGCCGGACGGCGGCTTCGGCGGGGTGGTCGCCGGGATCGCGCTGCTGCTGGTGTTCTCGTTCGCCTTCTCGTGGATCTGGACGATGTTCGGGCTGATGCTGCGCACCGAGAAGTCGGTGATGAGCATCAGCATGATGGTGATCTTCCCGCTCACCTTCCTGTCCAACGTCTTCGTCGACCCGAAGACGATGCCGGGCTGGTTGCAGGTGTTCGTCAACAACAGCCCGATCACCCACCTGGCGTCCGCGGTGCGCGGGCTGATGGCGGGCGACTGGCCCGGCGCCGAGATCGGCTGGACGCTGGGCTGGGCGGGCCTGTTCCTCCTGGTCTTCGGCCCGGTCACGATGCGCCTCTACAACCGCAAGTAGCGGCGGCCGGGCAGGAAGCCCTCGCCGGTACGGCGCCCGCTGCCCCGCGACCGACAGGGGCAGCGGGCTCCGTCAGTCGCGGGGCAGCGGGCGGGCGTCGGGTGCCACGTGAGTGGCCGGCGTCGCCCGCACGATCGTGATCAGGCGGTCCGTCAGTTCCAGCTCGCCGACAGCCGGGTCGTCGTAGCCGAGCACCCGGTGCCCGCGCAGGACACTCACCACCAGGTCGTCCGTCTCGCGCGGGTTCTTGCCCACCTCGGCCTTTATGACCGGCCGCTCCACGAGGTCGAGCCCGCTGCCCTGGCTGATGAGGTCCTCCATGACCATGCCGGCGGCGGGGCTGAGCACGGAGAGCCCGAGGAGCCGGCCCGCGGCACTGGCGCTGGTGATGACGGCGTCGGCGCCGGACTGCTTCAGCAGCGGCGCGTTCTCCTCCTCGCGGACCGCGACCACGATCTTCGCGCCGCGGTTGAGCTGCCGGGCCGTCAACGTCACCAGTACGGCCGTGTCGTCGCGCTGGGTGGCGATGATGATCTGCCTCGCCCGGTACACCTCGGCACGGTTCAGCACATCGCTGCGCGTCGCGTCACCGATCACACCCGCGTAGCCGTGGGCCGTCGCGGCCTCGATGGCCTTCCCGCTGGGGTCGACCACGACGACCTGCTCCTTGCGCAGCCCGGTCGCGCAGACGGTCTGGATCGCCGACCGTCCCTTGGTACCGAAACCGACGACGACGGTGTGATCGCGCAAGGTGGACCTCCAGCGGTTCAGGCGCCACTCCTCCCGAGTGCGCTCGGTGAGGGCTTCCAGCGTGGTGCCGACCAGGATGATCAGGAACAGCACGCGCAGGGGCGTGATGACGAAGATGTTGGTCAGCCGGGCGGCGTCGCTGACGGGTGTGATGTCGCCGTACCCGGTGGTGGAAAGGGTGACGGTGGCGTAGTAGAAGGCGTCGAGGAGATCGACGGAGCCGTCGGAGTTGTCGTTGTAGCCGTCGTGGTCGGCATAGACGATGAAGGCGGTCACCAAGAGGACGAGCAGTGCCGTGGAGAGCCGTTTGCCGACCTGTCGGATCGGATGCTCCACCAGCTTCCTCGGGAGTTTCACCCGATGGGTCACGAGATGCTCGTCCGCCTGGCGGGCGATCAGGTCCTGGCCCGGAAGTTTCACGTGAAACACACTCCGATTCCGCCGGCGGCCCAGGGCAGGTCGAGCAGCTCGGCCTCCTGTCCCGACCGCGCACCGCCAGGGGGTACGACGGCCAGTGCGTCGGCGGCCGCGATGCCGCGCAGCATGGCGGGGCCCTGGTAGCGAAGCGGCACGGCACCGTGGCCGCGCAGGACGACGGGGACGAGCCGGGTGTCGTACGGGTGCCCGTGCACCGCGTCCCGCAGTGGCAGCGCGTACGGCTCGGGCGCCGGGCGGGCGGCGAGGGTGCGCAGCAGCGGCTCGGCGAGCGTGAGCAGTCCCGAGACGGCGGCGAGGGGGTTGCCGGGCAGGCCGACGAGGTGCCGGTCGTCCTTGAGGCGGGCCAGCAGCATGGGGTGTCCGGGGCGTACCTCGACGCCGTCCACGAGGAGTTCGGCGCCGATCCGGCGCAGGACCGGGTGGACGTGGTCGACGGGTCCCGCGGCGGTGCCACCGGTCGTGACGATCAGGTCGGCGGCCGAGGTGGTGATGGCGCGGTGCAGTGCCTTGGCGTCGTCGCCGATCCGGCGGACCGTGCGGACCTCGGCGCCCAGGGCGCGCAGCCAGGGCGGCAGCATCGGGCCGAGCGCGTCCCGGATGAGGCCGTCGTGCGGGAGGCCCTCGGTGAGCAGTTCGTCGCCGAGGACGAGCACGTCGACGCGGGGGCGGGGGACCACGGTGAGGGTTTCGTAGCCGGCGGCTGCCGCCAGGCCCAGAACGGCCGGTGTCGCCAGGGTGCCGGCGGGCAGCAACTGGTCCCCGCTGCGGCACTCCTGGCCGCGCGGGCGGATGTCCTGGCCGTGCACGACCCCACGGGTCGCCTGCAGCCGGTCCTTGCCGTCGGTGCGGCCGTGCTCCGTGCGCAGTACGACGGTGGCGCCCAGGGGGATGCGGGCGCCGGTCGCGATCCGGACGGCCTCGCCGTCGGTGAGGGGGGCGGGTTCCGCGTGTCCGGCCAGAACTCCCTTGTCGCGCACCGTCCAGGGGCCGGGCCCGGCGACGGCCCAGCCGTCCATCGCGGAGGCGTCGAAGGAGGGCAGGTCGGTGAGTGCGGTGAGGGGCACGGCGAGGGAGAGGCCGAGGGCCGCGTCGAGGGGCACGGAGACCGGGGCGCGGCGGGCGGCACGGGCGGCGGTGCGGGCGGCGCGCGCGGCGGTCTCCCGGGCTTCGGGCCAGGGGGTCGCCCGGTGGTGGGACTCGGACGCCCCGTGCGGCGCGTGCGGCGCGTCGCGCGGGCCGTGACGATCGTGTTGTCCGTGGGTGTCCTGGTACTCGTGGTTGCCCTGGTGCCCGTGGCGGTCGTGGCGCGCCTGGCTGTCGGGCCGGCCACTGCCGCGGGGGTGCTCGGCGTGCGTGGGTGGCGCCGCGTGGTCGTGGTCACCGTGGGGAGGGCCGGGTTTCTCGTTCACGAGGGCGAGCGCCTCCTCGACATCGAGGTCGTCCGCTTCCTCGTCGGCCCGTGTGCCGGGGGAGGTCATCACGCGTCCGGGCGGGTGTCGGGGGTGGCGTCGGGAGCCATGTCGGGCTTGCCCGACGCGGGGGCAGGCCCGGAGTCGGCGGCCTCCTGGGCCCAGCGCTGGGCGAGGGCCGTAGCCTTGCGGGCGGCCTCGGCGACGGCCTCGGGGTCTCCCCCGGCCCGTCCGGCCGCGTAGCCGACGAGGAAGGTGGTCAGCGGGGCCGCCGGCCTGGCCACCCCGTGGGCGGCGTCCCGGGCGAGGTCGAGCAGGACGCCGGTGTCGACGTCGAGGTCGATGCCCAACTCGTCCTTGGCTGCGGTAATCCATTCATCCAACACGTGACCATGCTCCCTGATGCGTGCCCTTGCGGTGGCGATGTCGTCCCAGGTGTCGCAGTCGAAGGATGCGACGGCGTCCGGGACGCGGACGAGGCGGAGGGCGCCGGTCAGGCGGCGCAGGGGCAGCCCGGTGAGGCCGGCCCGGGCGCCCGGCTCTCCCCCGTCCCTGGTGAGCGCGGCCAGTTCACGGCGCAGCGCGGGGGCGCGGTAGGCGGCGACGAGGGGCTGGTCGCGGCCGTCCGCGTCGGTGAGCAGCACGCCGTCGGCATCGCCCGCGGCCAGGACCGACACAAGTCGTCCGACGGTGGGCCCGGCGAGGAACGGCAGGTCGGCGGAGACCACCACGACGTGCTCCTCCGTGGTGTGCCCGAGGCCGGCGGCGAGGGCGGCGAGCGGTCCGCCGCCGGGCGGGTCCTCGCGGGCCCAGGTCACCGGGCGGGCGGTGGGCCGGTGGTCGGCGACGACGACGGTGGTCCGCGCTCCGGCGCAGGCGGCGAGCACCCGGTCCAGCAGCGCGCGCCCACCCACGCGGAGACCGGGTTTGTCCGCGCCGCCGAGCCGCCGGGCGCCGCCGCCCGCGAGCACGACGGCGTCGTACCCGGCAGGGCCCGGGCCCGGCGCGGGACCGGCGGCGGTTCTGGAGCCGGCGACGGGGCCGTCGGTCGGCCCGGTGCCAGGGCCGTCGGTCGGCCCGGTGCCAGGGCCGTCGGTCGGCCCGGTGCCAGGGCCGTCGGTCGGCCCGGTGCCGGGGTCACCAGGGGGCTCGTACGCGGTCACCCCCCGAGTATGCGTCCCGGCGCGATCACAGGGAACGCGGGGGAGGCCACGCGATCAGAGTGTGCGCACCGGCGCCGGGGCCGGCGCTGACGAGGCCCCTGTCACAGCGTGCGCAGCAGCACCGCCGGTTGTTCCACGCAGTCCGCGACGTACCGCAGGAAGCCGCCCGCCGTGCCGCCGTCGCACACGCGGTGATCGAAGGTGAGCGACAGCTGCACGACCTGACGTACCGCCAACTCCCCCTCGTGCACCCAGGGCTTGGGGACGATGCGGCCGACCCCGAGCATGGCCGCTTCGGGGTGGTTGATGATCGGCGTGGACCCGTCCACGCCGAACACGCCGTAGTTGTTCAGCGTGAAGGTGCCGCCGGTCACCTCACC
Source organism: Streptomyces sp. NPDC017225 (assembly GCF_044331465.1). Lineage (NCBI taxonomy): Bacteria > Bacillati > Actinomycetota > Actinomycetes > Kitasatosporales > Streptomycetaceae > Streptomyces > Streptomyces sp. NPDC017225. The sequence continues at coordinate 64,125 of NZ_JBIRNE010000012.1, read as the reverse complement.
GGGCGTCAGCCGGCCGGACCGGGCCGCCTCCGTCAGCCTGGCGAACTCCGCGGTGAGCGCCTCGGCGTCCCGCGCGTGTGCGTCCCGGACCACCGGCACGACCAGCCCTCGGTCCGTCTGGGCGGCGAAGCCGAGGTGGACCTGGTCGAGCTGGATGACTTCCCGGGCCTCCGTGTCGACCGTGGAGTTCAGCTCGGGGAAGCGGGCCAGCGCGGCCGTACAGATCCGGGCCAGCAGGGCGACGAGGGAGATCCTCGGGCCACCGGCGGCGTTCATCGCGGTGCGCGCCCGCATCAGTTCGGTCGCGTCGGCGTCCACCCAGCAGGTCGCGTCGGGGATCTCGCGGCGGCTGCGGGAGAGCTTGTCGGCGACGGCGCCGCGGACGCCCTTGAGCGGGGTGCGCGTCCCGCCGGACCGGGGCGCGGACGCCGCGGGTGCCGGTGTCCGGCCGCTCGCTGCCGGGTGCGGCCCGCCCTCCGGAGCCGTCGTACGGCCGACCTGGGCGGCGGCGGCACGCAGCGCGTACTCCACGTCCGCGCGCAGGATCAGCCCCTCCGGGCCGGAGCCGGTCAGCTCGCGCAGGTCCAGGTCGTTGTGCCGGGCGAGCCTGCGTACCAGCGGGGAGATGACGGGGATCGGGCCGTCCACCGTGCCGTCCACCGGCTCGGCGGCACGGACCTGGCCGTTCGCCCGCCCGGACGGCGCCGTGGCGGACGCCGACGGCACCGGCCGCACCCTGCGCCGCCGCGCGGGTGCGCCGGAGGTGCCGTAGCCGACCAGGACGTTGCCCGAGCCCTCGGCCTTCGCCTGCCGCGCCCCGGCCCCGGCCCGCTCAGTCCCGGCCCCCTCAGTCCCGGCCCCCTCGGCTGGGGTCCCATCGGCTGGGTCCTGCTCGACCCGGGCGCCCTCGGCCCGGACCTGCCCGGCCTGCGGATCACCGGTGTCGACGCCGGGCGGCTCACCGACCGCCTCGACGCCGGTGCCGGGCCGCCCCCCGGCCGGGCGGTCCCCGGCGGTCTCGCCCACCGCCACCGTCAGCAGCGGCGCCCCGACGGGCAGCTCCGTGCCCTCCTCGCCGAAGCGGGCGGTGACCACACCGCCGTAGGGGCAGGGCACCTCCACCATCGCCTTGGCCGTCTCGACCTCGACGACCGGCTGGTCCACGACGACGACGTCACCGACCTCGACCATCCAGCGCACGATCTCCGCCTCGGTGAGCCCCTCTCCGAGGTCGGGGAGCTTGAACTCCAGGCCGTGCCCATCAGAAGCGTGTGCCATCAGCTTTCGGCCTCCCACTGCAGGCGCCCCACGGCGTCCAGGATCCGGTCCACACCAGGCAGGTGGTGGCGCTCCAGCATCGGTGGCGGATACGGGATGTCGAACCCGGCCACACGCAGCACCGGCGCCTCCAGGTGATGGAAGCAGCGCTCCGTGACCCGGGCCGCGATCTCCCCGCCCGGGCCCCCGAAGGAACCCGACTCGTGGACGACGACCGCGCGTCCCGTCCGCCGCACCGAAGCACACACCGTCTCGTCGTCGAACGGCACCAGGGAGCGCAGATCGACGACTTCGAGGTCCCAGCCCTCGGCCCGGGCCGCCTCGGCCGCCTCCATGCAGGCGACCAGCGACGGCCCGTACGTGATGAGTGTGGCGCTCCGGCCCGAGCGCCGCACCACCGCGCGGCCTGTCGGTTCAACGGGTGCGGGCTCCTCGGGGTTCCAGGAGTCCTTCGACCAGTACAGACGCTTGGGTTCGAGGAAGACCACCGGGTCGTCGGAGGCGATGGACTCACGCAGCAGCCCGTAGGCGTCGGCGACGGTCGCGGGCGTGACGACATGGAGCCCCGGAGTCGCCATGTAGTACGCCTCGGACGAGTCGCTGTGGTGCTCGACACCGCCGATACCGCCGCCGTAGGGCACGCGGATGGTGAGCGGCAGGGGCATCCTCCCGCGGGTGCGGTTGCGCATCTTGGTGACATGGCTGACGACCTGCTCGAACGCCGGGTAGGCGAAGGCGTCGAACTGCATCTCCACGACCGGGCGCAGCCCGTACATCGCCATGCCCACGGCCGTGCCGAGGATGCCGGCCTCGGCGAGCGGGGTGTCCGTGCACCGGTTCTCGCCGAACTCCTCGGCCAGGCCGTCGGTGACGCGGAAGACGCCGCCGAGGGTGCCCACGTCCTCGCCCATCACGTGCACACCCGGGTCGGCGGCCATGGCGTCGCGCAGCGCGCGCGTGAGGGCCTGCGCCATGGTGGCCGGCTTGACGGCGACGGTGGTCATCGGTGTCCCCCTTCGGGCGCCTCGGCGACGGAACCGGCCCCGGCTCCCGACTCCGTCCCCGCATCCGCATCCGCCTCGGCCTCGGCCTCGGCCGCCAGCTCCGCGCGCAGCAGGTCCCGCTGCTCGCGCAGTTGCGGCGTGGGCTCGGCGTAGACGTGGGCGAACAGGTCCATCGGGTCGAGCCGCGGGTCCTGGTTCATGCGCGCGCGCAGGTCGGCGGCCATGGTCTCGGCGTCCTCGCGGGCGGCCCGGACGGCCTCCTCGTCCAGCAGGCCGCGCTCGGTCAGCTCCCGCTCCAGCAGCTCGATCGGGTCGTGCCGCCGCCAGGCCGCCACCTCCGAGTCGCCCCGGTAGCGGGTCGCGTCGTCGGCGTTGGTGTGCGCCTCCACGCGGTACGTCACCGCCTCCACCAGGGTGGGGCCGCCACCCGCGCGCGCGTGCCGTACGGCGTCGGACAGGACCTCGTGCACGGCCGCGGCGTCGTTGCCGTCGACCAGGCGGCCGGGCATCCCGTAGCCGACGGCCTTGTGGGCCAGCGACGGGGCCGCGGTCTGCTTGGCGAGCGGGACGGAGATCGCGAAGCCGTTGTTCTGCACGAAGAAGACGACCGGCGCCCGCCAGACGGCGGCGAAGTTCAGCGCCTCGTGGAAGTCGCCCTCGCTGGTGCCGCCGTCTCCGACCATCGCCAGCGCGACCACGTCGTCGCCCTTGAGCCGCGCGGCGTGCGCGAGGCCGACGGCGTGCGGCAGCTGGGTGGCGAGCGGCGTGGACAGCGGGGCGACCCGGTGCTCGTAGGGGTCGTAGCCGGTGTGCCAGTCACCGCGCAGCAGGGTGAGCGCCTCCACCGGGTCGACGCCGCGGGCCACGACGGCGAGCGTGTCGCGGTAGCTGGGGAAGAGCCAGTCCCGCTCCTCGAGCGCCAGCGTGGCGGCGACCTCGCAGGCCTCCTGGCCGGTGCTGGACGGGTAGACGGCCAGCCGGCCCTGCTTGGTCAGCGCCGTGGCCTGCGCGTTGTAGCGCCGGCCGGAGACCAGCCGTGCGTACAGCGTGCGCAGCAGCTCGGGATCGGCCTGCTCGGCGGCCTTCGTGCCGAGGACGCGGTACGGCTCCACGTCGGGCAGCAGCGGCGCGGGGTCGGTACGGGGCTGCCAGGCGGGCGGCGGTGTGGGCCGGTAAGCGCCCCGCTGCTCCATGACCGTCATGACGGCACCTCCTCGTGGGAGCGGCTGTGGGCTCGCCACGGATGTGACGGGCCTCACCTACCGATTGTTCGGTCGTCGGCGCATTTTGGCTACAGGCGGCCCCGGGCTGTGGACAAACGGTTCTCCACAGCCTGAGATGGACGCAGTACGTCCATGGTAGGGAGGCGGGGGGACATGGCATCTGAACAAATGGCCGAACGCCCGGAGGAGGCCGGCGGCCAGGAGGAGGCCGGCGCCCCGCCGCCCCCGCGCCCGCTGGACGCCATCGACCAGGACATCCTGCGCATGCTCCAGGCGGACGGCCGCGCCTCGATACGCTCGGTCGCCGAGCGGGTGCACGTCTCGCGCGCCAACGCGTACGCGCGTATCAACCGGCTCGTCGAGGACGGCGTCATCCGCGGCTTCGGCGCCCGTGTCGACCACGAACGCGCGGGGCACGGCACCTCGGCGTACATCACCCTGAAGATCGTCCAGAACTCCTGGCGCACGGTCCGGTCCCAGCTCCGGCAGCTCCCAGGGGCCTCGCACATCGCCCTGGTGGGCGGCGACTTCGACGTCCTGCTGCTGGTGCACACCCCCGACAACCGGGCCCTGCGCGAGCTGGTACTCACCCGTCTCCAGGCCATCCCGGAGGTGCTCAGCACGCGCACCCTGCTGGTGTTCGAGACGGAGGACCTGGAACCGCAGGGCTGACCGCCGGGCCGGAGACGAGCGGTCTCCAGGGCGCTCGGCGCAGCCCTCGAAGACCGCTCGGAAGCCCCACGCGGCCCCGAAGCCCACCCAGGGCGCCTCGCACAGCCCCCCGAAGCCCCTCAGGACGCCCTGCGCAGCCCTCCGAAGACCAACCGCGCCACCGCGTCGACCACTTCGCGCTCGCCCGTGCCGCCGCGGCCGGCCGTGCCCTCGGGGCCCTCGGGGCGGTACCACTCGACGATCGAGTTGATCATGCCGAAGACCAGACGCGTCGCGAGCCGCACCTCCACGTCGGCGCGCACGTCCCCCTCGGCCGCCGCAGCCTTCAGCAGGTCCGCGACCCGGTGGTCGAACTCGCGCCGCCGCTCCAGCGCCCATCGCTCGGTGCCCGTGTTGCCACGCACCCGCAGCAGCAGCGTGACGTAGGGCAGTTCGGCCATGAGCACCTCGACCATGCGCCGCACGACGTACTCCAGCCGCTCGGCGGCGGTCCCCACGCGCGCGTGCTCCTCGTCGAGGATTCCGAACAGCTCGTCCAGGGCCCGGCTCACGGCCCGGCGCAGGAGTTCCTCCTTGCCGGTGACGTGGTGGTAGATCGACGACTTGGAGATGCCGGCCGCCTTGGAGAGGTGCTCCATGGAGGTGCCGTCGTAGCCGCGCTCGATGAAGACCTGCACGGCGACGGACAGCAGCGTCTCGGGCGTGTACGTGTCGCGCCTGGCGGTGCTCATGAGGGGATGCCCTCCCCGGCGTCGGAGGCGTGCGCGTGACGGTGGAGCGCGAGGGACGGGGCGTAACGCCCGGAAGGCTCACGCACGTGCAGCTCACCGAGCAGCTCGTACACCCACCAGAGGCCCAGCCGGCGGCCCCACTCGAGCGGTCCGAGCGGGTAGTTGACGCCGAGGCGCATCGCGGTGTCGACGTCCGCCTCCGATGCCACGCCCCGGGCGACCGCGTCGTACGCCAGGTCGACGATCCGCGCGACCGTCCGCGCCACGATCATGCCGGGCACGTCGCCGACGACGCTGACCTTCTTGCCGAGCGCCTGGAAGAGGCCGGTGGCCTCGGCGAGGGCGCGGGGCGAGGTGGCCCCGGAGGGCGCGAGGGCGATACGGGTGGCCCGCCGGTAGTCCAGGGCGAGGTCGAAGTGGATGGCACCGCCGAGCTCGGCCGAGGTCTGCCCGTCGGTGAGGTGGAGCCGGCCGCCGCCGGGCAGCACGAGCGCCCCGGTGCCCGCGTCCTCGTCGCGGACCTCGATGCCCGCCTCACGTATCAGCGTGACCAGCTCGGCGGCCGGTCCCAGGTCCCCCTCGACGACCACGTACGCGGGCCGGTCGGCCGGTTCGGCGGTGTGCGGCTCGGGGCGTTCGGCGCCGTCCCGGTAGTCGTACCAGCCCTGCCCGCTCTTGCGGCCGAGCCGGCCGGACTCGACCAGGCGGCGCTGGACGAGCGACGGCGTGAAACGCACGTCCTGGAAGAACGCCTGCCACACGGAGTGCGTGACGGACTCGTTGACGTCCTGCCCGATGAGGTCGGTCAGCTCGAAGGCGCCCATCCTGAAACCGCCCGACTCGCGCAGCACGGCGTCGATGGTGGCCGGGCCGGCGCCCTGGTGCTCGTGGACCGCGAAAGCCTCGGCGTAGAAGGGCCGGGCGACGCGGTTGACGACGAAGCCGGGGGTGTCCGCACAGGTGACCGGGGTCTTGCCCCAGGCGCGGGCCGTCTCGTACGCGCGCGTGGCCGACGCGACGTCGGTGGCGAAGCCGGAGACCACCTCCGCCAGGGGAAGCAGCGGCGCGGGGTTGAAGAAGTGCAGGCCGACGAAGCGGCCGGGGGCGCGGAGCGCGCCGCCGACGGCGGTGACGGACAGGGAGGAGGTGTTGGTGGCGAGCAGGCAGTCGTCGCCGACGACGTCCTCGAGCGCGCGGAACAGTTCCCGCTTGACGTCCAGCCGCTCCAGGACCGCCTCGACGACCAGCGCGCAGTCGGCGAGGTCGGCGAGGGTCTCGGCGGGCTTCAGCCGGGCGCGGGCCGCGTCGCGACCGGCGCCGGTGAGCCGTTCCTTCTCGACGAGCCGGTCGAGCCGGGCGCCGATCGCGTCGGCCGCTTCCCGGGCCCGCCCGGGGACGGCGTCGTACAGCCGTACGGGATGGCCCGCGACCAGCGCCACCTGGGCGATGCCCTGGCCCATGGTGCCGGTGCCGACGACGGCCACGGGGCTGCTGAGGTCGAGTGCTGTCATGTGCGCGATCCTCCCGCACGGGGTTTTCCACAGATACGGCGGTCCCCCTTGTCCCGACCGATCGTTCGGTTACTCTAGCCGTGTCCACCTGTTTCCGCCCAGGTTTCCCCCAGGTCGCGAACTCGACGCGGACTCCACGGAGAGTCGGCGGCGGTTCGTGAGAGACGAGGAGTTGGTCCCGCATGGCCGCCGAACTCACCGCACAGCAGCTGATCGACCGGCACCGGCCGACCCTGGATCTGGCGCTGGAGACGATCCGCACGCGCGCGTACTGGTCCCCCCACCCCGAGCACCCCAAGGCCTACGGGGAGAACGGCAGCCTGGACATGGCCGGGGGCAAGGCCGCCTTCGACGCCCTGCTCGGCACCCGCCTCGACCTCGGTCAGCCCGGCACCGACGACTGGGTGGGCGGCGAGGTCTCCCCGTACGGCATCGAGCTGGGTGTGGAGTACCCGCACGCCGACCTCGACGTGCTGCTGCCCGCCATGCGGGCCGGGCAGCGGGCGTGGCGGGACGCGGGCGCGGAGCTGCGCGCGACGGTCTGCCTGGAGATCCTGCGGCGGATCGCCGACCGGACGATGGAGTTCGCGCAGGCGGTCATGCACACCTCCGGACAGGCCTTCATGATGGCCTTCCAGGCCGGCGGCCCGCACGCGCAGGACCGCGGCATGGAGGCCGTGGCCTACGCGTACGCGGAGCAGGCCCGCACCCCCGGCACGGCGGAGTGGACCAAGCCGCAGGGCAAGCGCGACCCGCTCGCGCTGACCAAGCACTTCACGCCGGTCCCGCGCGGCATCGGCCTGGTCGTCGGCTGCAACACCTTCCCGACGTGGAACGGCTACCCGGGCCTCTTCGCCTCCCTCGCCACCGGCAACGCGGTCCTGGTCAAGCCCCACCCACGCGCGGTACTGCCGCTCGCGCTGACCGTGCGGGTGGCCCGCGACGTCCTCACCGAGGCCGGCTTCGACCCCAACCTGGTCGCGCTGGCCGCCGAGCGCCCCGGCGAGGGCATCGCCAAGACCCTGGCGATGCGCCCCGAGATCCGGATCATCGACTACACCGGCTCCACCGCCTTCGGCGACTGGCTGGAGGCCAACGCCCGCCAGGCCCAGGTCTTCACCGAGAAGGCCGGCGTCAACACGGTGATCGTCGACTCCACCGACGACTACAAGGGGATGCTCGCCAACCTGGCCTTCTCCCTCTCGCTCTACAGCGGCCAGATGTGCACCACCCCGCAGAACCTGCTGATCCCCCGCGACGGCATCCGCACCGACCAGGGCGCCAAGTCCTACGACGAGGTGACCGCCGACCTGGCGCGGGCCGTCGACGGCCTCCTCGGCGACGACGCCCGCGCGAACGCCCTGCTCGGCGCGATCGTCAACCCGGACGTCAAGGCCCGCCTGGAGGCCGCCGCCGGCCTCGGCGAGGTCGCCCTGGCCTCCCGTGAGGTGACCAACCCCGACTTCCCCGACGCCGTCGTGCGTACCCCGGTGATCGTCAAGCTGGACGGCGCCAAGCCCGACGACGAGGCCGCCTACACCAGCGAGTGCTTCGGCCCCGTCTCCTTCGCCGTCGCCGTCGACTCCGCCGCCCACGCCGTGGACCTGCTGCGCCGCAGCGTCCGCGAGAAGGGCGCGATGACCGTCGGCGCGTACACGACCGACGCGGAGGTCGAGGAGGCCGTGCGGGAGGCCTGCCTGGAGGAGGCCGCCCAGCTGTCCCTCAACCTCACCGGCGGGGTGTACGTCAACCAGACGGCCGCCTTCTCCGACTTCCACGGCTCGGGCGGCAACCCGGCGGCCAACGCCGCCCTGTGCGACGGCGCGTTCGTGGCCAACCGGTTCCGGGTGGTGGAGGTCCGCCGGCAGGCCTGAGACCGGTACCTACGGCACCCGCGGCGCGCCCCCGGTGGCGCTCCAGTGGTACAGCGTCATGGCCACACTGGTCGCGAGGTTGTAGCTGGAGACCTGGGGGCGCATCGGCAGCGCCACCAGATGGTCGGCACGCGCGCGCAGCTCCCGCGACAGTCCGCCGCGCTCCGATCCAAACGCCAGCAGCGCGTCGTCCGGCAGCTTCAGCCCGCGGATGTCCTCGCCCTCCGGGTCCAGCGCGAACACCGGCCCCGGCGGCAGTTCTCCCACGTCCAGCCGCTCCACGGCGGTCGCGAAGTGCAGCCCCGCCCCGCCCCGCACCACCGTCGGGTGCCACGGGTCCAGTGTGCCCGTGGTGACCACACCGGTCGCCCCGAAACCGGCGGCGAGCCGGATCACCGCCCCCGCGTTGCCGAGGTTGCGCGGCTGGTCGAGGACCACCACGGGCGTACGGCGGGGCAGGCGCGCCAGGGCCCGCAGGCCGGCCGCACGAGAGGGGCGTACGGCCAGGGCGGCCACGGCGGTGGGGTGCGGGCGCGGCACGAGGGACGCGTACGTCTCGTGCGCCACCTCGGCCAGCAGCCCGTCCAGCGCGTCCCGTACGTCGGGCGCCAGCTCGTCGGCGAGGGCCAGGGCGCCCGCGCGGTCAGCCGTCACGGCCACCGGGACCTCGGCGCCGAAACGCAGCGCGTGTTTGAGGGCGTGGAAGCCGTCGAGCAGCACGCACGGGCCGGCGTGCCGGCGCCAGGCGGCGAGCGGATCGAGGCCGGGGACGGGGCCGGGGACGGGGACGGTCATGCTCCGAAGCCTACGTGCGTGTGCTCGGGGCCCCTCCGGTCCGCAGGGCGCTCCGCGCCTTCCCGGACCTCGCCGCCTTCCCCACCCGCCCCGGCCTCGTGGGCGCGGGGGCCGGGCACCGCCGCCTTACGACCGCCCCCGCGCCGGACCGGCGGCCGGCCGCGAAGCCGGCCGCGCGCGCGTGCCGTCCAGTCGCCCATGCGGCGCAGGAACGAGGTCGGCAGGAAGACCGCGTCCGCGGCGATCATCGCCAGCGAGAAGAACGGCAGCCCGAGCACCACGGCGATCACCGCGTGCTCGGTGATCATGGCGGCCAGCAGCACGTTCTTGACCCGCCGGTTGAACAGCGTGAACGGGAACGCGACCTGCACGGCGACCGTGCCGTAGGTGACGAGCATGACCATCGTGCCGTTGGCGGCCAACGCGTCGGAGAGGGCGGGCCAGGGCGAGAAGTAGTCCAGGTTGAGCGGGTAGTAGACCGCGGTGCCGTCCTGCCAGCGCGAGCCCTGGATCTTGTACCAGCCCGCGGTCGCGTAGATCAGGCAGGCCTCGGCCATGATCACGACCAGTGCGCCGTTGTGCACGATGTTGGCGACCACGTCGAGCAGGATCCGCGGCTCGCCGCTCCCGGCACCGCGCCCGACGGCCCACCACAGGCCCTGCGCGGCCCACACCGCCCACAGCAGCGCCGGAACGAACCAGTCGCCCTCCAGCCCGCCCGCCAACGTCATGGTGAGCAGCAGGAACCCGAACACCCACCACAGGGCCGGCCCGGCCCGGTCCACGACACGCTCCCCACGCGCGCGTGCCTCACCCGCACGCCGCGCCCGGCGCGCGTCCAGCGACCACACCTGGCCACAGCGGGTGAGGACCAGGTAGATGCTCATCAGGTGCAGGACGTTGTCTCCGCCGTCTCCCATGAAGACGCTGCGGTTCTGCAGCGAGAGCACCCCGACCATGAAGAGCACGGACATGGTCCGGGTGCGCCAGCCCAGCAGGAGCAGCACGCAGCTGAGGACGGCCAGCGCGTAGACGATCTCGAACCAGGTCCGCCCGTCCGACCACATCAGCACCGTGAAGGCGCCGTTGTCCGTGATCAGCTGCTCGGCGAGGTCGTGGCTCCAGGGCCCGTCGGGGCCGTACAGCTCGTGGCGGTGGGGCAGTTCGCGCAGCAGGAAGAGCAGCCAGGTGGCGCTGAAGCCGATACGGATCACCGCGGTCTGGTACGGACCGAGCGCGGCGCCGGTGACGCGGGCGATGCCGCGGGAGAGCGAGAGGGCGAGGCCGTTCACGCGGCGCCCCCTTCCTTCGCGGTGCCGTGCTCCGCCTCGCTGTTCTCCGCGTCGCCGTCCTCCGCGTCGCCCGCCACCGGCCACCAGGGCAGTTCCCGGTAGACCGGCCGGTCGGAGACCTTCTCACCGCTCCACGGGGGCGGCTCCACGTTGGTGGTCCGGGAACGGTACTGGACGCGCTCGACGACCCCGCCCGGCCCGGCGGCCTCGTTGCGGTCGAGACGCATGGCCGCTATGCGCCGCAGATAGGTCTCGGCCAGTGTGCCCCGCGGGCCCACGGGCCGGTTGTCGGAATCGTGGGTGGAGACGAAGAAGTCCCAGGCCCGGCGGAGTTCGTTCTGCTGGGTGTGGCTCGGCAGCGGATTGCCCTCGATGCTCCGGCCGTCCTCGGCGGACAGGTCGTACCAGCCGGTCGTCCGTATCGCGCCGTCCGCCGTGGTCACCTCGGCGCGGACCTGGACGGAGATGTTCTGCTGGAGCGGGTTGGGCGCGAAGAGCTTCCAGTTCTGTTCGAACTCCGGGTAGATCCACTCGTCGACCGCGGCGCCGTGCTGCTTGGTGAGGGTGTTCGACGGGGCGACGTGCAGGAACACCAGGCCTATGTGGGCGCAGACGGCGACGGCGACGACCGCGAGGGCGACCACGGCACCGACCTGGTAGCGGGGGGAGAGCGCCGCGACACCGGTACGGGGCTCCGCGGCCGCCGGGCCGGGCCCTGCGGGCGTCACTCGGGGATCGGCTCCGGTGCCGGCCCCGGTACCGGCCGCGCCCCCGGTCCAGGTATCTGCCTCGGCCGCGACCCCGCTCCCGGCCTCGTTCCGGGCCCCGGCCTCGTTCCGGCTCCCGGCCTCGACGGGCCCGCCGGTCTCCGCCGGACCGCCGCCTGTCCCGACTGGGCCTTCCGACGGCTCCCGCCCCTCCGGGCATCCCCGGCTCTCCGGGCTCTCCGGGCTCTCCGGGCTCTCCGTACGATCCTGCCCATCCGTACGATTCTGCCCATCCCGCTCGCCCGACTCATCCGGCTCATCCGGCCGGTCCGGTCCGCCCCGGCCCCCCTGCTCGTCCCGCCCCTGCCGGGCGTCCGAGCCTGCGTCGTACGCGTCCATTGCGCCCCGTTCCGGTCCCGACCGTCGTTCCGCCCGCCCGCCCGCCGCGACGCGACGCGCCCGCGCGCCTCTCGAGCGGTTGCCCGGCAGCGTTCGAACCGGAACGGTACTCAGGACCGCCCGCCCGCACAGCCCCCCGGCGGACCGACCGCACCGTGGCCGTCACCACATCCGTCCGCACGCGCCGACGCCCGCGGTGACACGAAAGGCCGCTCCGAAGACGGCCCGGAGACAACCTGAGACGACCGGAGACGGCCCCGAACGGCTCGAACCGCCCGGTCGACGCCCCGGGCGGTCCTAGAGAACGTGCCCCGGCTCGCCCTTCCCGTCCACCACGGGACGGCCGGCCGCGGCCCACACCTGCATGCCGCCGTCGACGTTCACGGCGTCGATGCCCTGCTGGACCAGGTACATGGTGACCTGGGCCGAGCGCCCGCCGGAACGGCAGATCACGTGGACCCGGGCGTCCTGCGGCGCGGCCTCGGTCAGTTCGCCGTACCGGGCCACGAAGTCACTGATGGGAATGTGCAGCGCCCCGGCGGCGTGACCCGCCTGCCACTCGTCGTCCTCGCGGACGTCCAGCAGGAAGTCGCCGTCCTTGAGGTCCGTGACCTCGACCGTGGGCACACCAGCTCCGAAACTCATGCCCCCGACGCTACCCGACGCGGCGGGGCGGGCGGCCGGATCGCCGTACCCGCGGGGCCCGCACGCGTCGTCGCACGTCAGGACCTGGACCAGCCACGCAGCGCGGGATGGGCGAGGACGCCGTCGACGGCCAGGTGGACCGCCGGCGGCGTCAGGCCGTCCGGTGCGCGGACGGCCAACTCCGCGGTGGCGCCCTGGCAGCCGACCAGCCGTGCCCGCCAGCCCGTCGGCAGCAGGGCGATCAGCCGGATCGCCGCGGTTTCCGGAGGAGCGTCGGCCGGGCCGCTGATGCGGACGGAGTGCTCGGTGGGCATGGAGGTCTCCAGGAGGGTGTGGTGCCGGCCGGGGCCACTGGGGGGCGGGAACGGCCCCGGCCGGGACGAGCGCGTGCCGAGAGGTCAGCGGGAACGGCGGGCCCGGCTCAGCTGGAAGACGCTCGCCAGGAGGGCGACCAGGATGACGGCTCCCAGGCCGTAGCGGGCGCCATTGGCCATGTCGCTGGTGATCACGGCGACTTCGGCGCCACAGAGGACGGCGACGAGGGCGGCGGTCAGGACGGTGTTGTTCGTACGGTTGTTGTCGCTCATGGTGTTCTCTCCTTGGTGGGGGGCCCGGTCCGAGGACCGGCCGGATGGGTGGTGTCGACCGGTCGGCCCGATGGCTTCGGCCGAGGTCGAGTGGATCGTAGAGAGGCGCACCCACCTGGCAGGAACCGTACGAGCGGTTCCCGGCCAGGACGGGTGGGCGTCGACCGGCGCTGGATCAGTCCTCGAGCCTCAGCGCCTGACGGAAGGACAGCTTGCGGCCGGTCTGCATCAGTGCCCTGCGGTAGACCCGCTCGCTGGCCAGGACGATCAGGGCGGCCGCGGCCAGGGAGACGATCAGGGAGGCCCCGGGCTCCCACCAGGCCGTGTCGCCCGCGATGATCCGGGCCGGCATGGTGATGGTCGAGGTGAGGGGGACGAAGGACAGGACGCTCTGGACCGTTCCGGTGACCGTGATGCCGACGACGAAGACGACGGCGACCAGGGCGTTCACCGGGGTGGTGGTGGACTGGATGTCCTCGGTACGGGTGGCGATGGCGCCGGCCGCGGCGAACACGCAGGCGAGGACGGCGATTCCGACGACGTAGTAGACCAGGAACCAGCCGAGGCCCGCCGTGACCTGCCCCAGCGTGCCGGTCTCCCCGGTGGCGACCAGACCGATCGCCGCGGCCGCCGTGAACGCCACCATCTGGGCCAGGGCCAGCGTCGTACTGCCGACGATCTTGCCCACGAGCAGGTCCCGCAAACGGATCGAGCTGGCGATGATCTCCACGATCCGGTTCTGCTTCTCCTCCACGATGCTGGTCGCCAGCGAGACGCCCAGCAGCACGGCCGCGAGGTAGAACAGGAAGCCGAAGAAGTAGGTGGCCATCCGCACCACGGACTCGGGCGTCTCGTCCGGCGACAGCAGGGTGTGCTGGAGCGTGGCGCCCTTGGTCAGGGTTTCCATGTCGGTGCCCGCGGAGGTGGCGTTGGCCTCCATCGCGCTGCTCTGCACGGCGGCGCCGAGCCAGGTGGCGGCGGTGGAGTCGCTGCCGGTGTCCCCGAGCAGGGCCCAGCCCTCGGGCGTGCGGAGCAGCCCGGCGTCGACGTCACCGGCCCGGACCGCCTCGCGCACCGCGTCCGCCGAGGACTCCTCGCGCACGCTGATCTCGACGTCCTGGTCGGCCTGGCCGGCCAGCGCCTCCGCCTGCCGCACCAGCACGTCGCTCTCGGAGGCGACCGCCGCGACCGTGATCCTGCCGGCCGTGGAGGCGAGGTAGACCTGGAGGCCGACCGCGCCGAGGATGACGGCGAGGGTGGCGACCGTGGAGAGCAGGAAGCCCCGGTCCCTGATCTTCACCGCGATCTCGCGGGCGGCGACGATCAGCCAGGCGGCCTCGCGTTTCGCCGGTTCCGCCCGCCGCCCGGCTCCCGCGGATCGGGCGGACCCGGCGGATCCGGACTCGGTGGAGCCGGACGCGGTGGAACCGGACGCGGCGTAGGCGTTGGGGCCGCCGGCGGCGGTGGTCCCCTGCTCCTCGGTGCGCGGTGTCTTCTCGCTCGTGAGCGTGGTCATGCTGCCGTCATCTCCCTGAACACGTCGGCGACACTGGGGACGATCTCGGCGAATTCCCGTACCGGGCCCCGGCGCAGTGCCTCCGCCAGAAGCCGGTCGGCCACCTCGTCGGTGGCCAGTTCGAGCAGGGCGGTGCCCTCCCGCTGCTCGATGACGTCGACGCCCTTGACGTCGCGCAGCCAGCCGGTGGGGCCGGCCGTCACCAGACGGTGCCTGACCCGGCCCCGGCGGCGCAGGTCGGCCGCGCTGCCCTGGGCCAGGACGCGGCCGGCGGACTGGACGACGACGTCGTCACAGAGCTGCTCGACCAGTTCCAGCTGGTGGGAGGAGAACAGCACCGGGACGCCGCGCTCCGTGTGCTCGCGCAGCAGCTCGGCCATGGAGTCCACGGCGTGCGGATCGAGGCCGGAGAACGGCTCGTCCAGCACCAGCAGATGCGGTTCGCCGATCAGCGCGGCGGCGATCTGCACGCGCTGCTGGTTGCCCAGCGACAGTGACTCCAGCCGGTCGTCCCGCTTTCCGGCGAGCGCCAGCCGCTCGATCAGCCCGGAGGCCGAGTCCTGGGCGGCGCGGGCGCTCAGGCCGCGCAGCCGGCCCAGGTAGACCAGCTGGCTGAGAACGGTCTGCTTGGGGTAGAGGCCGCGCTCCTCGGGCATGTAGCCGAAGCCGCGGCGGTCGACGGCCGTGACCGGCGCGCCGTTCCAGCGGATCTCTCCGCCGTTCAGCGCCAGCACGCCCATGATCATGCGCATCGTCGTGGTCTTCCCCGCGCCGTTCCCGCCGACGAAGCCGGTCATCCGGCCGTCGTCGACGCGGAACGACACCTGGTCGACCGCGCAGCGGTCGCCGAAGCGCCGTACGACGTTGTCCAGTTCCAGCATCGTGTGCGTTCCTCCCGTTTCGAGGGGGTCGGGCGTGCCCTGGCGGGCCGCTTCGTCAGGGCAGGGGGTGGGGGGCCGCGGCCCGGTGATCGGTCAGGCGCGCCGGGCAGCCGGTGCGCCTGGGCGCGGAGTCCAGACGGGACCGGTTCCAGCTCCACTGGTGGGTCTCGTCCATCCGCAGCTGCTGGTAGCCGGCCGGTACGACCTTCACCGCGTGCCAGCCCATGGCGGCCGCGGTGGCGGGCAGCCGGGGCGTGAGGTCGACGACCAGCGGGTCGGCGCCGTCGGCGAGCAGCGCGGCGACGATCGCGTCGGTGCTCACCGCGGCCGGGGACATCGGTGCCCCGGCCGGGACGAATCCGGCGACCCAGTCGCGTACCGCCCGGCGGGCGCGGCCGGTGAGCATGTACCGGATCCGGTCGTGCTCGGTGACCAGCGGGTCCGGCACGTCCGCGACCGGACCGTCCTGCGCGGTGACCTCCAGCGCGGCCCGGACCTGCCAGGCCTCCTGGAGAGCGCCCAGCAGGGCGTCGTACGGGCGGTCGGAGGCCTTCATGCCCACGGTCGTCAGGGCGCCGGGGCGCTCCGGTTCCAGCAGGCAGGCCACCACGCACCACAGGCCGTCGACGGCGGTCGGGACGCGTGCGAAGACCGTCTCCACGTCGCGCTCCAGCGCGCGCCGCCACAGGACGCGCAGCGCCTCGCCGGTGGGCCGGTCGGGTTCGCCGGCCACCGCCGCGAAGGGGTCGCTCCAGCAGGGCAGCCCCAGCTGGCGGCCCCAGGCGACGGTGAACGCGTCCCGCTCGACGATCTCGACGAGCGCCGAGCGCAGCGCCATGTCCGCGCTGCCGCCGGACGCCGCGCCGGAGGGCCCCGGGTCGAACAGCGAAGCCGGCCCGGCGGTCGGCCAGTCGACGAGGTGGGCCGGGACCAGCACCTCGGCCGTGTCGCTCAGCCGGACCGCCGGGTACCAGGCCAGTTCGGCGCGGGCCGCGTCCGGGTGGGCCAGGGCGTGGCGCGGGTCGTGCGGGGCGAGGACCGGACGGCCCAGGCCGGACGCGGTGCCGTGTACGGTGCCCAGCCGGTCGTCGGGGTGCAGCGCGCGGCGCTCGACGGCCTCGCCGGCACCGCGCAGCAGCGCGTCGGCGCGGGAGTGGCCGTTGGCGCCCGCGACCAGCGCGGACAGCGGAACCTCGGCCTCGTCCGCCCCGGCGACCGGGGCGAGCGCCACGGCGGTGCTCCACAGCGGGTTGTCGCCCCGCGGGGGCAGCAGCGAATAGCGGGAGGCGATGCCGGTGGCCGGGGCGAGGGTGCGCGGGACGTCGATCATCAGGCCGCCTCCGCGTAATCCCGCGCCGGCGTGCCGCCCAGGAAGGGCAGGGCCGCCGCGTCGTCGTCGGCGAGCGCGGCCAGCGCCAGCAGCACGCCGGCCGAGCCGGTCGCCAGGTCGGTGGAGAGCCGGTAGCCGTGGTCGCCGAGGAAGTCCACACGGCCCGGCTCGGCGGCCATGGCCTCCCAGCCCAGCGCGTCCAGGTGGGTGCGGATCAGCTCGGGGGCGCGGTCCTCGCCGGTCAGCGCGAGCAGCGCGCCGGCCCGGCCGGTGAACAGGCCGCAGGATATGGCGAAGTGCGTGTGCACGGTCTCCAGCAGCCGCTCCCGGGCCGCCGCCAGGTCGGCGCTCGGCCGGTGCCGTCGCAGGGCCCGGATCACCAGGGCGATTCCCGCGCCGCCGATGAGGCCGGGGCCGAGCCGGAGCCGGCTGTCCTCCTGGTCGAGGTCGATGGTCTCCAGGTCCGCCCGCAGTTCGGCCTCGGCGGCGTCCAGGTGACGGAGGTCGCCGCTCTGCTCGAACAGCCGCAGCAGGAACAGCGCGTGACCGGTGCGCCCGTGCACCAGACCGACCCGCTTGGGCCCGGCCGGCGCGCTCTGCGGGCCGCCCAGCCGGCCTGCGAGGGTACGGGCCATCTCCAGGTACGCCGGGTCGCCGCGACGCTCGGCCAGGTGCAGAGCCACCAGGCCGAGACCGGCCCAGCCGTTGCACAGCGAGTCGCTGACGTTCGCGGCCGGGATGTCGAAGGCCCGCCGCATCAGCGCGTCGGCCTCGTCCCGGTGGCCCAGGTGATCCAGGGTGAACGCCGGTCCGGCCAGACCCGTGAAGAAGCCGGGGCCGTCCGTCTCGGCGTCGCGGGCGTGGTCGGCGAGCCACCGCACGTGCTCGGCCGGCGGCCGGTGACCCGCGCGGGACAGGGCCCACAGCACGCCCGCCGCGCCGTACGCGAAGGTCGTGCCGCCGTCCGGGATGAGGAACTGCATGGCGTCGCCTGGGTAGAGACGGTCGTCGCGGTCGGGCGACGCGCCCTCGACGATGGAGCGGGCGATCCTGGCGCGCAGCTCGGCGTCGGGAACGGCGGGCCACTCGGCCCGGAAGTCCCGGTCCGCGGTGAGCACGTCCGGCCCCAGACCGTCGGTGATGGCACGGGTCAGGGACTCGGGCAGGTCGAAGTTGTCGGTGGCGGCCTTGAGCAGCGTGCGCACCTTGGCGACGCCCCACGGCACCACCTGCGGCAGCGGCATGAACATCGTCAACCGCAGCACGTTGAGGGCGAACAGGTCGACCGCCGGCCCGGTGAGGTGGTGCGGCGCGTGGAAGCCGAGAGCGCCCATCGCCTGCTGGTACCCGGCCTCGACCGGGGTGGAGGTCTCCATGTCGATGAACGCGACCGAGTCGTCGGCCTTGAGCAGGATGTTGCCCGGGTGCAGGTCACCGAAGACCACCCCGCGCTCGTGCATGTCGGCCACGCCCCGGGAGACCTGGTCGAGGATGCCCAGCGCCCACTCGGTGTAGGCGGCGCGGGCCTCGGGGGTGTTGTCCCCCGAGGTGAAGGGGTGCCGGCGGCGCAGCACGTCGATGAGCGCCTCGCCCTCGACGAACTCACGGGCGAGGAAGCGGTGCTCGTGACCGTCCCGGTAGTCGACCAGGGCCGGCACCGTGGGCAGACCGGCCAGCGTCGTCAGCGCCCAGTGCTCGCGCTCCATACGGGCGATCGCGTCCGCCCCGCTGGCGTCCAGACCGGCCAGCGGACGGGCCTCCTTCAGCAGCACCTCGCCACCGGTGCGCTGGTCGACGGCGCGGTAGACACCGCCGCCGTTGGAGAAGTGCAGCGCCTTGTAGACCCGGAACGGGAAGTTCTTCAGGGTGCCCTGCCTGCGCTTGGCGTGCGCCTCGGCGAGGAACGCCGGCAGGGTCACCCACTCCGGCGGCCGGAACGCGGGGCGCCGCACGTCGGGCACCATCTCGCCCTGCGGGTTGCGGATGCCGGGGACCATGGCGCCGTTCTCGGCACGCGCCATCTTCAGCACGAAGCCGCCGTAGCGCACGAACAGCGGGCCCTGGTTCCAGCGCAGGTCGCTGAGGATGTACGGGGCGGGCGTGCCGCCGACCAGCTCGTCCAGCTCGCGCAGCGTGCGCTCCAGGGCCTCCTCGTCGGACGGGTAGATGGTGACGAACTTGCCGCTGGCGCTGCGGTCTCCGTACTTGCTGCCGCGTCGGCCGAGGATCTCCCGGTTGGAGATGTACTTGTACATCAGCCCGTGCTCCACGCAGTACGGGGCGACGATGTCGAGGAGTTCGGCGGCGTTGTCCGGCGAGGCGGAGACGTGGATCTTCCAGCCCTGGTCCGGGACGTCCAGGTCCGGCGGTGTGCAGAACGTCCACTCTCTGCCCCGGCTCACCGTCCAGCCGGTGCCGGGGACGCGGCCCGCGTGGAAATCCTGGTCCGTGGCGCCGTCGTGGTCGGGGGCGTCGTAGAAGAGGGAGTCCTCGCGGCAGAAGTCGAGGAAGCGGAAGTCGAGCACGATACGTCTCCTGACCGTGGGTTCGGTGGGCGCGGCGGGGCCGCGCCGAGGGTGCGTGACGGGTCGGGCGGAAGGGGTGCGGGGCGGGGCCGGGCGGTGGGTTACGGGAGGAAGGGGCTGATGTAGGTGCGGTAGCCGACCTCCCACAGCGGCAGCCGGCCGGTGTCCACCCGGGCTGCGCCCGCGGGCTCCTCCGGGGCGCCGTCGAGGGCGAGCGGGTAGGTGGTGACCGGCATCTTCAGGGCGCCGTCCAGGTCGATCGGGAAGAAGGAGTCCAGCGGGGCCTCACCGGTCCCGGCGGGCGCGGCGCCGATGGTCGCGGTGCCGGTGGCCGAGTTCAGCACCGGGCCGTTGGTGGTGAGGGCGACCTTCTGGCCGGGCCCGATGCGGTCGGTGTCGGCGCCGTCGAGCAGCACCAGGTCCACCCCGCCGGGCCGGCTCACGTACGCGGCGGAGACCGTGTGCGGGACGGGCAGGAACATCACGGCGCCGACGGCGGCGGCGACCGCGGTGGTGACCAGGGCGATACGGGGCCGCCCGGCACCGGCCGCGCGCACCTCCCCCGCCAGCCTGCGGACCCCGCGCCCCATGAAGTACAGCCCGTACGACACTCCGCAGGCGGCCAGGCAGATACCGATGACGCCGCCGCGGCGCAGCAGGTCGATCCAGAGCTGAAGTGCGGTGGAGAGCAGGTACAGCGGGAAGACCATGCAGGCCAGCCCGTACACGGTGGTCCAGCGGTGCTTCAGCTCGCGCTCGTAGGTGCCGCCGAACAGCAGGCGGGCCAGGAAGCGGCGGGCGTCGGTGATGGCCCGGTCGCGCAGGTAGGGGATGTCGACGTGGCTCATCAGGGCGATGTAGCCGTCGAGCTTGATGAAGGGCAGCAGATTCAGCAGTCCGGTGATGTAGCTGCCGAGGGCGAAGAAGACCAGGGCGGTCTTGGCGCCGGAGTCGGCCAGCGGCCAGGCGGCGAGCGCGGCGGAACCGGCGAGGAAGGTCTGCACCGCTGGGCCGGCGAGCGCGACGTGGACGCGCTGGCGGCGTCGCGGCAGGCGCCAGGCGTCGGACACGTCGCAGAAGAACGCCGGCATCAGGTAGAAGAGCATGATCCCGATGCGCGAGGGCTTGCCACCGTAGCGGATGAGCGTCGCGGCGTGGCCGAGCTCGTGGATCGAGGTGCCGATGATGAGTCCGGCGAGGATGCCCAGGTAGGTCAGGGGCGACAGCGGACCGGACAGCGAAGCGGTGACGTAGGTGTTCTGGACGGCGAGTGCGAGCAGGCCGGCCAGGGCGGTCAGCAGCGCGCCACCGACGAGGTAGCGGTTGCCCAGGCGGGCGAAGAGGGGCTGCATGGACTGCATGGTGCGGCCGGGCCGCAGCAGGGTGAACTGGAAGGTGAACGGCGGGACCATCTTGAAGCGGCCCTGGCGGCGGGGCGCCTTCATCTCGCCGTTGTCGACCAGGGCGAGGTCGTCCAGGCGCCGGACGGCGAAGCCGACCATCTCGGCGTTCCAGCCACCGCCCATCAGACGGGCCAGTTCCTCGTGGTCGCGGCTGCCGTCGAAGTGGCCGGCGAGGACGGCGACTTCGGGGCTCACTCGGATGTAACGCGGGCCACGCTGCAGCACCCACGTGCCGCCGTCGCCCATGGGCGGGTGGATCTCGGTGCCCGGTGCGCGGTCCGGCCGCTGCGTGTGCGCGGCGGGCGCAGCGGGTGACGCGGTGGTGGCGCTCACGGTGGTGTCCTTACGGCGGAGAGGATCGGTCGGTGGGTGGGGCGCCCCCCGCCTCGGCCCAGCTCATTCGTTTGCCGGAAGCAGGGCCGAGGCAGGATCTGCGGTTGGTGCCGAAGACCTAGTGAGGGCTACTCACTGGGGGTCGCGTCCCTCGTCGCGGTTCCTCGGTCAGGTGAGGGCGATCGAGGTGGCGACAGCCGACGAGACCGTGGCGCCGATGGACACGCCGGTCCAGAAACCGGGGGCCTCCAGCGCCTCCAGCTCCTGCATCTCCAGCTCCACGTTCTCCGGGGTGGCGGCGGCGACAGCGACGTCGTTCTTGATCTCGGCCATGACATTTCCCTTTCGTAAGGCCCGGTGAGTCCCTCTCACCAGGAGCGGCGGTTTCACGTGAAACAGCACGCGGATCGGACGATGGACGCGGGACGGATCAGGTGAGGGCGATCGAGGTGGCGACGGCCGACGAGACCGTGGCGCCGATGGAGACACCGGTCCAGAAACCGGGGGCCTCCAGCGCCTCCAGCTCCTGCATCTCCAGCTCCACGTTCTCCGGGGTGGCGGCGGCGACAGCGACGTCGTTCTTG